>JAJCXX010000018.1 GCA_029263195.1 Acidimicrobiales bacterium
ACCGTCCGCGGGCACACTGGCGTACTCCTGGAAGCGGCGGACCATGAACTCGGTCACGTCGTCGAAGACACCGGGGGCGGCTGAGGGAAACGCCTCGTTGGGCCGCATTGCTGCTACCTCGTCGGCGTGGTGAAAGCAGAAGGCCTCCAGGCCCTGCTGGACCAGCGAGACTGCGCTGCCTTCGTCGCCCCTTCGCAGCGGCAACTCCGACATATGGACGCCAGCGAGCGCGATCGCCGCGTCGTCACGGAAGTACTTGACGTAGACCTGCTCGACTCGGTAGTCGAGCACGATCCGGTAGTCGAGGTTGAGTACTGCCTCGCTGGCTTCGTACTTGTCGCTCCCGCACGTGGCGACGGGGACCCCGATCGATGGATCAGGATGAATCACGCATACCTCTACGGAGGTCCTGGCAGCGTCGGCGAAACGCACGTCGAGCCTCCCCCGGAACGACTGTGCCGCCCCTTTGGTGTCGGTGGGTGAAGGGTCGACATAGTCCAGCCGTTCGCCGATCGGAGTGGGTTCTCCATCGCCGCAGGTCGATTCCCACCCGCACCATCGTTCACCGTTCAGCCGAAAGTCGATCCCACTGATGTCAGGGAACTGGTACACCGTTGCCTCGATCTGCCGCCCGACCACGCCAGCCAGGTTGGTTGTCGAGAAGTTGTTCGTTTGGACGAAGCCGTCGGTGAGATCGATAATCGCTACGCCATCGTGAACTTCGATGGAGAGATCCAGCCCTGCGGTGTAGGCCGAGAACGCCGACCCCAACCCCGCCGACGCCTCCTCAGGTGTCACGCCAAGGAGAAGCTGCGAAAGGGCTGCGGCGAGCGGAGCTCCGTCGTCTGGAACAACCCTCTCCACGAGGCGGAGGTCGGAAAGCGGCATCAGACCAGGCCCACAAAAGAGGGCCACACGCACGGTCATATCTAGGCCGATACGGGGCCCGAACGGCTGCTCCAGAGAACCGCACTCCGCAGAGACGGACGTGGTCGTCGGCGACTCGGTGGTGGTCGTCGGCGAATCGGTCGTGGTCGTCGGCGACGCGGTGGTCGTTGTGGATACTGCGGCCGAGCTCTCGGAATCGGAGCATCCAGCCGCGACGAGCACTCCGAGGACTGCCACCATCCGCCATCTCACGGGACAAGTGTAGACCCGACTCCCCGAGCATCTGGTCGGGCCAACGGAGACCCCAGATCAAGCGAGACCCATACTTGTCACCCCGAAACGGGTCAGACGACATCGCCCATCATCGTGTTCGCTTGGTCGACGGAAACCACGACAGTTCCCCTCTTGTGACCTCGCTCGGCGTGCCTGTAGGCGTCGGCAATCTCATCCAAGGCGAAGCACTTGTCGACGACCGGCCGGAGATCTTCATTTTCGATCACTTGTTTCAGTTCCGCGAGGAGCGCGAGACGCTTCGATACTGGGAGGAGCCCCGTTGCGGAAATCACTGCCTTCTTCCGTCCGATCCTGGATGTCCAGAGCATCTGAAGAACAATTGCCGGTCCCGGATAGGTCTTGAGGTATTGCCCGTCTGGCGTGAGAACCTTCTTGCAGCGGGAGAACGAACTCTTGTTCTCACAATCAAAGATGATGTCGTACTTCTCGACACCCTTGGTGAAGTCTTCTCTCGTGTAGTCAATGACCCGGTCGGCCCCAAGTGACTCGACAAGCCCAAGGTTTGCGGTGCTGCATACCCCTGTGACTTCGGCGCCGAAGTGGTGCGCTAGCTGGACCGCCGCTGTGCCGATACTTCCGGACGCGCCACTGATCAGAATCCTCTGGCCGCTTTGAACCTTGGCCTTGTTCTGGAGGAAGTTCCACGCCGCCAAGACTCCACAGACCGGAGCTCCCTCTTCGTAGGTCATGTTCGACGGCATCGATGCCACGAAGCTGTCCTCAGAGATACAGACGTAGTCCGCGTAGCATCCGCCATCGTCACCCGTCGACCCGAAGACACGATCGCCTACCACAAACCGCTCCACATCCTTGCCGGCAACGACAACCTCCCCGGCGAACTCCGCACCCAGGGTGGGCTGTTTCGGTCGGAGCAGACCAGAGAACAACCTCACAGCAAGCGGCTGCCCTTTACGCATCATGGTGTCCGACAGCGTCACTGCGACCGCGTGGACTAGAACCAGAACCTCGTTGTCTCCGGGCGCGGGCCTCTCGACCTCTTCGATGCTGAGAAGCTCCAGCGATCCGTATCTGCCCTGCATGGCTGCTCTCACTGGCAATCCTCAGCTGGCCTGGCGACCGCCCGTCATCAGCGACAGGTGCCGGTGAAATATACCTCACCGTCGAGCAGCACAAAATCGGCGTCGGTGGAGAACTCCGCCCCACTGAACGTGAAGCTGACAGGGGCCGAATAGCGCTCGTCGAACACAACGGCGCCGGTGGGCGTGTCGAGCGAGCCGGTGATCGGACCCGTGATTGACCCCGACAACGCGTAGTTGCTCAGCCCCATGATCTCCGCGCCAATCCATTGTCGACACAGCTCCTCACCAAAGCCGAGAACCAGAGCCGGGTGGAGACGAGAAAACACGAACTCGCCGTCGCCACCTGCAAGCGCCGCCGCGAACTCCGCGACGAACGCCTCTACCTGTTGTGTTGGCGGCAGTGACGTGGTCGAGACAGCGACGGTTGTTGTCGTGGTGCTGGTTGTCGTGGTGCTCGCTGTCGTGGTAGCAGCCAACGTCGTGGTCGTCGACGTTGGCGAGGTCGTAGGGAGAACTGTCGTCGTGGCGCTCACCTCCTCGACAGCTTCCAAGGTGGATGACACCGACTCGTCGTCGGAGGAACTCAGGAGACCCCAGACCCCGGCAACCAACAGCCCAAAGCCAACCGCCATGAGAGCCAGCGAAGCAATCCGTTGCCAACTCATGCCGGTTCCCCGAGCCTGCGAAAACCGTACGCACCAACACCCACCGCGACGGCACCGACAATTATCAACAAGATCGAGCTCGAGTTCCCACCACTCGACCCAGAGCTCTCGGTACTCACACCAGGCAGAGCGGCCTCGCCGGCTGCTGCCAACGAACTCTCCGATTCGTCAGTGTCGCTGCCATCTACCGCCCCTACCTCAACCTCAACCTCAGGTTCAGGCCCAGGCTCAGGATCATGCTCGAACCCGGGCTCGGGCTCGGGTTCGGGCTCGGGCTCGGCCAGATCGGGATCCTCAATGAGCACGATCACCGGATCGAAGAACCCGGGTCCAACCGGAACATCGACCACCACATCGAGCGTTTGCAGGTCGTAGTTCGGGTTGCCGTATTGATCGACATCGTCGATCGGTCGACACCATCCAGCGATCGTGATCCACTCGGCATCGCTGATCTCAGCGACAGGAACGGTCAGCAGAACGAAATTGCCCACTGCCATTGTGGTCCCGGTCGTCACATCCGGCGATGGGAGACCCGATTCGGGTTCGACCGCATACCTCGACAACGAGCCAGGACCATCCGCATTGAGCACGGTCGAGTACTGCACATTGCTGCTGCGTATGGGATTGGCCTCTCCCCCCATTTGCTCGAGGAAGAGATCCCGATCGTCGAGGCGGGTGTAGACGTACAACCCGCACCGGTCCGCCTCCGAGTCGAGGAAGCCCTCATTCAACTCGACCATCGCGTAGAAAGTGGGCTCGCCCCCGAGTCCCTCCTCGGGAGTTGCGACGACCTCCAGCGGTCCATCGTCGGGCGACGGTTCGTCCGCCTGCTCGACTGGGTCCCCGGGACCGGTGTCGAGCCACTCGCTCAGATCACCGAAACCGTCGAGACGCTCTGTGAGTTTCTCGTCGGGCACTCGCGGCGCTACCGCCGTCGCAGCACCCAGGACATCCAACTGCCCTCCGAACAGGTCGGCCTGCTGGCCTGTGTCCGGATGGGTCTGATCCTCCGCCTCGTCAGGGTATTGGACGTACATCAACCCACCGGGCCGCTGGCGGATGAAGTACGAGAAGTCGAACACGAGCGCATGCAGGAAGTCATCTACGGTCGTATCGGCAGGGGGCGTTACGGGCGCGTCCTGAGCTTGGGCGGCTCCGCCAAATGCCGTGGTCGCAATCAACACCGCCGCTACCACAGCCGCTCGCCATCTCATTTCGGCCCCTCTCGTTCCTCGCCAACCCGAACGCCGGAGATTAACACAGCCATCACTCAGAGTGATGCCCGATCCATCGCTCAACAGGTGGGCGTTGGCGTTTCCGTGAAACGTTCTCCTCGTCCGCCGACACCTTCGTGGAGCAGCCATCAGGCAGATTGGAACGGTTGCCATCCGATCTCAGAAAGAGTAGGTTTGTCATACAGAGTAATCTTCGTTGGAAAGCTTGACGATGACGAACCCACCCGAACTGAGAGAACTCGAACGAGAGTCATACGGCGAGAGCTACTCCGACGGCGTGATCGACATATTCGTGGGTATCTCCACAGCCTGGCTCGGTGCCATGTGGCTGACGTGGCCGGGCTATCTTCCTGGGGCAGCGGCTCTCGTTGCTGTGTCGATCTCGCCGATGATGGCGAGGCGGAAACGGTTTGTGGAAGCCCGGACCGGTTATGTGAAGTTCACAGAGCAACGCCGACGTCGTGAACGAGCGGTGTACACGACAGCAGGATTCCTCTTTGCCGGGCTCATGCTCGTGGCCCGCCCCCTCGGATCTCTGCAATCAGACGACCTCGACTGGGCCGTGGGCCCCGATTCCCTCATCGCATGGCTCCTGGCACTAGTTGCAGTCGCGATTGGGATCATCGTCGTAGCGAAACGGACGTTCGCGTACGCCGCGGTTCTGATCGCCACCGGAGCGATAGCCGCGATGGTCGAAGCACAATTGGGTTGGCCTCTCCTCGTATCCGGTGTCGTGATCTTCCTGACCGGATTGGTGATGACCAGACGATTCCTCGACCGCCACCCACGAACTGAGACTTCGTGAACCGGCCCGACACCGACCTGGTACCTCCTCAGATCGAGATAGATCGTCTCATCCACGAACCGGCCCGACTGATCATCATGGCCAACCTCTACGTCGTCGACGAGGCCGACTTCGTGTATCTCGCCCAGAGGACCGGACTCACCCACGGCAACATCAGCACACACATGGCCCGCTTGCAGGCGAGTCACTACGTATCCGTCGAGAAGATGTTTCTCGCCAACCGGCCACGAACCGTGTACCGAATCACCGAAGAGGGCCGATTGGCGCTCCAGCAATACCGACAGCAGGTCGGAGATCTCCTCGCCCACATCGACACTCACTCACCCGGCATGTTCGACTAGACGCCCCACGAGCAGCTGCGGCTCCGCTTGCAGAATCGGCTGGTGAGAATCGCTGAGCACTTCAATCCACGTTCGACTTCCGGCGTTGAACGAGCAAGGCAGCGAGCATCAGACACGCCGCAATACCAATCGACCCCGCCACCAGCAGCGGCAACGGATCCAGGACCCCTGCACAGCTCTCGCTGTCAGATCGGTTCAGGTGTAGCACGGGGCCACAGATGTTGTACCCGCCTTGTGTCTCACGTGGGATCAAACCGGCGACACCAGCGACGACCGACATCAGTAGTCCCGCGGCGGCGAGTCGGCCTGAGGTCGTCGAGTACCACGATTCGGCAATCCGTCGTGTCAGCGCCAAAAAGAGCATTCCCCCGAGAGCGGCAAATGCAACAGCGACAAGTGCGGCCGGGCGGAGCCGAGACATCTCACCAAGGCCCTCGTGATCGGCGAGGATATTCTCAGCCATGAGACGGGTCGGGTTCGCTGACGGCGATGAGCGCTGCGTTGACGATGTTGCCGGCGGAGATCCCGGTGACCTCGTGTAGTTCGGCGATGGTCCCGGACTCGCCGAATCGATCGACACCGAGGGCGTATTGACGGGTACCGAGGGCGGATCCAATCCAGGCGAGGCTGTGGCTTGCGGCGTCATGGACGCTCACTACCGGCCGGAGTCGCTCGTCGGCCGGGACGAGGCGGTGGAGCTGGCTCGGTGCCCGCACCACCGCTCCGGTCTTCATCATTGTGGAGTAGGCGCCTCGCCAGGCTTGGTAGGCACGGTCGGGACTGGTGAGATGGACGACAGCGGCAGTGACACCTTCCTCATCGAGCTCTTCGGCGGCTGCGAGCGCTTCCGGTGCCATAGCGCCGGTGGTGACAATGGTGACCCCAGGGCGCTTGTCGGGGGGCGCATCCTTGAGCCGGTAGCCGCCAGCGAGGACGTGGCGACGCAGGGTGTCCTCCCCGTAGCGGTGGAGGGCGGCACCGAACGGCGATTGGTCGATAGGCCGGGTGGACAGGCGGAGGTAGGTGCTGGTGCCGTCCGGCTGAGAGATCTGGTCGATGGCGTCGCACAGGAGCCAGTCGACTTCGGTGGCGTAACCGGGTTCGGCGTAGTGGAGGTTGGGAAGTTCGGCACCGACTGACGCGGTGATTGTGGACTGGTGCGCGCCACCCTCCGGGGCGAGGGTCACGCCTGACGGTGTGCCGGTCACGATGAAGCGGGAGTCGTTGTAGATGCCGTATATGAGCGCGTCGAGCCCGCGAAGGACGAAGGGGTCGTAGACGGTGCCGATGGGGAAGAGTTGCTGGCCGTGGTGGTCGTGGCTGAGCCCGAGCTGGCCGAGCAGCATGAACAGGTTCATCTCGCTGATACCGAGTTCGATGTGTCGCCCGTTCGGGGTGGGGGCCCACTTGAGTAGTTGGCTAGCACCGCCGTGGTCGTCGCGTTGAACGTGGGAGTAGACCCCGGTCTTGTTGATCCAGCCTCCAAGGTTGGTGGAGATCGACACGTCCGGTGCCGCGGTGACGATGCGGTCTCCGACGCCGGAAATGTCGGCGAAGCCCGCTAGGACACGGCCGAAGGCTTCTTGAGTTGAGGCCGAGCCGTGGTTGACTGGTGGGCGGGCTGATTTGGGAACGGCGGGCCTCGGACGCGGTTTGAGCACAGGGTTGTTGATGTCGCTGCCGACCGAGTCGCACAGCCGTCCGGCCGGACTGCCGGGATCGAAGCGGTCCCACTCGTTGGCCTCGTTGAAGCCGAGCTGGTGGCGGAATGTGTTGAGTTGATCGGGTGTGAGCAAGGCCCCATGGTTGAGCGGGTCGCCGGCCATGGGTAGTCCCCAGCCCTTGATGGTGTAGGCGAATACGACGGACGGCTGGTCGACGATCTTGTCGCATTCGGCGAAGGTGTCGAGAAGGAGGCCGAGGTCGTGGCCTCCGAGATCGGTCACCAAGGATTTCAGCTCGCTGTCAGTGAGCGGATCGGTGAGACGTTGCACCAATGGATCGGCGCCGTCGAGGAATTTGGCTCTGATCGCGGGCCCGTCGAGCGCGAAAAGTGCTTGGTATGCCTCGTTCGTCATGGCGTCGATGCGCGCTCTGAGGGCGTCGCCGTCGGGCTGGGCGAACGCGGCGTTGAGCCGCGACCCGTATTTTGCGTCGGTGACGTGCCAGCCCGCGTCGGCAAAGAAGCGCTTGAGGCGGTCGGCGGCGATGTCGGGAATCACTCGGTCGAGGCTCTGACGGTTGAGGTCGACCACCATGGTGAAGTTCCCGAGTCCCTGGGTGACTGGGTCGGCGATCGACTCCCAGATGTTGCCCTCATCGAGCTCGGCGTCGCCAACCAGGGCGATGAAGCGTGCCGGCGGCTGGTCGCCGAAGTGGGAGTCGACGTAGCGGCGGGTGAGCGCTGAAAAAAGAGGTGCGACTGCCCCGAGGCCGACAGAGCCGGTGGAGAAATCGGCGACGTCGGGATCCTTGGTGCGAGATGGGTAGGCCTGGAGTCCGCCTTGTTGGCGCAGGGTGGTGAGGTAGGAACGGTCGAGTTCGCCGGTGAGGTACTTGATGGCGTGATACACCGGCGATGCGTGCGGCTTGACCGCGACCTTGTCGGCCCCGCCAATGTGGCCGAACCACAGGGCGGTCATGACGGAGACCATCGAGGCGCACGATGCCTGATGGCCTCCGACCTTCACGTCGGTCTCACCTCGCCGGTTGGCCGCGTCAATCATGCGGGTGGCGAGCCACAGCACTCGCTGCTCGACCTCGCGGAGCACCGACAGATCAGGGGATTCCGTCATGATCTCTCCTCCTCGAGGAAGCCAACGAGCGCTTGTTGTGCGTGATCCAGATGACCAAGGAGCAGCGCGGACGCTGCCTCGGTGTCACCGCGTCGACAGGCCTCCAATAACGCGGCGTGCTCGGCGTCGGAGTCCGTGGCGCCGCCCAGGTACTCGGTGTAGAGCACGACGTAGGGCGCGACGGCGACGTGCAGAATCTCGGCCATCGACAGGCCTCGCTCCCAGCCGGAGGAGCGATAGAGCGCCCGATGAAACGCCCAGTTCGCCTCGGTCAACGAGAGGCCATCGGCCTCGAGCGCGAGTTCGGCCTGGGCGAGATCCACGATGGAGATCCGGGGAAGTGCCCGCTCGAGAAGCTGCGGTTCGATCCCCCGCCGGAGGGCGTAGTTCTCTTCGGCCTCAGCCGCTGACAGCTCCGGTACGACGACACCCCGATTGGACTCGAAGCGCAATAGCCCGAGCCCCACAAGGCGTTGCAGCGCTTCACGCACCGGGATCTTGCTGACACCCAGCTGACCGGCGAGTTCATCCTGGCGTAGCCAGGAACCGGGCTCGACCTCCCCTCGCAGCAGCCCGCTCATTACCGATTCCTGCACCCGGTCAACGGTTGACATGGACAAGATCGTATATGATTATTTGATTACTGCAAGCGCATACGACTGGAGTCACCACATGAGCCTCGACGAGTTCCGCCGCGAACCACTCCTCTTCGGGCCCTCCCCCATCCACCCTCTTCCCCGCCTGAGCCAAGCACTGGGCGGCCAGGTCGAAATCTGGGCCAAGCGCGAAGACTGCAACTCGGGGATCGCCTTCGGCGGCAACAAGGTCCGCAAACTCGAATACCTCGCCGCCGAGGCCCTCGACACCGGTTGTGACACGCTCGTCTCCATCGGCGGGATCCAGTCCAACCACACCCGCCAAGTCACCGGCGTGGCCCGCTACCTCGGACTCGAGGCCGTGACGGTGCAAGAAGGCTGGGTCGACTACAACGACATGAACTACGACAGGGTCGGCAACATCCAACTCACCCGCATCATGGGCGGCGACATACGCATCGATCCCGCTGGATTCGACATTGGCATCCGCGACAGCTGGAAACAAGCGCTTGACTCCGTGATCGCTGCTGGCGGCAAGCCGTATCCCATCCCAGCAGGTGCATCAGACCATCCCCTCGGCGGACTCGGCTTCGCCAACTGGGCGGTCGAAGTCGAAACCCAAGAAGCTCAACTCGACGTCTTCTTCGACAACATCATCGTCTGCACCGTCACCGGATCAAGTCATGCCGGCATGATCGCCGGCTTCGCCCTCTCGGACCGCCCAGGCCGAAGAATCATCGGTATCGACGCCTCTGCAACCCTCGAACAGACCGTTGAGCAAGTCACACGGATTGCCACAAACACCGCTGAGAAGGTCGAACTCGGCCGCTCGCTCCGCGACAACGAGATCACCGTCGTACCTGGCTACGAAGGGCCCGCCTACGGAGTGCCCGACGCCACGACCGTCGAAGCAATCCATCTGGCAGCGCGCACGGACGCGATGCTCACCGACCCGGTCTACGAGGGCAAGTCGATGGCCGGCCTCATCGGCATGATCCGATCAGGCGAGATCTCCGCAGGATCCAAGGTCTTGTACTGCCACCTCGGCGGCCAACCAGCGTTGCCCGCCTACGCCGGCTTCCCGGGTCTCGGCTCACCCGAACGAGAGCTCTCGAACTAGACGCCTTCGCCACCTGCCGCGGCGTGGCTTGTATGGTTCGGACTTGCCTGGCGACGAGCGGCCCTTCGATGCGGTGATGTTTGATTGGTGCGGGACCCTCGTCGAGTACCCGACGGAGGAAGAGCGTTTCCAGCCGATTCTCGAGCGGCTTGGTCGACCACACGACGAGGGGGCCGTTGCCCAACTTGCGGCAGCGTTTCGCGGTGCCGAGCAGCATCGCGATGTTCTCAGATCCGACAGGCGCTGTGACCTGTCGGCTGCGAATCACGCCGACACGAAACTGCTCATTTGCCGCATCGCCGGCATCGATGAGGAGCTTGCCATTGAGATCGAGCGCTCCTTTGGCGATCTAGACAACTACCGGACCTATCCAGAAGTCGTCGACGTCATCAGCACGCTTTACCGCAACGGCATCAAGATCGCGATCGTCAGCGACTACCACGTCGATATCCGTCCATACTTCGACTCTCTCGGCATCCTCGATCTGATCGCGGGCTTCGCCATCTCCTACGAAGTTGGAGTCACCAAACCTCACCGCCAGATGTTTGACACGGCGCTGGAGGCCCTGGGCGTTCCAGCCGAGCGGTGCCTGATGGTTGGCGACAACCCGCAACCCGACTGCGGCGCGTCGACGCTGGGAATTACCACCCTGATATTGCCGCTGCAGCGTGCACCTCGCCCGCGACTGCTCGATCGCGTGATCGCGCTCACAACCTGACCGCCTCATCGACGCCGCAGACCCGATGTCCAGCGTTGTAGGGTCGTTGCGATGTCCATCGCAACCTTCGCTCTCGTCGCCCTCGACTGTCCGGCCCCCAGAGAACTGGCGGCCTTCTACCAAAGCGTGGTGGGCGGCGAGGTCGAAGAGGCGGAGGCTTCCGACGATTGGGTTCGCCTACAAATTCTGTCCGGTTCGGACATCGGATTTCAGCGTGACCCCGCGTACGTGCCTCCGCAATGGCAGACCGGAGCCCCGCAGCAAGCCCATCTCGACTTCGACGTTCCCGACCTCGACGAGGGCGAGCGGGCCGTGGTCGCCCTCGGGGCAACGAAGGCGAGCACGCAGCCGAGCCCGAACGATTGGCGCGTCTTCACTGACCCTGCCGGGCATCCATTCTGTCTCGTGAAGGCGTAGCGCCCGCGACCATCGAACGGCGATTCAGGTCCCGCGAATACCGTCGACGGTCTCGCGAATGATGTCGGGGTCGACGCTCCCCTGCTTGGAGTTGCCGGAGACACCAGCCACCTAGCGCTTCATTAGTTGGGGTCTTGCCGCCGGTTGCCTTGTGTTCGGAGTTGTGCGACGAGTCGGTCGAAGTCGGGGGGCATGATGTTGAGCCGTTGGTCGTTGGTGGCATTGGTGAGCTGGATGGTCATGCGGATCTGGTCAACGAAGATGGTGCAGCCGTCGCACTCGTCGAGGTGCGCCTGGAAGGCGGCAAGGTCGGCAGGGTTGAGGGCTTCGTCGAGGTAGTCGGTGACGAGTTCGACGGCGTCGGCACAGCGGATGCTGAAGCTCGTTGGTTGTGGGTCGCGTTCGTCAGGCATCGGTGAAGTGCTCCTCGAGGACGGTTCTTAGAGCGGTGCGTCCTCGGTGGAGGAGCACTCGTTGATTGACTGACGAGATGCCGAGGGTGTTACAGACTTCTGCGGCTGTCCAGCCATCAATGTCACGAAGTGTGACGACTTCTTGTTGGGATGGCGGGAGTTGCTCGATGGCGTCGGCGATCGCGGCGAGGGCTTCCTTGGATTCGAGTTGGTCGGCGGGGAGGCGTTGCCATTCGGGGGGCGACGTTGTCCAATGGCCGGGGGTTCCCTCGGCCAGCAGTCTGTCCGGATCGACCGACTGGTAGTTGCCATCGCTGGTGTGGCCCATAGCTGCGAACGGGACGATTTTGGCTTCGCGGGGTGCGAGGGTACGGACCTTGTTGAGCAAGATTCGGTAGATCCAGGTCTTGAACGATGAGCGTTGCTCGAACGCGTCGATGGATCTGATGACGGCGGCCCACGTCTCCTGCACGACTTCTTCGGCGAGCGCGTCGGTCACGTAGGTGCGTGCGAGCCGGGTGAGGCTGGGATTGAGTTCGGTAACGAGCGCTCGGAAGGCGTCTTCGTCGCCGGCGCGGAGCGCGTTGACGATGTCAGAGTCACTGGTCACCGCCGGATTGTAGGGGCGTGTGTAACACGGGGCGGAGATGTTTGTCTGAGAACTCGTCCCCATCGACGAATCGCTGACCTGAGCGGTCGGGGTGGGGCATCATTGCCCGACTCGGCTGAACGTCGAGTGTCTGATTGGAGACCTGTTGTGAACCGTCGTCTAACTGCCCCGCCTCCCGCTGCCGACAACTGCCCGCCCGGACCGGCCCCCACAGCGACCCTCAACGCAAGATAGGAACAGACAATGCATGACCAGTACGGGATTGCCGGTCAGCCCGCACCGGAGTTTCGATTCGAGGAATGGTTGGCCAACGTCGACGGTGACCTCCACATCGCCGACATCGACGAGCCGGTCATCTATCTCTACAACTTCCAATCATGGTGCCCGGGCTGTCACAGCCATGGCTTCCCGACGCTCAACACGGTGCGAGCCGCGTTGGAGGCCAACGGGGACGCCGATCAGGTCAAGTTCATCGCGATCCAGACCGTGTTCGAAGGCCACGATGAGAACACCAGCGATGCCGCACGCGAATCGCTCGGCCGCCACGGACTCGATGACCTCGCGTTGGGCCACGACTCCGGCCATCCCCCGACGATCATGTCGGATTACAGGACCGGGGGGACGCCGTGGACGGTCGTGATCGGGCCCCGACCCGATCGGACGGTGCTCTTCAACGGGTTCCAACTCGACGCCGTCGATGCCGTCGAACTCATCAAGACCGTGCTCGTCACCCAGAACGGCGGCACCGAACAGCCATGACCGAGCTGTTGATCATTGCGTTGGCCGTGTTCGGTTATGCGCTCGTGTCGAAGCCTCTCTCGATGTCTCCCGTGACCGCACCGATGGCGTTCACGACGGTGGGCATCATCGTCGGATCCGGCGGTTTCGGCTGGTTCGACCTCAAGTTGGAAGCCGAGGCCACCTCGATCCTGGTCGAGGCGACGCTCGTGCTGGTGTTGTTCACCGACGCCATCCGAATCGATCTTCGCGTCCTGCGCCGCCAGGCGGCCCTCCCCGCGCGAATGCTGGGCATCGGCCTACCCCTGACGATCCTCACCGGAACCGCACTGGCCGTGATCGTCGTCCCCGGCCTAAGTGTGATCGAGGCCGCACTGCTCGCTGCGGTGTTGGCACCGACCGACGCTGCGCTTGGACAGGCCGTGGTCAGCGACGGTCGACTTCCGGTGAGGATCCGTCAGACCCTCAACGTCGAGAGCGGACTGAACGACGGAATGGCGGTGCCGGTCGTGACGGTGCTGCTCGCCGCCGCCTCCGCCGAAGCAGCAGGCGGCGCCTCCGACTGGGTCGGTCTCGCAGCCCGTCAGGTCGGCTTCGGGGTCCTCGCCGGGGTCGCGGCCGGGGTGATCGGGGGACGCGTGTTGGACCATCGAGCCGTTGCTGGTCATGTGGAGGGCATCTACCGGCAGCTCGCGACAATCGCCATCGCCGTTGCGGCATTCGCTCTGGCCGGGGTGTTGGACGGCAATGGATTCATCGCTGCCTTCGTTGCCGGGCTGTCATTCGGTCGAGTCGCCCGCGAACAGTGCACCGGCATCCTGGACTTCACCGAGGACGAGGGCGAACTCTTGTCGGCAATCACCTTCGTGCTGTTCGGGGCTGTGCTCGTGGGACCGGTACTCGACGACCTCACGTGGCAGATCGCGCTATACGCCGTGTTGTCGCTCACCGTCGTGCGCATCGTCCCCGTCGTGCTGTCGCTGACCTCATCGGGGACGTTCTTCGAGACTCGACTGTTTCTGGGTTGGTTCGGACCCCGCGGCCTGGCGTCGATCCTGTTCGCGCTACTCGTGGTCGAAGAGCTCGACTCGGATGTCGGTCAAACCATCTTCACGGTGGCGGCGTGGACCGTACTCGTGAGTATCGTCGCCCACGGACTCACCTCAGGTGTGTGGGCGGGCCGTCTCGCGCGACGCCTCGACGCTGAGACCCGACCGATGCCGGAAATGGAACCGGTGCCCGAACTTGCGACCCGCACCCGTGCCGCGGAGCTGTAACGATCGGCCTCGCTGCTGGTCTAGCTGCAGGGGCGTGGTGTTCGTCGAACATCACAAGAGGACCACAGCAACGGAGACCTCATGACAACTGCAACGCTCGAACTCTCCCATTCCTACGCCGACGAGTTCCCCGAGATGGCTGTGGCTTGGCAAGCCGGTTCGGCTTCAGATCCGCATCTGATCGTCGTGAACGAGTCGCTCGCTGACGAACTCGGCCTCGATGGAGCGTGGCTCGAATCGGACCTCGGCCTCGGGCTGCTGGTCGGCACCACACTCCCGATTGACACCATGCCGGTGGCGATGGCCTACGCCGGCCATCAGTTCGGTGGCTACTCTCCAACGCTGGGTGACGGACGGGCACTGCTCGTCGGGGAGCTGTCCCGACCGGACGGATCACTGGTCGATGTCCATCTGAAGGGCTCGGGCCGCACCCCGTATGCACGCGGTGGCGACGGTCGGGCCACCCTGCCCGCCATGCTGCGCGAGTTCCTGATCGCTGAGGCAATGCATGCGCTCGGTGTCTCGACGACCCGTGCGTTGGCCGTCGCGGCAACCGGCGACGACGTCCTCCGGGATGGACCCGCCGCCGGAGCCGTGCTGACCCGCATCGCGTCGAGCCACCTGCGCGTCGGGTCGTTCCAATACGCCGCCGCGAACGCTACCGACCCGGACCTGGTTCAACGCCTGGCCGACTACGCGATCGAGCGTCACTATCCGGCTCTCGTCGGCCGTGACGGCCGCTACCTGGCGTTTCTCGAGTCGGTCGTCGACGCCCAGGCGGCGCTCGTCGCACAGTGGATGCTGAATGGCTTCATCCATGGCGTGATGAACACCGACAACATGTTGGTGTCGGGCGAAACCATCGATTACGGGCCGTGCGCATTCATGGATCGCTTCGACCCGTCCACGGTCTACAGCTCGATCGATAGCGACGGCCGCTACGCCTTCGGGAACCAGCCGGCCGTCGCTCAATGGAACCTCGCCCGGCTCGCCGAGACACTGCTCGGACTGATTGATGACGACCGGGAGGCGGCCATCGCAGCTGCGACCGCTGTCCTCAAGACGTACCCCGACCGCTACCTCCATCACTGGCGCCAAGGCATGCATGCCAAGATCGGACTGTCAGCGGAGGCCAGCTCCGACGCGGCGCTCTACGACGAGCTCCTCAACATGATGTACGACGCGAAGGCCGACTTCACGCTCACCTTCCGGTCGCTCTCCAACGTCCTACGTGGTGACGACTCGGCACTGCGCACGATCATCGACAGTCCAGGTCTCGACTCCTGGATCGCCGATTGGCGCCAGCGCCTCGACGACGAAGGTGCTGTCCTGGCAACCGTCGCCGACGAGATGGACCGCAACAACCCGCTCTACATTCCCCGAAACCATCTCGTCGAGGAAGCACTCGACGCGGCCGGACATGGCGACCTGTCGCCGTTCACAGAGCTACTCGGGGTGGTCACCAGCCCATTCGATGCCCAAGAAGGCCTCCAGCGCTTCGCCGTGCCACCCGACGAATCATTCGCAGCCACCTATCAAACCTTCTGTGGTACGTGAAGCCTGACGTCGCTACGGGCGCGTTCAGCATCGGCACCGGCTGCCGGTCGGCCATGACAAGATGTTTCCGAAGGCCGGGCCGCGATGCTCACCAGGCCGGCATCGAGATGGAGCGCAGTGCGAACAATGTCAGTTGGATGGAATGCGGCGGTGCCGCCGAATGGATTCCACAATCGGGCGCGAGAGGAGTCGCCCCAGTCCAACGACAACCCTCTCGGGCTGGCGTCGCCGGTCGGCGAGATTGACATCGAGACCACCCCCGAGCACCGCAACCTAGTGGCGGGCGATCCCCGTTGTGTCGGCTGGACGCGCTCCTACGACGATCCCGACGTGATCGCGCTACGGGATCGACTCCGGGATCACAACGGCATCACCGGGTTGGAGGTGGTCGATGCTGGTGACGTCGAGCGGGCGACGACGATCTTCCATCGAGATGGCTTCGTCGCCGTAGCTGACGCCCTCGACCCCGAGCAGCTCGAACGACTTCGCCGGGGCGTCGACGAGGTCACCGCTACTCTGTTGGAGGCTGACCCCGACGGCGCCGTCGGCGGCGGCGCTGGTGGTCTTCCCCATCGCTACTCCTTCGGTGGCACATCTGTGTCCCGACACATGTTTCATCGCCCGGAGTGGTCGCAGCTGATCGACTTGCCGACCACGACACCGATCCTGTCGTCGATCTTCGGCGGTCCTGAGTACATCGTCTACGGCTCGGGCGGCGAGCTCGCCCTACCGGGGGCCATCGAGTACCAGGGCCTACATTCCGACAACGTGTGGACCGAGCTCCACGATCCGCAGCGCGGCGTCTCGATGCGCGACCTCCCAACCCCGGTGGTGCACATCAACTTCCCGCTGGTAGACCTCACGCCGGTCAACGGTCCCATCCGCGTCCTTCCCGGGACCCATCGATCCCGCGCGCCGATACCGGCGCTGGCGGAGGAACCCGAATGGATGCGAATGAGCACCGTCTGTCCACTCCCCGCAGGTTCGGCAATCATCCGCGACGCGCGCTGCTGGCACGCGGGCACACCGAACTTGTCCCGAGACATCCGTGCGATGCCAAACGTCGAGTACATGGCCCCCTGGTTCCGCAGCGAAGCGCTCGCCAACTCGATGTCCTACGAAACCTGGGCAGCGCTGTCGCCCCATGCCCAGCGACTGAGCCGCTACATCGTGTGCGACAAGGGTGAGGCCGTGATCGGCGAGGGAATCAGCCATCCCCGCCGCGCGGAGCGCGAGCGCATCCGCGAGGAACAGCTGGCCGCCATGTCACCAGACGATGCCACCGCTTATAGGCGCCGCTCCTGAAGGCGGTCGCTGAACCGACAGTTCGCATCCTTTCGAGTGCCCGAATTACGATTTGGGATACGGACCGTATCTGAGATACGTTCCGTACCTGTGATCGCCGACGTTCCCAGCGAATTGAACTTGCGCCAGAGAAGGAGTGCGCAGACGCGCGCCGATCTCTTGGCAGCGGCGCGAGCGGCGTTTGGGACCACTGGCTACCAACGAACCGCTCTCGAGGACATCGCTCGGGCTGTGGGCGCCACTCGTGGCGCCTTCTACCGTCACTTCGCCGACAAGCGCGAGATCTTCGACGAAGTCGCACAACGGCTCGCGGTGGAACTCGTCTCGGAGGTGTGGGACACGTCCTATGAACTCGCGAACGACAGTTCCGAGAGAGAACGGCACGCGGCACGGCTCTTCTTGGAACGGCTCTGTGTGCCCGAGGTAAACAGGATTCTGGCTGTCGACGCACCCGCTGTGTTGGGCTACCGCCGATGGAGCGAAGTCATCTACACGACGATCTGCGGGCCGCTCGCGGCTGGCGTGGACGGTTGGAGTTCGGCCGGGGCTTTTCCGAAGCGCCTTGTCGAACCGATGACGCGCCTACTCGTCGGCGTGTTCCAAACCGCTTCAGCTCACCTGTCCTCAGTGGACGACCCCGCAGCGCTGGCCGACGACTATGAGGACGCTCTCGTGTACATGGTCGGTGCCCTTCGGCAATTCGGACCCGGAGCGCCAGCACCGTGATGGAGCTGATCCAACCCGTTTTGGTCACTGGATCGAGTACGGGCATTGGCCGAGCGACTGTTCGGGCGCTCGCTGAAGCGGGGCACACGGTGTTCGCTACCGTCCGCCGGACCGAGTCGCTGTCCGGCCTGGCCTCCGAGCGCGGCGACGTCCGGCCCATTGCACTCGATGTCACCAGTTCCCGGTCGATCGAAGCGGCGCGCGCGGAAATCCACGAGCAACTAGGCGACACGCATCTCCGTGCAATCGTCAACAACGCCGGCGTTTCTGGGGCGGGCCCAATGGCGCTGGTCGATCTCCCGGAAGTTGAGCACGTCATCTGCGTCAACGTCGTCGGTGCCCTGGCTGTGTGCCAAGCGTTCCTTCCAATGCTCGCCGAACCGGGCGGCCGCATCATCAACATCGGGTCGGGCGAAGGATTCGTCGTGCTGCCCATCAACGGCTCGTACGCCATCTCGAAACACGCCCTCGAGGCCCTGTCACGCGTGCTCAGGCTCGAACTCGCTCCCAGCGGCCGCTACGTGTCGGTCATCGTCCCGGGTACGACCTCGACACCGATTCTCGATAGCGCGCTCAGCCGCTACACCGAGCTACTCGCCCAAACCGGGCCGGTCGAGATCTACCACCCTCAGATCAGAGGGCGCCGCCGACTCACTGGACGCGGTCGTGGCGCCGCTGATCCCAGCCGCGCCGCTCAGGCAGTGGCGAAGGCCGTAGCCGCGAAGAAGCCAAAGGCTCACTACTACATCGGCTGGGACGCCAGGACTCCAGCGATCCTCGCGAAACTTCCCACCCGGCTCGGCGACATGGCGCTCCGCCAAGCCATCCGCTGACCACAACCGGGAGGCTCGTCGTCGGCGTGTGGACTGGTCAAGTGGCGCACTCGCTCTCGCCGATTTCTGCCGTGTACGGGCTGGTCTCGCTGTAGTCGATGTAGAAGTCAGGATCTTCTGCGAACGCCGGAAAGACGTCCAGCTCGCCCAGCTCCTCTCCTAGTGCCGCTGCGCCGCCGGCCCGGTCGAGCCAGGAACGGAACGTCTCACCGGCACTTCGTTCGGAGGCGAATCGTCGGATCACTCGAACGGCGGCCTCGGCAGCGTTCTTGGCCGGCAGGCGAAGCGTCTTGTCGCCGAAGTGGATCTGTTCCTGGCCGACGTACCCGCCGAGCAGCATCTGGTAGCCGGGTGCGGGCCGTCCGTCGGCGCGTCGCTCAGCTCCGAAGAAGCCGATGTCGGCTGCGTGGTGCTGTCCGCACGAGTTGGGGCAGCCGGAGATGTTGATCCGGACTCCGCCGACCTCAGCGAGCCCCTCTTCCTCGAGGCGGTCGGCGATCGCCTTGGCGAGGCCGCGGGTCTGGGTGAGGGCCAGGTTGCAGGTGTCGGCGCCCGGGCAAGCGACGACGTCGCGGGCGAGTTCCGCTCCGGGTTGGGCCATACCAATTCCGGCGAGCTGTTCGAACAGCGTCGGGAGCTGTTCGTGGGCGAGGTCTCGGAATACGACGTTTTGGCGGTTGGTGAGCCGAATGCTGGCGCCGAGGTCACGCTGGATCGATGCCAGGGCTCGGAACTGGTCGGCGGTGATGTCACCGAGGTCGGCGTGGGCATACGCAGAGACCGAGCCGTTGCCGGCGCCACGCACGACGTTGACGTGGTGCCAGCGCACATACGGCGACGGGCCTCCGATGCTGACCGGTGTGCTCGCCAAGCTCGCCTGGTCGATGCCTTGCCCGATACGCGTGACGTTGCCCTCGTCGAGCACGCCGGCTGGATCGTCGCCGTGCTGGACAACCTCGGCGGGGACGCCGCCGGGCCAGGTGGCGGACGCGACGAGGAGCTTCCTCGTACTGAGCACGCGACGACGCACCTCCTCGATTCCGAGAGTGTCGACCAGCCACTTCATGCGGGCCCGAAGCTTGTTGTCACGGTTGCCGGCCTGGTCGAAAACGCGCAGGATCGACTCGATCGTCGGGAGGAGTTCCTCGCGCGTCGTGAACTCCTCGAGCGCGAGCGCAGGGTGTGGGGTCGTCCCGAGCCCACCGGCGATGTAGACGCGAAATCCGCGCTCAACCTCTCCGCCGGGCCCGGTCCGGCTGACCGCGACCACCCCGGCATCGTTGAACATCGCCTGGCCACAGTCGGTGGCGCAGCCCGAGAAGTTGATCTTGAACTTGCGAGGCAGTCGTTGGCCGAGCGGACTACGCACGAAGTGCTGATACGCAGCCTCTGCCCACTGGGTGATGTCGAGCACTTCTTGGGGGCACGCGCCGGCGAGGTGACACCCCTGGACGTTGCGGACCGTGTCGCCGCAAGCCTCCCGGCTCGTGAGGCCGACCGACGCGAGGTGTTCCATCACCTCGGGGACGTCGCGCAGCTCGATGAAGTGGAACTGGAGGTTCTGTCGGGTGGTGATGTGTCCCCAGCCGCGGCTGTAGCGCTCGGCGACATACCCCATCATTTCGAGCTGCTCGGGAGTCATCGAGCCGTAGGGCACCTTGACGCGGACCATCTGATTCGTGCCGCCCTGGCGCTGGCCGTAGATGCCGTTCGTGAGGCGGAAGACGCGGAAGACGTCCTCGGGCACTTCACCCGCCAGGTACCCGGCGAGCTGATCGCGGAACTTGACGATGTCCGCGAGTTGGTCGCGGTCCCACAGGTCGCGCGGGAGCACCCTGATCCCGTGGTGGGACGGGCGTTCGAGGTCGATCGGGTCGTCGAGCACGGTCATGGCGTGACTCCTTGTGTGGCGAGGGGAACGAACGCGGCGAGCTCGGGCGCATCGCGCAGCACGTCTCGTGCAGCAACATCGCCGATCACGATCGTCGACGGGTTGCGAACGGGTTCAGTGCCGAGCGCGGCGAGGCTCGTACGCACGACGTGCTCGTCGTCGCAGGTCGCCGACGTGATGATCGCAACAGGGGTCGTGCCCTTCATGCCCCCAGCGATCAAACGCTCGCCGATTGAGCGGGCGCGGGCGGCCCCCATCAGGACGACCAGGGTCGTGCCGGCCACCGCCAGTGCGTGCCAATCGAGATGACGGTCGTTGAACGGGTCCTGGTGGGCGGTCACGATCGTGACGCCACTCGCAACGCCCCGCATCGTGACCGGAATTCCGGCTGCCGCCGGAGCGGCAACGGCCGAGCTGATGCCTGGAACGACCTCAACATCGAGACCGGCGGCTCGAAGCTCCTCGGCTTCCTCGCCGCCGCGACCGAACACGAACGGGTCTCCGCCCTTGAGCCTCACGACAGTGTCGAATCGGTGCCCGCGGTCGACGAGGATCGCGTTGATCTGCGCCTGGTTGTTGCGGCGTGAGCCCGGCGACTTGCCGACGTCCACGATCTCGGCCCATGGAGCGGCCGATGCGAGGATCCGCCCGTCCACGAGCCGGTCGTGCACAATCACATCGGCGCGGGCCAGCAGTGACACGGCCCGCATGGTGAGCAGATCCGGATCGCCGGGGCCAGCTCCGACTAGGTGCACGGTCATGACTTAGCTCCTTGCAGGCCGAGTGAGCCGCGAACTCGATGGCGGGCGGCGTCGAGATGTCCGGCAGCGACGAGGTCGATCAGTTCGTTGTCGATGGCGTCGTCCCAGCCGGGCAGCTCGGACGTGCCCAGCGTTGCCCGCGCTTCGTCGCGCACCTCGCTCAGCAGATCGAGTAGCCGGGCGTGGACGTCGGTGAAGATCGATTCCGACCGGCGGCGTACCCATCTGGACATCGCCGGGCTGCGACCGTTGGTCGAGACCGTGATCTGCAGGTCGCCCCGAGTCACGACCGCCGGAAGGATGAACGAGCAGTTCGCTGGGTCGTCGGCGGAGTTCACCAACACGTTGGCGGCGTCCCCGTCTCTGGCGACTTGGGCATTGACGGCCGCGTCGTCGGTTGCGGTGATCGCTATCCGGTACGACGCGACTTCGCCACGGCGATACTCGCGCTCGTGCCAGCGCACCACGGGGTCTTCGGCGATCTCGGTCACCGCGGTAGGCGCCACCACAGTCACGACAGCGCCGGCCCGCAGGAGCCCCTCGGCCTTGCGGGCCGCGACCGGGCCGCCACCGACGACCAGGGCGCGCCGACCCATCAGGTCGAGGTTGACCGGGTAGGGCGAGTGGAAGACAGGCGCGCTCACAGGTGCAACCCGCACTCGGACTTGCCGCTGCCGGCCCATCGTCCGGAGCGACCGTCGGTCGACGGTTCGGTGCATGGCCAGCAGCCGATCGAGGCGTACCCGTCGAGCTGCAAGGCATTGACTAGTACGTCGTGCTCGACGATGTGGGCCTCGTGCTCGGCGTCGGTCATCGCTGCAATCGGGTTGACTTTGACGAGCCCGCGCCGGTCGATCGACACGATCGGGGCGTCGGCACGGCTCGGATGATCAGCCCGGCGGACACCGCTCAGCCAGGCGTCGGCGTTCGTCGCGAGGTACCGGTCGAGCGGATCGACCTTGCGAGCGGCGCAGCACGCTGTGGTGCCCTCAGCCCACAGATCGGGTGCAGCGGGGTCGGGCCGGAGCACGGTGAGATTGAGTTGGTACCGTTCCATCGCCAGGCGGACCGTGTTGAGCGTCTCGGCGAAGTGGAACCCGGTGTCGAGGAAGATCACTTCGATGTCGGCGTGGACCCCGGTGGCGATGTCGATCAGGGTCGTGTCGGCGAAAGAGGCGGTCATGACTAGCCGTGGCCAGAATCGGTCGCACGCCCATTGGATGACTTCGGCGGGCGTTGCGGTGGCCAGATCGCGGTTGGCGCGTGCGACCGCATCGGGGGTGAGTGCAGCACGTCGGCGGAGCTCGACCGGGCGGGTGGAGACGAGGGAGTTGGTCATGAGAGGGGCGATACCTGATCTACGTGGTCGGGTTTCCTGGGCAAGCTACCCCTCCATGCGATCAATTCATCATAATTCCGATCATATTTGTCGGGTATCACCTGACCGCGTTCAATTGATGACTCCCCCACCGGTCGCGAGACCTACGAGTTGACCGGTCCGCGCCCGCCTTGAGCACTTCGCCGTGCGGTCGACGAGCGGACGACGAGCTCGATCGGAAGCATGACGCGGCGCGGCGGAGCCCCCGCGATCTGTTCAAGCAGTAGCTCCGCGGCGGCCTTCCCCTTCTCGACGAGCGGCTGACGCACCGTGGTGAGTGGCGGGTCCCAGGTTCGGGCCCTGGGCACGTCGTCGAACCCCGCTATGGACAAATCCTCAGGGACCTCTCGGCCGACAACCTGGCCGGCCTGACTGGCTCCGATGGCGAGCTGGTCGCTGAAGCAGAGCAGGCCGGTGAGCGAGGGATGGGTACCCAGCAGCTCGACGACGGCCCGACGTCCCGTGTCAGGGTCGTTGCCGCCTGCCTCCCAGAGTATGAGATCGTCGGGGTCGAGTCCTGCGTCAGCCATGGCCGACCGATAACCGGCGACCCGCTCGCAAGCAACACGAGCCGTCATCTCGTCCTCTCGGTTCTGATCGATCCGGCCAGTTCTTGCGGGTGACGCCACTCGACCGAGGACCGCAGCCAGCTCGCGATGGCCCAGCTCGATGAGATGAGCGGCAATGGTGCGCGCCCCGTCGCGGTCGTCGATACCAACGAACGAGGTGCGATGGCCGAGGTCGGGTTCGTCGACCATGACGATCGGTAGGCCTCGGTCGAGCACCTCGCCGAGGGCCGGATGACCGTCGGCGACCGAGAAGACGATGTGTCCGTCGACAGCCGCAGTCGCGACTGCTGTGAGGGAGACGTCGAGCCCGGCGGGAGCCGGCAGCAGGGTAAGGCCGGTACCGGAGAGGGAAGTCGCTTCGGCCACGCCTCGCATGAAGCTGGTGGTGTCGGGGTCGCTGAAGACGAACCGAAGATCCTCAGTGAACAGAAGCCCGATGGCCCCCATGTGCCCGGTCCGTAGCATCCGCCCGGCGGCATCGGGACCTCGATAGCCGAGCTCTGCCGCGCTATCGAGGATGCGCTCGCGCAAGTCGGCGCCAAGCTCCCGCGGACGGTTGTAGGCATTGGAGACGGTCGTGCGCGACACCCCAAGGCGATCGGCGATCGTCTGGAGCGTCACCCGAGCCGTCATGTCACTCATCTTGGCTCACGGAGCCCGATCAGGCCGCGACGCTGACCTCGTCGACGATCATCTCGGTGAAGCGGACGGCGGCCCACAGTTTCGGACTACCGGTGTCAGCCTCGGTCCAGGGCACCGCGACCTCAAGTGTGGTCAGTGGCCCGTCCTCGTGCACTCGCACCTCAGAGCCGTCGAGCGAGGTGAGTCCCTTGCTCACTCTGAGGCCCTGCGAGATCTCCTCGGTGCGAGTCTCGCCGCGGTCGCCGGCGATCCTGTCGGAGGCGACGTCGAGCCCTGCCGATACAGCCCGGTCGAGCTTTTCCGCGACAACGTTCGGGGTGGTGTTCAGGTAGCGGGTCAGAATGAGTCTCATGGTGACACTCCTGTGGTTGGAAGGGGCGAGGGATGTTCGGATCGATCTACTTGATCGATTCAGTCCTTAATCGATACAGTACTCGAGTTCGACACGGATCAGAGGTGGCATAGGTCACGCCGCACCGTGACTTCAACCAACGGGGTCGGAGCGCTTCCTTATCCAATGCGACGGCTCATCGGAGATCAGCTCGCGCAACCCGCAGACTGCGTTGTCGTAGTTGACCCGCCATCCTCGATACGAACGCCAGGCGCCGTCGCGCTCCACGCCCATGGCGATGCCGCGAGAGTCGAGTTCATCCAACACTCGCTCGAAGTCCTTGCGTGAGACGGAAAGATCACCGGCTGTGCTGGGGTCGCGCTCGTCCTCGATCCCGTAGAAATCCGCGATCGCCCGCAACGCCAGATATCCCGAACGGATCATGGTGTCCGCCTGACCGGTCCTGGGGACCAGCTCGGTCGCTCGAAGCAGCGCAGCAGTGTCAAGCGCGGCCTCAGCCGCACTGAGCCACGATCGGCCGGCGCGGGCTGACCGAAAGTAGATCAAGGCCGGGAAGGTGGTGTGGGTCTCACCGAGCTCGACAAACCAGTCTTCCCAGTCGTCCCACCGTTCTCCGACGTGGTGGAGCCGGTCGATGGCGTCGAGCCGGGTGATGAACTCCACGGGATCCGGCGGCTCACCCGCTCGGGTCGTCAGACGCCCGACGGCGATCTCGCGCCGCGAGAACGTTGCGTAGAGGGTGGGAAGAAAGCTGATCATGAGCGCGACGATTGCCAACCCGAGCAGAGCTTCGACAATGGCGACCAATCGCGTTGCCAACGTCGGCGCGGCCACGAACCCCAACGTGGTGAGAGACGAGCCCGAGAGTTCGAAGGCATCGGACAGTGACCCGACATCGAGGCCCCAGAAGATCGAGGCGAACGAGACGATCAGTCCCAACGACCAGGCGAGCGGTAGGGATATCAGCACGGACGGCGCGAATGCCCCCAACACCCGATGGCGACTCGTCGAGGTGGCCATCCGGTCCCCAAGCGACTTGCTGACTCGACGGGCCAGCTCGAAGGAGGTGGCCGTCATCCAGACGCGGTCGGGTCGAGGAATGACGACGGTCCGTACCGCTGATATCACGAGCCATCCCGCGCTCACGATCCCCGCCAACACTGCTGCGACCTCGACGAGAACCACGGGGCTCTCAGATTCGGAGTCGAGAAGTGGTTGGGTTCACGATCGTGGGTAGCCGCAGCTTCGATGATCGTTACACCAGCGTCGTTTCTCGGCAGGGTGTAACGCTGGCGGCGCCACGGTCACCCACCTCCCGTACGAACGATTCCACCATCTGAGGAGAGTGCAATGCCCGAGCCGCTTGACGGGGCCCCGATCGAGGGCCTGGCCGCAGCAGACGTCGTCGACGCCCTGACGAAGTCCTTCGACCATCGTTCACACATCATCGGTCTCGTGTCGCCGGACCCGTCCAAGGTGCTCTTCGGCCCGGCGCTCACGGTCGGTTTCTTGCCGGTCCGCAAGGATCTCATGGACCCGCACCGTCACAGTCTCGGACCCGCCATCTACGGGGCGATCGGCGAACGCGACCCGAGCGGGCACGTCCTGGTCATGTCGTCGGGCGGACATCCCGAAATCTCACTGGGAGGGTCGACGAAGCTCTCCCGAGTGGCCAACCAAGGACTTGCCGGAGCGTTGTGTGATGGCCGCCTTCGAGACTTCGACGAACTCGCTGCAGCGCCGGGCGCCTTCTACTGCCACGGGGAGGCCATCCGGGGCGGCAACAACATCATCCAACCCTTCATCACCGACGTCCCTGTAGGCGTTGGTGGCGTGACGATCGTCCCCGGCGATGTGATCTTCGCCGACTCCACCGGCGCCGCGGTCATTCCTGCCGGCGAGGTCGGCCGCATCCTCGAGATGGCACACAAGATCAAGGCAATGGCCACGCAGATGCAGTCCATGATCCGAGACGAAGACCCCACCCAGGTGCTGCGCGACGGCAGCAAGGAGGCCTGACCGCGATGAACACCTCAGAACAACTCGTAGAAGCTCTGGAGACCGAAGGCGTCTCGTTCGTGTTCGGATACCCCGGAGATGAGAACCTTCCATTCGTCGACGCGGTCGCCGCGTCTGATCGACTCCGGTTCGTCCTGACCCGGCACGAGGCCGCGGCTGGCTTCATGGCCGCAGCCCATGGCCATCTCACGGGCAAGCTCGCAGTGGCGATGTCGACGTTGGGAGCAGGCGCGACGAACCTGGCAACCCCGGTTGCGCACGCCTGGCTCGCCGAGATGCCGATGCTTGTCATCACCGGCCAGAAGCCGATTCTCGACAACATGCAGGGCCGCTACCAGCTACTCAACGTCGTTGACCTCATGCGCCCGATCACCAAGATGTCGGCGACGGTCACTTCGCCCGCCGCGCTGCCGGGATTGATCGCCGAAGCCATCCATGTGGCCCTCGAATACCCGCAGGGCCCCGTGCATCTGGAGCTCCCTGTCGACATCTCAGCGGAGCCCGCGGGGATCCATCCGCTGCTGCCCATCGCGAGCGCACCCCAGCCCGAAGCAGCGCGCGATGCGATCGATACCGCGGCCGAGTTACTCAGGGCGGCCGAGCGTCCCCTCGTGTTGCTCGGCGCCAGCGCCAACGCTCGCGAGAATGTGCCCGACGCCGTCCGCGATTTCCTCGCTGCGACTGGCATCCCGTTCGTCTGCACGATGATGGGCAAGGGCGTCGGCGACGAGACGACCCCTCAGTTCCTCGGGTCGGCCGGCATGCCCGGAATGGGGTTTCCTCACTGTGCGATTCAACACAGCGACCTCGTACTCAGCGTCGGCCACAACGTGATGGAAAAGGCGCCGTTCATAATGGGCCCGGACGATGAACGCCGGGTCATCCATCTCCATGACTCCCCCGCCACTGCCGACACCATCTGGTTTCCCCAGCATCAAGTGGTCGGTGACATGGCTCACTCACTTCGGGAACTCACTCGACACCTCGAGGCTCCGGGCCACTGGGAGTTCGACGGATACGCCAAGATCCGGGCGGCGGCAGTCGCATCACTCATCTCGGAACCTGATGATCCGACACCGGGACTCGTCAAGCCCCAGCACATCGCCCGAACCATCCGGTCGGTCCTGGGCCCTCAGGACATCGTCAGCCTCGACAACGGCATCCACAAGCTCTGGATGACCCGCAACTATCCCGCTTTGGCGCCCCGAACGATCTTGGTCGACTCGGCCCTGGGATCGATGGGACCGGGGGTTCCCGCCGCGATCGCCTCCAAGCTCGTCTACCCCGAGCGTCGCGTCGTAGCGGTTGTTGGTGACGGCGGCTTCATGATGACCGGCCAAGAGATCGAGACCGCGGTTCGACTGGGAATCGATCTGTGTGTCGTCATCTTCAACGACAACGGGCTCGGCATGATCCGCCTCAAGCAACAGATGGAGGGCCACGCAGTCCACGGCGTGGACTTCGCCAACCCAGACATCGTGTCCTATGCCAAGGCGTTCGGTGCGACCGGCTATCGCGTCGAGGATGTCGACGGCCTCGACCAGGCCTTGCGCCACGCTTTCGAGTCGGGAGGCGTGCACGTGATCGATGTGCCCGTCGACTATCGGGAGAACGCCAAGCTGATGATGTCGATGAAGATGCTCGACTGCGCGCAGATCCTGGACGCCTAATTGTCCTCACCTGCTGCACTGTCGGCACTGGATTCCGTCGTCAGCGGTGGCCTCCACACCACCGACAAGCTGCGAGCCGTGCTCGGCGAGCGCGGCCTGCTCGAACGGTTCCTGCAGGTCGAGGTCGCGCTGGCCGCGGCCCAGGCCGATATCGGCATGATCCCCGCCGAGGCGGCGGCTCAGCTGGCTCGGCTATCGGTAGATGACCTCGACCTCGCCGAACTCGCCGAACGGACGACGGGAGTCGGTTACCCCGTTGTGGGCCTGGTAGAGCAACTCGCGACGATCGTCCCCGATGGACTCGGTGAGTACGCCCACTGGGGCGCCACCACCCAGGACATCATGGACACCGCGCTTGTGCTTCAGGTACGCGACGCGCTGGATCTCATCGAGGCTGACCTGGTGTCGCTGGCCTGGGCGCTCTACGAGCTCGCTGGCACCCATCGGGATACGCCGCTGGTCGGCCGCAGCCAGATGCAACAAGCGCTACCCATCACCGTCGGCTACCGCGCCGCCGGCTGGCTGGCTCCGCTCCTGCGCCACATCGAAAGACTCGGCCAACTACGCCCGCGGGTCCAGGCCGTCCAACTCGGTGGAGCAGTGGGGACCCTGGCCTCGATGGCACCGAACGGACTCGCTGTTCGCGCCAAGATTGCCGAGGACCTGGGCCTGTCCGACCCGTCGATCACCTGGCATTCCGCTCGCGATCGGATCGTCGAGGTCGTCGCGTGGGCGGCTCAGGTCTCGACGTCGCTCGCCAAGATCGGGCTCGACATAGCGCTGTCCGCCCAGACCGAGATCGGCGAGTTGACTGAAGCCAGCTCCGGCGGACGGGGGGTCTCCAGCACCATGCCGCACAAACGAAATCCGATTCTGTCGCAACAGCTCATCCGCGCGGCCCGTCTCACTCGTACCCACCTCGACCTCGCCCTCGACGCCGCGGTGGCAGACCACGACCGAGCCACCGCCGTCTGGTCGCTGGAGTGGAACGCGGTCGCGCCCTCACTGGCCGTCGCTGGCGGAGCCGTGAACGCCGCTGTCGACCTCATCGACAACCTCGTTGTCGATGCTGCCGCGATGGCCGACAACTTGGAACGCACGGGCGGCCTGATCATGGCCGAGGCCGTCATGATGCGCCTCGCCCCCAGGCTCGGTCGCCAAGCCGCCCACGACGCGGTGGCCTCCATGGTTGAACGCAGCCTCGCGACCGACACCCCTTTCTCCCAGATCGTCGCTGCCGAGGCACCGCAGAACACTGACGCATTGGGCCCAACCCGCTACCTGGGCCACGCCGACAACCAGGTCGACGCGGTGCTGACGGACGCGGCTCGCGTCCTCGCACCCTTCGGTGAATCACACCACGAATCATGAAATCCCAAACCCGAAAGGACCCGCTCCAATGAGCACCATCAAAGTCGTCGCCCTCAACTGCACCTTGAAGGCGTCGCCGGCAGAATCCAACACCGGGGCTCTCCTCGAAAACGTCCTCGGACACCTCGTCGACCTCGGTGCGGAAACCGAGGTCATTCGTGTCGTCGACTACAACGTGCCCTTCGGCATCGAATCCGACCTGGGTGACGGCGACGAATGGCCCAAGATCCTCGAGAAGATGACCGAAGCCGACATCATCATCATCGCCACGCCCATCTGGTTCGGTGTCCGTGGCTCGGTCGCACAACTCGTCATCGAGCGCCTCGACGGGACATACCGTCAGATCAACCCCGAAACCGGCCAGTTCCCGCTGTACGGCAAGGTCGCCGGAGTCGTGGTCACTGGCAACGAGGACGGCGCCCACGACGCGTCGGCCACGACGCTCTACAACCTCAGCCATTTCGGGCTCGTCGTCCCGCCAAATGTCGACTGCTACTGGGTCGGCGATGCTGGTCCCGGTGCCAGCTACATCGAAGCCGGCGGTGACCGCCACTTGTACACCAACCGCGGCGCACGGCTCCTCGCCGAGAACACCTATTTCATGGCCGAGTTGCTAGCCGCCAATCCGATCCCGACCAATCTGGTCGAGGTCCAGGCCAAGGCAATGGCGGATTCCAGCAGGGCGGACGCATGAAACCGGCGATCGACCCGGTCGATACAGCGGCCGTCGCGGGAATGCTCCGACCCGCCCAGCCCATCAACGACCACCGGCCCGCTCCACAACGCCGATTCGGGCCACTCGTCGGCGCCGTCGGGCTGACGTTGGTGGTCATCGCCGCCATCTTCGACTTCGTGCGTGCCGACGAACTCGACACCGACCCGACCGGTGCCGCCGAAGCTGGCGCCGTCGCCGACGGTCTCGGTGTATTCGGCATCGGCGCGATCCAGATCGGCATCGCCATTGTGTTGGTCGGGATCATTGTCAGGCTCTGGGGGCGGGTCGACGCAATTGTCGACTCCATCGCTGGGCTCAGGCAGCGAGCCGCCGGCCAACCGGGCGACTACTTCGTCGCCGCCGACGGGCCCGCACAATACGACCCACCGGGCCTGTTGCCCATCCACAAGATGGCGTCCCGGCTGTGGGCGCCGATGCTGGCGATGGGCGTCGCCGCGTTGAGCACCGGTTTGGTCCTCCAACTCGTCCGAGCCTCGAAGACAGCAGGCACCGAAACGTTCCGAGAACTGGCGGCATGGGGCGGCGGCACGATCTTCCTCGGCGAAGTACTCATTCTCAGCGGAATCAGCTTCCTGCTGGGAACAGTTCTGGCCGCACTTCGCGAAGGCGGCACCCGAGTCCAGCGGGCCGGAGGAATCAACATCGCCACGCTGCCTTTCCCAGCCACGGCACGAGCCTTCGTCGCGCTGATGATGACCGGCATGATGGCCGGCTTGACCCAATTCGCGCTATCGATCGTCGTGGCCGCCAAGGCCGACACCCCGGCCAGCTTCATGAGCTGGTCAGTGTGGCTGATCCCGTTCCGCAACGTCGCCGTCGGTCTGCTGCTCGCGGGGATCGTCCTGGCGCTCGTGACCATCGCTGATGTGTTGCGCTTCCAGTCGAGCCGTCTTCGCGCCGTTGCCTTCACCCGACCAACCGAAGAACTCCGATGACCACCACCTCAGACACGACCGTAGGTACACCCCGCAGCGACGAGTTCGCGCTCGAGGCGACGGACGTGGCACAGCCACCCACCGCGGCCCAGAGGGTGGGCGACCGGATGTGGCGACCGATGTTCGGACTCGGCCTGACCGGATTTGTGGTCGGGATGGTTCTCGCCTTCGTCCGAGCTGGGGTGGTTTCCGACGGCGATCCCGCTGACGCCGACCTGATCGCCACCCTTGGACATCTCGTCCCCGGCTTCGTGTTCCTCGGGTTCTTTGGAGTCTTCACCGGCGTCTCGTTCGCGATCGCTCGCATTCTCGGCGTATTTCGCGAGGGAGGCGGCGAGTTGCAAGAAGACATGGGCGTCCCGGTCCAGACCCTGCGCATGCCTCTCACCGGCCGGGCGTTCATGATGTTGATGATGCTCGGAGCGATGACTTCACTGTTCGCAGTAGTCGCGCATTTCATCGTGGCCTTCGCGATTCCAAGTCTTGATCCCGAAGACCTGACACGGTCGGCTCAGTGGGGCACCGCGCTGGGTGGGGTGCGCAGAATCGCCGCCGCGACTTACCTGCTCGGCATCTCCCTGGGCCTCGCCACCATCATCTTTGTCATCCGATTCCAGACCGTGCGTGTTCGCGAACTCGCCGGTACGACACACACCTGACGCATTGCCCACAGATCGGGATCAAGACACCCCCAGGGTCGCCGCGACCCGAACTGCGTCCTCCCGCTTCGAGACGCCGAGCTTGCGGTATAGCGACTGCACGTGAGTCTTGACGGTGTTGTGCGAGACGAACAGCTCGCGGCCGATCTCAGGCATTGACAGGCTTGAACTCAGCAGCTGCAGCACAGAGATCTCGCGGCCAGTCAGGGTCACATCGGGACTCACATCCTCACCGCCATGGCCGCCGCACCGGGCGGCAATGAATCCGACATCCTCGGCACGCCGACAGAGGGCGTTGGCGACGAGCCGGCGACGGTCAGCCTCCTCAGTGCGCCCGAGGTTGTCGAGAAGTTGAGCGCAAGCCACATTCAGATATGCCAAGAGGCCGGGTTCGGCCTGGATCGACGCCACCGCCAACGCTCCCTCCAGTTTGGCCAGGGCATCATCAGGGCGGTCCTCGGCGGCCGCAAGCAGCCCGCTGGCCGCAAGCGCCGGCGCCGCAGTGGGATGTACGTAGAGACCTGCGTCGTCCATGAGAGCTTCGGCGTCGGCCACGATCGCTCCTAGTCCGTCACTCGACTTGTGTTCGGCCTCGATCAGCGCCAGATAGCCCAAGGCGAGGAGACGAGCCATGCCATTCCCGAACCGATCAGCAACCCCGGCTGCATGGTTCAACAGTCGCGAAGCTTGATCGAACTGACCCTTCCAGAATCGACAGACCCCGGCGTAGGCCAGAGCTCGAGCCCGTCCGGGAGCGTCGGGTTCGGCCTCGAGACCCAGCGCGACTTCAGCACTGTCGCACGCATCGGAGAGCCGCCCGATGACCCGAAAGTACTGCGTCTCCACAAGTGCCACACCGGAGGCCACCGATCCGGCCCCTGGCAGAACCGGCTCGTCGCCGGCGAAGGCGCGAGCGGCGGCCAGGGGACGACTCACGTGGTCGAGTTCGCCGGCCATGAGATTCGTCCACGCGGCCGCCAAAGCCAGCGCCGGATCATTCTCGATGCTCACTTCTGACATCCGGTCCAGCCATCCACGAACCGTCTCGAGTTGGCCCTGGTTGACCAGGCCGAGCCAGCGACGATCGATGAGCCTCGCAGCTCGCTCGTAGTCCTCGGCAAGGAGGGCATGGTCGAGCGCATCCTCGGTGGCGCCGGCTTCTTCGAGCCAAACCGCGGCACGCAGATGCAGATCGCGGATGTGTCCGCCCGGCGATGTATTGGTCAGTTGCTCACGGAGGGTCAGCGCGACGAGTTGATGATACCGATACCACGGGGTGCCCGTCTCGAGCGGTTCGAGTGGGAAACCGGATCGGGCGAGTTGAGCGAGGCGTGCGCCGCCGCCCGATTCGCTACAGACCGCGTCGGCCAGCGGCCCGCTGACTTGGTCGAGAATCGAGGTGGTCCTCACGAAGTCGATCGCACGACCGTCGCATGAGGCCAGAACTTCTTCGAGAACGTATGAGTCGAGGTCGCGGCCCGCTTCTGCGAGGATTTGGGAGACGCTGGTGTCGCCCCTGGCCTCGATCGCGTACGCCAGCAATGCCACCATCACCGGCCAACCCTCCGTGGCCTGCTGGAGCTGCAGGGCTTCATGATCGGATGTTTCCATCCCGGAGATGCGTCTGATGACCTCTCGTATTTCACCAACGTCGAGGGCGAGGTCGGTGGCGGTGATCTCGGTCAAGTCGCCCGCCGCGCGGAGTCGAGTCAGGTGCAGGTCAGGTTGCGATCGGCTGCTCAGACACACTCTGAGCGTTCGTGGTGCATGCAGAAGTAAGTACCTGATGACCTCATCAACCTCGGGGCTCGCCGCGTGCTGGTAGTCATCAAGCACAACGTGCAGCGGCTGTTCTCGAGCGGCGAGACTGTTCAGCAAGGGAGTGACCCGGCTGCCCGCGCCGACGGTGCAGCTTGCACACAGAGCCGCGGCGGCCACCCGTGAAACCGGGTCATGGACCGACTGGCTCACTGCCTCAGCCAAGTGTCGCCCGAATCTGGCCGGATCGCGGTCGGCCTCATCGAGGCGAAGCCACGTTGTCTCGATCTCGAGCGAGGAGATCCAACTCGCAAGCGAGGTGGTTTTGCCGAACCCGGCTGGGGCGACAACCGCCGTTACCGCAGTCGGCACGGACGGGAGCAGCGCCATCACCCGGTCGCGGACTACGTGATGGGGCATCGGTTCGGGCCGATCGAACTTTGTAACCAGCGGTTCCAATGCTCTATCGAAATCAGATGTCTCCACGTAGGTCACCAGTCAGTCAGACGGCCCAGCCTACAACTAGCCGCCTACGGCTACGGGAGCCACTGGACGGATGCAGATCGAGGTGAATTGTCGATCTCACCCCGCTGAGGCGGAGCGGCCTCACCCCGTTCATGGAGAGGATCGGCCGATGTCCGAACATCCCGAATCCTCTCCCTCCAGCGTTGATATCGACACTCTCTTCGCCGAAATGCAACCAGCGCTAATGCGAGCTGCTCGCCGATGGGCGCCGTCGGAGTCGATCGACGACGTAGTCCAGGACACCTGGATGGGTGTGCTCAACGGGATCGACCGCTTCGAGGGTCGCTCAAAGCTCAGCACTTGGATCTTCGGGATCCTGTGGCGCCAATCCTGTCGTCAGTGGCGCAGGATCGACGCGAAGCCGACGGTCGGCATCGGCGATCACGACCTCGTCGCCGACGAGACGGGGGTGGAGCCGGGCCGAATCGCGGAGCTTCGCGACGACGTGGAACGCACCCTCGACGCGATCGACGACCTCCCGGATCGGTACCGCGAAATCATCGTCATGCGCGACGTCCTGGATCGGCCCGCCGCGGAAGCCTGCGAGGTCATGGATCTCACCGAAGCCAACCAGCGTGTTCTGCTTCACCGAGCACGTGGGCGGGTGCGGACGTCGCTTCCGAATCTGGTGGCCAGCTGATGCCGTTCCAGATCCCTCTGGGCGTCGAGACCGCGGGCGTCGAGGACCTGTCGCGTATCGAGGAACTGTTCGAAGACGTTGGTGTCGCCTTCGACGTGGCCGGCGTGTGCGTGATCGTGCTCGGTGTCGCTATCGCCACCGGCCGATTCCTGCACCACTATGCGACGCTGGCCCATGACGGATACCCCTACCGGCGGTACAAGGTCGACCTGGGCCTCTCACTTCTTCTGGGTCTCGAAATACTCGTCGCGGCCGACATCATCAAGACCGTTGCGGTATCGCCCAGCTTCGAGAGTCTCGGCGTACTGGGGCTCCTCGTCGCCATCCGTACCTTCTTGAGCTGGGCCCTGGAGTTGGAGATCGAAAAGCGCTGGCCATGGCAATCAGGCGATGACAAAGCGGAAGTCCGAATCGGTCGCTGAGGACGCTGGACTGCTATCGGGCGATTCGCAGGATCGACGATTCGGCGAAGGGCGGCGGCTGAGCGCCGAGATCACGCATGACCTGGGGCGGAACCGCAATGTCGCCGAGATAGAGGTCGCCGACCTCGCGGGCGCTGCGCAGTCCCAGCTTCGGCAGGGCGAGGGTCAACGTGGCATCGGCCTCAACGGCAATGCCGGGCGTCTCGCCGGTCGTGACGTTCAGACCGCTCGGTGTGTCCAATGAGACAACAACATCCGCGGCCTGGGGCATCCGCTCGATCAGCTCGGCCGTGCGGCCGCGTGGGGCACCTCGTAGCGAGTAGCCGATCAGTGCGTCGACCGCGACATCGGCGCGTCCGGGTGCGTTGTCGGTGACACCCATGCGTCGAAGAATGTCGAGTTGGTGCCCGGGAACGCCGCCTACGTCGTCGGCGGCGCGGGTCAATACGATCGCCACTTCGACGCCAGCGTTGGCCAGGTGGCGGGCCGCGACCAGTCCCCCACCGCCATTGCCGCCGGAACCCGCGTAGACAGTCGCCGAGGCCGGTTTGAACACGTCGAGGACCAATCTCGCGAGGTTGCGGCCGGCGTTCTCCATCATCTGAACCAACTCGATGTGAAGGTCATCGATCATGACTCGATCGACCTCAATCATCTGCTGTTCGCTCAGCCAGCCCAGCTCGTCACCGTTGATCGTCGGATACGTGTCTCGGTTCATTTGTCCTCTTCTGATCTCTCGTAGTCGGGTCAGGTCGGCCGGTCGGATGGGGCCACGGTGGGATAGGAAGGCGACCAACGGTAGGTGGCGACCTTCTGGTCGATGTCCGCGCCGGACATTTCGTCGGCGAGTCCTTCTTCGACTGCGACGCGGGCGACCGCTGATGCAATGCGGCCGCTCACCGAAGGGACCTCGTCGAGTGGCGGCAGGATTCCGCTGTTTGGTGTGAGATCACCGCAGGCGTCGGCGACCGTCGAGGACGCGGCCATCAGCATTCCGTCGCTGATCGCGGTTGCGCCCACCGCGACGGCCCCCAGACCCAGGCCAGGGAAGACGTAGACGTTGTTTGACTGGGAGATTCGGTGTGTCACACCGGCATGGACCACATCATCGAAAGGGCTGCCGGTCGCGACAATGGCCCGACCATCGGTCCACGCCAACACATCAGCAGGCGTCGCTTCCGCTCGACTGGTCGGGTTGGACAACGGCATGATGATCGGCCTCTCAACAGTGGCCAGCATCGAGGCCACAATCGGTTCGGTGAAGATTCCGGGCTGGCCCGTAACCCCGATCAGCACCGTGGCCTCGCTCTGGGAGACCACGGTGGCGAGATCATCGGGCCGGTCCGCTCCGGCCCAGCCGCTCACGGCGTCGAAGGGGTGGGCGAGATCCGCCTGGTGGGGTTGGAGATCAGGGCGCCGGTCATGGATGAGCCCTCTGCTGTCCAGCATGAACAGCTGACGGAGCGGCTCGCTGACGCCGTCGGCGAGCAGAGCGTCGCGGATCATGGCGGCGATCCCGGTGCCGGCCGAGCCGGCTCCTGCGATGCAGAATCGTTGCTCAGCCATCGGTGCACCACTGGACCTGACCGCGGCCCGGATCGCGGCGAGCGCGACCGCGGCGGTCCCTTGAATGTCGTCGTTGAAACTTAGGATCCGATTTCGGTAGGTGTGGAGCAGACTCGTGGCGTGACGCTCGGCGAAATCCTCCCATTGCAAGAGCACGCCCGGGAAGCGTTTGTCGAGCGTGGTCACGAACTGCTCGACGAATGAGCTGTAGTCGGCGTCGCCGATTCTGGGGTTGCGCCAACCCAGATAGCAGCCATCGCTCAGCAGGTCGTCGTTGTTGGTTCCGACGTCGAGCATGATCGGCAGCGTTCGGGCCGGGTCGATCCCACCGAACGCGCTGTAGAGACTCAACTTGCCAATAGGTATCGCCATACCGCCCGCGCCTTGATCGCCGAGCCCGAGCACCCGTTCGCCGTCAGTCACGACAATCACATCCACATCGCCATCAATCGAGTCGAGCTGCGCTGTCATGCGATCACGCTGCGGATAGGACAGAAACAGGCCGCGGGCACGGCGATAGATCCGGCTGAATTGCTGGGTCGCCAGCCCCACCGTCGGGGTGTAGACGATCGGCAAGGTCGAGGTGAGGTGGTCGCGTACGAACCGGTAGAAGAGCACCTCATTGTGGTCTTGGAGAGCCCGCAGGTACACGTGGCGCTCCAAGTCATCGTGAAGGCGATCGAATTCGACCGAGGTGCGCGCCAGCTGGTCGTCGAGAGTCTCGACCCGGTCAGGCAACAGCCCGCCAATGCCGAGCTCGCTCCGCTCGGCGACGCTGAACGCCGTCGACTTGTTCAGGCGGGGTTCGGCCATGAGCGCCCGACCCCGCAGCGATGTATCGACGGTTCGATCTGTGTGCACGTGAACGCTCCAGTGATTGGCCTTTACATGTTGGTTCACGAAACCCCCCGCGCGTAACACTCGATATGGATGTAACGCCGGTCGGGGTCGGTGGCACCCACCCAACGATGCCCCACGACCGTCTCGCCGTACTCAACACGATCGCTGATCAAGGACTCATCTCCCTGCACAGCCATCCCGATGCCAACGTCGCCATGCACGTCGCCGATTCCATCCGCTCCGGCGCCACGCTGGGAGCGATCACCGAGTTGCAGGCCGGCTGAAATCGTGGGGTCTTCGCTCGCGTCGCTGAGATCCAACCGATCACTTCGGGATCTCAGCGTGCAGGTGGTGGCGGTCATGGGAGCTGCGCTTTACTTCCTGGTCCGGGGGCTCACAGAGGCCAACGCAGACGAGGCGATCGCACACGGCAGGACGCTGCTGCGCATCGAGGACGCGCTGGCCATGAACATCGAGGCCACCGGCCGGTGATCATCTCCACCCTCGTTTGGCTCTACCGGTCGGACAACGACCGCTACCGGTTGCTTCGCAATGCGATGTACATCTCCGGCGCAATTGGACTGGTCGTGTTCGTGCTCTACCCGGTTGCGCCGCTGCGGATTCTCGGCGTCGCCTCGCCGCTGCTCATGTCCGCCGCAGTTGTCCTGACGGCGAACCACTACGTGATCGACGCCGTCGCGGGGAGCGCAGTCGCACTGGTCGGATTGGGGGTCGCCGGCAGGATTCAACCCACGCACACCGTCGCAACCTCCCCTACGGCGAGCGATGATGTCCTCGCCGACCGACGTCTCTACGGAGACCTCGTCGCCCGCACGACCGAACAGGAAGCCGCTTAGGCGCCCGCCGCGCCCCTGCCCCACCGGAGGATTTACATGCGTACGGAACGTGATTCCATGGGGGAAGTCGAGGTCCCCGACAAGGCGTTTTACGGCGCCTCCACACAACGAGCGGTCGACAACTTCGCGATTTCCCCGCTCCGCTTCAGCCGTCGCTTCATCTGGGCGCTCGGACTGGTCAAGGGGTCAGCCGCCCGCGTGGCCAAGGCGCAAGGCCACGTAGATGCCACCAGGGCCGACGCCATTGTCGCCGCCGCGGACGAGGTGCGAGACGGGATTCTCGATGATCAGTTCGTGCTCGACATCTTCCAGACCGGATCCGGGACCTCCACCAACACCAACGCTAACGAGGTCATCGCCAACAGAGCCAGCATCTCGATCGCAGGCGAAGACGGGGCCGAGCGAGTTCATCCCAACGACCACGTCAACTTCGGGCAGTCTTCCAACGATGTGATCCCAACCACGATCCACGTTGCCGCGGTTGCAGCACTGCACGAGGAGCTGTTACCGGCCATGGACGCGCTCGCGATGGCGCTGCGAGCCAAGTCGGTCGAGTTCGCCGACGTCGTCAAGTCCGGTCGCACTCACCTCATGGACGCCACACCGGTGATGCTCGGCCAGGAGTTCTCCGGCTATGCCACCCAGGTCGAGAAGGGCACAGCCCGGATCGAGGCGGTGCTACCGGATCTCGAAGAACTGGCGTTGGGTGGTACCGCTGTTGGGACCGGTCTCAACTCCCCCGCTGGATTCGCGCCCGCGGTGATCGCGGACATGGCTGAGATCACCGGCCATGCATTCCGAGAGGCCGACAACCACTTCGAAGCGCAAGCAGCCAAGGATGCCGCAGTCAATACATCAGGGGCCCTCAAGACAGTCGCGGTGTCCCTGTTCAAGATCGCCAACGACATTCGATGGCTGTCGTCGGGACCCCGCACCGGCATCGCGGAGATCGCGCTACCGGCGCTGCAGCCCGGATCTTCGATCATGCCCGGCAAGGTGAACCCGGTCATGTCGGAAATGATGATGCAGGTGTGCGCCCAGGTGATCGGCAATGACACGGCCATCACCTGGGGAGGCGCCAATGGCAACTTCGAGCTCAACGTGATGATGCCCCTGATCGCACACAACCTCCTCGAGTCGATCTCGCTGCTGACCAACGCCGCCGACGCGTTCCGTCGACGATGCATCGACGGGATCGGCGCCAACGTCGATCACGCTCGTCACCTCGCGGAACGAAACATCGTTGTCGTGACTGCACTCAACCCGCACATCGGCTACGACAAGGGAGCGGCCGCGGCGAAAGAGGCGTTCGCAACCGGGCGCAACGTCGGCGAGGTGGTGATCGACAATGGCTGGCTCACACCGGATCAAGTCAACGAATTTCTCGACCTCGAGCGGATGACACAGGGAGGCGTCATCGATTGATGTCGGTGTTCGCGGAAGAGAGTGGAGCGTAGAGGGCGGGACGCCGATGATTCGGGCCCCAGACCTCTCGAGCGCGGTAGGCGCGTAGTTGATCCAAATCGATGTTGGCAATCGCCACCCCCGCCGTCTCGTCCGCCTCGACGATCGTCGGGTCTCGTGGGCTACCGCTCTCGTCGTTGACAATGCCATCGAATGCGACGCTACGACCATTGTGTTGTGGCGCTCCGTAGTTCGCCATCGCCACGGCGAACATGTTCTCGAACGAGCGGGTCCGGAGCTGCGCCATTCGATTGTCATCGATCCCGCAAGCGTTGGGGATCAACACCAGCTCGGCACCATCCAGCATGAGTAGGCGTGCCGCCTCGGGGAACTCGCGGTCGTAGCAGATCAGGGCGCCGACACGAACCGAGCCTGCTGCGGTGTCGAGATCGACGACAGGGAAATTCGTTCCAGCCTCGAGATTGCCTTCGCTGTGAAACGCGCACAGGTGCACCTTGGCGTAGCGCAGCACCTCCTCACCGGAGCGGTCGAACAATGACATCGAATTACGGGATCCGGTGGGTGTCTGTTCCAGATACGTGACCGCAATCGCCATCTCCAGCTCTGATGCGAGTGCTCGATAGGTGCCAACCCATCGACCGGTCGCTGACTCGGCATGGGCTGCGAACCCACTCGGTTCGAGTTTCGGAGCCGGATCGCGCAGCGACTGCTTGGGGAAGGTGTAGCCGATGCTCCACATCTCCGGAAACAGCGCTAGATCGGCGCCGAGAGCCTTCGCTTCACGACACGCTTCAACACCCGCGATCAGATTCGCCTCGCGATCTGTCCCCTGGCTGACGAGCTGAAGCAGCGCTATTCGCATCCACCGAGACTACGACCAGACAGCACACCAGATCTTGCGCCCACACAGTCGGCCGAGAAGCCGGTCCGTCCGATTGGACGCAACACCCCAGCTCAGGAGAGTGGGCCTGGCGGGGATCGAACCCGCGACCGAGCGATTATGAGTCGCTTGCTCTAACCACTGAGCTACAGGCCCGCCCGGACCCTATCGCCAGACGCGAAACGGACCGCACTCAAAGTGCGGTCCGAGTCA
>JAJCXX010000019.1 GCA_029263195.1 Acidimicrobiales bacterium
CGACCAGCGTGAGGCAATGTCGACTGTCGCGTCTGGCGACCTGTCAGCCACGAGGTGCAGGAATTTGGCCGTCACTTGGACTGGTGGTTTCTGCTTTGCCATGTGCTCTCTCATCGATGTTGCAGTCTCCACTAGCGGTTCTGGGATCGGAGCGGTCGAGATATGCGGGTCGAGCAGATCAAGCAGGTCCCACGAACTCAGGCCGACGCCTATGCCGTGGTGGTCCATGAAGCTCGTGACTGTCACCCCATCGCCAAGCAGCATCCAAGCTTGCACCGCGGCCACTGTTGGGACGAACGGGATGCGACATGTCGAAATCCGTTCTGTCGTCGATCCGGGTCGCAACCTGAGAGTGCCAGGTGGCTCTACATCGCCGACCGTCGCTTCCAATGCACGTCGGACATCAATGGCGCTGCGATCGCTTTCATTCGACCAAGCACGAGAGTCGCTACCGATCACCGCCTCGAGAAGTACCCACGACTCGTTGAGGGCGGCCCTTAGTTCGCGGCCCTCCCAGTAGGCGACCGGTGTCGCTAGACGGTCGGCGCCAGCCGCTGATATTAGGAGGTCGCGCAGTGTCCAACCTCCCGTCATCTCCTCCGCCTCTGCCTGTGCGGGAACGAACGAGTGTTTCTCAAGCAGGGTGACGGTCTGTGAGATAATCCCCATGACGTCCGCATTCCTCTCCGCCGCTGTCAGGTTGACCATCATTACGGCCTAGAGGAGGCTCCGCAAAGCTGAACTGCTGTCAGGTACTGACACCGTTTGCGGGGCGATCCGCCGGTGTATCCCTTCTCCGTGGCTTGAACGTGTGCTTCACCCACGGACCCTGATCAAACGCTGGATACACGTCATCTATCCGCTGGGTCGAAATTCAGCTACAGCCGCTGGTGGTTCCGCAGCCCGAACACACGAAGCATGCTCCGGAACGCTGCATTGGCACTCCGCAAGTCATGCAAAACGGGGCGTTGGCCAACGATGGGGCGACCTTCGGGGCCGGGCGGATGCTGGCACGATCAACCGCAGCAGGCTCTGTCGGAGCGTCGTCGGCACCCAACTCAAGTTGTGCCACCAGCTGAGAAGGCGACGGGACGGTGGGCGGGTCGGGTGGTATGTCGCCGCCCTGAACGGTGGGGGTGACCTGCTCCATCACGCCGGGCAAAGTCGGCTGGGTGCGTTCGTCGGTGGTGAGAATACCCATTGATGCCCGAGTGTCGGGGTCGAGATACATCACAGCCAGCTTCCGGAACAGGTAGTCCATCAGCGAGTTGGCGATGCGGACCTCGGGGTCGTCGGTCATGCCGGCCGGCTCGAACCGCATGCCGACGAACGCCTCGACGAATGCCGACAGCGGCACGCCGTATTGCAGACCGTGACTCAGCGATATGGCGAAGGCGTCCATGATCCCAGCGAGGGTCGAACCCTGCTTGGAGACACGCACGAAGATCTCGCCGGGGCGGCCGTCGCTGTATTCGCCAACCGTGACGAAACCCTTGCAGTCGGCGACCCTGAACTCGAAGGTGCGGGAGTGACGAGACCTGGCCAGACGCTCACGAACCGGTTCGTTGATGATCGTCTCGACAATGCGCTCGACCACCTCGACCGGATTGTCGGCCGCTTGGGTGCCGGGGGCGTCGGCGTCGCTCGACGATCCATCGCCGGTGGACAACGGCTGGGCCACCTTGCAGTTGTCGCGGTAGAGAGCAACCGCCTTCAAGCCGAGCCGCCATGACTCGATGAGCAGAAGCTCGACCTCTTCGACCGTGGCCTCTTCTGAAAGGTTGACGGTCTTGGAGATCGCTCCCGACAGGAACGGCTGGACCGCAGCCATCATCTTGATGTGACCGAGATAGTGGATCGGGTCGGTGCCGAGCGAACACGAGAACACCGGCAGGTGCTCGGCTGCCAGGCCCGGCGCACCGACGGCGGTGTGATGTTCGGTGATGTGATCGAGGATGGCTTCGGCTTCGGTGTCGGAGTATTCGAGGTGACGAAGAGCACGGGGAATCGTCTGGTTGACGATGTTCATGGTGCCGCCACCGACCAAGCGCTTGAACTTGACCAGACCGAGATCGGGCTCGATGCCGGTGGTGTCACAGTCCATCAGCAGTCCGATGGTGCCGGTGGGGGCGAGCACCGAAGCCTGAGAGTTGCGCACGCCGTCGGTCTCGGCCCGTTCGCAGGTCTCGTCCCAAGCTCGCTGAGCGGCTTCGAGTATGCGGGTCGGGGCGAGGTCTTCGTCGATTTCCGCGGTGGCGCTGCGGTGCTGATCGAGGACCCGGAGCATCGGCTCCCGATTCTCGTGGAATCCGGAGAACGGCCCCATACGAGCAGCCAGGCGAGTGGAGGTGAGGTAGGCCTGACCGGTCATGAGGGCGGTGACACCCGCAGCCACGGCTCGACCGCCGGCGGAGTCGTAGGGCAAGCCCAACGCCATCAACATGGCGCCGAGGTTGGCGTAGCCGATGCCCAGCTGACGGAACGCCCGACTGGTCTCACCGATCGACTCGGTTGGGTAGTCGGCGTTGCCGACGAGGATCTCCTGCGCCGTGAACAACACGTTGATCGAATGAACGAAGCCGTCGACATCGAAGCCGTCGATCCCTTCGTCCTCGGGGCCATCGAGGTAGGTCAGCAGGTTGAGACTCGCCAGGTTGCAGGCCGAATCGTCGAGATGCATGTATTCGCTGCACGGATTGGAACCGTTGATGCGCCCGGTGTTGGAAGCGGTGTGCCAGTGGTTGATCGTGGTGTCGAACTGGATGCCGGGGTCGGCGCACTGCCAAGAAGCATCAGCAACCTGACGGAACAGTTCGCGGGCCTTGACCACGCGATGGGGAGTGTTGTCTCCTCTGGCCATGAGCGACCAGTCGGCGTCGTCGACGACAGCCTGCATGAACTCATCGTTGACACGAACCGAGTTGTTGGCGTTTTGGTACTGGATCGAGTGAATGTCGATGCCGTCGAGGCTCATGTCGAAACCGGCGGCTTCGAGCGCACGGGCCTTGCGTTCCTCGTGGGCCTTGCACCACACAAACTCTTCGATGTCGGGATGGTCGATGTCGAGGATCACCATCTTGGCGGCGCGACGGGTCTTTCCTCCCGATTTGATGGTGCCGGCCGAAGCGTCGGCGCCACGCATGAAGCTCACCGGGCCACTGGCGGTGCCGCCCCCCTTGAGCTCTTCGGTCGAGGCCCTGATGCGACTGAGGTTGACTCCGGCTCCACTGCCACCCTTGAAGATCCGGCCTTCCTCGGCGTACCAGTTGAGGATCGAGTTCATCGAGTCGTCGACCGACAAAATGAAACAGGCCGAAGCTTGCTGGGGAACGCCTTCGACACCGATGTTGAACCACACCGGAGAGTTGAACGCGACCCGCTGATGAAGCAACAGATAGGTGAGTTCGGCGACGAACGTGGCCGACTCGGCGGCATCGACGAAGTAGCCGTCGCGATCGCCCCACTCGACGATGCGGTTGACAATACGGTGGATTACTTGGCGCAGAGATGACTCGCGCTGGGGTGTACCCAGGGTTCCCCGGAAGTACTTCTGAGCCAAGATGTTGGTGGCGTTCTGGCTCCAACCCTCGGGTACCTCTATGTCGAGCTGCTCGAAGGCAACCGACCCATCGAGATAGTTGGTGAGCTTGGCATCGCGGCGTTCCCAGACGACCTCGTCGTAGGGGTCGACCCCTTCACGAGTGAATCTGCGAGTGATACCAATACCGGTGTTCTGGGCCGCGATCGCCATGAACCGGCTCTCCTATCTGTTGAAAAGAACTGTCGTGCGGGCAGGCCGACCCGGGTCAGAGGGCAGCGCCAGTGGCGCAGCTTCCCCGCACAAATCTGCTGCGGGGCCCCCAAGGAGCAAGGTTCGACTCACGAGTTTGACGATTCGCCACCACCATCCAAGTGACCTGTCCGACACGACGATTTGCACCATAGGGCGATCACCATGTGAACCAAAAGAGGATGAGGTGTGGATTCTGGGTGGATATTTCGCACAGTATCCACACCCTGCCTCTCGCGCGGTGGATACCCCCGATCTTCTGTGGACATCCGGGCGCTGGAGGGCCATCAGAGCCTCCACGAGGGGTCGGCCGGCAGTAGAGTCGGCAGGTGAGACAACTCTTTCCGAGCGCCATCGCCACTGCCGACCCGCTCGACATCTACACGTCGGACGAAAGACCGGCGCCGCCGGGGCGACCCTGGGTGATGATCAACATGATCGCCAGCATCGACGGGGCAACCGCCATCGACGGAGTGTCGGGGGGCCTCGGCGGGCCCGGCGACAAGGCCGTGTTTGCTGCGATTCGAGCCAGTTGCGACTGGATCCTGGTGGCCTCCGGAACAGCCAGAGCCGAGCGCTACCGGATACCCAGCCCGACCGATCGGACCCGACAAGCGCGGGTGGCCGGCGGCCGTTCGCCCGCGCCACGACTCGCCGTGGTGAGCGGATCGCTCGAACTCGAAGCTGATCTCCCGTTGTTGGCGGCCGGCGACGACGAGGACCGGGCAGTGGTGATCACCGGCGACAGTTCGCCGGGGCATCGGATCGAGGCCCTCTCGAGGGTGGCTGAGGTGGTGAAGACCCCTCAGAGCCGCCCCACTCCGGCATCGGCTCTCGCTGTGCTGGCGGCCAAGGGGGCTGAGGTCGTGTTGGTGGAGGGCGGACCGAGCTTCAATGCCCAATTCGCGACCGCCGGGCTGGTGGACGAGTTCTGCATGTCGATCTCGCCTCGCATCGTGGCCGGCGACTCCCGCCGGATCGTCGGCGGCGGACCCGATGTCGCCGATCTCGGTTTCAGCCTCGAGCGTCTGCTGGAACACGACGGGATGCTGTTTGCCCGCTACCTCCGGAACTGACCGGCAGACCGCCATTGTCGGACCACGAACTCAGTCGAGGACGGATCGGGGAATGACCAGTTGCTGGCCGGGCTGGATCGGCCCGTCGCCGGCTATCGACGCTAGGTCGTGAACCAGGCCACGGGGATCGTTGTTTGGCGAGAGGCTCCGGGCTATCTGCCAGAGGGTGTCGCCGGGCATGACCGTGACGACCAGCGCATCGTCAGCGGCGTGGTCGCCCAAACTGGCCCCTGCTTGGTTTCCGTTTGACACCAGACCGACGGCGGTGCCGACGATCAAGCCGATCGCCAGGGCGAGAACCGCTAGCCGCCGGGCCCGGTATATCTCGGGGGCGAGTCGTGGCGAGGCAGCAACGGGTGCCGGAATCTGGTGGGGCTGAGTGGTGAGGGTTGCGGTCATGATCTGAAGCTTGCTCCTGGGGTGTGACATTGGCCGGGGTGCCGGGCCAGACCTTCGAGAAATTTCGAGCGGGTACTTGACTCCGAACGAATGTTTGGCGAACATGTGTGCGTCGAACAATCGTTCGTCACCCATCCAATACGAACATTCGTTCGCTGTCAACCCGTAATCGGCAGCCTCACCCGACAACACCACAAGGTCTCACCGGCCGCCACGGAGGAAACAGATGTCCGACACACTCACTGTTCGTCAGAGGCAGATACTCGACGTGATCGTCGAACACCAGACCCAACACGGCTACCCGCCCTCGGTTCGCGAGATAGGTGCCGCCGTGGGCCTCAAGTCGCCGGCCACCGTCAAGTCACACCTCGACAATCTCCGCGATTCCGGATACCTGATCCGAGATCCATCCAAGCCCCGCGCCATTCAGGTCCGCTACGACGCTGCCAGTGGTGAAAGCGTCGACCGCGGCCCGGTCCGCCACGTCCCGCTCGTGGGCGATGTCGCGGCAGGCACCGATGTGTTGGCAGCAGAGAACGTGGAAGAACTCGTCCCGATGCCGGCCGACCTCACCGGCGGCGGCGAGCTCTTCATGTTGCGAGTACGCGGTGAGTCCATGATCGAGATGGGCATCTTCGACGGAGACTTCGTGGTCTGTCACAGCCAGGACACCGCCACCGACGGCGATGTCGTCATCGCAGGCATCCCCGGCGATGAGGCCACCATCAAGACACTTCAGCGTCGCAACGGGTCAGTGGTGCTCGTTCCGTCCAACGAGAGCCTGTCGGAGATGGTCTTCGACCCAGCCGAGGTCACGATCTACGGCCGGGTTGTCACCGTCATGCGCAAGCTCTGATCGAACGCCGCTCACACGCCCGATTCGAGCAGATCTCGTAGCGCCGCGTACGTCGACTCGAGCGACGCCCGCTCGACGTACTCACCGGGCGTGTGGGCCAATGTGGGGTCGCCCGGCCCGAAGTTCGAGGCCGGCACGCCGCTCGCTGCGAACAGTGCCACGTCGGTCCAGCCGAGCTTGGCTCTCACGTCGAGCTGATTGCGTTGAATCAGCGACGAGAACAGCGGATCGTCGAGGCCGGGGCGAGCCGCCGGAGACATGTCGGTCAGTTCGACGAGATCGTCGGGCTCCAAGGCCGGGGCCAGCAGTCCCCGCAGATAGGTCTCGGCCTCGTCCGGCGAACGATCCGGCGCAAACCGGTGATTCACCACGAGCTCGGCCTCGTCGGGCACCACGTTTCCAGCCACTCCACCATTCACCCCTACGGCCTGCACCGACTCGCGATACTCACAGCCCTCCACCACCGGTCGGCGCAAGTCCGCCGAGTCGATGAGGTTGAGCAGCGGAGCCAACCGGTGAACGGCATTGCGTCCCATCCACGGGCGCGCCGTATGAGCTCGTGCCCCGACCAGGGTGATCTTCAGCCTCATGGTGCCCTGGCATCCGGCTTCGATCGTGCCGTTGGTCGGCTCGCCGAGCAGAGCGGCGTCGGCCTCCAGCAGGTCGGGGCGCTCCGAGACGATCTCACGCAGGCCGTTGTGGGCGATTGCCACTTCCTCTCGGGCGTACATGACATAGGTGACATCGACCGCCGGTTCGCGCACGTTGCGAGCCAACTCGAGGAGCACCGCCAGACCACCTTTCATGTCGGCCGAACCCACTCCGTAGAGCCGGTCGCCGTCGATCGACGCCTGGTCGTTGCCGGCCGGTGGCACGGTGTCGGTGTGACCGCCGAGTATCAATCGACGCTCCCGACCGAGAGAGGTGCGCGCCACCAGGTTGTCGCCGACTCGGTCGACGGTGAGATGAGGAAGCCGCAATTCGGATTCGAGCAGGTCGACCAAGGGCTGCTCGGAGTGACTCACCGACGAAATGTCGACCAAGGCGGCGGTCAGGGCGAACAGATCGCCCGACGGCAGGCGGCTCATCGAACTTCGGCCCGCATCAGGTGGCCGCGCCGTGGTCGCGCAGAATCTGGTTGAGCGCCGACTTGTCGTGGCGCTGCCCCTCGCTCAGCCTCTTGATGACGAGAACGGTCGGCAGACCGAACTCGCCGCCGGGGAACGAACGGGATCGGGTTCCGGCCACCGCCACGCACCACGCCGGGATCTCGCCTCTCGACAGCTCCTCGCCGGTCTCGACGTCGATCACCGGGATCGAGCCGGTGAGAACTGCGCCAGCGCCGAGGACAGTGCCCTCGCCGACTCGTGCCCCTTCGGCGACGATGCAGCGGCTACCGATGTAGCACTCGTCCTCGATGATCACCGGAGCAGCCTGAGCCGGCTCCAGCACTCCCCCGATGCCCACTCCACCCGAGAGATGCACGTTCTTGCCGATCTGAGCGCATGAGCCGACCGTGACCCAGGTGTCGACCATTGTGTTGGCGTCGACGTAGGCGCCGATGTTGATGTAGCTCGGCATCATCACGACCCCGGGGGCCTGATAGCTACCCCAGCGGGCCGAAGCGCCCGGCACCACTCTCACCCCCCGAGCTTGGTAGTCGGACTTCAACGGGATCTTGTCGGCGTACTCGAACGGGCCGTCCTCGATCGTTTCCATCTGCGAGATCTTGAAAAGCAACAGAACGGCGTACTTGCACCATTGGTTGACCCCGACACTGCCGTCGGCCTCGACCTCCGCCACTCGCGCCCGGCCCGTGTCCAGAAGATCGATCGCCTCGTGCACCGTGGCGATGACATCGGGATCAAACCGATCGAGCGTCTCGCGTTGGGCCCACAGGCTCTCTATGTCGGATTCCAGGCGGGACCGAGTCGGGCTGGAGGAGTCGTGATCTGACATGGGCGGCACACTATCGCCCGCCGGTGGGCCACTCACCTGACGACCAGGCCGACGATTGAGGCGGGGCGGTCAGACGGTTGCGTCGCCGGCTCTGTCGCAGGGCCGACACGATCGCCACCACACCCCCGCCGATCACCAGGGGCAATCCGATCATCAGACCACCCACCAGCATCCAGACCAGTCGCCCGGCCGGGCTGGCACCCACGGCCAGCTCCAGTCCATCGCCTTCGACCTGAATCGCGTAGGTGCCCGGTTGGAGCGACACCGTGGCGACGGCACGGCCGCTGTGAGACGGGAACCCGTAGGAGAACGAACCGCCATACGGACTCAGAGGTACCTCCCGGCCGGCCTCGACATCCCAGATACGGAACCTGACCCCGGTGAGCGAAGCCTCGTTGGGTTCCACGAACACTGTCCAGTCGACCTGATGGTCGATCACGAACTCGTCAACCGACTCGGGAGACGACCTGATGAACCCGTCGACCTCATTGGACATGGCCAAGAACTGCCATCCGACCCACACCACCACCGCCACGACACCAAACGCCGCCGAGATCCCACCGATCCACACCCATCTCTGCTGGGACCGCCCCGGGATTTCGGGAGGTGGAAGATATGCCGCTCGCGAGGGCGGAGGAGGAAGCGACGACCTGTTCACGATCCGGACACGCGTGAGAGAGCCAGTTCCAGCCGCTCTTCGGGCTGGACGGCAGCCAGCCTCACCCGGCTGGCGCCGGCCCCACCGTAGAACTCACCTGGGCTGACGATCACCCCAGCACGCGCCGCGAGTTCCCTTGCCAACGACCAGGAGTCGCCGCCGGGCGCTTCGGCCCAAAGGTAGAACCCGCCCCCGGGAAGCGCCGCCGGGGCCCCGAAGGCCGCCAGCAATTCGGCGCCCATCTCGAGCCGGCGGTGATAACGGCGACGTTGAAGGTCGACATGATCCTGATCGGACCAGGCCGCGACCGCGGCCGCTTGAGCCGGACCCGGAACCAGGAACCCAGCGTGCTTGCGAACCTCCCGCAGATAGCCGACGAGATCGGCGTCTCCCGCGTAGAAGCCGGCTCTAACGCCAGCCAGATTCGACCGCTTCGACAACGAATGCACCGCCAACACGCCGTCGGATCCACCGGCGAGCGCAGTACGGGGAGGGCCGTCCCAGGTGAACTCGGCGTAGCACTCGTCGCTGAGAATGAGCACGTCGTGAGATCTTCCCCAATTCGCCACGGCATCGAGGTCATCGAGCCCGCCGGCCGGATTGCCTGGGGTGTTGACCCACAAGCACAACGCTCGGGCGGCGTCGGCCGGATCGATCGCCGACAAGTCGATACGCCACTGGTCGTCGACCGGCACCGCCACGGCCCGACATCCGGCGAAGGTCGCCCCCATCTCGTAGGACGGATAGGACACCGAGGGATACAGGACTGTGTCGAGATCGGGCCGTCGCAGCTTCAGAATATGGGGAGTTCCTGCCACGAACTCCTTGGTGCCAATGCAGGCCCCGATTTCCGTGGCCGGATCGACCGAGATGTCGAAGCAGCGGCTCATCCATTCGGCAGCGGCCCGCCGATACTCGATGCTGCCGATGGACGGCGGATATCCCCGCTCGCTGTCGGAGTCACCGAGGGCGGCCACCACCATGGCCGGCGGCGCATCAAAGGGGGCGCCGATCGAGCAGTCGATCGAACCTCCGGGAAGCTGATTGGCGACGGCCCGCAACTCGTCGAGAAGGTCGTAGGGATAGGCCGGCGGAACGAAACCCAAACTCACCGGCTCACTCCTTCGGTCCGTCGGCCGTCACCAGATACTCACGAAGGGCGCCCAGAGACGCCGGCTCCAATCGGGCTCTGATGGTCATTCCGGTGTCGCCGGCCGACTCGCTCAAGACCTGCCCCTCGCGGTGCACAGCCGCCAGTATGTCGCCACGATCCCAGGGCACGAGAAGGTCGGCGGTCTCGGTCATGGTGCGAACACGATCGCCGATGACCTCGATCAACTTTTCGATTCCGTCTCCGGTGTGGGCCGACACCGACACCGAACCCTCGTAAGAGTCGACGAGCACCGTGGAGCCATTGCCGAGATCAGACTTGTTGAAGACCTTCAGCTCGGGAACGTCGCCGGCACCGATCTCTTCGAGCACGCCATGAACCGCATCGATGCAGCCTTCGGGATCGGGCCCCGACCCGTCGATCACATGAATGAGAAGGTCGGCGTCGCGAACAACATCGAGGGTGGTCTTGAAGGCGTCGACCAGCTGATGCGGCAACTTTCGCACGAAGCCGACCGTGTCGGTGGCGAATACGTTCTCACCGCCCGGCAGCGTCAAGCGACGAGTCGTAGCGTCGAGTGTGGCAAACAGACGGTCCTCGACCAACACATCGGACTCGGTCATCACGTTGAGAATCGACGACTTGCCGGCGTTGGTGTAGCCCACCAGAGCCACGGCGTGGTTGCGGGTACGTGAGCGAGCCTTCGATTGGGTCTCACGGTGGGCTTGGACCTTGCGCAGGTCGGCCTCGAGCTTGTGAACCCGCCGGACCAGACGCCGACGATCGACTTCGAGCTGAGTTTCGCCGGGGCCTCGAGTTCCGATGCCGCCACCCTGCTGGCTCAGTCGGCCACCCGAACCGCGAAGCCGCGGAAGTCGGTAACGCAACTGCGCCAGCTCGACCTGTGCCTTGCCTTCCTGAGTGCTGGCGTTCTGAGCAAAGATGTCGAGGATCACCGCGGTCCGGTCGAGCGCCGACCGGCCGAGGATCTTCTCGAGATTGAACTGCTGGGCCGGACTCAGTTCGTCGTCGAACACGACGGTGTCGGCATCATGCAGCTCGGCTAGCTCCCGGATCTCTTCGGCCTTGCCCGAACCAATGAACGTGGCCGGGTCGGGCGACACGCGGCGCTGAACCACACGATCGATCGCGTCGGCGCCGGCAGTGTCGACGAGAAGGGCCAGTTCGTCGAGTGATGCATCGGTCTCGTCCGGGTCCTGGCCACCGAGCGAAACACCCACGAGAACGATCCGCTCACGAAAAGTGCGTTCGATCAGTCCCCCGGTGGAACCACCGAACTCGCCGAACGCGCCGCGATGGGTCGCGTCGTCGTCATCGTCGATGGAATCGCCGGTCGGCAGGTCCGCAGTGTCGATGGGATCGTCGTCGACTGGTTCGTCGAACGTATTGTCAACCATCTGGCATCTCGAAATTGGCGATATGGGTAGCCGGCCCGGTGAGGGTCGTGGGGCCGGACAGATCTACTACGGCTTCGCCACCCTGCATCGACACCCGCACCTTCGGCCCCACCAGGCCCCAGCGCTGGAAGATCGCTGCAGCCGCGGTGGCGCCGGTGCCACAGGCCCGGGTGATGCCCGATCCACGCTCCCAGACTCGCAGTTCGAGCTGATTCTGGCCGGTGATCTTCACGAAATGGACGTTGACCCCACCCTCGAAGTGCGATTCGACGGCGGCTCCGGTCGAGGCGATATCGATAGCGTCGAGGTCGTCGACCTCGAACACCACGTGGGGATTTCCGATATCTCCCGTGTCCCACCGTTTCACCGAGCTGAGCGGCTCTCCGACTGCCGCCACCAGATCACCGGTGTCGGGATCGGGACCGGGACACACGATGCCCATATCGACCGTGACGACCACCGTCGACAATTCGCCCGACGCATGTACCGAACAGTGTCGAACGCCGGCCGGAGTCGACACGTCGAGTTCGATGTGGGGAACGCCCCGCTCGATCGCCACGGCATGAGCCAGACAACGCAATCCGTTACCACTCACTTCCGCCGGGCTTCCATCGGAGTTGAGAAGTCTCATGGACGTGCCACCGCCCGCCGTGGAGATACCGAAGATCAGGCCGTCGGCCCCTATCCCCCGCCGACGATCGCACCAAGAAACGGCCTTCGTGGCGGCGTCGAGAGGAAGCCTGTCGGTGAGCGCGACAAGGAAATCGTTGCCCAGTCCGTGGTGTTTCGAGAGACGCTCGGCCATGGTCGTCCATTCTCGCAGGTTCCGGGGCGAGTCATGCAGGACTTCTGCGAACCTCATCCCAGATAGTCGTCACATCGTTGCCATCGGCAGGAGCCTTGACCCAATTCACTCGTGGATCACGGCGAAACCATCGCTCCTGTCGGCGGGCGAACCGGCAGGTCCGATTGACGGCGGACTCAAGAGCTTCGTCGAGGGTGCAATCGCCCTGAATGTGGGCCAGAAGCTCGCGATAGCCCAAGGCGTGTGAAGCAGTGCTGCTGAATCCCGTCGAGGACAACGCCTTGACTTCGTCGAGGAAGCCATCGGCGATCTGCTTCCGGTAGCGGTTGGCGATGCGCTCGTTGACCTCGTCTCTCGGGCGGTGCAGGGCGACCTGCACGAATCGATTCTTCGGGTAGGCCTCCATCCCCGGACCAAATGACGAGAACGGTCGGCCACTACCGAGGCAGACCTCGAGGGCCCGGATGGTCCGTCGACGGTTGTTGGATTCAATTCTCGACGCGGCCACCGGATCGAGGTCGAGGAGTCGGCTGTAGAGCGAATCGGTGTCGGGATCGGCCTCGAGTTCGGCTCTGATGTTGGGAAACCGGGCGGGGATCTCGAGGTCGTCGATCACCGCTCGCAGATAGAGCCCGGTGCCGCCGACCAGAATCGGCACACCGCCTCGCCCGACGATGTCGGTGAGAACCTCGCGAGCAAGCCGTTGGAACTCTCCGACCGTGAAATCGGAGTCGGCGTCGACGATGTTGATCAGGTGGTGAGGCACAAGCTGCTGCTCGGCCAGCGTGGGGGTCGCGGTGCCGATGTCCATCCCTCGATACACCTGCATCGAGTCGATCGACACCAGCTCCACGCCATCGACGATTCGGGCGATGTCCATCGCCACCGTCGACTTGCCCGAGGCGGTGGGGCCGAGGATCACGAGCGGTCGTTCGGCGCGTGATCCGGCCGCTGTCACCGCGCCGCGCCCGCCAGGTAGACCAAAAGCTGGTGCATGTCGAGCGAGCGCAGGTCGATCTGATCGAACCCGTAGGACTCCAGCAGTGGTGGCACCACCGCCGGCCCGAAGGCGTTGGTGAGCGACGATGCCGCGACCGCGAGGTCGTGGTGGCGGTCGCCGAGGCCGGCCCGTTGCCAGCCGGTGAACGACACCGAACCGTCGGGCGCCAGCCAGGTGTGGCCGAGAGTGGCGTGACCGTGGATGAAGACCGGTTGGCCACGATCGGAGACAGATGCCTCAAGCAATTCGTTGAGAATCTCCAGAAGACGTGCCGGCTCTTCGCTGGCATAGGGGCCATCGGCTGCCGAATCCAGAGAATCGGCGGCAACGTTGGACGACGCGATCGACATCCAGGCTTCGGGCATCGATTCGAAAATACAGTCGTCGACCGGAATCGAGTGGATCAGACGGAGCGACTCACCGAGCAGTTGGGCCAGCGTCTCCGGGCCGACGGGCTGCTGAGGGCTCGCTGCCGATATCGCCATGGCGGGTACCCGGATGACCACAGACTCCGCTCCGTCGTCGGAGCGCCCGTTGGCAATCAACTCGGGAGCGCCGCAGCGTCCGTTCATCCACATGAGGCGGTCGGCCTGAGCCACCACCGAATCGGATTCCGGCCCCGGGTGATGCAGCACCATGATGTCGCGCCCGGGCCGGTGTGGCTTCAGATGGCCGATGACATCGTGGACCTTGTCGGCTTCGCCCACATCGACGAGTGCCTCGTCGCCGATCACCAAGCTCACTCCGGGTCCGAGTTCGTGCTGCGAGTCCACGATCATCTCACCCGGCCGCCACCGCAATGCGAGTGCGATGTCGGGCCGGGATCGTCTTCTCGACCAATCGGCCTTTGAGATGGTTGACGCTGGCCTCGAGTACCTCCACCCGGGCGTAGCTTCCGACCTTGATGGGCTGATCGGTCGGGAAGTGGATGAGAGCGTTGCGCCGGGTTCGCCCGGTGGTCATGGAGGAGTCCTTCTTGCTGATCCCCTCGACCGTAATCTCCTCGATCATCCCGACCCTGGTCCGGTTGGCGGCGATGCTCGAACGTTCGATCACCAGCCGGAGTCGTTCGTATCGCTCGACGGCCACATCGTGGGGCACGAAATCGGACTCGAGAGCTGCGGCTTCGGTGCCCGGCCGAGGAGAGAAGATGAAGGTGAAGGCACTGTCGAACTGGGCGATGGCCGCCACGGCCAGAGTTGCTTCGAAGTCGGTGTCGGTCTCGCCCGGGAAACCGACAATGATGTCGGTCGAGACCGCCAGGCCGGGAATGGCGCTGCGTGCCTCGGCGAGCCGCTCGAGATATCGCTCAGCGGTATACCCGCGGTGCATGGCGGCGAGGATCCGGTCGCTACCGGACTGCAACGGGAAGTGGAGGTGCTCGCACACCGCCTCTACTTCGGCCATGGCCGCGAACGTGTCGGACCGCATGTCCTTCGGGTGGGGGCTGGTGTATCGAATGCGGTGAATGCCGTCGACTTCGCCGGCGACTCGAAGCAGATCGGCGAACAGCGGCCGGGCCCGGCGGTCGGCGGTCCAGGAGGCACCACACATCCACTCGTCGTCGTTGGCCGGAGTGCCTCGGCGCGCCAGAGCAAGGTCGCGGCCGTAGCTGTTGACGTTCTGGCCCAAAAAGGTGATCTCGCTGACGCCATCGGCCGCGAGCCTCTCGACCTCGTCGATCAGATCACCGAACGGCCGGCTGATCTCGGGTCCGCGGACAGCCGGCACTATGCAGAACGCGCACTTGTTGTCGCAGCCGATCTGAACGGTGACCCAGGCCGCATGATCGACCTCGCGGCGCGTCGGCAGCGCCGACGGGAAGGCCTCCTCGTCGTCGCGGGCCACGGCCTCGAGGATCTCGACCACCGGCCCGTGTTCGGATGCTTGGGTGAGTAGATCGGCGGCCCGGCTCACGTTGTGGGTGCCGAACACGACATCGACATGCCCGGCTCGTTCCCGGATCAGATCACGATCCTTCTGGGCCAGGCATCCAGCCACGGCGATCAGCATGCCGGGGTTGCTTTCCTTCAGCGTCTTGAGGTTGCCGAGGGCGCCATAGAGCTTGTTGTCGGCGTTTTCCCTGATGCAGCAGGTGTTGAGGACCACCACATCGGCGTCGGCGAGGTCGTCGCCACGTTCCATGCCGTCGGCTTCGAGAAGGCCGGCGATTCGTTCCGAGTCGTGCTCATTCATCTGGCATCCGAAGGTGCGGATCACATACGACCGTTTCACGGGCGCAAGGATACCGCTGGGCCCGATGACCGGGGGAAGCCTCGTCAGTCGTCGAGATTGATCGGCATGTCGTCGGCGTCGGAGAAGTCTTCGACCTCCGCCACCGCATCGGTGTCGACGTCTGATTCGGGCTCGGGCTCGGGTTCGGGCATTACGGTCTTCCAGACCCGATCGGTGATCTCAACCATCAGCTCCGGGTTGTCCTTGAGGAACTTCTTGGCGGTCTCGCGGCCCTGACCCAGCTGTTCGCCGTCGTAGGTGTACCAAGCTCCGGACTTCTTGACGATGGCCTCATCGACCGCTAGGTCGAGCACCGAACCTTCACGGGAGATGCCCTCGCCGTACATGATGTCGAACTCGGCCTGCCGGAACGGAGGAGCGCACTTGTTTTTCACGACCTTGACCCTGGTGCGGTTGCCGACGACTTCGACACCGTCCTTGATGGCCTCGATACGGCGGATGTCGAGCCGGCAAGACGAATAGAACTTGAGCGCCCTACCGCCCGGGGTGGTCTCGGGCGAACCGAACATCACGCCGATCTTCTCGCGCAGCTGGTTGATGAAGATGCAGACCGTCTGTGACTTGCTGAGGTTGCCGGTGAGCTTGCGTAGGGCCTGCGACATGAGCCGAGCCTGGAGGCCGACGTGAGTGTCGCCCATGTCGCCTTCGATCTCGGCCCGTGGGGTGAGCGCGGCCACCGAATCGATCACGATCACGTCGAGCGCACCGGAACGAATCAACATGTCGACGATCTCGAGCGCTTGCTCACCCGTGTCGGGCTGGGAGATCAGAAGCTCATCGATGTCGACACCGATGGCCTTGGCGTAGACCGGATCCATGGCGTGCTCGGCATCGATGTAGGCGCACTTGCCGCCATTGCGTTGGGCCTCGGCCACGACATGGGTGGCGAGCGTGGTCTTGCCCGAAGCCTCCGGACCGAAGATCTCGGTGACACGGCCCCGAGGAAGGCCGCCTATGCCGAGGGCGAGATCGAGAGCGAGAGCCCCGGTGGGAATCGATTCGATTCCCAGCGATGCGTTCTCGCCCATCTTCATGACCGAACCTTTACCGAACTGCTTCTCGATCTGACCGAGCGCCATCTCGAGCGCCTTGTCTCGATCTACCGGCTTGTCTCGATCGGTTATCTTGCTACGAGCAGACGACTTGTCTCGCTGAGCCATGTGTTTGTGGTGCTTTCTCGTTGTCCGATGGCCGGGACCGACGGAGGTTTGCGGATCTTGTGGTGGGGGGATTTGGACTTGGTGCCCAACTTAGGAAGAGGGTGTGACACTCTCTGGCAGAGCACCCACCGACACGAACGAATGACAGTAGTGTAAGTGCGAACACCCGTTCGATGCAAGGACCAAACCCAACTCTGTTCATGTCAAACCACCCGACACCCGACGGCTCGGCCCATGCCGCTCTCCTCCGAGGGCTCACCGGACTGCTCGGTCTCCGAACCGGGGCCTTGTCCGAAATCGGGACCATGGTCGTGGGACTCGAAGCACGAGCCGGGTCAGGCCGTTGCAGCATCTACCACAACAGCCTCTCGACCACTCTCTGGTGCGACCCGTCGATCGTCGACCGAGTCGAGGAATTGCTCGACGGAATCGACCGCGCAGTCTCTCTGACGATCGACCAAGCCGAAGCCCGATTCGCCAGCAGCGCGTCCCACGAAGGCCGAGGGCTGGTTCACGTGCTCGCCGACACTGGAGTGTGCCCCTCTCCCCTGCCCGCCGGATTCACCGCGATGGTGGTCGACCCGACCAAGTCGCACGACATGGCGGTGTTTCGCCAGTTGGTCGACACCAACCCCGACGACGATCTCGATGCTGCGGAGATCGATATCAACGAACCTGATCCCCACATTGAGTTCCTGATCGACCAAGCCGGACGGCCGGCGGCCTACGGGAGCTGGATCCCCTGGGATTCGGTGCCCGCTTTCGTCGACATCGGAGTCGTCACCACCCCGACCGATCGCCGGACTGGGCTGGGCCGAGCGGTGGTGGCCAGCGTGGCCCAGGCCGCGCTCGATCAGGGTTTCCACCCGCTCTACCGCTGCGACGGCTCCAACGAGGCCTCGCGGCGCCTGGCCGAGAGCGTCGGCTTCGTGAGCGTCTACGAACTCAGTGCGTGGCAATTCGACCTTCCCTGAAGGAATTTTTGCGGATCAGGCGGGACCAACATCGGCTGCAAGTGTGTTCTCATGGTGTCGACGATCGACGGCACCCCACCACCGGAGGGTCAGACATGACCGAGATACGACACGACACCGACGAACTTCGCCAGCGCCTCACACCGGCTCAGTTCTCCGTGACCCAGGAGGCCGGCACCGAGCAGGCCTTCAGCGGCGAATACTGGGACTGTCACGACGACGGCACCTACCACTGCGTGGTGTGCGACACCGCCCTGTTCTCCAGCGACACCAAATTCGAGTCGGGCTCGGGCTGGCCGAGCTTCTTCGACGCCGTCGGCCCCGACGTGGTGAAGATCCACTCCGACACCTCCCACGGAATGGTGCGAGAGGAAGCGGTCTGCGCGAGTTGCGGCGCCCATCTGGGTCACCGGTTCCCCGATGGCCCACAACCCACCGGCGAGCGCTACTGCATGAATTCGGCATCGCTGCGGTTGGAACTCACTGAGGCCGACGAGAGTTGAGGCGGGCTATGGTCGAATAGTGCTCCGAGTCTTCGTCACCCACAACTCCGAAGACCTCGCCGCCTACTACGGGCGGGCGCTTCCCGAGCTTCACGATGTGGCCGAGGTCGTCGTCAACGAGACCGACCGCAACCTCACCACCGACGAGTTGATCGCGGCCGCGGCCGACTGCGACGTGATCGTCTCGCACCGCTCGACCGCTGGCGAGGCCCAACTGTTCGAGCAATCACCTCGGCTGCTGGCGTTTCTGAGATGCGCGGTCGACATCAGCGATGTCGACGTCGAGGCAGCCAGCCGGGCCGGGGTGCTCGTGGCCCAGGCCGACAAGAGCTTCGTGGCGTCGACCGCCGAGCTGGCGCTCTCCCTGATGCTCGACCTGGCCCGCCACGTGAGCGACTCCACTGTTGACTACCGGTCGGGGCAGGAGCCACCGCAGCGTCCGGGGTCGCAGCTCAGCGGCAGCACCGCCGGCATCATCGGCTACGGAGCGATCGGTTCCTACTTGGCGGGAATTCTGAGCTCGCTGGGGCTCCAGGTATTGGTCCACGATCCCCACACCACGGTCGCCGATTCCCGCCTCGAGCAAGTTTCTCTCGATCATCTGCTCGCCGTGTCCGACTACGTCCTGCCGCTCGCGCCGGCGATGCCCGACACGGTCGACCTGATAGGCCGGGCCGAGCTGGCGGCCATGAAGCCCGGCTCATGTCTCGTCAACGTGTCGCGCGGTGAGCTGGTCGACGAGGACGCCGTGGCCGATGCCCTCGATTCGGGACACCTCGGCGGGTTGGCGATGGATGTCGGTCGTGCCACCGACCAGCGCCCGACACTTCAGCTGGCATCCCGAGACGGGGTGGTCGCCACTCCCCACCTCGGAGGCCTCACACCACAGAACGCCGACGCCCAGGCGGCCAGTAGCGTCCAACAAGTACGAGCTATCAGCTCGGGCCAGATGCCACCGAGGTCGGTCAATCCGGAATCGGCCACCCGACTCCAACAGTTCTGGTAGCCAGAGCACCCCAAGAGGAGATCTTCCAATGACCCCGAGCACCGATACCGCCTCCGGCAATTACGCCTCCTACCCGTCGCTGGTCGACCGAACGGTGTTCATCACCGGAGGTGCCGACGGCATCGGCCAAGCAATCGTCCGTCAGTTCGCGGCCCAGGGAAGCCGGGTGGCTTTCGTCGATATACAGGGTGACAAGGGTCGTGGCACCGTCGACCGTTGCCTCGCCGACAAGGCCCGTCATCTGCCGACGTTCTACGAAGTCGACCTGCTCGACATCGACGCTCTCCGTGAATCCGTCGCTGCCGCTCAACGCGATCTCGGCAGCATCGAGGTTCTGGTCAACAACGCAGCCAGCGACGACCGCCACAATTGGGAAGACGTGACCCCCGACTACTGGGACGACCGGATCAACACCAACCTGCGACACTACTTCTTCGCCATTCAGGCGGTGGCGCCCGGAATGATCGAGGGTGGCTCCGGGTCGATCGTCAACATCGGCAGCAGCAGTTACATGATGCAAGAGGACTGCTTTCCTGGATACGCGATCGCCAAGTCGGGGGTGGAGGGCATCACCCGCACGATGGCTCGCACGTTCGGTCCCCACAGCATCAGGGTCAACACGGTGCTGCCGGGTTGGGTATCCACCGAACGCCAGCTCGAGAAATGGTGGAGCGAGGAAGGCGAAGCGCAAACCCTCGCCGATCAAGCCATCAAGCGACGCATCTACCCCGACGAGTTCGCCCAGATGGTGCTGTGGCTCTCGGCCGACGACGGTGCCGCCTGCACCGCCCAGAGCTTCATGGTCGACGGCGGCCGCTTCTGAGAGCCGTCCGGCAGGTCGCTCGAGGCGACCGGCCCTTGCCCGACGGGGCGGACTACTCTCCGACGATGCGTCGGACCGGAATGATGATCACAGTTGCGGTTGCCTTCACTCTGGTGGCGGCAGGCTGCGGCGATAGCGACAGCGACGCCCAGCCCGTGGTCACCACCACAACCGTCACCGCCACAACCGTCACCACCACGACGGTTGCTGTCGCGGCTGCCCCGGTCCAGCAGTCGGGCATCGTCACGATCGCCACCCCCGACGGAGAAGCGCTCGCGGCGACCATCGAACTGCCGGCTGGGACGTCGGCCGATACCGCTCTCACTGTCGTCATGGCCCACATGCGTGGCGCCGACCGGTCGACCTGGGATCCGGTCATCGACGATCTCACATCGGCCGGACATGCCACCCTCGCCTTCGATTTCCGTGGCTACGGCGATTCCACTGGCGCTCGCGACACCAACCTCGATGTCGACCTCGCCGCCGCGGTGGAGCAGGCTCGCGCCAACAGCACCGGACCGGTCGTGCTGATCGGAGCATCGATGGGCGGAACCGCGGCACTCGACGGTGGCGCCGCTCTCGGAGCCGACGGTGTGATCGTCATGTCTGCCCCGGCGAACTTCCTCGGGCTCGACGGAGGGGCCGGCGCCGGCCGGCTCGATGTGCCACTGCTGCTGCTCGTCTCTCAGAACGACCAGCCATACGTCGGCGACCTCACCGCGATCGCCGCTGCCACCGGCGCAGAGTTGGTGACCTTTGAAGGCTCGGCCCATGGCACCAACATCTTCTCGACCCACGATGCCGACGCCACCACCACGATTCTCGACTTCCTGGCCGACATCGCCTGACCCGACACGCGCTCAGATGTGCCGATTGAGAACGGGTCTCCCGTTCATCTGGGAGGTGAGTATTGAGCGGCCTTCACGGCTTTGAAGGCGTTCGACTTCGCCGGATATGCGTCGCAGGCGGGTGCATTGAAACCGGTGATTATCGAGTGTTGCTCGCTGGTTTGGTGCGGTCTCGACTGGACGTGGTACCTGGCGGCCGGAGGGCCCTTGCTGTTCATGGGTGTTCAACGCGGTCGACGCATCGCCGACCAGTCTGACGACGGACCGAAGTCTCTCGCTCAACCCTAGAGCGGAGCACCACGCCAACGCATCGATCGATCCTCGCTTCTCGATCCCGACAGAAGGCCAGTCAGACACGGGGAGTCGAGCGAATCTTGCTCGGTGCAGGCACTTGATGCTCCGCGCCAACCCAAATGACTGAAGTCACCTCTTGACTCCCGATCTAGATGCTTGTAGATTCATGATCTAGACAGCGACCAAGGGGCGCAGGCAGTGCCAAAAAACAGAAACACGATGGCGCATGATGAAAAGCGGTCCGAGATACTTGATGTTGCGCAGCGCTTGTTCCTTGAACGGGGTTACGGCGGAGCGACCATGATCGCGATCGGCAAAGAGGTCGGCGTCGCCTCGAACGTCGTGCATTGGTACTTCGACACAAAGGACCATTTGTTTGTCGAGTCCCTTGAACGTCTTCAAGAGAGCGAGATGCGTGAACTGGCCCATCACACCCTTCGGGGCGAGCAAGGACAGGCCGCCGGAGAGATCGAAGAGTTCATGATCGGCCTCATCGAGCGCTTGACGCCAGCCCGATCCCTCATTACTGCGGTCCATGACCGCGCCCGCCACTCGCAAGTGGTCGCAGAGTTCCACGAACGAGCCCACGCCCGCTACAGCGAGCATCTGACTGCTGCCCTGACGGGCACAGACCTCCCCAGCAGCGACCAGGCATTGGCCATCGCCACCCTCGTAGCCGCGCTGGAGAGCTTGGTCATGCATGACACAACACCCGCAGCCGCACGCGAACTCGTGCAGTTCTTAACCAATCGCCTCATCCCAACACCTAAAAAGGAACTCACCCCGTGACCATCTTCCCTGTAGGCGTGCACGACATGCACCCAGACGAAAGCCTCGACTTCCAACTCAACCGACTTGCCAGCCTCGGCGGCGGCGATCGGGAAGAACTCATTGAGGTAGCACCTCGCATAGCGGACCTCGATGACTGGAAACGAGAGTTCCTCGCCCTCGCTGAACGTGCAGTCGCCGACGGTCGGATCGGCCACGGTGGTGCGTACTACCGCGCCGCCGAATTCAACATGGCTCACGGCGACCCCGACAAACCCCTCGCATACCAACACCAGCTCGACCTGCACGCCATGCAGTATGCGAATGAATACAAGGCCGGGACCGTTGAGACCGGCAAAGCGCCAGCATCGGGATACGAGATCCCCTACTGGCGATTCAACCTATCGTCGGCCGAGTCCTCTGGCACGATTGTCGTGCACGGCGGGTTCGACTCCTACGGCGAAGAGCTTTACCCGATCGGTCAAGAGCTCGCCAAACGCGGCTTTGACACAATCGTCTTCGAAGGACCTGGCCAAGGTGCCGTCATCCGCCAGCAAGGCATCCCCTTTACCCGAGACTGGCACGAACCAGTCGGCGCGGTCCTCGACCATCTCCAACTCACAGACGTCACGCTCATCGGCCTCTCTCTTGGTGGATGCCTCGCACCGCGCGCCGCGGCCGAAGACGCCCGGATCAGCCGCGTCGTCGCTTGGGGAATCATGTGGGACATGTTCGACGTCACCGCTTCTGCTCTCCCCGACGACGCCCGACCTGTCTTCGAAAAGCTCGTCGACGATGGCGAAGACGACGTCCTCGACTCCATTCTTGAAGCCCGAATGGCAGAAAGCCTCCTCACAAAATGGGCACTCGAGCACGGCATGTACGTCCTCGGTGTCGACCGTCCGTCGGGCTACGTCCACGCCACCCGAGGACTGACCACCCGCGACATCTCAACACAGATCACCCAAGACGTCTTGCTCCTCACCGGTACCGCCGATCACTACGTCCCAATGCGGCACCTCTACGAACAAGCGGCAGCTCTCACAAACGCACGATCAATCACGGCACGAGTGTTCACTGAAGCTGAACACGCCCACACCCACTGCCAAGTCGGCAACATGCCGCTCGCGATCGACACAATTGCCGGCTGGACCGACGAACGCACAACGGCCAAGAGATAGCGACAGAGCTTCCCGATGAAGGATTGCACTTCGTCATGACACGCTCGCTACCGGCGACGTCAACAGGACGCGCGGCGAGGTCGGTACATGAACCGTGACCTATCAGTCGCCCATAGTCACAGCGTTGACAGCTCGACGAATCACCGACATATCTACCCAAGTGCAGTGCTCGATATTCACGGCGCAGCGACCGCCTCGGGCCCGCCCTGGATCCGGCAATATCGAGCTGGTTGGCTTCACCTCACGTTTGCATAGTGGTCTGCGACCTTGGCCAAGCAGCGGGTGCCAGCATGTGTCGTCATCGAGCGGCCTCGCCGGGTCTGGGGAGCCAAGCCGGAAGTACGGAATCAGCCGATCATCGCTCGTGGCCAGTGATGCACTTCTCGCAAAACTCTTCGGGCGGGGAGGCAGCCAGGATCGCTTGCCAGTCTGCCATCAGATCGCAACTCGTCTAGCGCGATCAGTATCCGGCTGAGTTCGCTCAACCAGCCGCCGTAGCATTGCCGCGGTGAGTCTCTTCGATCCGGCTCCCGGCGTGGGAAGCGAGCTTCTGCCGCACGACGGCTCGGCCTGCCTCCACCTCGACGTGCTGGCACCAGACGAGGCCCGCACCGCGTTCGCGGCGCTCCGCGACGAACTGGAATGGCGGCAGAACCACCTCCGCATGTTCGGCCGGTTGATTCCGGAACCGCGACTGGTCTCTTGGATCGGAGACCCCGACGCCCACTACGCCTACTCGGGGATAGAGCTGACTCCGGGCCCGTGGACTCCCGCCATCTCGGAGCTGCGATCCGTGTGTGAGCGGGTCGCAGCCACCGCGTTCAACAGCGTTCTCGCCAATCTCTACCGCAGCGGCAACGACAGCGTGGACTGGCACAGCGACGACGAACCAGAACTCGGCCCTCGACCCACCATCGCGTCGCTCAGCCTCGGTGCCCAGCGACGATTCGATCTTCGCCACAAGACGAGTGGGCACACCGTGAAGGTCGATCTGCCGCCGGGATCGGTCGTCGTGATGTCGGGAACTTGCCAGTCGGAGTGGGTTCACAGAGTTGCCAAGACCAAGCGGCCAACCGAGCCGCGGATCAACCTGACATTTCGATCGATCTCCCCGGTCAGCGCCTGACCTCGAAGTAGCGATTCATGGGATCGATGTCGAAGTAGCGCGAGGCAACAGATCCGAATCCGGCGGCGGCGGCCAGTTCGCCGAACACCTCTTCGGTGAGCCCCATTGTTCCCAAACCGGCCCCATCGGGCTCCGACATCGCCGACGACATGCAGTAAAGAATCGACATTCCGTACATCAACGGGAGCACCGGGATCTTGCGGTTGTCCTCCAGGCCGCCGCGCGTCTTGATGTCGGCCACGAACCAGACCCCGTCGTCAGCCAACGCGGCGTGGGCCGCCCTGACCGCTGCACCAGGATGGGGAAGATCGTGCATCACGTCGAGCGTGAGCAGCAGGTCGATTGGTGCGAGGGCTCCGAGATCGTCGAAGGTGCCGGTGCGGAACGACAGATTGTCGAGACCATCATCGGAGGCCCGTTCGAGCGCCGACTCGATTCCATGGCCCGACGGATCGATACCGATCACCGTCGAGGCCGGATAGGTCATGGCGACGGCCGTTGCAGCAACGCCGGCACCGCACCCGACATCCACCACGGTGATACCGCGGGTCAGACGTTCCGTCATGCCTTCGATCGAATCGATCATCACCGGCACCAACCAGGTCTGCTGGCCGGCCGCTCCCATCGCCGCCTGGAAATGACAGGTGTGCTCGCCGTGGGCGTCCCAGGTCATGCCGATGCCGGTCTCGAAGGCCTCGACCGTCCGTTCGATCTCGCGGTGGGTGATGGGGGGTCCGAACACTCCCGACATGGCCGCCGGATGGTCTGGGTCGACCAGCGCTGCCGAGGCTTCCGGAGTCAGCGCAAAGAGTCCGTCTTCGTGGAACGCGAGGTTCGCCGATCCGACTGCGAACAGCCACTCCCGAACCCACCTCTCGTGCAATCCGGTGGCGGCGGCGAGATCCACGCTGGTGATCGGTCCGCTCTCGGCGAGCGCCATGAACAGGCCGAGTCGGTCGCCGAGGTGGAGGATGGCCGACATGACCTCGCCCTGCTTGAGTCGGTAGAGGTCCTGAACGGTCTGGCCCAGTAGATCGATGTCGAGTTCGGTGCGCATACCCGCAGTGTTGCAGGCCGAAGCCCGGGTGGCGGCGGCTAGGTAGGACTTCTCAGAATGTTCCAGACTCAGCTTGCGATACGAACGTATGTTCGCTATATTGATTGTATGCTCAACTCGCTGCCGGAGCATCTCCGCAATCGAGTACCAACCGACTCCACCCGTAGCGGGCTGGTCGCGGAGATCGAGGAGATCGCCGGAGCCCGATCAGCATTGGACGCTTACGAGCACCGAGTGGTCTCCGCCATCGACGCTCTCGGCGACAAGGGGCTCGATGCGGCCGGCGTTCTTCGCAGCGTCGCCCATGTCTCGAGTCGAACGGCTTCACGGGTCTCCACCACCGCCGCCAGCATGAGCGAGTTGCCATCCACCGCCGAGGCCCTAGCGAGCGGCGCTATCACCGCCGAGCACGCCAACGTGATCGCCGACGCGGCCACGCGGGTCGCACCCGACCTCGTCGACACCGAGCTGGTCGCCGCAGCATCGGCCACCCCGGCCGACCTGTTCGCCAAACGAACACGCGAATGGGTGGCGGGTCGTGAAAGCGACACCGACATCGCACTCCGACACCAACGTCAGACCCGGCTTCGATCAGTGAAGTCCTGGACCGACCGCGATGGAATGTCGGTCTGGCTCGCCCGGCTCGATCCGGTCACCGCCTCTGCTGTCTCGGCCCGGCTCAACGCCGAATACGAGCGGCTCTGGAACGACGACGGCGGCCGAGATTCTGCCAATTCCAACCAATCCGAACGTAACCCCGAGCAGCGCATGGCCGATGCATTCGCCGCGCTGGTCGTGAGCGCCGCCGACACTCGAGCCACCGATCCCGCACCCCGATCTCATCCGCGTCGTCAGATGCTCGTCGTTGCCGACATCTCACGGATGCGATCCGACGACCCCAAGGGTTTGGCTTCCGTCGTCGACGGCACGCCCCTTCCGCAGGCCGTGCTCGAGCGCCTCTCTTGCAGCTCCGACCTGACCGGTGTCTTGTTCGACGGCCCGTCTCGGCCGATCTGGATCGGCCGCACCAGTCGACACGCGACCATCGCACAGTGGAAGGCATTGATCGCCCGCGATCGGGGCTGTGTCGGCTGCGGAGCCAGTCCCGACCGATGCGAGGCCCACCACATCAACCCATGGAACCGGGGCGGACTCACCGACATCACCAACCTCGTGCTCGTCTGCAGCCGCTGCCACCACGACCTTCACGATCGAGGCATGGAGCTCTCGAGATCCACCGATGGCAGTTGGGAGATCACACCGCGGGCCGGGCCATCTCTCAGTCCGATGGAATCCCGTCGATCAGACGACTTCGAAGAAAGCTCAGCGCTGAGATGCAGGTGAACTGGCGAACGCGGTCGCGGTCGTAGGGAAAGTTGATATGGGCGGAGTCGGTCTTGCCGTTGATACTGATGCCGATCCAGACCCGGCCCGGATCATGACCCTCATGGGGTTGCGGTCCGGCCACGCCGGTCACCGCCAGACCTACATCGGTGCCGAGCACACGGCAAACCCCTTCAGCCATCTCCACGGCCATCTGCTCGCTGACCGCCGGCATGTCGGAAGCGCCGAGCACTTCGATCTTCAGTCTGCGGTCATAGGGGATGACTCCCCCACGGAACACATCGCTGCAACCCGCCACCGATGTGATCCGGCTGGAGATCAGTCCTCCAGTGAGCGATTCCGCCAAGCCAAGGGTGAGCCCACGAGACCGAAGTTCGTCGAGAACCACCGATTCCATGGTGTCGTCGTCAACCCCGAACACCACATTGCCGATGATCTCCCTGACCCGCACCTCCTCCTCGGAGAGAACGGCCGTCACCTCGCCCTCTGACGGAGCCTTGGCGGTGATCCTGACCTTCATGCCCTCCCAGCCACTGGCGAGAAACGCAATGGTGGCAGTGCCAGTCTGGTCGAGTCGGCTGATCTCATCGTCGAGCAGCTCAGCCAGCCCCGACTCCGACATCCCCCACGTGCGCAGAGTTCTGCTCCCGATCACCGATGTGATGCCGGCACGCGACTGAAGGTCGGGCAGGATCCATTCGGTCATCTGCTGCTTCATTTCCCACGGCACTCCGGGCACCGCGTAGATCACCTTCGGGCCGGGTCCACCGCGATCGACCTCACAGATCAGACCTGGAGCTGTCCCGGGCTGAACCGGATTGACCATCGCCCCTTCGGGCAGATCGGCTTGGCGAAGGTTGTTGTCGGTCATGTCGCGGCCCCGTGAGCCGAACATGGCCCGGATCTTCTCCACGAGGGCCTCGTCGCGTATCAGGCCAACGCCCATCACCTTCGCGATGGCGTCTCGGGTGATGTCGTCCTGGGTGGGTCCGAGGCCGCCCGTGACGATCACCGCGTCGCTTCGAGACAATGCCAGCTCGAGGGCCTCCACCATCCGGGCGAGGTTGTCACCCACCTTCGTCTGGAAGAACGAGTCGATTCCAACCAGCGCCAACTGCTCGCCGATCCACGCCGAATTCGAGTCGACTATCTGACCGAGCAGCAGCTCTGTACCAACCGCAACGACTTCGCACTTCACTGTTGCCTCCCAGAGGCTGCATCGGGACCAGACACGATGAACAATCATGTCCGGTCAGGTATGTCGGGTCAGGCTCCGGTTCGGCTGGTGGCGTTCTGCCCATCCAACAGGTACTGGACGCCTGTGACCACCGTCCATACCACTGCCACCCACAGAGCCACAGCGACAGTGGTGTCGGCCGTCTCGAGAGTCGGCATCACCGCCATGGCGAGCGCCACTCCCTGCACGAACGTCTTGTATTTCGCGGAGCGACGAGCCGGGATCGACAATCCCTCACGAGCCCACCTGGTGCGCCACGCCGTTATGCCGAGCTCACGCACCGCCATGATCGAAACGGGCAGCCACCAGTAACGATCGACCGACACCAGACAGAACGACGAACCAAGGATCACGACCTTGTCGGCAAGGGGATCCAGAAACGCCCCGCTCCGGCTGACCACGTTGGCCCGACGAGCCACCTTGCCGTCGAAGAAATCGGTGGAGCCCAGGGCAACCCCCAGACTGAACGCGGCCCACGACACCCCACGATCGTCACGGGCATTGAGCACCAGCCAGAAGAGCAGCGGCGCGAACAAGAGCCGGGTGATGGTCAAGATGTTGGCTGGATGCGTCAGGCCAGCCTGACGCGGCGGGACGATCTCGGTCACGACGCCTCCAGATCCGGCCCCATGGCTCCTGTCACCGTCACGCTGCAAATCGATCCCACCTCCAGATCATGGGGCAAGGAAACGATGCCGTCGATCTCTGGCGCTTCTCGGTGGGTTCGACCCACTCCAACCTCGTCCACGAGCACTTCGACCTCGCGACCAATCAAAAGGTCACGTCGACCTGCCGTGATCGAGTCCTGAATCTCTCGGAGCTCGCTGAGTCGTTCATCACGCAGGCCCGCCTCGACCTCGCCGGAGAGCGACATGGCGTAGGTGCCGTCCTCGGGTGAGTAGGCGAAGAACCCGCACCAGTCGAGCTGAGCGGCCTCGACGAACTCCAGAAGCAGATCGTGGTCGGCCTCGGTCTCACCCGGATATCCAACGATGAAGTTCGACCTGAACGCCGCCTCTGGCTCGCGGGCACGGATCGTCTCGATCCGGTCGAGGAACCTCGTGCCATCACCCCAGCGGCGCATCCGTCTCATTAGAGGAGCCGACACGTGTTGCAGCGACAGATCGAAATACGGAAGTCCCGATGAACAGATCGCGTCGATCAGGTCGTCGCCGAGATCGGACGGGTAGAGGTAAAGCAGGCGCACCCGGTCGACCAGGCCGGTGAGCTGACGCACCAGGGGAACGATCGACCTCTCGCCCACTCCTTGGTCGCGACCAAACGAGGCCAGGTCCTGTGCCACCAGCACGATCTCACGAGCGTCGAGTTGCTCGGTCTCGACCAACACCTGATCAATTGTGCGGCTGCGCTGAGGGCCCCGAAACGACGGGATGGCACAGAAGCCACAAGCCCGGTCGCAGCCCTCGGCGATCTTGACGTAGGCCCACGGTCGGGCCGATGCCGGTCGGGACAGGTTGAGCAGATCGAAATCCGGAACTCGACGGGTCGGCCCCAGGTTCACCGGCACACTGCTGTGTCCGGTGTCGATGCGCACTCCGAACGGGGCTACCTGATCGATCTCCGACAGTTCGGCCGCCAACTCGTCGCCGTGTCGCTCGGCCAGGCAACCCGTGACCACCAGTCTGGCATCGGCTCGACGACGATCAGCGAGATCGAGAATCGTGTCGACGGACTCCCGGCGGGCTTCGTCGATGAAGGCACACGTGTTGACCACCACAACGTCGGCATCCTCGACATTTCCGGTCGGAACAAGACCATCGGCGGAGAGAGTGCCTTCGAGTTTGTCGGAGTCGACCTGGTTCTTCGGACAGCCCAAAGTCACGATTGCGTAAGTGCGAGCCGGCTCGGACATCGGGCCAGCCTAGAGGGACCGCTGACCTCCTCACCGACGATGGCTACAGTGTCGGATGGCTCGCTCACCAGAGGCCGACGATCGTCAACTCAAACGATCGCTCGGCCTTCGTCACGTCTTCGTGCTCAGCACCGGAGCCATGCTCAGCTCGGGCCTGTTTCTCCTACCCGGGCTCGCCGTTGAAAAGGCCGGACCGAGTGCAGTTTTGGCCTATGCGGTAGCGGGTCTGCTGGCGGTGCCGGCGATGCTGTCGGTAGCCGAACTCAGCACCGCGATGCCCCGCGCCGGCGGGGCCTACTACTTCCTGGAGCGGGCGTTCGGACCTGCGGTGGGCACCGTGGCCGGCATGGCCACGTGGACGTCCCTCGTGTTGAAGGACGCCTTCGCCTTGATCGGCATGAGTGCCTATCTCAACATCGCCTTCGACGTTCCGGCTCGTCCCCTCGCGGTTGCGTTGATTGCGGCCTTCACCGTGATCAACATTCTCGGATCGAAGGCCAGCGCATCTCTTCAACTCGGGCTGGTCGGATTCGTGCTCATAATCCTGGGCTGGTTTCTCATTGCCGGTCTCCCGAACATCGGCGGCGGCGAGGGCGACCTCGAGCCGTTCTTCGAAGATGGTGCCGGCGGGTTCTTCGCCGTGATCGGCCTCGTGTTCGTGTCGTATGGCGGACTCACGAAAGTCGCGTCGGCGGCCGAGGAGATCGAAGATCCGTCCCGCAACATTCCACTGGGTTTGTCTCTGTCGTTGCTTGTCAGCACGATCGCCTACACGCTGGGCTCGCTGATCGCCGTAGCGGTGGTCCCTGCCACCGAACTCCACACCGACCTGGCTCCGATCCACACGGCGGCAGAGCAAGTGCTCCCCGCCGCCGGAGCGGTGCTGATCGTGATCGCAGCTCTGGCCGCATTCTCGTCGGCCACCAACGCCGGCATTCTCGCCGCGGCGCGTTACCCGCTCGCCATGAGTCGCGACCACCTCGTGGCCGAACGCTTCCAGAGACTGACCCGGTTCAACACACCGGTGTGGGGCGTCCTGCTCACCGGAATCGGGATGGCGCTGGTGGTACTCATCTTCGATGTCGGTGCGATCGCCAAGCTCGCCAGCGCGTTCGTGCTGCTCACCCTCGGAATGGTCAACTCTGCGGTGATCGTCCTGAGATCGGCACGCATCTCGTCTTATGCACCCGGATTCAAGGCACCGCTGTTCCCGTATCTGCAACTGTTCGGGATCGCCGTCGATGTGTTTCTGATCATCGAGCTCGGGGCACTTGCACTGGTTCTCACCGGAGCCGCCATCGTCATCGGCATCGTCTGGTATCTCATCTACGGGCGCACTCGGGCCACCCACGCCGGAGCGATCTATCACGTGTTCGAGCGATGGGGTCGGCTCGTTGATCGCGGAATCGATCGTGAGATCAGCCAGGCGATGCAGAGTCACGGATTGCGCCCCGACGACGAATACCCCGGCCTGATCGCCCGAGCCGCGGTCATCAGTGTCCCCGACGACGTCGACATGTACGAAGCGGCACGCCGCGCCGCGGAGGTCCTCGGCCGCCGAATCGAGATCGACGCCGACGCCGTCACCAGTCGCTTCCTGGAATTCGGCTCACTGTGGATCGAACCCTCCGATGATCATCCAACCGCGACCCCGTTGGCCTTCTTCGACATCGACGACGACCACCTCATAATCGTGCGGGCCGAAGGCGGAATTCGGATACCCGCCGAATGGGGTGGACGTGACGAGCAGGTCAATGCCCTCTTCTTCCTGGCCGGATGCACCGAATCCCCCGGCCGTGCGCTCCGGCTCGCCGGCGAGCTGGCTGCCTACCTGCACGCCGACGACGCCGCCGCCGCCGTGGGCGCAGCCGGATTCGAAGCCGAGGTCAAAGAAGCCCTCCTACCGGATCTCTCGATCGGTCAGTACCCGCTGCTTGCCGAGCTCTCCACCGGATCTCTCATCGACCGTCGAATCAACGAACTCACGATTGATCCGGGGTTCCACCTGGAAGCAATACGCCGCGACGGCCGGGTCCTGCGGGCCGACGGCGATCTCGTGCTCCTTGCCGACGATCAGGTCACTCTCATCGGGCCGCTCGACGGGCTCCCCGAACTCGACGACCTATCGACGGTTCTCGCTGACTGACCCATCACGCAGGCCAAGGACCGTGTCGAAGTAGTCGAGCGTTCGTTCATCGTGAGTCGCCACCAGAACCGCCGACCCGCCACGAGCACACGACACCAGGACCTCCATGATCCGGTGGACGTTCTGCTCATCTTGATGCGCGGTGGGTTCGTCCGCCACGAGCAGCGCTGGATGGGCCACCACCGCTCTCGCTATCGATCCACGCTGTTGTTCACCCATCGACAGCTCCTCGGGGGTACGAAGACCGAGACCATCGAGCCCGAGAGAGTTCATGATCTCATCGGTGGGAATACTCTGGGGATTTCCCAGCAGTGTCGGCAGCTCGATGTTCTCGATCAGGCTGAGTTCGGTGATCAGGCCGATTCCCTGAGGGACAACGGCAATGCCGCTCCAGTCGTCGCTCACCCCAGGATCCAGAACGACGCTGCCGCTGTCGGCAATCTCCCAGCCGACTATCAGATTGATCAGCGTCGTCTTCCCCGAACCCGAAGGCCCCACGAGTGCGGTGAGCGACGACGAATCAAGGGACAGAGAAACTCGCCGTATGGCCTCGATCCGCTCGTTTCGGCTCTCGAAGGTCCTCGACACGTCCGAAAGAGTCGCAACCGGGCTCATGGCTGCCTCTCCCCGGCGTCGGGAGGTGGCTCGAGGATGGTACGACCCGTTGCTTCGTCGAACGTGAGCGCCACCCGACGATCCGGGAAATGGGCCTGAACAACCGGTGGGAGTTGAAGTCGTCCCGATCGATCGATCACCGCCAACTCTGATCCGGATTCGGTGACGGTGGAGACCGCGCCATCATGAAGTCGCACAACCTGGTCGGTGCGTTCGAGCGCCCGGGGATCGTGGGTGGCGGTGATTACGGTCATGCCTTGTTGGTTCATCGCCGACATGGCATCGAGTGTGGCCTTGGCCCCGGCTGCATCAAGTTGCGCCGTCGGCTCATCAGCGATCACCACCGCGTGACCGGCCACGATGGCCTTGGCAAACGCCAATCGTTGCTGCTCGCCGCCCGATAGATCGGCCGCCAGATGCTCGCGTCGGTGTCCCAACCCCAACAGATCAAGCGCTTCTCCGATCGCGGCTTCTCGGTCATTGCCGCGGCGAGCCATCCTGTCGAGCTGTTGAACGGCGGTCAGATGGCCAATCAGATTGTCTGATGGTCTGGGGTGAACGAACGTGACAAGGCTGGCCCGCAGCTTGGAGCGACGGCCCACGCCAACCGCAAACAAGTCGTGCCCGGAGAGGGTCACGGACCCCGCAGTCGGGTGATCCAGCCCGGCCAAGATCCGCAACAGCGATGACTTCCCGCAGCCCGAAGGACCCACGAGAGCTGATGTCGTCCCGCGTTCGAAGTCGAGGTCGACTCCACGTACGGCCTGTACACGTCCCGAAGACGACTCGTAGACCTTGACCAGGCGCTCGCAGCGCACCACCGATTCACGCCCCATCGCGCACCGCCCGAGCATCGTTTCGTCGCAGCGCCGAAGATTCCACCAGATAGCCAAGTGTGCTGGTGACGAGGGCCGCGCCGGCCACCACGACGAGACCCCACACGTAGGGGAACCCAACCTCGACCTCTGGTGGGAGTCGCGGCGCCGGGTCGAAGCGCCCCGCGACATGTCGGGTCAGCACGAAGGCCGCCAGGACAACCGTGGTGGACACTGAAACCGTGAGGGTTGCTATCTCGACAAGTGTGATTCGAGCAGCCCGTCGGCGCCGGAGCCCCATCCGACGCATCATCACCGATGCCAGTGCCGACGAACGCCGCCGCGCCGACAGGTGCAACATCAGGGCCGAGACCGCGACAGCGGAGGCCACATAACCGAGCAGAGCAAGGAATCGGAATACCGCGCGCGCCGCCACGGTGTCGGCGTCCGCAGCACGAATATCGCGCGTTGACTCACTGCGGATTCCCATTCCGGCAGCTTCCACGACGGGCTGGATGATCTCTCTCGGCTGATCGGTGATCAGATGGCGGCGGAAGCGATCGGTCGGTTGCTGGTAGCGACTCAGCACCACCGGATCGTCGACCGGAGAACCGAGCACCTCGGCGACGCGCTCAAGTTCGAAATCGTTGAGCCGACTCCCATCGACGATGATCGTGGAGCCGACCTCCGACGCGAGTGGCAACGACTCGACCCGACCAACCACCTCGAACGGGAACGGATTCGTCGTGCCGAACGCCGCGGCTGATGGGACCGGGTCGCCATTTATTGCGACAGCAGCAACTCCCTGCTCGGTATCGCTGCCAAGCAGCCGCACCACCTCTCGCGCCGAGAGGCCGAACTCCTCGGGCCACTCGACACCATCCTCGAAAGACCCGGCGTCAATTGCCACCACCCGTACCCGCAGTTGGCCTGGAGTGAGGCGCGTGTCCTGCACCATGAGAAGCGTTGAACCGTCGGGTAGTTCGAGCTGCGCATCCACCGGACCGAACAGATCAAGACGGGTTTCGCCACCGATCTCGGTGGCCAACTTCAAATCGATCGTGCGATCCAACGTATTCACGAGCAGCAGCGCGAACACGACCATTCCGACACCGAATCCGAGGGCAACACTGACGAGATGCATGGCCCTGTCGCCCGCCACCGTCCGACGCAGCGCAAAGAGGACACTCACTGGATACCTCGACCGCCGGCGCAGTAGCAGTGAAACAATCCGGCGCAGCACCACCACCGTCGACAAGATGACGGCCACCAGACCGACGACCGGCAGAGCGATGACCGCCGGGTCGACGCCCTCGGCGCTGATGGACCCTGTTTGCGACACCTGACTCCACAGAAAGACAGTTGCGGCAATGGCCCCCGCCGTCACCATCGGAATCAGCGAACCCGCACTCCTCTGCTTTTCCAACTCGAGAGTGCGCTCGGCCGCGATCCCGACCACCACCGACGCAATAGCCAACGCTGCCAGAGCAAACAGCACGAGCGAACCCACCCTGAGCGACCCCCACTCGAGTGCATCCGCCGGCCCGAACATTCGGGCGATCAACACCCCCAGTACGGCTCCCACAGCCGTGCCGGCAGCAACCGGAGCCGCCAACTGAGCAGCAACCCGCCGGGAGATCCGCCACCAGCGTTCCCCTTCGCCGCTCAGAAGCCGATACTCCGTTCGACGTCGGTCGACCATGAAGACGCCTACCGCCCCCATCACCAGCAGGCCGACAATCACTCCCACAGACCGGACCAGCGCCAGCGGCTCATCGAGTTGCGCGATCGCGTCCTCTATGACATCCAGCGACTCGAACAGGCCGGTGTCGACCTGCACGCCCCGTGGGGCGAGTCCAGCCAGGTCCGCCACCGCCGCCGACAGCGACGCATCGCTCACGAACGAGGCCTCGAGACTCCGGTATTGGGCTCCCAGATGTCGTACCGCGTCGTAGGTGACCGGCATCGTCTCGATCGGCGCCTTCCACAGCGCCCAGCCCGGAACCCCACTGGCGGCCAGGGTGGACTGATCCATGATCATCAACGCGAAGCCTGGTGCCTGGAATGCTCCGAGGTATCGAGGAATCAGAGCCGGATCGACGTCGTCCCAGTAGTCGGGCAGATCGAGCTCTTGTGGAGACCACAACGGCTCGTAGATCCCCGATACGTGAAATGTCGCCGTGACATCGGTGCCCGGCGCGTTGTCGGTGTCCTCCGAGGAGTCATGCAGAGCCTGTGACCCGAAGATGATCGTCGATCCGACCTCTGATCCTGTTTGCTCGGCAAACCAGGATGAGATCAACACACCGTCGCTGTAGCTGCTGTCGTGCTCGAGGATCGTCACCGCCTCCGCGGCCCCTGGTCGGGCCACGAGGCGAGCGGTCTTGATGATCGACCGATCAACCTCGGAAGACACCGGTCCGGCGAGCGTGAAGAATGTGGAAGCCGGCTCGGCAAGAGCGTCGATCCGCGACAGCCGGGACCGGACCAAGTCCCGAGCGGCAAGGAAGTCGTCGGAACCTGAGAAGACCACCTCCATCTTCACTTCGACGCCGGCCTGATCGGCGGTCGTCTGGGCGGCCACACCCTCCGTCACCCGATCGGAGGCCGAGGCATCCCACACGTCGGAGGCCGTCGACAAAAGCGCCGGCGAAGCAGCCGCCGCTACCAATGCCACGGCGAGGGTGAGCTCGGACCACGGCGCCATCAACCAACGCATCCAAGCCGGAACTCCTCTGGTCGGCCTGGTCACAACGGTCCCTCAGCCGCCGACCAGGGCAACGGCACTGTCGCCACCGGAGAGCACCACGGCCGTGAACACCCAGATCGCCGCCAGCAGCGCGGCCTCTCGGCGACTGACCCCTTTGCCGAAGATCATCATGAGCCAACTCCCGGTTACCACCAGGATCATAAGCAGGGCACCCTCACCGGCGAGGGTCGAGTCGACGAGTTGGCCCGGTCCCACCACCCCCACCGCTCCGCCAACCGCCAAGCTGTTGAACAGATTGGAGCCGAGAAGGTTGCCTATCAAGAGGTCGGTTTCGCCCAACCGTGCCGCCGTGACCACCGTGACCATCTCTGGGGCCGATGTTCCGAGCGCAAGGATGGTGAATCCGACGAACCCGTCGGACAGCTCGAGCTCCTTGGCTATCGAACTAGCGCCGTGCACGAGGAGGCTGGCCGATCCGACCACGATCGCCAGCCCGACGACCGTGCGCACGACCTCCAGACCGACACGGATTCGATCACCCCCGACCAGTTCGACCACCGCATCTCCCTGGCGAGGAAGCTCCTTCTTGGTGCTGTAGAGGATCCAGCCGAGAGCCAGCATCAGAACAGCGAGCAGCAGCACGCCCTCACCGCGGGTGACTCCGTTTTGGATGAGCAACGCGAACAGGAGCACCGAGGCGACCGAGAGCGGAGCCTCACGTCTCAATGTTCGTCGAGACACAGGCACGGCCATTACCAATGTTGCTGCGGCCAGCACCAGCGAGACGTTGGCGACATTGGATCCGATGATGTTTCCGACCCCGAGGTCGAGATCACCTCTGTTGGCCGCGACCGTCGACACCACCAATTCTGGTGCGCTGGTTCCGAATCCGACGATGACCGCTCCGACGATCACCGGCGACACCCGCATGACTACGGCCAGACGGGCACTGCCCTTCACGAAATGGTCGGCCGCCACGGCGAGCGCGGCAAGTCCACCGAAGGTGGCCAGCAGCCCGGAGATCATCGGTTCGGCACTGACCGTCGGCCGGTCAGCTCTGTCCCCGCCGAGCCGCCAGCTCCTCGGGGGATATGAGCACCTCTCGCGCCTTGGAACCGGTGGACGGTCCGACGATGCCCTGCTCTTCCAACAAATCCATGATTCGACCGGCCCTGGCGAACCCGACCCGCAACTTTCGTTGCAACATCGAGGTCGAACCGAGCTGCGTCTGCACAACCAGGTCCATCGCCTGTTGCAGGTATTCGTCGCCATCGGCGTCGGAGGCCGGCGGGGCGTCGGTGATCGACGGCGCCAACGACAGCGGCGCAGCATCAGACACCGGTCGCGTCTGCCGGTCGTCGCCACTCGGAACCGACTCGCTGGCCACCGCGTCGTTGTCGGTGTACTCGGGGGCCTGATCGCGCCAGTGCTTCACGATGGCGCGGACTTCTTCCTCCTCGACCCAGCATCCCTGAACGCGATGCGGCGACGACGAAGCCGGCCCCAGAAGCAGCAGATCTCCCTTGCCAACGAGCCGCTCGGCCCCGGGCTGATCGAGTATGACCCTCGAGTCGGTGAGGCTCGACACGGCGAATGCCAGTCGAGCCGGCACATTGGCCTTGATGACGCCGGTGATCACGTTGACCGACGGGCGTTGCGTGGCGATCACCAGGTGGATGCCGACCGCTCGAGCCATCTGGGCGATCCGAGCGATCGAGTCCTCGACATCGCGGGCGGCGACCATCATCAGGTCAGCCAGTTCGTCGACCACGACCAAAATGAACGGAAGACGCTTGTAGGTCAGCGGCTCACCCGTCTCGTCGACCATGCCGAGACCGGCCTGAAGCTTGTCGTTGTCGAAGGCGTTGTTGTAGCCGGTTATGTCGCGGAATCCGACCTCGGCCAGCAGGTTGTAGCGACGCTCCATCTCACGCACCGCCCAAGCCAAGGCGTTGGCGGCCTTCCGCGGGTCGGTGACCGGAGCGGTGAGCAGATGAGGCGCCCGCTCGTACTGCCCCATCTCGACTCTCTTCGGATCGACGAGAATCATCCGGACCTCGTCGGGGGTCGACCGCATGAGGATCGAGGTGATGATCGAGTTGAGACAAGAAGACTTACCGGCTCCGGTGGCGCCGGCGATCAACACGTGGGGCATCGTCGCCAGGTTGATCATGGCGTTGCGACCGTTGATGTCGCGTCCGATGGCGACCTCGAGAGGATGCTTGGCGGCGCGGGCTTCGCGTGAGGCCAGGATGTCGCCGACCGCCACCACATGACGGTCGAGGTTGGGAACCTCTACCCCAATGGCCCGGCGGCCGGGGATGGGAGCCAGAATTCGCACGTCGGGAGAGGCCATCGAATAGGCGATGTCCTTGCGAAGGTTCTCGAGTTTCGAGACCTTGACGCCCTCACCCAACTCGAGCACGAATCGGGTGACGGTCGGCCCGATGACCGGCGTGAGAAGCGTGGTCTCCACGCCGAATTGTGCCAGCGTGGCTTGGAGCAAACGACCCCGCTCCGCCACCTCGATCTTGTCGAAGGACTGCTTGTTGGACCGGCCCAGAAGCGACATCGGTGGAAGCTTCCACTTCGATCCCTTCGGACCGGAAGGCAGACGAAGGGACTGCTGCTCGGTCTCGGAGGCCGGCTCGGCTCTCGCGGCAGGAGAGGGAGCATGTGCCTCGGCCGGGGTTGGCTCCTCGGCTTGGTGCGGGTCGGGGGCGACCTCGTCGCGGGGATCGGGGGTCTCGACCGGGAAACCGGCGTCGCCGGTGAGATCGATCGTGGAACCACCGGGCGATTCGGTGGGGTCGCGGAACAGGCTCTTGACCTTGCCGGCCAGGGCCGAACCAGCGGGTCGCAGCACCGACAGCACCGTCGCTCCGACGGATTGGGCCGATGAACCGGTGAGAACGATGCCACCCACCAATGCCAGTGCGAGAAGAATGACGATGGACCCGGTGGCGGCGGCCAAGGCATGGAGCGGTCCACCAATTCCCATACCGACGATGCCGCCTGCATCTCCGAGCTCGCCGATGGGGTCATTGATGCCGGGGCGGCCCCTGGCCACGTGTAGGAGGCCCGAGATGCTCACGGTGAGCAGCAACCCACCGATCGCGGCACGAGCAATTCGTTCGGCGGAGTCTTCCGTGCCGTCGCGGCCCCGAATCATGACCAACCCGGCGGCCACCAAACCGACCGGGAGCACCATCCGAACCAGGCCGAGCCCGACCGCCAGCACGTCGTCGATTCCGTCGCCGATCACACCGACCAGACCAACCCAGACGCTGGCGGCCACCAGCAAGCCGAGAACGATGACACCGATTCCCCAGAGATCGGCCGAATGTCCCGACATCACCGACCCGACGGCCTTCCGAGATGCCTCTGATCTCTTCTTCTTGGCCATGCTCTTGCTCCTCGAGCGCGATGAGGCGCGGGCAGGCCGTTTGGCCGCGGATCGCGAACGTTTCTTGGAACTCTGCTTGGTGGCCACAGTGGGCCAAACGCTACCAGCGCGGCGCGAGCGCCCTCGGGCACCCGGCTGGATCAGCCCTCGCGCACAACCGGCACGATCATGGGTCTGCGCCTGGTTCTGTCGTTGACCGTTCGCCCCGCGGCCCGTCGAGTTCTCTGGGCAAGCTCCTTGATGGTGATATCGGAGTCGTCGAGAGCCGAATTGATCTCGCGCTCGACGGCATCGGCCACCGCTGTCTCGTGGGACTGCAGGGCCGGATTCTCGACCCACCCCCTGGACACGACATCGGGACCGGCAAGAATCTCGCCGCGATCGAGATCGACATGCACCACCACCGCTACGAAACCATCGTCGCCGAGGGTGCGGCGATCGCCGAGCACCGTGGTGCCGAGATCTCCGACCGTTCCGTCGACATAGATGTGGTCGCCACCGACCGCGTCGAGACGCACCAGACCGTCGTCACCGAGCTCGATGCGGTCGCCGTCCTCGCACAACAGCACGTTCTCGTCGGGCATCCCCATGCCGTGGGCCAGCTCCTTGTGAGCGACGAGATGGGCGTATTCACCGTGCACAGGCACGAACCACTCAGGGACCGCCACCGAATGAAGGGTGCGTAGCTCCTGCTGTTTGCCGTGGCCGCTGGTGTGAACGTCGACCTGAGAGCTGTGGATCACTCGTGCCCCCATACGAGCCAGACCATTGCGAACCGATGCCACGGCCGCCTCGTTTCCCGGTATCGGATGCGAGCTGAACACGACGGTGTCGTTGGTGTCGAGCTTGAGCCAGCGACTCGTTCCGAGTGCCATCTGGGTCAGGGCGGCGCGAGGCTCTCCCTGAGATCCGGTGCACACCACGCAGATTCGAGCCGGATCGATGTCGGCAATGTCCTCGATGTCGCGGATCGCATGGTCGGGGATTCGCAGCACTCCCAACTCGCGCGCGAGCTTCACGTTGCGCCGCATCGACAATCCGAGGGTCACCACGATCCGTTCGGTAGCCACCGCGGCGTCAGCGATCTGTTGCAACCGGTGAATGTGGCTCGCGAACGAGCCGATGATCATGCGGCGACCCTCATTCTCGCGAAACAACGACGTGAGCACTGCCCCAACCGAACTCTCGGAGTTGCTCGTTCCGGGACGGTCGGCGTTGGTGGAGTCGGCCAGCAGCAGCCTGATTCCGGGCGAATGCCCCAACGATCCGATACGGGCCAGATCGGTCCTGCGACCGTCGACCGGATTGAGGTCGAGCTTGAAATCGCTCGAATGAAGTATCACTCCCTGGTCGGTGTGGAAGGCCGTGATGTTGCCGGACGGAATCGAGTGGGTGACAGGAATGAACTCGCAATCGAACGGCCCAATATCGAATCGGTCGCCGTCGTTGACCTGCTTCAACTCGGCCCGGTCGAGCAACCCGACCTCTTTGAGCTTGTGGTGAACCAGCCCGAGTGTGAACGGAGACCCGTAGATGGGGAACGACAGGTGTCGCATCAGATAGGGCAGCGCCCCGATGTGGTCTTCGTGGGCGTGGGTGGCGATGCAAGCCTCGACCCGATCGCCGTTTTCGATCAGCCAATCGAGGTTGGGCAACACCGCGTCGACGCCGGGCAGATCGTCGCCCGCGAACATCTGCCCGCAGTCGAGAACCACGATGCGACCCTCGGTTTCGAGTGCGGCGCAGTTCCTGCCGATCTGACCGAGGCCCCCGAGAAACGTGACACTGACGGAAGAAGCCACCTCAGCCTCGTCCGAGCGCATCAAGAATGGCCTGGGCATCGTCGACGAGCCCGTCGGGTTCGGGTCCCATCGGTAAGCGGCAGGGCCCTCCCGGCAGACTCATGACTCTCATCATCGCCTTGGTGGGAACCGGGTTGGGTGCATCGTCGCTGGTCTCGAAGGAATACGACGGAATCAGCCTGCGGTTGATGGACGCGGCCCCGGCGATGTCGCCGGAGAAGAACGCTTCCATCATCAGCGCGACCTCATTGCCTATCCAGTGGGTGGCCACACCGATGCAGCCGACCGCTCCTATCGAGAGCAGCGGCAGAGTGAGCCCGTCGTCTCCGCTGTAGATCTCCGTGTCGTTGGGTGCAATGGAGAGCAGCCGCGCCGTCTCGGCGGGATTTCCGGCGGCATCCTTCACTCCGATGATGTTGTCGACCTCGCTGATCAGATCGACCATCGTCTCGGTTGCTATCTTCCTGCCGGTCCGACCCGGAATGTCGTACATCAGGATCGGGAGGTCGGTTGCGTCGGCACACGCACGGAAATGCTCTGACAATCCGGCCTGTGACGGACGGTTGTAGTAGCCGGCGACATGGAGCAGCCCGGCCGCTCCTGCCTCGGTGGCGCGTCGCGAGTTCTCGACCGCCGACGCCGTGTTGTTGCTGCCGGCGCCGGCCACCACCGGCGCATCGACTGCTTCGACCACAGCGGCGATCAGGTCGATCTGTTCGTCCTGGCTGAGTGTCGGGCTCTCGCCGGTGGTGCCGGCCAGAACCAGGCCATCGTTTCCACCCGGTCCCACGAGATATCGAGCGAGATCACATGCACCGTCGAGATCGAGCGAACCATCGGAGTTGAAGGGGGTGACCATGGCGGTGAGGACCCGCCCGAATCGTGCGTTCATCCTGCAATGGTGCCACGCGAGACGACCGAATCCGATCAGCCGGCGATCATCGATCCGTAGGAGTCATCGTTCCTCGGTTCGAGACCGACCCAACGTGGCCAGAAGATGCTCATGGATCTCGAACCAGATCGTGTGGACCGAGTCGGTGGACGGCGAATCAAGCCACGTCGAATCGGTTTCGGCTTCGAGAATCGCCCGTGTCAATCGATCGTTGTAACCGGCGAACCTGGGCATCCGTTCGCCCAGCTGATCGAGTAGCGGATGGAGCCGTTCGACCAGGCCCACCAGCACCCCGACCGCTTCATACGATGATGCGGAATCCGTCTGCCAAGCGCTCACCACCGACAAGAACTCGCGGTTGGCCACAAGGAAGTCGCGGTAGATCATCGTGATCGTTTCGCGTCCGGTCGAGTCGGTCTCCTCGGCCAACTCGGCTTCGAGCAGCTCTCCCCCGTCGACTGTGAGTGCGATCCTTCCGGCCTCACCCCTCGACCGGAGCATTCCCTCATTTATCAGTCCGGCGATCACCGGTCGGATGTCGGTGCCGGCGTGACCGAGGAGATGGTCGACGGTTGCCTGCACGGCGTCGACCGTCCCGCGACTTCGGAGCCGAACCGCTAGGAGCGTGAGCACCCGCAGAGCAGACCGGTCTGGTTCGCCCGGCGTCATGTCGCCGCTGCGACCTCGCGCCACTTGCGGCGGAGAATCAGGAAGTAGACGACCACGGTGGCACTCGAAAAGAAGAACCACTGCATGGCGTACGACAGGTGAGGGCCCTCGTCGAGGGGTCGTTGCGGGACGGGCGCGGGAAGTTCGGTGGCGGCCGGATCCTGCGTCTCGAGCCGCACCCACATCGACTCGATATCGAGACCGGTGACCTCGGCGATTCGAGAGGTGTCCATCCGGTTGAGTTCGGGAATCCCGTTCACCTCATCGTCGGCCACTCGACCGCCCTTCGACGATGCGAACACCAGTCCGGTGATCTCGACCCGGCCTGTCGGTGCCCCGGCGTCGCGTCCGTCGCTGCCGGCTACCCACAGTCGGGGGACCCAACCCCGAACGACTGCCACTTGACGTCCGTCGTCGAGACGAAGCGGGGTCACGATCCAGCTCCCGGCCTGTGATTGGAAGGTGCGATTGGCGATGAACACCTCGTTTGAGGTGTCGTAAACGCCTGAGACGAACGTCGGCGTGTTGTCGATCGGTGGGGTGCCGATGTCGAGCAGATCGGCGAAGTCGGCCGGCTCCAGAAGCATCGCGGCACGGATCTGGGCGTTCGAGGCCTTCCGGTCGTCGAGCCGACGCAGCTGCCAGAACCCCAAGTTGACCATCAACACCACCATCGACAGCACGAAGAGGTGGGAAATGATCCATCTGGGAGTGAAGAACGACCGCATCGGACTCCTCGCCTGGACTCAGATGTCGAGCAGGGCATCGAGCCCGACGGTGAGCCCGATCAGTTCGTGTATCCGACGAACAGCCAGAAGGACGCCCGGCATGAACGACGTGCGATCGATCGTGTCGTGGCGGATCGACAAGGTCTGACCGGCCGCACCCAGCAGGACCTCCTGGTGGGCCACGAGACCCCTCATACGAATCGAATGAATCGGGATGCCGGCTGGTCCGGCCCCTCCTCTGGCACCGGAGAGGATCTCATTTCGCGTGGGGTCGTCGGCCCATTCCGAGGACGCCTCCGCCATTCGTTCGGCGGTTCGCATCGCCGTCCCCGAAGGTGCATCGATCTTGGCGTCGTGATGCAGTTCGATCACCTCAGCCGAGTCGAAGAAGGGACTGGCCATCTCGGCGAACCTCATCATCAACACTGCCCCGATCGCGAAATTGGGGGCTATCAGACAGTTGCTACGCACGAACGCTTCTCGAAACGCGTCGAGGTCGGAAGTGTCGAACCCGGACGTGCCGACCACAGCGTGCATGTCGGCCTTGGCGGCGGCCAGGAGCGTGGTGCGGGCGGCCTCGGCAACGGTGAAGTCGACCACGACGTCGGCACCGGCTTCGATGATCGCACCGAATTCATCGGAAATTGCCAGATCGCTCTCGGTCGCTGCCACCTCGCCAACGGTGCGACCGGCCGACCTGCTGTCGACCGCCGCTACCAAATCCAGGTCGTCGGCCGCCAGGACAGCGCGGCACACCTCGATCCCCATCCGTCCGCTTGCTCCAACGACACCGACATTGGTCATCGCGTGAGGTTACGCCCCTGCGAGACCATCGACCGGCCCTACGTCGGGTCCGACCATCGACGCGCACCGACCACCGTCGATCACCGCGCCCAACACCCGCCGAACATCGTCGGCTGTCACAGCACGAACAAGGCTCAGGTATTCCTCCACCGGGACGACACGATCGCGGACAAGTACGCCCGTCGCCAGCCGCGACATGCGGCTGCCGGTGTCTTCGAGAGCAAGGATGGTGGCCCCCTCGAAGCCGCCTCTGGCCACCTCGATCTCGCGCTCACTCGGTCCTGTCTCCACGACATCGTGGATCAGTTCATCTACGACTCGGCAGAACTCGTCGGCTCGATCGGGACTGGTGCCTCCATAGACCGACAACGTGCCGCTGTCGCTGAAGGCTCCGACCGATGAAAACACGGAATAGGACATTCCCCGCTGTTCACGGATCTCCTGAAAGAGTCGGCTCGACCATCCCCCGCCGAGCACTTGGTTGGCGACCGCCAACGCGAACCGGTCGGGGTCGCCCTGCGCAATGGCCCGCCAGCCGAGCGCTATGTGGCTCTGTTCGATGGGGCGAACAAGGTTCTTGCGAACCGGAACAACCGGGCCCGGACCGACCCGAATCGGACGCGAACCTTCGCCGACTCCAGCCAGCGCAGCATCAACTCGTTCGACGATCTTTTCGTGAACCACAGGTCCGGCAACCGCCACGACCAAGTTCTTGCGCCGGTACCACTTGTCGTGGAACTCACGAATGTCGGAGGCGGTTATGGCCTTCACGCTCTCGGCGGTGCCGAGAACCTCCCAGCCAAGGGGATGCGACGGAAACAGGGCATCGGTGAGTGAACCATGCACCACGTCGTCGGGGGTGTCGGCGCTCCACGCCAACTCTTCGAGAATGACGTGACGCTCGGCGTCGACATCGGCGTCGGTGAAGCCAGGGTCGGCGACCACGTCGAACAGCGTGTCGAGTGCGAAATCGATGTCAGCTGCCGCCACCCGAGCATGGAAGGCGGTGTACTCCTTCGACGTGAACGCATTGAGATCTCCACCCACCGCGTCGACTCCCTCAGCAATTTCACGAGCTGATCTGGTGGAGCTCCCCTTGAACAGCAGATGTTCGAGGAAGTGCGACACTCCGGCGATACCTGCGGGTTCGTCACGGTTGCCCACGCCCACCCAGCACCCGATCGAAACTGATCGGGAACTTGGCATGGTCTCCGTGACGATCCGCAGGCCGCCGGAAAGTCGACTGATTCGGATCTGACCGTCGGATTCCGACGGCAGTACCGGAGGTGTCACCGGCGGTTGTTGCCCCCGCGGCCGCCACGGCCACCGCGGTTGCCACCGCGACCGCCGCCACCGCGCCGCTGGGTCTCAGGACCGAGATCGCCGAACTCGTCTTCGAGCTTGGAGTCGAACGACTCCTCGAACGAGATGGTCTCGCGGTCGGACCGCGATGCGCCCTCGTCGTCGGATGACTCCGACGAAGCGCCGGAATCCGATGAGTCGTCGCTGCTCTTGGACTCAGGTGCATCACCGGCGAGGTTCAGCGAGATCTTGCCGTTGGGATCGACATCGCCGACCACAACATCGACCTGCTGACCGAGTTCGAGAACATCCTCGACCCTGTCGATTCGCTTGCCCCCACCGATCTTCGAGATGTGGAGCAGACCGTCGCGACCCGGAAGGATATTGACGAACGCACCGAACTTGGTGATGTTGACCACCTGGCCGGCGTAGGTAGCGCCCACCTCAGCGGTGGGAGGATCGAGGATCAACTCGATCTGACGCTGCGCCTCGGCCACCTTGGAGCTGTCGACCGAAGCAATAGCGACGGTTCCGACCATTCCATCGTCGTCGACGGAAATGTCGGCGCCGGTCTCGGCTTGGATCGAGTTGATGACCTTGCCCTTCGGTCCGATGACCTCACCGATCTTGTCGATCGGGATCTCGAAGGAGACGATCTTCGGTGCGGTCTCGCGGACCTCGGGGCGAGGCTCGGCGATGGTCGCTGCCATCACTTCGAGAATCTTCTCGCGGGCATCCTTGGCCTGCTTGAGCGCCGCCGTAAGAACGTCGGCGGGTATACCGAGGATCTTGGTGTCGAGCTGCAGGGCAGTAACGAAATCCGAGGTTCCAGTGACCTTGAAGTCCATGTCGCCGAAGGCGTCCTCGGCTCCGAGGATGTCGGTGAGAGTGACGTACTTGTCCTCGTAGTGGACCAGACCCATCGCAATTCCAGCCACCGGCGCCTTGATCGGCACGCCGGCATCCATCAACGAGAGGGTGGAACCGCACACCGATGCCATTGAGCTCGAACCGTTGGAGGCCATGACCTCCGAGACGGTGCGGACCGTGTAAGGCCACTCTTCGAAGCTGGGAACCACGGGGAACACGGCGCGCTCTGCGAGGGCGCCATGGCCGATCTCACGTCGCTTCGGGCCGCGCATGAATCCGGTCTCTCCGGTGCAGAACGGCGGGAAGTTGTAGTGATGGAAGTAGCGCTTCTTGTCGACCGGGGAAAGGTCGTCGATCATCTGATCGCTGCGGCCCATTCCGAGCGTGGTGAAGTTGAGTACCTGCGTGTCGCCACGCTGGAAGAGGCCCGAACCGTGGGCCGTGGGGATGACTCCGATCTCGGCCAACAACGGCCTCAGGTCGGAGGTGCCACGGCCATCGATACGAAGGCCTTCCTCGACGATGCGCTTGCGGACAACAGCCTTGGTGATCGAACGAATCGATGCCTTGATCTGCTTGGCAGCGTCGGCGCTGTCGGCGAACTGCGGGCCGACCTCATCGATGAGGGCGCTCGACAGATCGGCCTCGGCCGCCTGACGCTCAGCCTTGTCGGCAATGGTCTGGGTGGCAGCGACTCGATCGCCGGCTGCGGATTCGACGGCGGCGAAGACCTCGTCGGTGTAGTCGATCGTCACCGGAGGGTCCATCTTCTCGACCGGGCCGAAGGCTTCGATGAGCTCCTGCTGGGCTTCGATGATCTCGCGGATCCAGGTCTTGGACGCTTCGAGGCCACCGGCCAGAACGTCTTCGTCGACCTTGGGGGTACCGGACTCGTAGAGGGCCCAGCTGTTTCCGGTTCCACCGGCCTCGACCATCATGATGGCAACATCGCCATCGTCGAGCAGGCGGCCGGCCACGACCATCTCGAAGGCCGACTCTTCACCCTCTTCGTAGGTCGGGAAGGGAATCCACTCGCCGTCGGCTGACCAGGCGATGCGTACCGCACCGAGAGGGCCGTCGAAGGGAACGTTGGAGATCGACAACGCCAACGACGCGGCATTGAGAGCCACGACGTCGTAGGGGTTGTTCTGGTCGGCGCCGAGAATGGTGGCCACCACGTGGACTTCGTTACGGAAGCCGGCAGGGAACGCCGGACGAAGCGGGCGGTCGATCAGGCGACAGGTGAGGATGGCTCGCTCACCGGCGCGAGCTTCGCGGCGGAAGAACGATCCGGGAATTCGCCCGGCGGCATACATCCGCTCTTCGACATCGACCGTGAGCGGGAAGAAGTCGGCGTTTTCACGCGGACTCTTGGCGCCCGTGGCGGTGACGAGAACGACGGTGTCGCCGATCTGTACTGTTATCGAACCGCCGGCGAGCATCGCCAGTTTTCCGGTTTCGAAACTGATTTCTTTGCCTTCACCGCGGGTAAGCGCGGCTGAGGTCTTGATTGGGTTGGACATGTTGTGTGCTCCTGTCGGACCGTCGGTCCGACCATTAGGCACGGCACTGTCAGTTCCCAGTCGGATGCCGCTCCCGCCGACTCATCCGGTGTGGACCGGACTCGTGTGGCTGAGAAACATGCGACTAGCACCAACTCACCGTGCACTCGATTTGTTACTGGGATTCGTCGGGTTGGTCTTCGGGGCGAGCAACCCGTCGGACAAACCGGAAGGAGCGACCCAGGCGGGTCGCTCCTCACATTGTTTCAGCGTCGCAGACCGAGGTGTGCGATGACTGCT
>JAJCXX010000020.1 GCA_029263195.1 Acidimicrobiales bacterium
CGTACCATTGCCCCATGACCGACCACCGTCGATCTCCTGTCAGCGCCACTCGTCTCAACGAGACGCCGGTGGAGTCAGCGCGGGTTTTGATCGTCGACGACGAGCCAATGGTGCGTGAAGTTGTGGCGACGTATCTGGTCCGCGAAGGCTTCGAGGTTTCCGAAGCCGCCGACGGGGTCGAGGCCCTCGATCGGTTGAACGCTGAGAGCTTCGACCTGATCGTTCTCGACGTCATGCTGCCCGAGATCGACGGCTTCTCGGTCCTGACCCGTATCCGACGCACCTCCGACGTGCCGGTGGTACTTCTCACCGCTCGGGCCGACGAACCCGATCGCCTGCTGGGACTCGAGCTCGGAGCCGACGACTATGTCGTCAAGCCCTTCTCGCCGCGAGAGCTGGCGGCGAGAGTTCGCACCATCCTGCGTCGAACCCTCGGAACACCCCGCGAGGTCGACCGCATGGAGTTTCCCGGACTGGTCATCGACGGAAAATGCCGGGACGTGCTGGTGGAGGGCCGGTCGATCGAACTGACTCCACGAGAGTTCGATCTCGTGGCGTTCCTGGCTCGACATCCACGTCAAGTTTTCTCCCGCGCTCAGTTACTCGAGCAGGTGTGGGACTCGTCGTCGGAGTGGCAGGACCCGGCCACCGTTACCGTCCACGTCCGCCGGGTTCGCCAGAAGATCGAGGCCGACCCAGAATCGCCACGCTGGCTCGACACTGTGTGGGGAGTCGGATACCGGTTCGTTCCATGACCCGGCTGTTCGCGTGGTCGGTCGCCTCGGTGGCATTCGGACTCGCCGTGTTCGAGCTGACCATGACTCCCACCGGAGGCGACCGAGTACAACTCGGCCTCGTGTTCGTGGCTGTCGCCCTCGCCTCAACAGTTGCTGCTCTCGTCACCCCGAGAGTCACGCGGCGGGCCCGATCGGTTCGCTCCGTCCTCGTCGCCACCACCATCATCACCACCGCGATCATGGCCGCCGCGCTCGCCTTGGCGGCCGACCGGATGTTCCTGTCCAGTCACGACCTGCGTCTGGCGTTGGTCGTCGTGCTGTTCGGCTCTGCCGCGGCCATCGGATTCGGGGTCAGCGTTTCGACCTCGCTCACCGATGACCTCAGCCGCATGGCCGCCGTGGCCGAATCCGTGGCCAGTCATGATCTGGAGGCACGATCCGGCATCGATCGGCGAGATGAGGTGGGTCGGCTCGCTCACTCCATCGACGAGATGAGCGCCGCACTGGAGAAGGCCGACAATGCCAGACGTCGCGACGCAGAGGCCCGCCGACACTTCTTCGCGGCGGTCGGCCACGACCTGAGATCACCCCTCACCTCACTACGGGCCGCGCTCGAAGCGGTGAGCGACGGGCTGGCGACCGACCCCGATCGCTACCTCCGCTCCATGACCTCCGACCTCGCCTCTCTGGAGTCACTTGTCGACGACATCTTTCTTCTCGCTCGCATCGAATCGGGCGCTCTCACCGTGGAGTCGGTGCCGGTCGACGTGGCAGAGCTGGCCGACGAAGCAATCGACGTGATGAGGACAGTGGCCGAACAGGGCCGGATCGATCTGCGGTTGGAGACACCCGGCAGCGTGGTGGTGCCGGCCGGACCCGAAGCAGTCGGCCGCGTTCTCCGCAACCTGGTCGACAACGCCATCCGGCATGCACCGGCGGAAACCACCGTGGTGGTGGAGATCTCTCGGCGGGCGGGGGTCACGGTCGTTGTTCGCGACCAAGGAACCGGGTTCGACAAGGCATTCCTGCCCTCAGCGTTCTCTCCGTTCACCCGCGACGACCCGGCCAGAGTTCGTGACGGATCAGGGAGCGGGCTCGGGCTGGCGATAGCTCACGGTTTTGTGACGGCACTCGGAGGAGAGATCTGGGCCGAACCCGGCCCTGGTGGTGTGGTGGGGTTCACCCTTCCGGCGACGCAGCCGGTCGGTTGACCGACCGATCAGACAACGAGGATCCGGACAATAGGGAACGACCGGTCGCTCCTGGTAGATCGAATCCGCAGAGATCGGCGATGGTCGGAGCCCAATCGACCGCCGACGGACGTCGATGGTTGAGCGCATCGGCGAGTTCGGCTACAACCGGATGCCCACCACCGACCACGGCAACCTGTTCACGACATCTCGGGCCACCGTGGGCGCCGTGCAGAAAGTCGAACCACAGTCCGAAGACCTGCCCCTCGGGACCCCACACGAGTGTCGACGAGCTGTCGAGCACCACGGCACCATCCACTCCATCAAGACCCATGAGCGTGGTGGTATCAGGTCCGTCGATGATCAACGCACAGGTGCCTTCCGGCTCGACAATGCCGGGCAGGCCCTTGCGCCGGAACTCCTCAGCAAGATCGAATCCTTCGCCCCAAACCGTCTCCTGATCGTGATCGCTCACCACTATCACCACTGTGTCGTCCCATTCCGGTCGGAGCCGCTCCAACAGCTGGCCGAGGTCGGCGTCGGTGAGTCGCATCCGGTCGCGAGCCGCCGCTGAGTCGGGTCCGTGGAGATGGCAGGCGGTGTCGGGGTCGTTGAAATGAACCACGGTGAGGTCGACGGCCCCAGGCCCGGGGTGATGTGAGTCGTAGGCGTCGATCACCGCCCGATTCACCGCGTATTGAAACTCGTCGAGCTCGACGTCGGGACGCACCCCGTCGGGGGGCCAGTGGACGTCGGCGACCTGGGCTCCTGTGACTCCCACCAGCTTGTGATCGCCCAGCAGGGCGGCAGTCGACATGCCGGCCCGTCGCGCCGCTTCGAAGATCGTTTCGCCGATCGGACCAATCGATTCCGATCCCACGAACTCGCCACCGGTCCACACGCGGTTGACCATCACGCCATGGTCGGTGGGCTGAAGCCCGGTGACGAACGAGGCATGATTCGGATAGGTCGCCGACGACATCACCGCTTGCCCACCCGCCTCGCAACGACCACCGGTGGAAGCCAGCTCCAGCAGATTGGGAGTGACATCTGGGCCGACCCACCGATTGGGCATGGCGTCCTCGATGACGAACGTGACCTTCACAGTCTCAACCGCACGGTCCTGACAACTGTCCGACCTCTTTCCCACATGATGGCGGATAATACGCACGTCGAAAGCCTCACATAGTGTCACGGCCATGAGATCTCGTTCGAGCAGTCGGCCGTTGATGACGGTGATCCTGATCACCACGGCGGTGATTGCCGCGGCGTGTAGCTCATCGTCGCCTTCGTCGGCACCCACCACATCGGCCACACCGACCACCACCGCCGTCATCACAACCACCGCCGCACCCACCACCACCGGTCCGTCCACCGTCGCCGCGGCGTTCAATGTGCGATCCAGCACCCGACTGGTTGCGATCACCGGTGCCGAGCCCGGGCAGACCCTCGAACTGGCCGGCCCGACCGGATCATCGTCAGGAATCGTCGATGAACTCGGCAACCTCATCTTCCGCGAAGTCGATCCCGGCGACGGATACGTGGTGGCCGACACGGGCTCTTCGCCGACCCAAGTAAGCGACCGGTTTCACGTCCCCACGTTCAAGGAGATCCCCGAGCAATCGTTCTACTCATCCCAGTCACTGATCGATGGACTCAATTACATAGAAATGCGCGACGGCGTCACCCTCGCCGCGATGGTCCGGCTCCCTGGTCCCGCCGAGGACGGACCGTACCCGACCGTCGTGGAGTATTCCGGTTACGACCCGGCCAACCCCGATGAGCCGGAGCCGATGACCGGCATCTTCAGCCAGATCGGGTACGCCACCGTCGGGGTCAACATGCGGGGTTCGGGCTGCTCGGGCGGTGCGTTCGACTTCTTCAGCGAGCTCCAGACCATCGACGGCTACGACATGATCGAAACGATCGCCGCCCAAGGGTGGGTGCTCAACAATGCCGTCGGCATGGTCGGCATCTCCTATCCCGGTATCTCGCAGCTATTCGTGGCGCAGACCCAACCGCCGAGTCTCGAAGCCATCAGTCCGATGTCGGTGATCGAAGATTCCTACCGGTCGGTGGTGTATCCGGGCGGGATCTACAACAACGGCTTCGCCAAGAGCTGGGGCGACAGTCGTCAAGGCTCCACCGATGCCTACGGCCAGACTTGGATACAGGATCGAGTCGATGCCGGCGACGACGTGTGCGAAGCCAACCAACTCATGCGCACACAGAACGTCGACCTCACCACCACCGCAGCCGATCTCTCCTTCTACACCAGCGATCCGGGCGATCGACTGGCCCCGCGCACCTTCGTCGACCAGATCAATGTTCCGGTGTTTCTAGCCGGTGCCTGGCAGGACGAGCAGACCGGTCCGCGGTTCGCCACCATGCTCGACTCGTTCACCGGAACCGACGTGGTCGAGATTCATCTCTACAACGGCGCGCACGCCGACTCGGCCAATCCCGAGGTTTTGGGTCGCTTGTTCGAGTTCATGGACGTGTATGTCGCTCACCGAGCACCAGTCACGAATCCGCTGGTGCGGTTCGGTGCTCCACTCCTCTACGAGTCCGTCTACGGCGTCGCTGGCCTCACCCTTCCCCCCGACCGGTTCACCTCCCTCGATGAGGCCAAATCCACGATCGAAAGCGAACAGCCGGTGACGCTCATGCTGGAGATGGGCGGCGACCCCGACACTCTGGGGGCGCCGGTGCCGAGGAGTGAGCTGAAGTTCGATTCATGGCCTCCCCCCGCGGCCCAGCCCCAAAGGTGGGCACTTGCTCCCGGTGGCTTGCTGGTCGCTCCTGGCGACGGTGCCGTGCCCGGCGAAGCCGACGAGAGTTTCGTGGTCGATGTCGATCGGTCCCAGGTGGTGACACCATCGGCCGATGACGGCAACGACAACGAATTCGACGACTTGGTGTGGCCCGCCCTCGAGGAGGGCACCTACCTCGGCTACGCAACCAAGCCGCTGACCGAGGATCTCGTTCTGGCCGGTTCGGGGCACGTGTCATTGTGGGTCCGGTCGAGCGCAGTCGATGCCGACCTGCAGGTGAGCATCACCGAACTCCGGCCCGACGGCCAGGAGATGTATGTGCAGAGCGGCTGGCTTCGCGCATCACACCGAACGCTCGGCGCGCAGTCGACCGATCTGCTGCCATTCCAGACCCACTCCGAGGCCGACGCCTCACCGCTTCCGGCCGACGAGTTCACTCTCGTGGAGATCGAGATCTTTCCGGTGGCGCACGTGTTCCGGGCCGGGTCGTCTCTGCGCCTGATCGTCGACAATCCCGGCGGCAACCGCAACCTCTGGAAGTTCGACGTGTTGCCCAACGACGGTGAGACCATCAGTGTCGGGATGGGCGGTGCCACGCTTTCGGAACTGGTACTTCCGTTCCTCACCGGTGTCGACGTCGCCGACGGGCTCACTCCCTGCGGCAGCACCAGATCTCAGCCCTGCCGGCCGATAGTCGGCGAGCCGTAGAAACTCGACCGGGAACTCGACCAGCGAGGTCGGTCAGTCGACGATGGGCTGGCTGGGAATTCGGCGGCCGGTGATGTCGGCCGGGATGATCCTCACGTATCGGGTCTTGCCGGCCTCGACGTAGGGCTCGATTCCGAGATCCTCGGCATCGAGAACCTTGTCGAGATCCGAGACCTCTCCAGCGCTGCCGTGAACTACGACGCTCCAACCACTTCGCTGCGCGGAGTCGAATTCGTCGATCTCGAAGGCCACCAATCCGGTGATGACCGCCGCTGCGAGTTTCGTGCCGGGGCCCGTTCGCACAAATATCTCTCCTCCCGCTACGACGTAGTTCACGGGAAAGATGTCGGGCTGGCCAGCGTTGTCGACGGCGAGTCGGCCGACACCCTGCGGGCCGAGACGTTGCCAGCATTCGTGTTCGTCCATTGATTCCAAACCGGTTCGGGGATCGATGTTCGTCACCTGTCCGCTCCTTCGGTAGCCATCGCGAGCGTGCCATTGTTGTCCAACCGGGGGCAGGACCAAAGGTCACTGCTCGACAAATGTACGTACATTTGCTTGAATAGCCTTCACACCATGATCTTCACCCAGTACTACCTCGACTGCCTCTCCCAGGCCTCCTATCTTCTCGGCGACGAAACGACTGGACGAGCTGTCGTCATCGACCCCCGACGCGACGTGGGGGAATACATCGCCGACGCCGCCGAGGCCGGGCTCACGATCGAGCTCGTCATCGAGACGCACTTCCACGCCGACTTCCTGTCCGGTCACCTCGAACTCGCGGCCCAGACCGGCGCCGACATCGGCTACGCATCGGTGGCCACGCCCGAGTTCGATTTCCGTCCCCTCGACAATGGCGAACAGATGTCACTCGGAGAGGTGACCCTCGAGTTCCGTCACACTCCAGGTCACACGCCAGAGTCGCTATCCGTCGTTGTCTGGGAACACGCCGACGACCCCGAGCCCTACGGGGTTCTCACCGGCGACACCTTGTTCATCGGCGATGTGGGTCGGCCCGACCTACTCTCGTCGATTGGCCACTCTCGCGACGATCTGGCAAGCCAGCTCTACGACAGCCTTCACACCCAACTTCTCACTCTGCCGAACTCCACGCGGGTGTATCCCGGACATGGCGCCGGCTCGGCGTGCGGCAAGAACCTCTCGACCGAAACCTGGTCGACGATCGGCCAGCAGCGAGTCACGAACTACGCCATCAAGGCCCCCGATCGCGCCACCTTCATTGGTTTGGTCACCGAGGGCCAGCCGCCCGCCCCGGCCTACTTCCTTTACAACGCCATGCTCAACAAATCCGACCGTGGACTGCTCGATGAGACCGAGCCAACCAAGGCACTCCAGTTGGAGGAATCGGACGAGTTGATCGCAGCGGGCGCGGTGTTGGTCGATGGACGCGACGCCGAAGTGTTCGCCCAGGGACACTTACGAGGATCGATCAATATCGGCATGAACGGCCGCTACGCCGAGTTCGCGGGTTCGATCGTTCCGTCCGATGTCGACATCGTGCTCCTCGCCGAACCAGGCGCCGAACTCGAAGCCAAGAACAGGTTGGGACGCATCGGATTCGACCGCGTGGTCGGTCACCTGGCTGATCCATACGGGGTTATGGAGAGCCATCCGGACCGAACCCAGTTGCTGTCCCGTGTCACCGTCGACAAGTTCGACGACTGCGTCGGCGAGATCGCCGAGCTTCAGTTGGTCGATGTTCGCAACCCGGGTGAGGTTGCGCTCGGCACTCTCGACAATTCGGCCCACATCCCCGTGGGGCAACTCCCGGACCGACTCTCGGAGCTTGATCCGAGTCGCCCCACGATCGTCTATTGCGCCGCCGGCTACCGGTCGGCAGTGGCGGCGAGCCTGATGCGGATCAATGGCTTCGACGACGTGTCCGACCTCATCGGCGGATACAGCGCTTGGGCCCTTGCCCACGCCGGCGACTGAATACCACAGTCAGCCAAGACAGCAAGCACACCATCGACAGCAAAGAGGCCGGCCCGAAGGCCGACCCCAACGCTCCCTCCAGGGAGAACCAATCGGCTCAGACGTCCTGAACAATCAGGGCGGTGACCATTCCGAACATTCCTTCCTCACGTTCGACGTGAGTGAGAATGTGGCAGTGCCAAACCCATGCTCCAGCCTCGTCGGGTCGGACCAGTACGGAGAATCGCTCACCAGGAGCGACGTTGATGGTGTCGGCATAGTAGGGATGATCAAGGGGGAACCCGTCCTTGGCGAACACCAATTGCGGGAACTGATGCATGTGCATCGGATGGATCTGCAGACCCTCGTTGTAGTAGTTGATAACGATCCAGTCGTCCTTGTTGACGACGAAGGGATCGGTCGACGGGAATGACTTTCCGTTGAGCGAGAACCCGATCACTCCAGCGTCGTTGAGCACCATCGGGATCTCCTGGGCTACGACCAGGTCGTCCGGGATCGTGGTGCCGCCGATGGTCTTGCCGTACGGAAGAGGCATGTCGCCGATGATGAACACGCCGAACATGCCGTTGGGAATCTGCATCTGGCCATGGTGATGGGCGTGATACATGCCGATCGATTGTCGACGGGCCTCGAATTCATACACGAAGGACTCGCCCGAGTAGATCAGGTCCTGGGTGAGCGGTGCGACGCCATCCATGTTGTTGGGGGTCTGAATTCCGTGCCAGTGGACGTCGGTTCCCATTGGAAGATCGTTCTGGACGTTGACCCTCACCTTGTCGCCCACATCAACCTTGATCTGTGGACCGGGGACCTGGCCGTTGTAGGTCCATGCCTCCACGAACTTGCCGGTCTCGACTTCCCACGACGTGATCGCGGCGGTGAGGTTGAACTCCTTGGTTCCGTCGGCAAGCACCGTGGGCTCGAGGACCTGATTGCCCGATCCTTCGGTGAGCGAGGGGAACCTGGAGATGGATTCCATCATGGCCTTGTCGAGGGCCTCCCAGTCGGTCTCGGCTTCGTCACGAGTTGCCGAGATCTGAATGTCTCCGGCCTGGCTCGAATCGACGACGGTGAGGTTGGTCACCATGCCGGCTTCCTTGTGTCCCGGAATCTCGCAAAAGAGCTCATACTCGCCCGGTGCGATCTGGCCGAGAGCAAGATCGGCCGACTGGCCGCTGGCCAGATCGCCGGTGCTCGGACCGCCGAGCAGAGCGAGCGTGTGGTTGATTCCGCCCTTGTTGAGTACATCGAGGTTGAGGTTGCCTTCCGGGACCCTCAGGTCACCGAGAATCGCGAACTCGGTGAGGTTGATGTGCGGAGTGATTGCTCCCGAACTCACCGGTGTGTTGGAGCCGCCTGGAAGCTGGCCGTTGGCAAGCGCGTTGTCTGATGAGCAGGCCGCTCCGATCAGGGCAAGAACGCTCACCACTGCTATCAGGCTCACGCGAATTGATTTCATCTGAGAAACCTCCCGATCACTGCTGGGCCTGTGCACCCAAGCAGGCCTCCTGTGGGTGGAGGCTGACACCACTTTGTCGGCGGATCCTGTCGATACGTAGGGTCCTAAGTCAGCACCTCACTTCCACTGCGGCGTGATTCGAAGAATTCTTGTGACCAACGTCCCTGGATAGATATAGGGTGGGGGGGTATAGTGAAGCCATGACCACCAGGATGGACATTCCTCTCGAAGGCATGACGTGTGCGGCCTGCGCCTCGCGAATCGGTCGAGGGCTCTCGAAGCTCGACGGTGTCGATCAGGCCGACGTCAACTTCGCCGCCTCGCGGGCCACCATTCTCTTCGACCCCGACCTGGTCGATGAGTCCGCGTTCAAGTCCGCTGTTGAAAGCCTCGGCTACTCGGTGCCCGACGACCCCGACCAGGAGGCTGCCGAGAGCGCTCATCTCGCCCAGCTCACCCGTCGGTTGGTATTCGCCGCGGTCTTCGCCGTCCCCGCGCTGCTCATCTCGATGGTGCCGTTCCTCGAGTTCTCGGGAGGGCGATGGGTGGCCGGCATTTTGGCCACCCCCGTCGTCTGGTACAGCGGCAGCGGATTCCATCGGGCCGCCTGGATGAACCTCCGTCATGGATCGACCACCATGGACACGCTGGTCTCGATGGGCACACTGTCGGCTTGGTTCTGGTCGACGACCGTGCTGCTCTCGGGATCCGACGGCCACGTCTACTTCGAGACCGCCGGTGCCATCATCGGATTGATCCTTCTCGGCAAGTGGTTCGAGGCACGAGCGAAGCGTCGATCCGGCGATGCCATTCGTGCCCTCGCCGAGCTCGGGTCCAGTGTCGCCCTTCTCGAGGACGGAACCGAGATAGCCGTCGAGGATCTGGCCGTCGGGATGAGGTTCATGGTCAGGCCTGGCGAGAAGATCGCCACCGACGGCACGATCATCGAAGGACATTCCGCTATCGACGCCTCGATGGTCACGGGCGAACCGGTACCCGTCGAGGTCGGCCCCGGTGACGACGTGATCGGGGCGACAATCAACGCCAACGGCTCCCTCGTGGTCGAAGCCGCGAGAGTCGGTGCCGACACGGCGTTGTCCCAGATCATCCAACTCGTCGAGGATGCCCAGGGCTCCAAGGCTGAAGTGCAACGTCTCGCCGACCGGGTGTCCGCCATCTTCGTGCCAACCGTCCTGGCAATCGCCGGCTTCACGCTGCTCGGATGGCTGCTGGCCGGCGACAACGTCAACGACGCGTTCACTGCAGCAGTGGCCGTTCTCATCATCGCCTGCCCCTGCGCTCTGGGACTCGCCACGCCGACCGCGATCATGGTCGGCACCGGACGGGGAGCCCAACTCGGAGTGATCATCAAGGGCGGAGAGATCCTCGAGCAGACCCGCCAAGTCGATGTGGTCGTGCTGGACAAAACGGGAACCATCACCGAAGGTCGCATGGAGTTGGTCGACGTGGTCACCGACTCCTCGACCGACGACGCCACGGCTCGTCGCCGAGCAGCTGCCCTCGAATCGAAGTCCGAACACCCGATAGCACGAGCGATCGCCAACGGTGTCGACGACCTACCTGCTGTCGACGGCTTCGAGAACCTGCCGGGAAGCGGCGTCGCCGGAACCATCGACAAGGTCGAGGTCCGCGTCGGACGGCGATCACTGTTCGACTCCGTACCCCCCGACATCGAAGCTGCCGCGACCAAGGCCGAGAGCCTCGGCCGTACCGCCGTGCTGGCCGGATGGTCCGGTGGTGGAACCGAAACCAGCGCCCACGCCGTGTTCGTGGTGGCCGATCGTGTGAAGCCCACCAGCCGAGAAGCAGTCGACGCCTTCCATGATCTGGGCATGGAGGTCGTGCTTCTCACCGGCGACAATCAGCGCACCGCCGACGCCGTCGGGGCCGAGGTGGGAGTCGACCACGTGGTTGCCGAGGTGTTTCCGGCCGACAAGGCCACGGAGATCGCCCGACTACAGGGTCAGGGAAAACACGTGGCCATGGTCGGCGACGGCATCAACGACGCCCCCGCTCTGGCCCAGTCGAATCTCGGTATTGCTGTCGGCACCGGCACCGATGTCGCCATCGAGGCATCCGATCTCACGATCGTCTCCGGCGATATTCGAGCGGTCGCCGACGCCATCTCGTTGTCTCGCCGCACCCTCACGATCATCAAGGGCAACCTGTTCTGGGCCTTCGCCTACAACATCGCCGCCATTCCGCTGGCCGCCGCCGGCGTGCTGAGCCCGATCATCGCCGGGGGGGCCATGGGGTTCTCGTCGGTCTTCGTGGTGACCAACTCGCTCCGACTCCGCGGCTTCAAGGGCTACCGTCGCTCAGGATCTCGCACCGCCCGCCCGACGGGCCCCACTCCAGCCGAATCACAACCAGTCACACAACCAGTCACACAACCAGTCACAGGTATCGAGGACACAGTCATGAGCACGTTCACCTATTCCGTTCCCAGCATCTCCTGCGGCCACTGCAAGGCCTCGATCGAGGGTGGTGTAAGTGGAGTCGCCGGTGTCGACAAGGTAGAAGTCGACATCGACGCCAAGTCGGTCCTGGTAGAGGGCAGTGCCAGCGACGAGGCCATCCGAGCCGCTATCGACACCGCCGGCTACGACATCGTCGACGCCTGAACCGGGCCGGCCCAATCTGCTTGGACATTTCAGGTTTGACCTTTCAGGTTGGACCTTTCAGGTTGGACCCGTCAGGTTGGACCCGTCAGGCCCGCAACAACCGTTCGATCGCTCCGACCGCTTCGGTGATCTTGGCGTCTCCATGATCGGAGTCGCTGCTGGCGGCATCCATCACGCAATGCCGAATGTGCTCGTCTAGTAGACCCAACCCCACACTCCTCAGCGCGCTCGTGACAGATGTGATCTGCGTGAGGACGTCGATGCAGTACTTGTCGTCCTCGATCATTCGCTGAAGGCCGCGTGCTTGGCCTTCGATGCGACGCAGTCGCTTGAGATAGTCCTCGCGATTGATGCTGTATCCGGGCATGGGAGGAACTCTCTTTCGGCGTTGCCGAAGTCTAGATTGACCGGCTGGGTTCGGGCCTCGCTCAAGCCTCGTGGTTCTCCTCTTGGTTCTCCGCTTGGTTCTCGTCTTGGCTTTCTTGGCGATTCTCTTCGCGGGCGTCGGCGAGAAGGGTCTCCTTTTTGAGTCGCCGTGCCCCGCTCGACATGGCTCGATAGGTGGTGGCCGATCCCGACAAGTCGGAGAAGGCCTGCCTCATCCCATCGGAACTCTGGTCGTATCGAGCTGCTCGACCCCCGGCGATGCCGATAGTCGACGCTTCGCCGTAGGCGTCGATGTCGGCACCCATGAAGACGAAGGTCCACTCACCCTTCTCGCGAAGGGTCACCATTCCAGCGATCTCCTCCTTGGAGAAACGGCGGCTGGAGTTCTCGTAGCCATCGGTGATGATCGCCACGAGCTGAACCTCGCCAGGGTCGACCGCAACTCGCTTATCGAGGCTCTGAATCACCGATCCCACCGCGTCGAGCAACGGAGTGCCACCGCGGGGCTGATAGGTGTGAGCCGTTAGCGGCATGACCTCGCGAGGAGGGATGGCGTCGAACACGACGTCGTGAACGTCCTGGCTGTCGAACTGCACGAGAGTCACTCGACAATCTCCCGACACCGATGCTTGTTCCTTGATGAACGAGTTGAAGCCCCCGATCGTGTCGTCAACAACCGAGGCCATCGAGCCGCTGCGATCGAGAAGGACGCTGACATGCACACGATCGGTGTCAGCGACACCGGGGAAGTCAGGGAAGTCAGGGAAATCAGGAGAGGGAGAAGCTGGTGTCATGGATGACTCCTTGGGTCGCGTCACGAGGTGGGGGATCCGCCTTCATGGACCCAGTCGGCTCCCGCTGTGACACCCGCGCTCGCTCAGTGGCGCGATCACCGGCACACTGGAGTCGTGACGAACGACCCATTGGAGGCCACCACCAACGCACCGATCGACCGGCCACTGCCGGCCTACTACCGCGCCACCAAGAGCGGCGGCGCCATCACCGTGCTCACCGCGGCGATGCTCGCGGTCGGTGAGATCTTCGAACCGGAGAAGGCTTCGGTCGAGCTCGTGCAGCCAGCCGACGATTCAGGTGGAGACGACTACAGCCTCGATTTCGGTCACCTGCCACCGCTCGACTGAGACCGACGGAACCGTTCCCAGATCGAGCGACGCGCCACACCCATGCGCTGGAAGTCTCTTCGAAGTTTGTTCTCCGACGGCCGTCCGAAGCCGTGGAGTTCACCGTCGATGATCAGCGCCGGAGGAAACGGCGTCTGGTGGAGCTCGGCCAACTCCTGCCCCTCCGGCGTCTCGAGCCACACGATCCGCACGTCGATTCGGTAACCGGATTCGAGGCGCCCGAGCAGCTCCTTGGCGCGATCACACAGCGGACAGTTCTCCTTGGTGAGCAATGTCAGCTGAGCCGGCGATGCGGCTTTCGATCGGTTGGTCACACACTGATCCTACGAGTCGGACCTGTCTCGTCGACCGTGTCACACGGGCGGGTTACATTCGGCGCGTGCTCCGGATCCACACAGCAGATCGTCTGCTCCCCTTGACCGACGATCTGGCCAATCTGCTCAGCACCCCACCGCCCGATCCGATGACCCGCGAGTGGATCGCCACACCGTCCAAGGCCATGCAGCGTTGGTTGTCTCTCCGGCTGGCCCGGCAACTCGGCATTGCGGCCAACATCGAGAACGCCTTTCCGGGGTCATTGCTCGCACGGGTGTTCGAGGCCGATCAACTCGCCACGGCCGGCAGCGCATACTCCACCGACACCAATCCTTGGGAAGTCGAATCACTCACCTGGGCTCTGCTGGAGGTGATCGACCAACACGCCGACGACCCCATGCTCTCCCGACTGGCCGACCCCGTCTCCAGTGTGGCTGGATCAAGCATTGCTGGTTCAAGCATTGCTCGTTCAAGATACGCGCGGGTTCGTCGAATCGCCGATCTGTTCGATCGCTACAACCTTCACCGGCCGGCCATGATCCGCCAATGGGCCGACGGCCACGACACCAACGGCCACGGCCAACAACTCCCTTCGAGCCACATCTGGCAGCCTCACCTCTGGCGTCAGCTACGCGCCCACATCGGCTCGGCTGGTCCGGCCGAACGCATGCCAGGGATTCTCACCCGACTCGGCACCGGAGAACTCCGACTCGACCTTCCCGAGAGGCTCGTGATGTTCGGCCTCACGGTGGTTCCCGGTGGACCCGAATTCATACCGCTGGCCCAGGCAGTCGCCGCCCACCACGATCTCCATCTCTATCTGGTCGAGCCATCGAGTGCCCAGGTCGATCGGGTCGTCCATCCGTTGCTGGAGAGCTGGGGCCGGCCCGCCATCGACACCGCGCAGATTCTGGCAACCGCCGAGCTCGATCTTGGCATCAAGGCCCAGCGTCACCCATCGTCGCCGGGGCCCACCACTTCGCTTCTCGAATCGCTCCAAGCCGATATTCGCGGCAACTCTGCTCCGGCCGGCAGTCGCGTCTTCGATCGTGGCGACCGATCGGTTCAACTCCACGCCTGCTACGGGGCCACGCGGCAAGTCGAAGCCCTCCGCGACACCGTCCTCGGCCTTTTGGCATCCGATCCCACCCTGAGCGAAGACGACATAGTTGTTCTCACCCCTTCCCTCGAACGCTTCGCCCCTCTGGTCGAAGCGGTGCTCGGACCATCGGCCGACGATCCCGAGGCCAGCGGCCCCACCACCCTGCGCTATCGGGTGGCCGATCGCTCGATCCTGTCGTCCAATCCAATGCTCGCGGCCGCCTCCCAGCTCCTCAACCTGGCTACCGGGCGATTCGAAGTCACCGAGGTCGTCGATTTCCTCGGGCTGGCCCCAGTGAGACAGCGCTACCGGCTCACCCAGGAAGAATTATCGAGCCTCACCGCGTGGGCCGACTCCACCAATGTCCGTTGGGGCCTCGATCCTCGGCATCGCGAGCGCAACGGGGTGCCGGCCTCGGTCGACACCAACACCTGGCAGTCCTCCCTCGACCGTTTGCTTCTCGGTTCAACAGTGGTGGCCGATGGCCCGGTGCTCACGATCGGCGAGGTGGCCCCGGAGGGCATCGAGGGATCCGACACCGATCTCGTGGGACGGCTGGCCGAGGTGATCCACCAACTCTCGTGGTTGTCCGAGGAGACCACATCGAGCAAGTCGATCGGTGAGTGGCTCGAAGTATTGCTGGCGGCAAGCCGCGGCCTGTTCGCCGCTCCGGCCGATCAGACGTGGCAAGCCGACTCACTTCACCGGGTAGCAGCCGAGATCAGCGACCACTCTCGAGTTCTCGGCCGGCCCTCGACCACGCCCCTCACTTTCGACGACTTTCGCCGGGTCGTGGGTGGCCGAATCGAAGCGAAGTCCGGCCGACCCGACTTCTTCCGGGGCGGTATCACCATCAGTTCGCTGCGGCCGTTGCGGTGGCTCCCCCACCGCGTGATCTGCCTCCTCGGTCTCGAGCAGTCCGCGTTCGGTGGCCATGTGCTCGATGGCGACGATCTCGTGGGCGCGGCGCCGCAGCTCGGCGACCACGACACCCGAGGCGAGGCCAAACAAGCGCTGCTCGAAGCGGCCCTGAGCGCCGACCAACATCTTCTGGTCTTCCGCGACGGGCACGACATCAGAACCAACGAACAGGTCCCCCGGGCCACCGTTGTCGACGAGCTCCTCGACACGCTCACGTCCATGTTCGACCAAGACCAACACATCGGGTTTCGTGAGGACTTTGAGATCGAGCATCCGCGTCAGCCTTTCGACGAACGGTATTTCACCCCCGGTGAGCTGGTCCACGAGGTGGCAGCCGGTTTCGATCCCGACGCCTTCAGCGGAGCGAAGGCCCGCCGCGCCCGGTTGACCAGCACCAAAGCCACCGAACCAAGAGCCACCGACAGCTCTGGGCATGAGCTTGCCCGGTCAACCGCTGCCCCCGGCCAGGTGATCCAGATCGCTGAGCTCCACAACTTTCTCATAAACCCCACGAAGCATTTCACGAGCCACGAGTTACAGATCAAGCTCCCCGCCATCAGCGAAGATCCCTCATCGCTCCTCCCTATCGATCTCACCGGTCTCGACCGCTGGAAGCTCGGTGATCTGATGATCGATGCCGCCTTCGCCGACCCCCATCGCCCTGTTGACGATCTGATTCAGCAGGCCACCGCCGTGGAGCGCCGTAAGGGCTCGGTTCCTCCAGCCGAGTTGGGCGACCGTGCAGTGGAGGTGGTTCGAGGCGTCGCCGACCAGGTGATCGAGGCGGCCCTTTCCGCCGGGGTGTCGCGACCATACATAGACGACTACTCGGTCGACATCACCTTGCCCGACGGCACTCGTTTGGTGGGTGCCGTGCCGCTCCGTCTCCAGGCCGACGCTCCCGGTCCGGCCCAGGTGCAGTACTCGACATGGAAGGCCCAGCACCTCGTAGAGGTGTGGCTCGACCTCATGTGTCTCGTGGCGACCGACCCCACAACCAATTGGCGGGCGCTCACCGTCAATCCGGTCAAGGCCGGCGAGCCTCTCGGCGCCGAGGTCTGGCAGATTTCCCCCGCCGAGACGAAACAATCGGGCCGGTTCGCCGCGGCAGTGCGCTCATTGGAAGTCGTTGTCGATTGCCTACGGCGCGGAACCAACGAAGCAATTCCGTTGTTCCCTCAGGTCTCGAGGGGCCTCTACCTCGAGAGCATCGACCACGATTCGACCCTCTCCGAGCCGGGCACCCTCGCCAACAAGTTCAACCTCTCGAACGCTTGGTACAGCTCCTTCACCGGCCGCGGCGACCGCACCGACCCAGAGACCGAACTGTTCTATCGAGACGTGTCGCTCGACGATCTCCGTCTAATTGAAGCGCTCGATCACGACCCCGAAGGCGACGGCGGCAGAGCCGGGCGATTCGCCCGACATCTGTGGCGCACCATCGATGAAACGATCCGACTCTCCTCTCCTGCCGGAGAAATCCGATGACCGCGTCCGCCCCCGGTGATCAGGTATTCAGCTTCTCTGACCCGATCCCGAGCGGACGACTCGCGATCGAGGCCAGCGCCGGCACCGGAAAGACCTTCACCCTCGCCGGGTTGGCCACACGCTTCATCGCTGAGTCTGATGTCCCCGTCTCGGAGCTGCTGATCGTCACGTTCACACGTGCGGCCACCAACGAACTTCGCTCCCGGGTCCGCCAACGTCTCGTCGACACCGCTGCTCACCTCACCGCTCCGACCACCACCGACGAGTTGGCATCGCACCTTCTCGCCCATCCCGATCCTCTCCACCTGCCGAGAATTCGAAAGGCGATCTCAGACTTCGACTCGGCCACCATCACCACCATCCACGGCTTCGCCACTCAGGTGCTCGGCACTCTGGGCACCATGTCTGGAGTCGATCCCGATGCCACATTGGTCGACGACACCGACGACCTCACCTCTCAGGTCTGTGCCGACCTCATCGTCACGAAGGCCGTCGGCGGGATGAGCCCCGATTGGCTGCCGTCGGAGTCGAAGCTGGTCTCAGCCACCTCCCGGATCCTCAGAACTCCCGGAATTCTCACCGTGCCCGATGCCGACGATGAGTCGATCGACATTCGCTCTCGCATGATCACTCAGCTGGCAGGTGAGGCCGCCGAGGAGATCGTCCGCCGTCGCCGCAACACCGGCACGATGAGCTTCGACGACATCCTGGTGAGACTTCGTTCCGCGCTCGCAGGTCCCGCGGCCGCGTCGGTAGCCGCGGCTCTCCGCAAGCGATTTCGGGTGGCTCTCATCGACGAGTTTCAGGACACCGACCCGGTGCAGTGGGACATATTCCGGATCCTGTTCGGCCAGCCCGACTCCGACACGTCTCTCGTGCTGGTCGGAGACCCGAAACAGGCGATCTACTCCTTCAGGGGTGCTGATATCGACACCTATCTCGATGCCGTTGATCCCGACGGCGAACTTGAGGTCACCCACCGGTCGCTCGCCACCAACTGGCGCTCCGACGGGGCGATGTTGCGGGCAATCGAGACTCTTCTCAACGGCTCGACTTTCGGCCACGACTCGATCCGGTTCGTGCCGGTCGATGCCGCACCAGGCCACGAGGACCTGCGCATCAGGCGATCTGATGAGCAGCCGATTCCCGCGTTGTCGATCCGGTTGGCAGTCGGTCCCGACATTCGCCGAACCGCCAAGAGCGGCGAGATCCAGGCCGACGCGGCGAGAGATGCCATTCACGACGATCTGGTCACACAGGTGAGTCAGCTCCTGGCCACTGCCACCATTCCGGGCGACGATGAGTCGCCCCGGACCGTGTCCCCATCCGACATTGCCGTACTGGTCCTCAGCCGCCGCAACGCCGAGGAGGTACGCCAGCGCCTGGTCGATCACGGGATTCCCGCCGTACTGGCCCGAGGGTCCAGCGTTTTGCATTCCGAGGCGGCCACTCAATGGCGGTGGATCCTCCACGCCATGGCCCGACCGGCCGATCCCGCCCGCGCTCGTGCGTTCGCTCTCAGTTGGTTCTGTGGCCACGACATCGACTGTCTCCGCGACTCCTCAGATCAGCAGATAGGCGAACTTCAGGAACTGCTGCACAAATGGTCCCAGACCCTTCTCGAAAGAGGTCTGACATCAGCGGTTCGTCAGATCCGACGCGACACTCACGTAAACGCGAGAGTTCTCGCCCGACCCGACGGCGATCGCGATATTACCGACCTCGATCATGTCGCCGAACTTCTCCAGTTGGCCCACGCCGAAGGATCCACCAACGCTTCGGCACTGCTGGCCTCACTCGACTCCGAACCCGACACTTCTGCCGACACCGATATCGATGGCGACATTGCTTCGCGGAGGGTCGAGTCGGAGGCTGCTGCAGTTCAAATCCTCACAGTGTGGGTGGCCAAGGGACTCGAGTATCCGATCGTGTGCATTCCCAACATCTGGTCACCCCGACGTTCGTCTCTCGACACTCTGGTATTTCACGATCCAGAGACCGGTCACCGGACCTTCGACACCGCGTCCACTCTCGGCGGCAAGTGGCACGATCCGCCGCGTGCCTGGCCCGACCGCTCGGCGACCGACCAACGCCGCACTATCGCAACCGCTGAGGCCACGGCCGAGGACCTACGGCTGCTCTACGTCGCTCTCACCCGAGCCCGGCATCACACCATCCTCTGGTGGTCTCACAGAAGCGGCACCAACAAGACCGCCATCTCCAAGGTCTTGTTCGGCCGCACCGATGGAGTGATCGATGCGGCCCTGTTCGATGCCCAGCAGGTCGCTCTTCCCGACGACGACAACGTGATCACCACGCTCCAACCTCTGGTCGATCGGGCCCGAGGAGCGATCTCAGTCGGCGTGCACGGATCCGCTTCGCCCGTGATGTCGGCTCGGGACTCGAGGGGCGCGGCTCAGAATCGGCACGACCTCCAACTGGCCCGACTCGACCACACCCCCGACCGACGTCGTCATCGTTGGTCGTTCAGCGCCATCGCAAATCGGGTTGAACACCGGCCCAACCCCCTCGATGAGTCAATGTCCGACAGCGGGGCCTCCGACGAACCCGCCGACCCGACCGATGTCCCATGGACAACACCCTTGCCAGACGCGACTGCAATATCGGTGTCTCCCCTCGCATCGCTGCCCGCTGGCGCTGAGTTCGGAACATTGGTTCACGAAGTTCTCGAAGGGGTCGATTTCCGGTCCGGCGATCTCCGTGCCGATTTGGTGGAGGTCATTGATCACCGTTCGAAGTTCGGCTCGCTCGATCTACGTCCGGTCTCACCAGCCGATGCCACGTCGGTCGATGGGCTGCGCTTGTTGGCCGAGGGGCTCGAGACTGCGATCAACTCGCCGCTCGGTCCGCTGTTCCACAATGGGCGCCTGGCCGATATCCACCGATCCGACCGGCTCGATGAGATGACCTTCGAGTTGCTTCTCGCGGAGGGTTCCAATCGAGAGTCGGTCCTGCCATCCGATCGCGACATCGGCCGGTTGGTCCACGATCATCTACCGGCCGACGATCTTCTGCGGGATTGGGCCGCTTCCGTCGCCGACGGGATCTTCGGTGTGAACCTGGCCGGTCATCTAACCGGCTCGATCGACGCCCTCTTTCGGGTCGGAGGTTCCGACGACACCCAGCGGTTCGTGGTCGTCGACTACAAATCCAACCGACTTCACGATCCGGGCGCGCCGCCGCGCCCCGGCGACTACTCCCAATCGGGCATGGCCGCCGCCATGGCCCAACACCACTACGGACTCCAGGCGCTGCTCTACTCGGTGGCCGTCCACCGATACCTGCAGTGGCGACTGCCCGACTACTCCCCCGACATCAACCTCGGAGGAATCGCCTACCTGTTCGTTCGGGGCATGACTGGCACTGGCACTGGCACTGGCACTGGCAAGGATCTCCCCGACGGCGTGTTCACTTGGCAGCCCCCTGCTCAGCTCATCGTCGACCTCAGCGACCTCCTGAGTCGACCGGCCCCCTCAGCAATCGATCCGGCGCCACGATCATGAACAGTTCCGTGCCTTGGGCGCCACCAACGAGGCTCTCGCTGTTGCGGCCCGAATCTGCAGCCGTTCTCGACCCCTTCTTCGAAGCAGCAGTGCTCGGTGTCACCGAACTACACCTGATCAGCAGCGTGGCCCGTCTGTGTCCGGAGGCTGGCCCACTTGATCTTCTCGCCTTGGGTGTGGCGTCCCGGGGTGCCCGGCATGGGCACACCTGCACCAACATCGCCGATGCCCGGCAACTCACGAGCTCCGCTGCAATCACCGTCGATGGCGAGGCGCCCCCCCTTCACCTTCCCTGGCCCGCCCCCCACGACTGGTCGTCTGCTCTCGAGTCGAGTCCGATCGTCGCCCGGCCCGACGACACCGACTCAGAGGCGATCCGCCCGCTGGTGTTCGACGGCGAGCTGATCTACCTCCAGCGCTACTGGACCCACGAGACCCGGGTGGCCGACGAGTTGCGCCGACGAGCCGCTATCTCCCGCGCCCCGAGCCGGCTGGAAGAGGTGCTCGACTCACTGTTCGGCCCATCGGATGACGCAGGAAGCGCCGCCTCTCAACGCCAAGCCGTCGGACAGGCCTTGAGCGGCGGGATCTCGATCATCACCGGAGGCCCCGGCACCGGAAAGACCTACACGATCGCCAGGATCCTGGCCGGAGCCCATCAGCTCGCCGAGTCTCTCGGCCCTGCCCGCGCCCAGCCCCATGCCCCTACTCACACCAATGCCCACGCCAAGCCTCACAACGTGGCCCTGGCCGCGCCCACCGGCAAGGCGGCGGCCCGCATCACCGAATCGGTTGGCGATGCCCTTGACTCGATCGCTGACTTCGGAGACACACATCGTGAGTCGGAGGCCTCCACGATCCATGCCCTGCTCGGATGGGCTCCAGGCGATGGCTTCCGACACGACCGGCGGCACCCACTTCCCCACGACATGGTGATAGTCGATGAGGCCTCGATGGTCTCGGTTTCATTGATGGCTCGTCTGCTCGACGCCCTACGCCCCGAGGCATCATTGGTGTTGGTCGGAGACCCCGATCAGCTCGCAAGTGTGGAGGTCGGCACCGTACTCAGCGACATCATCGGTCCGTCCGTCGCGCCACAACCCGACACTGGTCATCTCGGCCAGCTGGCCGAGCGAATCACCGTTCTCGCCCGCTCACATCGGTTCGGCCAGAGCTCTCCGATCGGGCAGCTGGCATCGTCGATTCGTGCGGGCCGGGCCGAACCCATGCTCGAACTGCTCGCCAGCACCAGCAGCTTCTCTGGCGAGACCGACAACGGCTCTGTGAGCACGATGAGCACGGCGAGCAGTATCAGCTGGATCGATCCCCACGATCCCGATGGCTCCAGTGGCCTCAAGCGCCTGATCGACGACGTGATCGAATCGGCAGTGCTGGTGGCCGAAGCGGCGCTGGCCGGCGACGCCGCAGCCGGAATTCGACACGCCATGTCAACCAAGGTGCTGGCGGCCGTTCACCACGCTCAGTTCGGCCTCCACCACTGGAACGATCTGATCGAGAACGCCGTGGGCGAGCGAGTCGCCGACTTCGACAATTCGAGGCCGTGGTTCATCGGCCGCCCGGTGATCATCACCGCCAACGATCGGGTCAACCGGGTTTCCAACGGCGACATCGGGCTGACGGTGGCCCACCACGGTTCGCTGGCCGTGGCACTTCCCGCACCCGACGGCATTCGTTTCCTGCCGGTGTCACGTCTGTCCGAGGCCCAGACCTGGTGGGCCATGACCATCCACATGAGTCAGGGCTCAGAGTTCGACCATGCTGTTGTCTCTCTCCCGTCGACCGGATCTCGTGTTCTGAGCAGAGAGTTGCTCTACACGGCGGTGACCCGAGCTCGAAGTCGGGTCACGATCGTTGCCGGCGAAGAGGCCCTACGAAGCGCTATCGACACACCGATCGCGCGAGCGTCAGGACTCCGATCCAGGCTCTGGCCCCGCTCCTAGATCAGGCTTCCAGCATCCGCGACACCGCTTGCTTCAGCGTCTCGGTGAAAGCGATCCGATCCTCCAGGGTGAAGTCCGGAACTCGCAGCTCGAAATCCGATAGCCCATGGAAGACGAGACTCACCAGGAGCGCGGCCAAATTCTGATCCTTGGGAGACTCGGGAAGATCAAGAAGCCGCTGAACTCCGGGCCGCTTGTTGTCTGACACCGGGCCCCGCCGGGCCGACATCTCAGCTTGGATACGTAGATAGGCGCCGCCACCATCGGGGTCATCGAGTCTCTCGGCGAGGGGCACGATGAGGGCCTCGACGAAGCCCGCTCCCGAATCGAGTAGCTCCACGCGGCGTCGGTCGATTCGTCGATGATGCTTCTCCTGCACCGCTCTGACCAGGCCGTCCTTGTTGCCGTAGTGAAAGGCGACGGCGCTCTTGTTTCGTTG
>JAJCXX010000021.1 GCA_029263195.1 Acidimicrobiales bacterium
GGCTCGACGAGGGCGACTCTCAGGAATCTGACGAGTTCGCGACGGCGCATCACGGCTACTCGCAGGGTCGGCTCCAGGCCAATGGCCCGCTGCACTTCGAGTTCGCCGGCCACGCCGACCACGGTCGAATAGAGGCTGAGCAACAGCATCGACGGATCGCTTCGCCGGAAACGGCCCGCATCCATCTCGCGGGACAGGAAATCGGCCGCTCTGGCAAACGTGGGGGCCACCCGATCGACGAGACGAGCCGCCGACAACGAACCGGGCCGACTCACCTCACGAACCAGACCGAGGAGTTCGGGTCGGCGAACCGCCAGACGCAGCACTCTGCGGATGATCTCCTCGACCTGAGCCATGCCGGTCAGACCGGCCGAGGCGGCCGTATCGAAGGCCTCGATCAGGCTCGCCGCGGCGTCGTCGATCACCGCCTCGAACAGCTCCTGCTTGGACGGAAACCAGTAGAGGATGGTCTGTTTACGAATACCGAGCTGTTCGGCTAGGGCATCGAGTGAGGTGGCCGAGTAGCCATCGGTGCCGTAGGCGGCGAGGGCTGCATTGAGGATGCGGTCACGTGTCGTCGTGCGCTCTGGGGCGGCCGTGTCGGTCACCCGGCCCACGTTAGACCCGAATCCATCTCTCTACCACTTGGTAGACGGATCGTGGGGTGGTAGACAATGGGCGTGATCAGGGAGTCCCTCAGCGGCAAGCGAATAGCGATAACCGGCGCCACCGGGTTCCTCGGAACCGCTCTGGTCGAGCGACTGCTGCGCGCCGTACCCGAATGTGAACTGGTGCTGGTGGTAAGGCCCGGTCGCCGCGGTGCCCAGCATCGGGTCGACCGCGACATTCTCAAGAACGATGCCTTCGATTCCTTGCGAGCGGCGTTCGCCGACGACCCCGTGGCGGCGGGCGGACTCGAAGGCGAGACCTTCGCCGAAATGTGCAGCCGCCGGGTCACCGCTCTCAAGGGCGACGTGGCCACCGATGGCATGAACTTCGACGACGAGAGCCTGGCCGTGCTCGCCACCTGCGACATCGCCATCCACTCGGCGGCCGCAGTGAGCTTCGACTCCGCCCTCGACGACGCCGTCGAGGTCAACCTGCTCGGCCCCTACCGAGTGGCCAAAGCCCTTCGCGACGCGGCCGAGGTCCGCACCGAACCCACGCCGGCCGGTCGAGCCCCCGGCACACCCGCTCACCTCGTGGCCGTCTCCACCTGCTACGTGGCCGGAAGTCGCCGCGGTAAGGCCCCCGAGCAACTCGTCAACGAATCGCCGTTCTTCGTCGATGTCGACTGGCAAGCCGAGGTCGACAACGCCCGTCTGGCCCGCGTTGAGGCCGAGCGCGCCAGCCGCCAACCCGACCGGCTCGAGCACCTTCGGGGAGAGGCCTACGGCGGCCTCGGCCCGGCCGGTGGTCCCGCTATCTCCGAACGCACCGAACAGTTGCGTCAGCGGTGGGTCGGCAAGCAGATGACCCACGCAGGCAGGGCTCGCGCCTCGTCGCTCGGATTCCCCGACGCCTACGCCTTCACCAAGGCTCTCGGCGAACGGGCGCTGGTCGAAACCAGAGGCGACGTGCCGGTGAGCATCGTTCGCCCGTCGATCATCGAGTCCGCTCTCGCCGAGCCGGCACCGGGCTGGATTCGTGGTTTCCGGATGGCCGAGCCGGTCATCGCCGCCTACGCCCGAGGCCTTCTCAAGGAGTTCCCGGGGGTGCCCGAGGGCGTCATCGACGTGATTCCGTGCGATCTCGTGGTCGCCACCATTCTCGCTGTGGCCGCCCGGGGCCCCAAGACCGACGACAACGGCGAGCACCACCCCGATGTCACCCAGATCGCCAGCGGATCGGGCAACCCCCTCGAATACGGACAGCTCGTTGATCTGGTCAGGAGCTGGTTCACCGAACACCCCGTCTACGACGAGAAGAACCAGCCGATCTCCGTGCCCGAATGGTCGTTCCCCGGGCGCGGTCGCGTATCGCGGCAGCTGGGCCGGGCCCAGAAGGGGCTCGACCTCGCCGAAAAGGTCCTCGATGCCCTCCCGCTGAGGGGCCGCCAAGCCGAGTTCGGTGCCGAACTCGAAGAACGCAAGGATCAGCTCGAACGGGCCAGCGGCTACGTCGAGCTCTACGGCGCCTACACCGAGTGCGAAGCGATCTACGAACTCGACAACATGTATGAGCTGTGGAACTCCCTCGACGACAACGACCAAGCCAACTTCGCGATGGACCCGAAGCTGGTCCACTGGCCGAGTTACGTCCACGAGATACACCTCCCGTCGATGGTCCAGCAGGCCCGACTCAAGATGTCTCCCGGCAACCGCCAGACCAGCTCACGAAACGACCGTCTGCGCAAACAGGTTCTCTCCGACAATCGCCAGCTCGCGGTATTCGACCTCGAGAACACGCTCATCGCCAGCAATGTTGTGGCGAGCTACACCTGGCTGGCCACCCGACACCTCGACGCACCCGACCGGGCTCGGTTCGTAGCCAAGACCCTGCGAGAGATCCCCACCCTTCTCGCTCTCGATCGGGCCGACCGCAGCGACTTCCTCCGCTACTTCTATCGCCGCTTCGAGGACGCCCCGGTCGACCGACTCGCCGAGGACGCCTCGGAGATGCTCTCTGATCTGCTCGTCACCAAGTCGTTCCCTGCCGGTATCCGTCGAGTGCGCGAGCACCGTCGGCTGGGCCACCGCACCCTCTTGATCACCGGCGCACTCGAGCTGGTCACCGAGCCTCTCCGACCGCTGTTCGACGACATCATCGCCGCCGAGATGTCGGTGTCCAATGGCACTTACGACGGCCGACTCACCGTCGTTCCCCCCACCGGCGAAGCCAGATATCAGACCCTCGTCGACTACGCGTCGGCCCACGACATCGACCTCCAAGAAGCCGTCGCCTACGCCGACTCGAGCTCCGACCTCCCGATGCTCGAAGCGGTCGGGTTTCCGGTCGCGGTCAATCCCGAAACGAAACTGGCCTCGATCGCCCGCAAGCGCGCCTGGCTGATCGAGCACTGGGACAAGTCGAAGGGAGCGCCTTCCCGGACGCTGCCGATCGGCCCTCTCTCACACGGCATCAACTCACACGGCAACAACACGCGCGGCACCAGCAAGAGCCGCAAGTTTCTCACCAGGAGCAAGCAGTAGCCATGGCATCCGACCCTCGCCGCAAGGCCCCCAGACCCGGGTTCGTTCTCGACGTCGACCGATCGACCCCACCGATCCTCTTCCATCACGGTGACAACTTCCGCCTCGAGAAGCTCCCGCCGGGGCGGAGTCGTGTGATCTATCCGGCCGAGCCGCTTCCGGGGCTGCCCGACCCCGAGGAGTCGATCCGCCAGGCGTTGCTCAATCCCATCGACGACGATCCGTTGCCGACCCTGATGACGCCGGGCATGAAGCTCACGATCGCGTTCGACGACCTGTCGTTGCCCTTGCCGCAGATGCGCAAGCCCGACATCCGCCAGCGGGTCATCGAGCAGGTTCTCGACATGGCCGCCGCGGCCGGCGTCGACGACGTGCACCTGATCGCGGCTTTGGCCCTCCACCGTCGTATGACCGAAGCCGAACTCCGTCACGCCCTCGGCGACCGGGTCTACGACGCCTTCGCCCCTCAGGGAGCGCTCTACAACCACGACGCCGAAGATCCCGACGGCATGGTCGAGCTCGGCCAGACCCGCCACGACGAAATCGTCACCATGAACAAGCGGGCCGCCGAATCCGATCTCTTGGTCTACGTGAATCTCAACATCGTCTCGATGGACGGCGGCTGGAAGTCGACCGCCACCGGGCTATCGGGCTACTCGGGTATCCGCCAGCACCACAACGTCGACACCATGCAAAAGTCGCGGTCGTTCATGGATCGCCACAATTCCGAGCTCCACAAGAGCAATTGGCGTCAGGGCGAGGTCATCAAGAACCACGGACCTCGGGTGTTCCAGATCGAGACCACGATCAACAACAACACATTTGGATACGACGGACCACTGTCGGTGCTGCAGAAGCGTGAGTGGGAATGGACCGCACGCGACCGGGCCACCTTCCTTGGCATGAAGACCGGTCTCAACGCCATGCCGGCCTCGAGTCGCCGCAAGATCTTCCAATCGTGGAAGGCGCCCTACGAGCTCACTTCGGTGCAGGCCGGTGAGGTCGAAGCGGTCCATGAGGTCACGCTCGAGAACTGCTTCAAGCAGCACATCGTGCCGGTGGAGGGCCAGACCGACATTCTCACGCTGGGGTTGCCCTACATCTGCCCCTACAACGTCAACTCGGTGATGAACCCGATTCTCGTGATGTGTCTCGGCCTCGGATACTTCTTCAACATGTACCGCGGCCAGCCGTTGGTGCGCGAGGGCGGCGTGCTCATCATGAGCCACCCCACACCGTGGGAATTCCACCCGGTGCATCACCCGAGCTACATCGACTTTTTCGAACAGGTCCTCTCGGACACCACCGATCCCGCCGAGATCGAGAAGAAGTACGAGAAGCAGTTCGCCGAAGACGAGTGGTATCGCCACCTCTACCGCACGAGCTACGCCTACCACGGCGTTCACCCGTTCTACATGTGGTACTGGGGAGCCCACGCCCTCCAGTGGCTCGGACGTGTGATCATCGTCGGTGGCGACCCCAGGTCGGTTCGTCGGCTCGGATTCCAGCCGGCGTCGACGCTGCAGGACGCCCTCGAGATGGCCTCCGACGTGGTCGGCCCCCACGCCACCATCACCCACATGCACAACCCGCCGATCCTGATGGCCGACGTTTCGTGAAGCTGCGCCGTCAGCTCGATCTGCCCTCGTTGCCGCGGGCCCTGTCACCGATACGTCGGTTTCGGTCACTCGAGTTTCCGCTGCGCGCTCCTTCCACCCCTCGGGGTATCGCTCCCCCTGTACGGGAACGAACCACCGGCGCCCATTACGACACGTCTTGGTCTCGCCGCAAGCCGGCCCGCCTGGCTCGAGCCGCGATCGTCGACGGACCGATGCGACTCGCGATGTCGGCGCTGGCCGCGCCCGATCGCCGCGGCTCCGACCGACTTCTCGCTCTCGATGGCCCGGCGATTTTCGCCGCCAACCACCACAGCCATCTCGACACGCCGCTGATGCTCACATCGATCCCCGAGCCGTGGCGCCACAAGATCGTGGTGGGCGCGGCCGCCGACTACTTCTTCGGAACTCGGGTCACATCGGCGGTATCCGCTCTCACCATCGGGGCTATCCCGATCGAGCGCACCAAGGTCGGACGCCGGTCGGCCGACATCGCCGCCGAGTTGATCGAAGACGGCTGGAGCCTCATCTTGTTCCCCGAGGGCGGGCGCAGCCCCGACGGTTGGGGCCAGCCGTTCCGCGGCGGTGCCGCGTATCTTGCTCAGCGTTGTGGCGTTCCGGTGGTGCCCGTGCACATAGAGGGCACCGGCCGCATTCTCGGCAAGGGCCGCTCGAAGCCTCGTCCCAGCACCACCTCGGTCACGATCGGCGCTCCTCTCACTGCACGCGACGACGAGAATGCCGTGCGGTTCGCCGGCAGAATCGAAGCGGAGATTGCTGCTCTCGCCGACGAGGCCTCATCTGACTGGTACCGGGCTCGCATTCGGGCCCATGCCAGCGAGAGCCCGTCTTTGTCGGGCCCGTCCGTCGGTGCGTGGCGCCGATCGTGGGCGTTGGGCGACCGATCCCGAGGTGCCAAGAAGCGCGCCAGAAGCTGGCCTGAACTATGACCCACAGCGACCGGATCCTGATGGGCCCCGGCCCATGCAATCCCTATCCCGAGGTGATCGAGGCGTTCAGTCGCCCCGTGCTAGGGCATCTCGACCCCGAGTTCATTCCGCTCCTCGATGAGACCGGCCAGCGGTTGCGTCAGGCGTTCAGCACCACCAACCCCCTCACCTTCCCCGTTTCGGGAACCGGATCGGCAGGCATGGAGGCTGCGTTCGTCAACTTCATCGAGCCGGGCGACACCGTCGTGGTCGGCGTCAATGGAGTGTTCGGAGGGCGCATGTGCGACGTGGCCGCCCGCTCTGGCGCCGAGGTCGTGCGCGTTGACGCCCCCTGGGGCACCGCCATCGACCCCGAGCAACTCCTCGATGCCCATCCCGATCCCAAGATCATCGCGGTGGTCCACGCCGAGACATCAACCGGGGTTCGCAACGACATCGCCCAACTCGGTGCCGCCAAGGGCGATGCCCTACTGCTCATCGACTGCGTGACCTCATTGGGAGGAATCCCGGTCGAGCTCGACGAGTGGAACGTCGACATCGCTTACTCGGGCACACAGAAGTGCCTCGGTGTACCGCCGGGCCTCGCTCCTCTGAGCGTGTCGGCCACGGGTGTGGAGCGCATCGTCGAGCGACCCCAGAGTTGGTATCTCGACCTCAACATGATCGCCAAGTACGTCACCGGGGGAAGCGCTCGCGCCTACCACCACACCGCGCCGATCTCGATGATCTACGCACTCCACGCCGGCCTCGGAGTTCTCCTCGACGAGGGCCTGGAGGCGTCGTTCGATCGTCACCGCTCGGCTGGCGAGGCACTCCAGCGCGGCCTGGTCGACATGGGTTTCGAACTATTCGCTCAGGAGGGTCACCGTCTGCCCGAGCTCACCACGGTCGTGGTCCCCGCCGACCGTCTTCCGTCTGGGCTGGACGAGGCCGGGGTGCGCCGACGGTTGTTGGACGACTACGGGATCGAGATCGGTGGTGGCCTCGGAGAGTTCGCCGGCAAGGTATGGCGCATTGGTCTGATGGGCCACACCGCCCGACAGCGCAATGTCACTCTGCTGCTCGGGGCGCTCACCGAGATCATGGCGACGCCCGCCTAGGCGGGTCAGTCGACCAGTCTCAGCCCACCCGGCGTAACACCGACACCGGTTCGGGGTAGATCCACAGCGAACACCGTGCGATGACCGGGGTAGACGTGTTCGCTGAGCAGCACCGCTTCGCCGTCGCGCGATCTGGTGATCCGCTCGCACACCAATACGGGCGAGCCGGGCGGAACCCCGAGCAACTCCGCGTCGTCGGCCGATGCCGCCGCCGCACCGACGGTTTGTTGGGCGCCTCCGAGCTCGATGTCGATCAGCTCGTAGAACGGCTTCACCTCGACGTCGTTGCGCGACAGCCCGGCACCGATCGTCTCGGGACACCACACCGTGACCCGGGCGAAGGGCTGCCCGTCGGCCAGGTTGAGGCGCTTGACCTCGAGAACCCGTTGATCACCCAGCACTTCCTCGGCTCGCTTGGTGGCGGCCTTGAAGGCAAAGTCGAGCACTCTTCTTTCAGATCGTGCTCCGACCGCATCGAGTTGCTGTTCGATGGTGTCGAGCTGGTCGAGCGATTGACGAAGCGGATCGGCCGACACGAACCAGCCGAGACCTTGGCGAGCTTCGACAAGTTGTTGGTCTCGTACGACTTCGAGTGCCCGACGCACCGTGACCCGACTCACATCGAACTCGCGCGAGAGCTCGGCTTCGCTCGGCAGCAACCCGCCGGGCGTGTACTCGCCGGCGGCGACACGTCGCTCGAGCTCGTGTGAGATCGACTGATATCTGGGGGTTCTCACAAGCTGGCTCTCACTCGTTGGCAGTCAGCGACGCTGGATTACGCAATCTTAACCCCGTTTTCGACCCACTTGTCTATAACTTGTATCGTCAACTTGTATATAGTCAGGCATGGCAACCGAATCTCTAGGCTGCCTTGTCAACGCCAACCGAGAGGCCCGACCATGGCAGTAGCAGCCAGCACCCCGATCGAACTCGTCAACGGCGTCTACGCCACCCTCGATCAGCGACTCGGAGCAGCCCGCACCAGATTCGGCCGCGGGCTCACCCTCGCCGAAAAAATTCTCATCAACCACCTCGACTCTCCCGACCAAGAACTCGAGCGTGGCGACTCATACGTCGATCTGCGGCCCGATCGCGTGGCCATGCAGGACGCCACCGCCCAGATGGCCTGGCTGCAGTTCATGACCGCGGGACTCGACGAAGTGCAGGTTCCGGCCACCACCCACTGCGACCACCTGATCCAGGCCCGTGTCGATGGCAAGCGCGACCTCCTCGCCGCTGTCGAGACCAACGAAGAGGTCTATGACTTCCTCGAGGCCGTGTGTGCCAGGTACGGCGCCGGGTTCTGGAAGCCCGGCAGCGGCATCATCCACCAGGTCGTGATCGAGCAGTACGCCTTCCCCGGCGGAATGATGATCGGCACCGACTCCCACACCCCCAACGCCGGCGGGCTCGGGATGATCGCGGTCGGCGTGGGCGGAGCCGACGCTGTCGACATCATGACCGGCTTCCCCTGGAACGTTCGCTGGCCCAAGGCAATCGGAGTGAAGCTCACCGGCTCACTCAACGGCTGGACTGCCCCCAAGGACATCATCCTCAAGGTCGCCGAAATCCTCACCGTGAAGGGCGGCACCGGAGCGATCGTCGAATACTTCGGAGAAGGCGCCGACAGTCTCAGCTGCACTGGCAAGGCCACCATCTGCAACATGGGTGCCGAGATCGGCGCCACCACGTCGCTGTTCGGTTACGACCCGGCCATGGCCCGATACCTCGAGTCGACCGGCCGCGCTGAGATCGCTCAGGCTGCCAACGCCGTGGCCCATCACCTCAGAGCCGACGACGAAGTATTGGCCGACCCCAACCGCTACTACGACCAGGTCGTGGAGATCAACCTCGACACACTCACCCCTCACATCAACGGCCCCCACACCCCCGACCGGGCCCGCGAGGTCAGCGCTCTGGGCGACGAAGCCCGTTCGGAAGGGTGGCCCACCACGATCAGCGCCGCCCTCATCGGAAGCTGCACTAACTCCTCCTACGAGGACATCACCCGAGCTGCTTCGATTGCCCGAGAGGCCACGGCCAAGGGCCTCACGGTCAAGTCGAAGCTGATGATCACGCCCGGCTCCGAGCAGGTGAGAGCGACGATCGAACGCGACGGTCTACTGGCCGACTTCGAGGCACTCGGTGCCACCGTGCTCGCCAATGCTTGTGGGCCGTGCATCGGCCAGTGGGATCGTTCCGAGGAGACCGAGCATCGCGCTGGTGAGCCCAACATCGTCGTCACCAGCTACAACCGCAATTTCCCGAAGCGCAACGACGGCGACCCCGCCACGCTCGCCTTCGTGACCTCGCCCGAGACGGTCATGGCTCTGGCTCTCGCCGGTTCGGTCGATTTCGACCCGATCAACGACACGCTCACCAACGAGTCAGGCGAAGAGGTTCGCCTCTCGGTGCCGGTTGGCGTCGAGTTGCCGCCGGCAGGATTCACGCCCGGCGAAAGCGGATTCATGGCGCCGCCCGCCGACCCCTCCTCGATTGAGGTCGGCGTTTCGCCGGACTCCAGCCGGCTCCAGCTTCTGACCCCGTTCCCCGCTTGGGACGGCAACGACTACTCCGACCTGCCGATACTGGTGAAGGCTCAGGGGAAGTTCACCACCGATCACATCTCCATGGCTGGCCCGTGGCTGAAGTTCCGTGGTCACCTCGAGAACATCAGCGGCAACCTCTACCTCGGAGCGGTCAACGCCTACTCGGGCTACGAGGTCGGATACGGCAAGAATCAGCTCACCGGAGCCACCCAGACCTTCCCCGACATCGCCCGGTCGTACCACGAGTCCGGCCAGCCATGGGTCGTGATCGGTGACGAAAACATGGGTGAAGGCTCGAGTCGTGAGCACGCCGCCATGGAGCCCCGATTCCGTCTCGGCCTGGTGGCGATCGCCCGTAGTTTCGCCCGGATCCACGAGACCAACCTCAAGAAGCAGGGCATGCTGCCGCTGACCTTCGCCGACCCGGCCGACTACGACCGCATCGGCGAAGACGACCGGATCGACGTGACCGGACTCGCCGATCTCGTCCCGGAGGGGCAGGTCACGGTCGAGGTCACTCCCCCGTCGGGCCAGACGTGGACGTTCCAGACCAACCACACGTTCAGCGCCGATCAGATTCAGCGGGTCACTGCCGGTTCGGCGCTCAACATCATCCGCCCCCAGACCGCAGGCTGATCTACCCGGCCGGTCGCGACCCCGCCCGGCCCGACCGGGTCAGGTGAAGATCCGAGTACAGCTGTCGCCGGCCCACATGGCGACGACCGCGCCGTCGGGATCCCTGAGATCGGTGATGCCCAAGAGCACTCCCCCGCTACCCGGATTGGTAACGACGAACAAGCCACTCGGGTCACCTTCGATTGCCACGAACAGCTCGAACGCAGCGCCGTAGGTGACTTCGAGGAATCCCACGGTTGCGCCGTAGCCGAGACCGTCGACGGTGACCAAACCCCCCGGGTTGTCGATGCCGTCGATGTACCACTGCGTGAACTCGCCGACTTCGGAGTCGAGCACGCCTTCGGTGAGAACGATCTCGAAATCTCCCCACCTGATGACCCGAGCCCGAGGCCCGGCACAGAACTCCGTCTCGATCCATCCGGAGTCGGCGTTGGGCGCTCCGAGCACAGCCGAGATGGAGTCGGTGGCCGCTGCGGCGTCCTGACCCAGCGTGAGCACCGTGCCGTTGTCGAGCTGAACCCCGGTCTCGACCAATGTGACCGGCCCGGGCTGTCCGACCGGAACCGGGATCGTGGTGGTGGAGGTCGTGGTCGTGGAAGTCGTGGAGGTGGTGGAGGTGGTGGTGGTGGTGGAAGTCGTGGAGGTGGTGGAAGTCGACGTGGTGGAGGTGGACGTTGCCGGAGGCGCGGTCGTGGTGGCGACGGTGGTAGTGGGGATGGTGGTGGTGACAGGCGCGACTGAAGCGTCGTCGCCACCAGCCAGGGCAAAGGCTCCCACGGCGGCTCCCACGACCACCAGGATCGCCACGGCGACCAGCAAGGCGACCGGCAGGCGATGCTTGGACGGCCCCTGCGGCGGCGGCCCGGAACGGGGTACGGCAGCGGCAGGCATCGCCATAGTTGGGTCGACGCCCGCTGCACGGGGGGCCGGGCCCGGGAGAGGAGTTCCTGTCGGGGGGGTGGCCGACGTTGCGCTCGATGGTGTGGCCGGTCGGGGCGTGGGTGCGGACTCGCCCTCGAATACAGACTTGGGACTACTCGGCGACTCGGTGGGCCGAGAAGCCGGACGACCTCCCGCTGGCGTGATTCCTCCACCCAGTTGTTCGCGCGTGACGATCGGCGGGGGCTGATCGTTGCCTGTTGCGGCTGCTACTGCCGCGGCGGCTGCCATGGCTACCGCCGGTGGAGCTCCGGTTCGGCCCGAACCAGCCGCGGCTGCCGGGACGAGAACGACATCGGTGATACCTGCAGCGGCTCCGGACTCGACCAAGCGGTCGCGCTCCTCACGCGTCCAATCGTCGGGCACGACGATCGCCAATCGGTTGGGAGTCGACCCCGCCATGGCCGCGGCGCGGCCTACCACATGGGCCAGCACCGCGGTGAGGGCCCCGACTCGTCCGGCGCGGGCCCGACCCATCGGATCGGTGGCTATCGGGCCCGAGGACCGCAGCGCGGCATCGCCCACGAGCACAGCACCGTCGGGGCTCTGGGCCACGGCGCTGGCGGTAGGGAGATCGGTGGAGCCGAGCTGTAGCGGTATGAGTAGTCCGGCGGAATCGGCCAATACTGCGGTGATTCCGGAGGACTCGATCGACACCCCAAGAGTGGTCGGACCGGAATCGTTCGCATCAGAAACTTCAGCCATCTCACCACCTCCGCGGTAGCCCACTCCAGGCTGCGCCGCGGCGATCGTAGCCCGGCCAAACGCGAAGATGCGGCCGCCGCTTCGATTGGGGAGCGACGACCGCCTCTTCGTTGTCCTCGAGCCGTCATAAGGGAAAACGGACTCGTACCCGAGGCGGACACACTGGGGGGAGCGGCCCACCTCGTTGTTGTAGTGATATTCAACCGCGTCTCCGGCCATCTTTCCAACAGTTTCCGTCGATATGTGGCATCATTTGAAGCGATGGACCTCAGACAACTACAAGCACTCCTGGCCGTGGCCGAACACCAGTCGTTTTCGGCCGCCGCCAGATCGCTCCACACCGTTCAATCCAACGTCTCCACTCACGTCGCCCGACTCGAGAAGGAGGTCGATGCCCTGCTCATCCACCGTCCTCGTTGCGAGTTGACCGCGGAAGGCAAGGTGGTGGCCGACCGGGCGCGGAGAGTCCTCGCCGAGATCAGGTCGATCGAAGACGATCTGGTATCGATCCGCCACGACGTCGCCGGCACGGTCCGGCTCGGCATCATCGGAACGGCCGGCCGCTGGCTCATGACCCCGCTGCTCGTGGCCCTGAAGAACGACCACCCCCGAGTCGATCTGAGGGTGATCGAGGCAACCACGACCTCACTCATCCCGGAGATCCTCACCGACACGCTTGATCTGGCGATCGTCAACCTTCCGGTGCATGACCCCGACATCGACACCACGCCTCTGTTCTGCGAGGAACGGATCATCGTCGCGCCGAACGGCCACCCACTTGCCAGCGCCGACCATGTGTCGCTCAGGGACGTGTCCCGCTACGAAATCCTGCTGCCGCCGCCGGGTACGGCATTTCGCGATGCGATCGACATCGACGCCGAACGTGCCGGAGTGGAGCTCAAGGTGATGGCCGAGGTCGATGGGGTTCGGCTCCTCACCTCACTAGCGTTCCAGGGATACGGGCCGGCGATCGTGCCGGCCGGCTCGACCCCGCAGTGGCTCGAAGGAGACTGGAAGCGAGTATGGGTCGATGGCCTCTCCGATCGTCAGGTCGGTATCGCTTTTCCCAGACGCACCCTGCCTTCCGCCCCGACTCGGACCACCATGGAGGTGATCCGGCAAATCATCGCCCATCCCGAGGAAATCGGAGTGCACATCAAACCCGACGCTTCGCTACAGCCCGTCGAAGACGATGGCTGACGGCGGCACGCTGCACATTCGTGCCCTCACCGGTCGCTTCGTCCGGGCCAGCGCCACCGAATTCAACGGCCGACGGGTCGTCGAGATAGACGCCAAGGGCGAAATCCGCTCCGGCTCTCTTTCTCCCGAGGACGGCCGCACCATCGCAGCCGGAGCTGCTCTGGCCCTCGAACAGCGGATTCCCGTGATCATCAGGCTCGCTTCCAGCGGTGCCGACATCTCCGAAGGAGTCGCCGCTCTCGATGGTTGGGGCACTGCCGCTCGTCAACTCACGAAGTGCTCCGGACTGATACCGATCGTGATGATCGTGTCTGGGGCGACGGTGTCGGGGCCAGCCCTCATGCTGGGACTCGCCGACGTGGTGATCATGACCGCCGATGCCTACGCGTTCGTGTCGGGCCCGACGATGGTCACCGAGTTCACCGGGGTGCCGATCGACAACTCCGAGCTCGGTGGAGCCACGGTTCACGAGAGATCATCGGGTGTGGCGGCGTTCGTCGCTGCCGACCAGGACGAAGCCGACGAGATCGTGGCTGACGTGCTCAGCTACCTCCCCGATCACGCCGACGACAGTGCCCCGCTCGCACCGTGCACCGATCCCACCGATCGACCGACCGCCGAGGCCTACGAGATTCTGCCGGAATCGACCAACGGCGCCTACGACGTGCGCAACCTCATCGAAGTGCTGGTCGACGACGCCATCTACATCGAACCGCACAGCGAATGGGCGGCCAATCTGGTCACGGCCATGGCCAGAATCGGCGGCCGACCCGTGGGTATCGTCGCCAACCAGCCCCAGACGGTTGCCGGCACTCTCGACATCGAGGCATCGCGCAAGGGCGCTGCGTTCGTGTCGATGTGCGATTCGTTCAATCTGCCGCTGCTCACCTTGGTCGACACCTCGGGTTTCTACCCCGGCAAGGACCTCGAGTGGCGGGGCATGATCAGGTACGGCGCGCAGATGGCGTTCGCCTACGCCCGGGCCACGATTCCACGTGTGAACCTCACAACCCGCAAGTCCTATGGCGGCGCCTACATCGTCATGGACTCCAAGGAAATGGGCAACGACGTGGCCCTGGCGTGGCCAACTGCGGAGATCGCGGTGATGGGCGCCAAGGGTGCGGTTGAGATCCTTCACCGCCGCGAGGACCCCGAGCGTCGGGACGAACTCGAACAGGCCTACGAGGATCGCCTGCTCAATCCCTACATCGCAGCCGAGCGGGGAGCGATCGACGCGGTGATCGAACCAGCCGACACTCGTCGCGAGATTCATGCTGCTCTAGAGATGCTCTCTTCGAAGCGTGAACGCATCCCCCGGCGGCGTCACGACAATTCCCCTCTGTAGAGAGTCCCGCATGTGTGACAACGGGGCAATTCCGTCTACGATCCGGTTACGGCGCCCATAGGGGCGATCGCTACAACCAGGAGCTGTGCGCGTGGCCGAGAGCATCACCATCACCGACAATCGCACAGGCGAGTCGATTGAGATCCCGATCACCGACGGCGGGGTTGAATCATCGGAGTGGCGCAAGCTGCTGCCGGGCATTTGGTTCTCCGATCCTGGCATCGCGACCACCGCCTCCACGTCGAGTGCAATCACCTATCTCGACGGCGAGAACGGGATCCTGCGCTACCGCGGATACCCGATCGAGCAACTGGCCGAGAAGAGCACGTTTCTCGAGGTTGCCTACCTGTTGATAAACGGAGAGTTGCCCGACGCCGCTCAGCACGACGCGTGGGTCGACGACATCACCCACCACACCTACATTCACGAGAACTTCCGCAAGCGGGTCTACGACGCGTTCCATTACAACGCTCACCCGATGGGCCTGATCACCTCGAGTGTCGCCGGCCTCTCGACCTTCTACCCGGAAGCCAAAGACATCCAAGACCCCGAGTGCCGCAAGACGCAGATCGTGAAGCTCATCGCCAAGATGCCCACGCTCGCGGCCGCCGCATTCCGGTTCTCCAAGGGCCTGCCGTTCGTCTATCCCGACAACGACCTCGACTACCCGAGCAACTTCCTCCACATGATGTTCCAGGTGGGCGACACCTACGAGATCGACCCCGATATTCGTCGGGCCATGCAGATTCTGTTCATTCTCCATGCCGATCACGAGCAGAACTGCTCCACAACTGCCGCCCGGGTCGTCGGATCATCGCATGCCGATCCCTATTCCTCGATTGCGGCAGCGTGCGCCGCTCTCTATGGCCCCCGTCATGGCGGAGCCAACGAGGCCGTTCTCAAGATGCTCGCCGAAATAGGCACGTACGATCGTGTCGACGATTTCATCGAGAGCGTGAAGGCCGGCGAGGGCCGACTGATGGGCTTCGGTCACCGCGTCTACAAGAACTACGACCCCAGAGCCAGAATCATCAAGGATGCCGCCCACGATGTGTTCGCGGTAACCGGCAAGAATCCCCTGATCGACATTGCTCTCAAGCTCGAAGAGGTCGCCCTCAACGACGACTACTTCATCAGCCGCAAGCTCTACCCCAACGTCGATTTCTATTCGGGGTTGATCTACCAGTCACTGGGATTCCCCACCGAGATGTTCACCGTGCTGTTCTCCATCGGCCGCACGCCGGGGTGGCTCTCGCACTGGGACGAAATGCTCTCCCAGAACAGTCGTATCGCCCGGCCCCGTCAGCTCTACACGGGTGTATCCGAGCGCGACTACGTGCCAATCTCGGCCCGATAGCCGAGCCGTTTCGGCCCCTCACACACCCAGAACGATCTTGCCGGCGTTGGCGTTGGCTTCCATTCGCTGGTGAGCCGATGCCACATCCGAAAGTTCGAAGCGACTGTCGATGACCGGAGCGATCGCACCTGCCGCCACCAGAGGTAGGACCTCCGACGCGAATCGTCGAGTGATCGAGATCTTGGCTTCGAGAGGTCGGGCCCGCAGCGTGGTTCCGGTGATAGAGCCGCGTTTCGCCATGAGTGAGCCGACATCAAACGGGACAGTCCCCCCGGCCATCAGCCCGACCTGGATCACTCGTCCACCGGTTCGCAGGCTCGCCACATTGCGCGACACGTAGTCTCCGCCGATCACGTCGAGTACGACATCGACTCCCTCGCCGCCGGTGGCTTCAGCGACCGCCTCGACAAAATCTTCTGCCGAATAGTCGACCACGACATCGGCACCGAGCGCCTCACACACGGCGTGCTTCCCAGCCGAAGCGGTGACGATGATCCTCGCTCCCATCGCCTTGACGATCTGGATGGCCGACGTGCCGACTCCTGAAGCGCCGGCGTGCACGAGGGCCCAGCGGCCGCTGGTGAGACCGCCCTGCACCACCAGCGCATCCCATGCTGTGATGAATGTTTCGGGCAACGCCCCGGCCACCTCGAGCGGTAGTTGATCGGGAACGAGCATCGTCATTCGTTCGTGGATGGCGATCTTCTCGGCGTAGGCACCGCCGTTGGTGATGGCCATCACTGCGTCGCCCACCACCCGATCGGTCACCCGTGTGCCCACCGCCGTGACCCGTCCGGCGAACTCCAGTCCAGGGACCTCGAACTCGGCCGGCGGACCTGGATACAGGCCCATGCGTTGCAGAAGATCGGCCCGATTGACCGAAGTGGAGACGATCTCGACCAGTACTTCCTCCGGTCCCATTGTGGGGTCGGGTATCTCCTTGAGCTGGAGGACCTCAGGCCCTCCGTGTTCCTCGAGTACCACCGCACGCATGGAAGATTCCTCTCTGTCGAATCCCGGCCGATCAGTCTCGATTGAATCTGATCTCGGCCGGATAGGGGAAGTAGTCGGGGAGCTCGCCGGCCTCGTGCTGGTCCTTCATGTCGTTCCAGAATGCGGCGGTGCATATGTCATCGTGTCGGGAGTCGATCACCTCGGCAATGATCTTCGGCGACCGCAGGAACGTACGGAACTCCTCCGGGAAGACGTCGTTGGGTGCCACCGGGAACCAGGGCTGGTCGTACAGATCGTCTTCATAGTTGTCGCTGACCGGGATGTCGCGGAAGTTGACCTCCGAGAGCAGCGTCAGCTCGTCGTAGTCGTAGAACACCACGCTGCCGTGGCGGGTGACGCCGAAGTTCTTCGGGAAGAGATCACCCGGGAAGATGTTGGCAGCAGCCAGATCCTTCACAGCGTTGCCGTAGTCGATGGCCGCGGCGCGGGCCCGGTCGCGCGACATTTCACGCAGATACAGATCGAGTGGGTAGAGGCGACGCTCGGTGTAGACGTGGTGAAGGATGACTTCGTCGTCGGTGATGGTGACCGATCGCTCACAATCGGTGCGGAGTTCGTCGAGAAGTTCCTCGTCGAACCGGTCGCGTTGGAAACTCAGATTCTCGAACTGCTGGGCATCGACCAGGCGGCCCACGCGGTCGTGGTCGAACACCAGCTTGTAGCGCCGTTTCACTTCTTCGGGTGTGGTGTGTTTGCTCGGCGGGAAGCGGTCCTTGATGAGCTTGAACACGACATCGAACGACGGCAACGTGAACACGGCCATCACCATGCCGCGCACACCGCGAGCCCTCTCGAACCTGGTGTTGGAGTGGTCCATGTGGCGGTAGAGCGCCCGAAACAGATTGGTCTTGCCGTGTTGGCTGTAGCCGATCGAGGTGTAGAGCTCGGCCAACGGCTTCACGGGGAGCAGCGACTTGATGAAGCCGGCCACCGCAGCCGGGCGCCGACACAGCACATGGAAGTACGAGCGCGTGTAGCCGAACAGTCGGCTGGCATCCCATTCGGTGAGAATCACGGCATCGACCCGGACCCCCGACTCGTCGCTGAGCAGCGGGATCACGAGAGGAGATACCCGGTTGAGCCAACGAACCCGTCCGACCAGATAGGCCCCCTTGTTTCGATAGAACACTGATCGCAGCATCTCGATCGACTCGACGTCGTCCCATCTCGAACGCAGATACTCGTCGAGTCGATCAGCGACGCCTTGGGCGTCTCGATCGGCATTCTCGAAGTGGTCGGCCAACGGACAGTCACCGATGACGGTTCGCATGGTGTCGGCAGTGGAGGTCTTGATCGGATAGATCGTGTATTCGCCGCCGGTGGCATCGTCCACGGGCAGGGCGGTGGGGCCAAGCCACAGGAACTCGAGCTCGGAATCGAGGCCCACGATGTCGAAGAGTCGGCGGGTCACCGAGTTGTAGAAGGTTTCGGCGAGCTCGAAGTCGAGTCGTGGTGCGATCAGCTCGACGTAGCGACCTCTCGTGGCAATCCAACAGCGGCGGGCTTCGTGATCGTCGTCGGGTAGAGCCGACCGGCACTCCTTCACTGCAACGTTGACGAATTGTTTGTGGAGATCGAGGCGTTCCTGAGCATCGGCTTGGTGGGCTTCCCAGTCGCGTTGAAGAAAACGCTCGCTGGCCCGGCGGCTGATGTCGAGGAACCGCTGGTGGAAGTCGACGAACGAATCGTGCAGAACCGTCGCGTGGCGTTCGATGTGCGGGTCGGAGGAGACTCCGCTGGGTTGATCCGGGGCCAAGAATCTTCCGTTCAGCCGCTCGGTCCGAGACGCAGACCACCGTTGGTGGACGCGCCCGCCGACCAGTCGGCGAAGAAGCGATATCGGTCGCCTCGAATCAGAGTGATCCGCCATTCGAGATCGGTTGCACCGTCGCGACCGAGCCGTTCGACTCGAAATGCCGCCCCTCCCTCGACCATCCCGAGAAGTGACCTGAGGTCCTCGTCGGGAACCACCGGAGCTATGCGCTCCCAGCCGTTGTTGGGCCGACGTCCGCAGCTGCGCTCCAATTCGTCGTAGAGAGCCGTGCGGGAGAAATCGACATCGAGCAACGGGCGCCCCAAATCGGCCGGCAGCCAGGCGCGGTCGAAAGCCAATGGAACATTGCCGGCGAGTCGGAGTCGATCGAGTCTGAACACTTCGCTACCGGGTTCGAGGCCCAGACGGGTGACGGCATCCTTGTCGTGTTCGATGCCAACGTGCAGGACTCGGCTCTCCTGCTCGACCCCGGTCGACTCGATGCTGGCGAAAAGGCTGTAGAGCGTGCCCATTCGCTGTTCGAAGCGGGCATGGTCGACCACAGTGCCGCGCCCTCTCACTCTCGACACCAAGCCATCGCGTCCGAGGGCGGCCACGGCCTCACGTACCGTGTGGCGGCTCACGCTGTAGTGCCGAGTCAGCTCGAGGTCGGTGGGAAACCGCTCATCGAACTCTCCTTCGCACAGCCGACGACGAAGTTGATCTTCGAGCTGTGCCCAGAGGGGCTGGCTGCTGGTCCGGTCGAGTGATGACACCACGGAATCCACCCAGGGTCCCTCAGGTCGCCTCGGCGATGCGCTCGTGATGATGAATAACCTCGGCTATCACGAAACGGAGAAATTTCTCGCTGAACTCGGGATCGAGGTTGGCCTCGGAGGCCAAACCACGGAGACGAGCAAGCTGTCGGGCTTCACGTTCGGGATCGGCCGGAGCCAGCCCGACCTCGGCTTTGTAGAGCCCGACCTCTTTGGTGATCCGGAATCTCTCGGCCAGCATCAAGATGAGCGCGGCGTCGATGTTGTCGATGCTCGAACGAAATCTCTCGAGCTGGTCATCGGCCACGATTCGTCCTCACCTCGAGTCACAGCTCCGAACCGCCGCCCCGTGGGCGGCGGATGGAGGTTTCCGGAGTGGGCCGTGGGGGAGTTGAACCCTCGACCTCCTGCGTGTCGAGCAGGCGCTCTAACCAACTGAGCTAACGGCCCGGAGACCGGAACTGTAGCAGCGGCACTGGCGTGTGCCTCCGTTGACAACAGGCCCGCAACCACCAAACAGCAGCGGCCGCCGGATGATCCGGCGGCCACCAACCGACGAGCGCCGGGCGGGATTTGAACCCGCGACTGTACGGCTTTGCAGGCCGCTCCCTTGGGCCGCTCGGGCACCGGCGCAGGAGAACCGCATGGTACCGCAGCCTCAGGTCATGCCAACATGTCGCGGTGGACGACACGCCCCCCGAATCTGATTCTCCCCCACCGCAACGCAGAGCCCCACTCGAGATGCTGGGGGTGCTGGCCAAGTGCGACGGCCAGATCTCCGAGACCAGTCAACTCATCGAGATCATCACTCTCGAAGGCCTGCTCGGAATCTGGTGGCATGGCCTTCCTGGAGCAACCGATGTCGTGCTCATGTGCGGCGGAGCGGCCGGCGGTTCTCTCGGGCCGGGCCGATCGTTGTACCTGGAGCTGGGGCAGAAACTGGCCGAAGAGGGCCGGGCCGCGATGTCAGTCGACTACCGCCGGCCGGGCGACACCCGAAAATGCGTTCTCGATGTCTGCGCTGCGGCTGACTTGGCCCTGCGCAACGGAGCCGAGCGCTACGTGATCCTCGGTCACTCCTTCGGTGGGGCGGTCGCCATCCAGGCCGCCGGGGTGTTCCCGTCGACCACCGCTGGCGTGATCACCTACGCGACCCAATCGGCTGGTTGTGAGGAAGCATCCGCCATGGGCGATGTGCCGTTGCTTCTCGTTCATGGCGAGTCCGACTCGATACTTCCGCCCGTGAATTCCGAGATGGTGCTCACCATGGCCGGCCACGGCGAGATCGAGATCATTCCCGGTGCCGACCATCTACTCTCTGAACAGCCCGACCACTTGTTCGATCTGAGTCTTGGCTGGATCACCAATCGATTCGAACAACACCGCGACCGCACCAATCCAAGAATGGAGTTGTGATGACGCACCAGGAAATGATCGAAAACGCTCACCGCCACCTATGGGGGCATTTCACCAACATCGGAGAGTCGCCCGAGCACACTCGGGTGATCGACCACGGCGATGGTTGCTACGTGTGGGACGACCAGGGGAACCGATATCTCGACGGGCTCGCCGGGTTGTTCGTCAGCCAGGTCGGCCACGGCCGAAAACAACTGGCTGAAGCGGCAGCGAGGCAGGCTGAGAAGCTGGCCTACTTCCCGATCTGGACCTACGCCCATCCCACCGCGGTCGAACTCGCCACCCGTCTCGCCGGTCATGCTCCAGGTGATCTCAACCGGGTGTTCTTCACCACCGGTGGATCCGACGCCGTCGAGTCGGCTTGGAAGCTGGCTCGCCAGTACTTCAGGGCGACCGGCAAGCCCGGCAAGCACAAGGTGATCAGCCGATATCTCGCCTACCACGGCACCAGCTTCGGAGCGCTGTCGGTGACCGGTTTGGCCGGTATCCGCACTCCGTTCGAGCCTCTGGTGCCCGGGGCCCACAAGGTCGCCAACACCAACCACTATCGATGCCACCTGTGTGGCGACCTCGATGCCTGCAACCTGATGTGCTCCGACGACATCGAGCAGATGATCCTGCGTGAGGGGGCCGAGTCGGTGGCTGCGGTGTTTCTCGAACCGGTGCAGAACGCCGGGGGCTGCTTCGTCCCGCCGGAGGGGTATTTCCAGAGGGTCAGGGAGATCTGCGACCAGTACGACGTGCTGCTGGTGTCCGACGAGGTCATCTGTGCCTTCGGACGGATCGGCCACATGTTCGGATGCGACCGGTTCGGCTACGTCCCCGACATGATCACCTGCGCCAAGGGACTCACATCGGGCTACGCCCCCATGGGTGCTCTGATTGCCAGCGACCGCCTGGCGGAACCGTTCGCCGATGCCAGCGGCCAGGATTTCCTTCACGGGATCACCTTCGCCGGTCACCCGGTCAGCTGTGCGGTCGCTCTGGCCAACCTCGACGTGTTCGAGGAGGAGAACCTCTGCGGCCATGTGCTCGACAATGAAGACGCCTTCCGGTCGGCGCTAGAGGACCTGTCGGACCTTTCGATCGTCGGAGAGATCCGGGGCGCCGGCTACTTCTACGGGATCGAGCTGGTCAAGAACCAGGCCACCAAGGAATCCTTCGATCACGACGAAGCCCAAGAGCTGCTGCGGGGCTTCCTGTCACTCCGACTGCTCGAGCTCGGACTGATCTGTCGGGCCGACGATCGCGGCGAACCGGTGATTCAGCTGTCGCCGCCACTCATCGCCGGACAGGAGGAGTTCGACTTCATCAACCGGACGTTGCGCACGGTTCTCACCGAGGCAATGTCGAGGATCGGTATCTGAGCTGCCCTGATTCAGTTCCCAGTGAGCTCGTTCATCTGAGCCATGTAGGACCCAATGTCGAAGTAATCGCGCCACAGGCTGATCTTGCCGTCGGTGATCTCGAAGAAGCCGGCGATCGGGAGTTCAAGCCAGCCCTCGCCGATCTTGAAACGATCGAGACGCTCATTGACGACAGTGTTGCCGTGTTCGAACTGGCGAAGAATCTGCCAGTCGATCTCACTGGCCGGGGCCAAGAACCCATCGAGAGTCTGAGCCATGGCATCGGGGCCGGCGATCGGGCCGAACGGCATGTTCTCGTATGAAACATCGTCGGTCACCATGGCCACGGCCGCGGCTACGTCCTTGCGTTCCACCGCGGCAATGAAATCAGTGACGATCTCGGTTGGTGTCATCGGTTGGCTCTCCTGTGATCAGGGCCGGTAGCCCTTGGCGACTGCTTCGAAGATCATCTCGCGCTGCAGTTCATTCGCACCTTCGCCCCACTCGTTGATCTTGCAGTCGCGGTAGAAGCGTTGCGCCGGACTGTCGAGCATGTAGCCGTTGGCGCCATGAAGGTGGAGGCAGCGTTCGCTCACCCACGTGGCAGTTTCCGACGAGACCAGCTTGGCGACCGACGCATCGGTGTCGTAGGGCTCACCTAGGGCGAGTTTCTCGGCCGCGCTGTAGACGAGATGTCGGGCGCCCCGAAGTCGGGTGGTCATGTCGGCGATGGTCATGCGTACGGCTTGGTTGGCGGAGAGCGGGGCGCCGAACTGCTCGCGAGTGCCGACATGTGTGACCGCGGCCTCGAGTGCGGCTCGTCCCAGCCCGAGCGCCAGGGCCCCGGCGAACACCCGGCCTTGAGACAGCACGGCGAGACACTGGCGGAATCCGCGATGGAGCTCACCGACGAGCCGGTCGGCGGGGACCACGCAGTTGTCGAAGTGCAACTCGGCCAGTTCGGAAGGCCGCATTCCGAGTTTCGGCATGGAGGATCTGCTGAGACCTTCGCAGCTTCCGTCAACGGCAAACACCGAGAGGCCGCGGAGCTTTCCGGGTTCGGCGTCGGTGCGGGCCACCACCAGAATCAGATCGGCGAACGTGGCATTGGTGATGTACATCTTCGAGCCGTTGAGCACGAACTGGTCGCCGTCGGGATGGGCCGAGAGCCGTACGCGGGTGACGTCGGCGCCAGAGTCGGGCTCGGCGTAGGCCCATGCCCCGGTGAGCTGCCCGGTGAGCATCGAAGGCACGAATCGTTCGGCCAGGTCCAGATTGGCGATGTTGGCAAGCGCGGCGGCGGCCAGCGACGTGTGGACATAGATCCCGAGGGCCGCCCCGGCCGATCCCTTGGCCAACTCCTCGAACATGACGCAGCGTTCGATCGGCCCTCCGCCCGATCCTCCCAATGCCTCATCGAATCCGACACCCAGCCAGCCGAGGTCGCCCAGCGCCTTGAACAGGTGTCGGGGGTAGGGATGGGGCGAATCGTCGAGGTCCCAGGCCGTGGCGTTGGGGGTAATCTCGGCTTCGACGAAGCGGGCGACCTGCGAGCGAAACTCTTCCTGGGTGGCCGAGAGCTCAGACACCGCGGAACTCCGGTCGACGCTTCTCCTGGAAGGCCTTGACCCCTTCGTGGTGGTCGTCGGTCTGGATGCACTGGACCTGGGCGAAGATCTCGAACTCGAACTCGGCGTTCATGTCGACTCCCAGCGACCGGTGAATCGCCCGCTTGGTCCACGCATGGGCGATCGGCGGGCCGGCCGCGAGTTTCTTCGCCAGCGACGCGACTTCGTCGGTGAACGTCGCGGCGGGAACGACCTTGTGCACCAGCCCGATGTCGAGCGCTTCTTCGGCACCGACGAGGCGGCCTGTGAACATGAGTTCGGTGGCCTTGCCCAGCCCGACCATGCGCGGGAGAAACCAACCGGCCGACATATCGCATCCGGCGAGACCGATCCGGGTGAAAGGGGCACCCATGCGAATGCCCTCGGCGGCGATCCGGAAGTCCGAGGCCAACGCCAGGCCCAGTCCCCCGCCGACGGTGTCGCCGTGGAGCGCCGCGATGACCGGCTTGTCCATGCCCACGATGGCCCGCACCGGGTCGAGGTAGCGGCGAACGATGGGCTCCCACTCCTGTGGGGCACGTTCGATCATCTCGGCTTGATCGGCGCCGGCGCAGAAAACCTCTCCGTTTCCGGCCAGGACCACAACTCGCACGTCGGGGGATTCCGCCACCTCGTCGAGGGCATCGACGAGCAGACCGACCGTGGGATTGGCGAGGGTGTTGAGCCGCTCGGGCCGGTTGAGCGTGACCGTGCCGACTCCGTCGGCGATATTCACGAGGATGTCGTCACTCATTGGATTCCTTCGGCGTGGGGGACAATTACGGTCCGGCCCGGACCACTCGGTTCGGTGAAGATGCCGGCGGCTTCATCGAGACCCACTCGGCGTTGCACCGACCGGGAGACATCGAGTCGGCCGGCAGCGATCAGGCCGAGCACGGTCTCGATCTCGGCTGGGGTCGAACCGAAGGAGCCGTGGACCGACATCTCTGACCCGATGAACATGGCCAACGGCGGAAGCTTGGGTCGACCGGTGCCCACGCCGACCACCACCAGACGTCCACCGGGGGCGAGTGAAGACAGACCGAGTTCAACGGTCTCGGTTCGGCCGACACATTCGATGACGAGCGTGGCGCCACCGGCGAGACGGCGCAGAGCCCGGTCGGGTTGTTCCTCGGCGTTCGGGTCGAGCACCGCGTCGGCTCCGACGGCAAGCGCCGCTTCGCGGCCCTCCTCCGCGGGGTCTACTGCGACCACTCTCGCGGCACCACCGAGCCTCGCGAGCTGAATGGCGTGGATTCCCAGACCGCCGGCTCCTATGACGACCACGATCTCTCCGGTCTTGAGACCGCCGACGGTGTTGAGCGCATGGAACGGCGTGGCGATGGCATCGGAGGCGATGGCACCGATGTCCTCCGAGATCGAATCGGGCAGTGTGATCAGGCAGGATTCCGGAAGAGCGATCCGCTCGGCGAATCCGCCCTGGCGGGCCATGCCCAAGACCTGAGGTCGTCGACACCGGTTGGTGGCGCCGGAACGGCAGGGCAGACATTCGGCGCAGGAGACCTGCCCGAACGACGCCACGCGATCGCCGGGTGTCCAGCCCGTGACGGCCGAACCGACCTCGAGGATCGTGCCGGCGATCTCGTGCCCCGGCACCACTCCGGGGGCGACCCCCAACTCTCCGGCGACGATGTGACGGTCGGTGCCGCACACACCGGCCGCGTCGACGCTCAGCAACACTTCGTCGGGGGAAGGTGCGGGCTCGTCGATGTCGTCGAGTTCGATCTGGCCGGGGCCTCTATATACGAGGGCCTTCATCGCAGCCCCATGTGGCGAGCGATGATGTTGCGCTGAATCTGGCTGGTGCCTCCGCCGAGCTCGCAGCCCCGAACTTCGAGGGTGCGGCGCAGGAAGGGCGAGTCGGCCTCCCAGCCGGTGGCGCCGGCAACCTGCAGGGCCGCGTTCGTGGCTCTTCCGGCGACATTGTTGGCCAACATCTTGGCCATCGATGCCTCCATCGGACAGGGCCCCTCCACATCGCGCTTGTGGGCTGCGGCATAGATCAGCAAGCGGGCCGCGGCCACCTCTGCTTGGGCCTCGGCCAAAGGATGAGACACCGCTTGGAACCGGGCGATGGGCTTGCCGTATTGCTCACGCTCGCGTGCGTAGCGGACACCGTCGTCTATGGCCGCCTGGGCCACACCGATCGCCTGGGCGGCGTTGGCGAGGCGTTCGGGGTCCATGAGCTTGGCCAGGTTGAGGAAGCCGCCATCGATCTCGCCCAGTACTGCGTCGTCGCTCACGATCACATCGTCGTAGGTGACGTTGTTGACCATGAGCGCCTTCATCGCCGGGAACTTGCGTTGTTCGAAGCTGAGTCCCGGCGACGGATTGTCGACCAGAAACAGGCTGATGCCCTTCTGTCGAGATTGGCCCGGGAAGGTGCCGGTTCGCGCTGCGGTGATGATGACCTCGGCTCGCTCGGCCCCTGAGATCGGACCCTTGACCCCGTTGATCCTCCAGCCGCCGTCGACCCGTTCGGCGGTGGCCTCCATGCCGGCGAAATCAGATCCGGCACCGGGTTCGGACATGGACAGGGCGAATCGCTTGTCGCCCGAGACGATCGCTGGCAGGTAGGCGTCGGCTTGGGCTCTCGTGCCGCAGATGTGCAGGGCGTGAGACCCGAAGATGGTGCCGGTGATGTAGAGCGTGGCCAGAGAGATCGACGTCTTGCCGACCTCTTCCACGAACACACAGAGGTCGACTACCGAACCGTCGGATCCTCCTTGTTCGTGAGGCACCGGGATGCCGGTCCAGCCGCGCGCTGCGCACTCTCGGTAGAAATCGTCGGGGTATTCCTCGTCGTTCTCCATTTGGAGGATCCGCTCGGGCGGATAGTGCTCATCGAGAAAGGCCCTCACGTCGGACCGTAGATCGAGCTGTTGAGGTGTCAGGTAGACGTCCATCAGTTCCCTTCGAACACTGGTTTACGTTTCTCACGGGTGGCGGCAAGGCCCTCGCGGAAGTCGGCTGTGGCGATCGCTCGTGCTTGTATCACTGCTTCATGGTCGAGTTGTTCGGCCAGCGACCGACCTTCGATGCCGGAGAGGGCCTGGCTGTTGCCACGCGTCGCGGCCGGGGCCAGCGCCGCTAGGCGATTGGAGAAGGCAGTCACCGCACCATCGAACGCTTCGGCGGTGGCGGTCTCGGTGACGAGTCCCTCGGCACGCGCTTCCTCTGATCCGAACACCGCTCCGAGGGTGACGATCTCCATGGCACGCACCGGACCCACCAGCCTGGTGAGCCACCATGTGGCGCCGGTGTCGGCGCCGGAGAGTCCGAGCCGGGCGAAGACGAAGCCGAGGCGAGCTTGGTCGCTCATGATCCGGAAGTCGGTGCTGAGCGCAACCGCTGCTCCCCCACCGAATGCGTCGCCGTTGATGGCCGCCACGGTGGGGATGTCGAGGCCCGAGAGAGCCACGATGCCGTCATTGGCGTGACGAAGTTCGGCCTCCACATATGCCGTGTCGCCTTCGAGGAGGTCTTGAAGCGCTTCGAAGTCGCCCCCAGCGGAGAACGCCACTCCTGATCCTGTGATCACCAGCGCCCGCGCCGCGGCATCGTTGCCGACCTCGGTGCACGCGTCGATGAGCTCAGTGAACGCTTGGGGGTTGAGGGCGTTGCGGACCTCGGGGCGCTGAAACGTGAGCGTGTAGACGCCTCGCTCGTCGCATTCGAGCGAGAGAAGATCAGGCATCGATCTTGAACACCCGAGCTGCGTTGTCGCGCAGGATCTTGCGGGTGGCCTCGTCGGAGAAGCCGCAGTCGTAGACATCGTCGACGGTGCGTTGGAAGGGCAGAAGTGGGTAGTCGGTGGCCCAGATCATCTTGTCCTGGCCGTGTCCGCCCGAGAACTTCTTGAGGCTCTCGGACCAGTGGCGGGCGGGACGAGCCGAAGCCTCGACATAGACATTGGGGTGCTTCCACGCCAGGACCATCATCTCTTCTTCCCACGGATTGCCGACGTGGGTTCCGAGGATCTTCAGATCGGGGAACGTGAGTGCAACCTCGTCGAGATAGATCGGGCGTCCGCATTCCGATGGCAACAGCGGGCCGGTGTGGCCGACCTGGATGCAGATGGGGATGTCGTACTCGCAGCACGCGACGTAGAACGGCCAGTACATGCGATCGGTGGGCGGCGGTGCGGTGGTGCGGCCATCGCCGTATTGGTACGGCTCGAGTCGGAAGGCCTTGTAGTCGAGCTCCTCGACGCAGCGGCGAAACTCCCGCATCGCCGGCATGGGATCACGGATGTCGACGGTGAACGCGCCGATGAACCGGTCGGGGGCCTGAGCCACGTAGGCGGCGTTCTCGTCGTTGTCGACGACCCAGGTGTCGAGAAACTTGAACGATGAGGCCACGCCGATGTCGACCCCGGATTCGTCCATCTCGGCGATGACCTCTTCAAGTCGGAAGCCTTTCCGGAAACGTTCGGCCACGCCGTACTTGTTGAAGATGTGCCAGAACGAGTCGGGCCAGCGCTCGGCCGTCTCGGGCGACATGATCGACATCCATGCATCGATTGCGCCTACGCGGTCAGCTGCCATTCTGTGATCTCCTTGATTGTTGACTTGCGACGAGAGAGCGGGATATGAGTTCACGCATGACCTCGGAGGTGCCGGCCCCGATCGAGAATCCGGCCACATCGCGGTAGTAGCGAGGGATCGGCGACTCCTCCATCTGACCGAAGCCGCCATGGACCTGAAGAACCTCGGCGGCTACCGACTGCGCGGCCTCGGCGGCATGGAGTTTGGCCATCGACACCGCCAGATCGCCGGCTGGTTCGTGGTCGCTCAGCAGGCGGGCGGCCTGGTAGGCGAGAAGTCGTGTGGACTCGAGCTTGGTTGCCATCTCCGAGAAGCGGTGTCGCCAGGTCTGGAATCCGAGTACCGGGCTCCCGTAGGTCTCTCGCTGGGCGGCGTAGTCGAGACCGAGATCGATGAGTCGTTCCATGACCCCGACCGCGAACGATGCGATCACCAGTCGTTCGCCACCGAAGTGCGAGAGGATGTACCTGAGGCCCTGGCCTTCCTCGCCCACGAGGTTGGAGGCCGGTATTCGGCATTCGTCGAAGTAGAGCTCGCCGGTGTCGGAGGCTCGGGCGCCGAGCTTGTCGAGCCGTCGGCCGACCTCGAATCCCGGTGTGTCGGTTGGGAACACCACCAGAGATATGCCCTTGGCGCCGGGTTCACCGGTGCGGACCGCCAGGGTGATGAAGTCGGCCCTGGTGCCGTTGGAGATGAAGGTCTTCTGTCCCGAGATGATGTAATCGCCACCGTCGCGTCTGGCTCTGGTTGTGATGGCGGCCACGTCGGAGCCGGCGCCCGGCTCGGACACTCCGATGGCTCCAATGAGGTCGCCCGCTATCGCCGGCGCCATCCAGTCGGTCTTGATCTCGTCGCTGGCCTCGTCGGCCAGGATCGCCAAGGCGAACTCGGATTGAGCCATCAACGAGACCGCTGTGCCGATCGAGTCGCCTTTGGCGAGTTCCTCGGCCAGCACTGTCGTGGCCAGGAAGTCGAGGTTGCTTCCTCCCAAGGATTCGGGGTAGCGAAGCCCCAGCAGGCCGGCGTCGCCAGCCTTCTTGTAGAGATCGCGGGCGCACTCTCCCTGTCGCTCCCATTCGTTGGCGTTGGGGCGGATCTCGCGCTCCACGAACCGGGCGACGGTGTCTCGAAACGCGTCGTGTTCCTCGGAGAGAAAGATCGACGGCTGGCGGGGATAGGCCATGTGAACCTCAGGTGAGACGAACGACTGACCAGAATAGTAGTCTGGTCAGTCGTCGTCAACTCGTCTATGCTGTGCCCATGAAGCGAAGGTCCGAGAAACGCAAGGCAGCCAAGCGCCTCGACGCGATCGACCGGGCGTCGGTGCCCATCTTCGTGGTGACCATGCTCGTCGAGGCGGCCGTCCTGCGGCGTCGCGAGCAACGCCGTTTCGGCGACCTCGACCAGGCCACTGCTGAGGAGCTCTCCGATCCTCGCCTGCCACCCGACCAACTGGTGCCGGTCGGCTTCGAGAGTCGCGACACCGCGGCCAGCCTGGCGATGCTCGGCGGCAACGTCGTCTTCGACATGGCAACCGCGGCAGCACTGGGGAGGACCCTTCGGTTCTTGTCACGCCACCGAGTGGTCAACCTCGGAGACCGACGTGGGTCGTTCGTCGTGTCGCTGGTCCTGTGGGACTTCCTCTACTACTGGAACCATCGTTGGATGCACGAGGTCCGTCTATTTTGGGCCAATCACGTCAGCCACCACTCCAGCGAGCGCTACAACCTCTCGACGGCGTTGCGCCAGCCCTGGTCGGGCTTTCTGCTTTCGTGGGTGTTCATGCCGCTTCCCGTCGTCGGGCTAACCGCAGCCCAGGCGCGCCGGGCCCGTCAGATCAACCTGCTCTACCAGTACTGGATCCACACCGAGGCCATCGACCGCTTCCCCCGGCCCGTCGAGGCGGTGTTCAACACGCCGTCTCATCATCGGGTTCACCATGGCGCCAACCCTCAGTATCTCGACAAGAACTACGGCGGGATCTTCATCACCTGGGACAAACTGTTCGGCACGTTCGAGCCTGAGGTGCGCCGCGTCAAGTATGGGCTGACCAAGAACATCACGACCCACAACCCGGCGCGTATCGCCTACCACGAGTTCGCCGACATCGGCCGCGATGTTGTTTCTGCTCGCGGCTGGCGCAACAAACTCGGACACGTGTTTCACCGCCCGGGCTGGAGCCCGAAGTCCCCGCCAGCCGACCACCCATCACCGGAGTGATCATGTCTGCAACCGTCCACGACACCCCTCGCGACCGCCTGCTGGTGGCGGCCGAAGCCCGGTTTCGGAGATTCGGATACAAGCGAACGACGATCGAGGACGTGGCCACCGAGGCGGCGACCGGCAAGGGCAGCGTCTACTTGCACTTCGAGTCGAAGCAGGAGGTCTACATGGCAGTGGTGGAGCAGTCTCTCGACCGCTTCATCGAAAGCGCCGAGCATGTGTTGGCGCAGCCGGGCACTGCCCCGGATCGCCTTCGGGCCGTGGTCGAGCTGACGGCTGAGCACTACGGCCACGACGAGTTGCTGCACTCGTCTCTGTTCGGCGAGACCGACCTCGTGGAGGGCGACGTGGCCCGGATGGCCGCCGAACGGCAACGGCAACGCATCCGCAACCTGCTCGAAGAACTGCTGTCCACCGGACAGGCCGAGGGCACGGTGAGGGCCAGCATCGATCCTCCGTCGGTGGCTGCGGTCTTGTTCGAGATCGGCTGGGCGATCGTTCGAAGCGGCTTGGAGAATCCCGACCCCGATCAGCTCGAGTCCTCACTCGACATTCTCAACGATCTGGTTGGCCTCGGTCTGCTGCCTCGCCCCGGCAACAGCTGACCGCGTCAGCCCATCCCCACCTCCTTCAGAAGTTTCCGTCTGGGCACCGGGGCCGCAGCAGCGAGAGACTGCCCTGATCGCTAGGACTGATCGGGGAAGACCATGAGACTGCTGATCGTGTTGACGGCGCTGGCCGTGTTGACCACATCATGCGGGGGCGGTGACTCCTCTGAGGACGGTGTCGCCGCCGGCACCACATCCGTGGCGGAAAGCGACGGTGGCGAGGATCAACCGGCCGACATGGACGGGTCCGACGAGTGCCCCGATGTGCCGTTCTCCGGTGAGGTGTCGCGGATTTCGGAGCCTTCTATCGGCCACAATGCCGCAGCTCTGGCCGACGGCGAGCTACTCGATGCCGCCGCCTTCTCGTTCGGCACCGGTTTCCAGTACACGGTCTACGTGGCCAGCTTCGAGATAGACGACGACACCATGGGCGACACGATCATCGCGCCACCCGGTGAGGTGTTGGTCACCTTCCAGGCCCGCGGGAAGGACGGAGGCGAGATCGAACCCGGTGTCGTGTACGACGAGACGTTCGTCATCATCGACACGGGCGGCGGCGCCCAGAACAGCCCGGTCGACCCCACCGGCACGGTCGAGTTCATCGCCTACTCCGAGGACCATCTGTGCCTGAACATCGATTTCCTCGATGAGAACCAGGCCATCACCGGCACCGTCAGCGCCCGCGTCGCCGGAGGGTTCTAGCCCGCCGTTCGTAGAGCTGGGCCGCGGCGACTACGTCTTGGCGAAGACGATGGCCACGAATGTGCCCTGGCGGGCGTCGGCGGCGTCCCCGCTCTGCACGTTGACCACACCACTCCACCCGAATCCGTCAATATCTATCGACCAGTCACTCAGGCCTGCAGTGTCCACGATCGGTCCCAGGACCTCGTTCACGGACCATCCGTCCGGGAAGCCGTCGCGAAAGTGATCGACTACTTCCCCATCGGTGAGCGAGGTGTTCGCGTAGATCGACAGCTTCTCACCCGGCGCCCATAGCGAAGCGGATTCGTCCAAGACGCTCAGATCGACGAATTCCGGGAACTCCGCAGGAAGTCCATCGATCGACTCCATGTCCGGCGGGTCGACTCCGCCGGCGCCGAACGAGAAGAACGGCCCCGACTCCAGATTGTCGGCATCGAACTCATCGGGGCACACCTGGCGTGCGGCCAGCCACACAGAATTGGCGGCCGCCTTGTCACTCGAATAGGCACCGAGGCCCCACGTCTCGACCAACGCAAGCAACTCGTCGGCATCGTTGACCGCTCCGCCACAGGCCGAGTCGCGAATCTCGATGTAGTCCGACAGCGACAGATGCTCCCGGCCCGTCTGGTTGAGGAGGTCGGTCCGGAAGGAGTCGGCCTCACCGAGATCCTCCGGGGTCGCGGTCGTGACCTCGGACGAGCCGCACGACGACGCCACGAGAACCGCGGCCACCATCGCGACTCGCCACGCACTCCATCGCCTCCGCACGTCCACACCGTACCGGGCCCGCCCGGAGCCACTAAGCCGGGCTCCAAGTTGAGCCAGCAGCCTCCCATCAGGGTTCCGTCGAGGGGCCAGCGCCCGAGACTGCCGACCTCCACGTTCATCGATGCTCCCCTGGAGGTACCGATGGCGATCGGGGGAGGGGCGGACTCGGTTGCCGGCACGGCTGGCGCATCTGAGTTGAGCAGAACACGAGGGGCGGATGGGTCCACTCGGGTTGGTTGCTGCGTAGACGGCTGCTCTGATAAGGATCTTGGGATGGCGATGCACCGAGAGTGCAAATGGCCTCGGGCTGTCGCATTGCTTGTCTTGGGGGCTGCGATCATCACCCCGGTGGGAGTGGCTTGGCGGGACGCCATCGTGACCAACTACGACTCCCCACCTGAATGGATCCACGGGGGCTTCTTGGTTGGAGCCATTCTCTTGTTGGCGGTCTTCGCGCCTGCGGTGAATATGGCCGTGCGGTATTCCCCCGACTTGTACACACTCGCCGCCTCCACGACCGTCATCCTGGGCTGCGTGACAGGGATGTTCGCCTGGGTGTACTCATCCGACTCACCTACCGTGCTGCTCGCGTTCCCACTAGCCGGGGCTGCGGCCTCACTCGGCGCGTGGACCGCCAATATCTACGTCCCGGAATGGGCGGATCGACGACAGCACCGATAGCCAGATTGCATTGGAATCGACGACACCGCTTGCCGCCACCGCGTAGAATCGACTGGCGGATGTCGAAGTGAACCGGCTTCGATCATCGTTGAACGAGAGGCGACACCCGGTGCGGATTGACTTGGCGACTCGACCGACTTCAGGACTCAGGATTCGCCGGTTGCTGTGGCAGTCGCTTGTCGCAATCTCAGCGTTGCTACTCCTGTCGATGGGAGGCGGGGCCATGTTCGCCGCACCCGTCACCATGCCTCTTCTCTGGATCTCACTGCGTCGACCAGATCTGAGCCGCCGGTGGAGAATTGCCGCCGGTGTCGTTCTCACCCTGACGGCCGCCCAAGTCGCTTGGCTAGCCACCTACCTCGCCCTCGGCGAATCCAAACCCCTGATCTGGCTTGTACCTGTCGGAGCATTCGCCTTGACCTACAGAGCAACGGCTCGGGCCCTTGGAAAAGCCTGAAACCGTCGAAACCCGCGACCTGCGCTGCTCAGGGTGAGTCAATCGACCAACGTTACGGTGCCGTCTAGGGTCGGCAGATGATTGTTTGGCTCAATGGAGCCTTTGGCGTCGGCAAGACATCCACAGGACAGGTTCTGTGCGCTGACGAGTCGAGAAGGCTGTTTGATCCGGAGATTGTCGGCTACGTGGTTGCGGCCCAGCTGAAGGAACTCGAGTTCGACGATTTCCAGGACCTGGCTCTGTGGCGGTCTCTCGTCCCGTTGGTGGCGGAGCAGATACACAACTTCACCGGAACAGACCTAGTTGCCGTGCAGAGCGTTCTCAACGAGGACTACTGGAACGAAATCAAGGCCGGGGTCGCGGCCACTGGCATGCGGTTGGTTCACGTCTTGCTCGACTGCGAGGAAGGCGAGCTTCGTCGACGAATAGAATCCGATCAACAAGAAGCTCAAGCCAGACAGTGGCGACTCGATCATCTCGAAGTGTTCCAGAGAGCGAAACCCTGGATGATCGGTGCAGCTGACCTCGTAATCGACAACACCAGCAGCACCGTCGCACAGATCGCCGCCGATATCAGCGACCACATCAGCGAGGCGTCGCAGGGCTCCTACACCTAGTGCCGCTGTCAACGGACCGGGCGTGCGGCGTCGGGCGAGAGCTCAACTCCCGGAGTGGCGAAGTTGGTCCAGCCACGATCGAAGTTGTTGCGGTGTCATCAGATCGCGAGATCCCAGGTCGGCGTCGCTCGCATGCTCCAGCTCGTCGGGCAAGTTCTGTACCACCACGTCGAGTTCGGCTGCGTTGGCGTAATCATCAACGACCGCCGCCATTTCGGCGTCGTGATCGACACCGCGCGCTCTGGCCGCAGCCACCAGCCCACGCAACAGGGACTCCCAGGTGGTCATCGGGCCCTGTGTGATCGAAGCCGATTCCTCGAATGAGTCGATGAATGCGAACGGGACCCGCTCAATCGTTCGACCATTGGCAATGGATGCGTACAACCAGTCTGAATCGAAGGCGAAACCGTAGGTGGACGGCGCCGCCAGGATGTCGCCCAGCGCGGCTGCCGTATACAGCTTGAACGCGGCCTGAGTGTCGCGCAGACCTTGACCGAACAGTGCCCGCCCGACCATGCGTTGCATGTGGCGCAAAACGACGATGCCTGGACCCCATCGCGCCTCGGCCTTGACCAGCACAGCCTCCGGGTGTTTGCGGTCGCCGACAACTACATCCGCGCCGTCCCTGAATTGTCTGAGCAGGAGCCCTACCTGGGCCAGATTGACCGAGTTGTCGGCGTCGGTCATCACCACCGCATCGCACCCGTCGGCTAGCGCCACACTGGCCCCGTAGACGATCGCACCCCCCTTGCGTGACTCATCGACATGGGACAAGCCCACCAGCGGACCGGATGAAGCCGGAAGCGCGTCCGCCAATCGCAGTACGTGGACACGGCCTCCCTGCTCATGCTCATTCGCCCTTTCCTGAGCCGTCGCCGCGCTGTCCTCAGGGTCACCGTCGTCGACCGCGTAGACGTGCCAATCCACGGCCGAATCCGAGAACAGCCACGAAAGCTGGTCGAGCTTGGTGTGCAGGGCGTCTTCACCGGTTGGGTTGTCTTTGTCCCGCGGGCGCATTCGTCGCTGCTCACCCCACATGGCGAACACGATTGCCACTCGACCAGACCAGTCGAGGCGCCGAACGTCTGTGCGCGACCGGGCCAACATGACGGCCAGGCGAAGGTCCAACGGCTCGGTGGGGTCCGCGGCGACGTTGCGAAGCGATTCGACGCTTGACCCGGGTGCCATGAGGACGTCGGCAAGATCTCGTACTCGTCGATCGTCGGCCGGGCTCGCCAAGTCGAAACTGCCCGTTGACAGACCGGAGTCGCGTCCATTCGTCATCCCGCCGACGCTAGTGCCCGCGGCGAGAGTCGGAGAGATGCACGAGGACGCGGTCAAGATCGCCATCGCACGACGCTCTCACTCGTTCGACTGGTCAGGGGGCGGTGTAGGCCCAGCTGAAGTCGAGGAAGACGTCGGTGCCCAGGATCGCGGCGTCGATGTTGAAGGTCACGTAGAACAGCCGGTCTTCGAATCCCACGACGTCGGCGGCAGATCCATAGAGTCCATCGAGGTTCACGCTGTCCGAGTGATAGATGCACACCTTCCCCGGTGGGGCAGTGGGTGCCGACGCATTGCCGGTGCAGGCCGCGTCCTCGTCGAAGGATTCCGTCAATATCCCGCTCGGTTGGAAGTTTACGGATTCGTCATTCAGACCGACCGGAGCAACGCCGGGGAGCTGGACATCGATCCATACATCTGCATTGTCGACGATGGACGCGTAGTCCCAGTTGCCGGCTCCGGTGACGGTCGTGCCCGACGGGATCGTCGCGGTGCCCAGTAGGGCGGCCGCGACCGCGGCATCGACCTGGGCTTTGGTGTAGGTCCCGGCGATACCGGCCGTCAGGGTGCTCAGGGCGGGTTGGACGATGTTGCTGTCGTAGCGGAAGTTGAAGGTGATGTTCTCGCCGCGGGTTACCGGGTCGAGGGGTTTGAAGGTGTCGGATCCGCCGGGGCTTCCGGTGGTGAGGCTGTTGTCCCACGCCCACTGGACCGGACTGCTGTAGAAGGGCGCGCCAGAAACGCCGGGCGCAGGCACATCCTTGAACGGATGCGCTGCCGCGAATACCGCCGTGGTGGCGACGAGTACGACTGTGAGCACGCTGATCGCCAGCTTGGTCTTCGTCAGAGTGATGGTCATTGGAGGAACCGCCTTTCGGTTGACCTCAACGACCCTAGATCCCTGAACGGTCCGTACTGGTGTTGCAGCCATGGAGCGAGACGTCTGGCGATCGTCGCCCTCCCAAGGATCCGGGATCCGCTGTTCGGCATGAAACTCGACTCCGAGTGACCACACGACACCGGGCCCCGCCCCGTCCGTACAGGGGTTGGAACACCCCAGGAGAGCCAGACATGGAAGATCTACAAGAGATGATCGCGGGGCTGCGCGTCGCAGCGGTCACCGCGGCCACAAGAGCGACACATTCTGGAACGTGGACCTAACCGGCGGCAGCTACGTCACTGACTACCTGGCCCGAGCCGAAGGCGCCATCCAGGGTCTGTTCGTCCACGACCCGTCGAATGCACCTACTTCCATACCTACCACGACGGCCACGAGCGATACAGCATTCAATCGAGCGACACCGATCTCGTAACAGACAACGGTGGTGCAATCACGGTCCACGCCGGACCCGACGCCCCCGCCAACGGAGCGATGGCCAACTGGGTCGCCACCGAACCGGGCCAGCCCTTCCGGCTCAACTACCGGATCTACCTCCCACAAGACACCCTGCTCGACCCCAACCACGTGGCCGACTTGACCTTCCACCCGTCATGCCGGCCTGACCCCGATACGGACCGCATCACATCTACCGGACCGCTCTTCGACCCCCGCAGGGTTCGCATGGTGTACCGCCAGGGGTAGCACACGCCGAGCCCTCGCCCTTGGTCTCCGCCGAGGCTCAAACTAGGTTGACCGCAGGCCGCAGATCATGGGGGTCAGGATGATGGCGGACGACGTCGGCGACTACGCACGCAAGACATATCGCTATCTCAGGCTTGCCATCGTGGCGATGGTCTTCTCGCTCCTGCTTTCGATGTTCTTCGAGTACGTCGAGGCGGGGGAACTCCTCGGATCGTTCAGTGCGTACTACTACTCCCCGGTGAATCCACTCTTCGTCGGAACGCTCATCATGATCGGCGTCTGCCTGATCGCCATTCGCGGCACGACGGACTTCGAAGACATAGCGCTGAATATTTCGGGATTGCTGGCGCCGGTGGTGGCACTCGTGCCGACCGGCTTTCCGTGGGGTGAGATCACCGACGAGAACGCCGATATCGATCCGGATCTCTATGGCGGCACGCTCTATTCGATTCCGACCTCGGAGCTCACGGACAACACCATCTGGGCGATGCTGATCGCTTTGGCCGTCGCCGCTGGGGGCTCCTTCCTGCTGGCCAAGAAGTTCCGCGATCAGAATCTCGGTCCTCGCGAGATACCCAAGAACACGTGGATCGGCCTCGGTCTCGCTATCGCCGCGGCGGGCGCGCTGATCGTGATCCACCAGGCCTGGGGCTCCCAGCGAACCCACGAGATCGCGGCCGTCGGCGTCTTCGGCGGTTTGTTCATGGTGGCAATGGCGAACGGCGTCCGACACGTCCGCGACAAGAACCACCGTCAGACCATCCGCGTGGCCTGGGCCGCGGGAGCCGCTGGATCCCTGGCGATCCTCGGGGTCGTGCTGGTCGTGGTGGGCATCTGGCGGCTGATCGATGGCGAAAACGCCGTCGTGTTGATCATCGGCGCCGCGGCCATCAGTTTGGTATTCGCCTGGCGGGAACTTCGCGAGGGACTGCGCAAGTACCTTGCGGTGTTCCGGCACGGCGACGACCAGTACTGCCGTCGCTACCTCCTCCTGGCCGGCTGGATGGTGGCGGCTGGCCCCGTGTTCGCGCTGGTGCCGGTCCGCTTGGAACACAAGACCTGGATCATCGAGTTCGTCGAGCTCGTGCCATTTGCCATCTTCTGGGTCATCCAGACGATCGAGCACTGGAACAGCGGCCTCGGCGCACATTCCTACGATCCCCCGGCGACATCCGGTACATAGATAACGGTCTCCGGCCAGGTCATCGACGTGTTCGTCTCACAACGACGGGACCCTCGAGCCGCATGAACGTTCTTCACTGGGTGTCGGGCTACGAGGGGGAAGGATCCGAGGGAGTGATGGCGGCCGCGGTTCAGGCGACGCAGAACTCGTTGCCTTCTGGGTCTGCCATGACCGTCCAGGTGTGTTCGTCGGCGGTACGGGTCTCGATGACTGACGCGCCGAGACCGACCAGCTCGGCGACTGCGTGCTCGCGGTTGTCGGTGTTGAGGTCGAGATGGACACGATTCTTGGCGCTCTTGGGTTCGGGCACTGCTGCGAACGCGATCCGCGTCCCGGCATCATCGGCGGATAGCCGTATGAAGTCGCCCCAATCATCCTCGATGGGTCGTCCCAAGGCCTGGGACCAGAAGCCGGCGACCAGCTGAGGGTCGGCGGCGTCGAAGACGACGTGTTGAACCGTTGATGGGGCCATGGTCGTCTCAAACTACTCAGTGATGGGTCAAGTTGTCGGCGCACGCGATCACCAAGTCCTATCCACTGATGGTCGGTGCACATGTCGCCGATCTCACCCGTGTCGGGACCGAACGTGTGTCAGGCGAAGCGTTGGTGGGAGGCAATGATGTCGTCTACGACCAAGACAACCTCACCCGGTTCCAGGTGGTCGTTGGCCGGCTCGAGGTCCATCGGGGTAGCGCCCTCGATCAGCGTCCACGGGTCGGTAGGTGAACCAGACCGTGACGCCGGAGGTGCTCGCCTTGCCGGTTACTCCGACGAGCCTTCCAACGAGGGTCCTGTCGTCATTCGAAGCATCGCTGACCATGCGAAGTGGTATAGGTCTGCCGCGGGTAGTGGCACTGTCGCATTGAGCCGAAGGGTCTCTCGTAATCGCCGATTGGCACGTCGTACCGTCCGGAAAGCCATGGGACACCATGCGGAGCCATGCAAAGCGCACGCCTCAGACCAGCATGGCATTCCAAAACCTTGACAACGCCGTCAATGCAATAGCGCCCGTCGGCGCGCTCCCGACCCAGTTGGGCTAGAACCCGATGATGGTTCTCGATGTCCCTGAGCTTGTTCGCCAGAGAGCGATGTCGAACGGTGCTGCTGGTCAGCGATGGCTCGATTCGCTGCCCGAGGTGGTTAGGGCGCTGGCCGATCAGTGGGACCTGACGATCGGGCAGGGATTCAGTGGGGGCACGGCCGGATATGTGACCGCCGCTGTCGACTCGAGCGGCATGTCGTGCGTGTTGAAGGTTGCGATGCCCCTCGACCTGAACGACGAGCGTGACGCATTCCAGCGCAGCGTCCGAGCGCACCAACTGGCCGAAGGTCGAGGCTGCGCAGCGCTCCTGGCGGTCGACGCTTCGGAGTCCTCCGCTCCCGCGATGTTGCTCGAACGACTTGGACCCAATCTCTCTGAACTCAACTATGGGGTCCCGCGGATTCTCGAAGCGGTGACGGCTACGCTGCGCTCGTTCTGGCGGCCTATCCCCACTGACACGGGGTTGCCGACCGGCGCTGACAAGGCGGTCTGGCTAGCCCAGCACATCGCGACGTCGTGGACTCAGCTCGAGAAGCCCTGCAGCCGGGCGGTGATCGATCGTGCCGTCCTCTACTGCGACGAGCGCGCCGCAGCGTTCAATGTCACCAATGCTGTGCTTGTCCACGGCGACGCCCACGGATGGAACACGCTGAGAGCAAACGACCGGACGTTCAAGTTCGTGGACCCCGAAGGCTTGTTGTCGGAGCGCGCCCATGACCTCAGCGTGCCCATGCGCGAATACAACGAGCCGCTATTGGTCGGCAATACCTCGCGGTTGACCCACCAACGAGCCGAGCTCCTAGCGACGCTGTGTGGGGTCGACCCCGAACCGGTGTGGCAATGGGGTTTCATCGAACGCGTGTCGACCGGGCTCGCCGCGGTACGCGATTTCGAAGGCGACGACGGAGTCGCATTCCTCGAAGTAGCCGAGCGATGCCTCTGACCCGTGACCAGACCGTGAAGCCCGCTAGTCGAAACGGCCATTACGCCGGCAGTCGCTCGACGCGGGGCCCGAATCGCACGTCGTGGTGTCTGGAAAGCCATAGGACACCATGCCGAGCCATGTGAAGCAGCATTCCTCAGGCCAGCGCGACATCCCGAAACCGTGGCTACGCCGTCAATGCAACGGTGCCGGTCGGAGGACGCGTCGAGCTCCGACGGTCGCCGCCAAACCAATCGCGAGGACGATCACACCGATGACACTGACGCGACCGACAGGAGTGGACGACGACGTGTTCTGTGTCGATGCAGTGCGCCCGGGAGTAGACAGCGGCGCCGAGACTTCGCGAGCGGCGCCCTGTTGTGGCGGCGGACTGGCGAGATCGCTGACAGCCACCGCCGTCGTGGGGTCGTGATCACTATTGATCTCGATGCCGATCTTGCTCAGTGTTGGTTCCAGCCCGTTCGGTGCGACGAACCAGCCGGTCACACTCGGGCCCCAGCCGCTGAGCCCGTCCTGTTGTGGCGTGTGGATCAACAGTCCGAGGTTCGCGTGGGCATAGATGTACTGGTGGATAGTGCGTTCTTCTTCGCTGAGAGATGGAGGGCCCGAGTTGATCCAACTCAGCGTGTACCTAGGCCCGAGGTCCGTTGACGCCGGTTCGTGGGGCAGGGCCACGCCGACCGAGAACCACAGTCCTGTCTGCTGCATGAGTCCGTGCATCACGCTGGAATCGGCTGTCTGCATCAGGTCGATCGGACGGTCGATCCCAGGGCCGCTCAACGTTGCCGCCGAGGGGCCTTTCGCCGCCGCGGGATGGACCGAACCCAACAGCACAGCAGAAGCAACTGCGATAGCCGCCAGACCTCGCGCCAACCACGCCTTGGTCCTGATCGGACTGTTCGACTCCATTGCGACGACCTCACCACTTCGGGAGAACTGAAGACCCAGGAATACTGGACCAACCCTCCTACACCGCTCCGATCGGTTCGGTTCGGTTCCGCGATGCAACCCGGATAGAGAGCAAGTACCCGTGTTCACTCGATGGCGCGGGCGATCTCGATCATCTCATCTTCCGGGAGAGTCGATTCCAGGCGATACCCGATGCCAGAGTTGATCCACAACAGCACAGTGCTGGCTGAGACCTGGCGCTGCGGGGTCCGCAGAAGATGGTCGCCAGTGACTAGCAAAGCGTCATCGCCGAGGCCTGTCACGGAACGAAACTCGGCATCGGGCCCCAGAACCTTGGTGTTGATCGAACCGGTCGAATCAGCGACACGAATCCACAGCGTGGTGTTGCTCTCAGACCACACGATGATGTTGCCGCCCTCGGGCGCCGCAACGACCCCATCGGGTGGGCCAAGGCCCGTCTCAGGAATGTCGGGCAACGGCTCAGCCAGCGCGACCTCGGCCTTGTCGAAGGGGATCATCTCGGAATCCTCAACGATCGACGGCAACGAGTCGGCACCGGCCGGTTGATCGTTCTCTAGTTCGATCCGAGTCGAGCCGATCCCGAGCCAGCCAGCGACAGCGTGCCGCGCTGGCGCGACGACCAACGTACCCGCAACCACGATGGCCACCACAGCAGCGACGGCTAGCAGCCGCCGGGATCGATGATGATCGTTCGGGTGAGCGGTGGGGAACGCGGCAGGCTCATCGACTTCCAGGTGCTCGCCGATGCTCGCAAGCACCGCGTCGAGTCGACGATCCGACATTCGCTCAGACACCGACGCCTCCCACACTGGGAAGTTCCGCGCGAAGCCGCTTCAGCGCCCGAGACAGACGTGACTTGACAGTTCCAGGCGCACAGTCCAACACCGATGCCATCTCGGCCTCCGTCAGCTGTTCGAAATACCGCAGAGCCACAACAAGGCGATCCCGCTCACCGAGTGCGTTCAGCGCAGAGAGCACGCAATCTCTTTCGCTGGCAGTCACCGCACGGTCCTCAGGGCCGGGAGCCTGAGCCTTGGGTTCATGCTCGGCACGCAGGTTGAGAGCTGCCCGGCGTCCCCGTCCCCGACGGTGGTTGCGCGCCGTGTTCGCCACGGCGCGCAGATACCACGACCGAAAACCGCGCATCGGGTCGACACCCTCGATCGATCGCCACACTCGCAAAGTTGCGTCCTGCACGACATCATCAGCCCCCACCACGGTGCCGAGCACAACCGTTGCCACCCGATGCGCGCTCACCGAACAACGAGCAACCAGCTCGCCGAACGCATCGGCGTCACCCGCACGGGCCCGCCTGACCAAACACTGCTCGTCCTCGATCTAACCGTCCTAGTCCATCCATCACGACATTGGTCGACAATCCACACGCGGCTCTCACGGTTCCTACACCGCAACCGGCGAGCCGGTTCCCACATAACACAGCCACGACGCGTCGTGGGATACTGGTCCTAGCAGCTACTTGAGGCGGGCATTGATCATGAGCCAACCATCGCCGGACGAAATTCGGAAGCGCTTGGTCGAGATCGATGATGAGGTACGTGCGTTGGACGCTGACGAGTTCGCGCGGCGGCACGAGTTGCTGACCGAGTCCGATAGGTGTCGAGCCGCGTTGCTTGCTGAGGTTGGCGACGAAATCGACGCGGCGAACAAGGAATGGGCCGACCGGGCGGGGCACAAGGGCGAACACGAGGTCGACTACGAAGCACTGAAGGGCCAGACCATCTCGGCGACTCCCGACAGCGGCGGCTTTTGAACCACCCGATGCGCGCTCTCGAGCCCGATCTGGGCGCGACAACGCCGTGAAGGCTGCCTGTGGCCGTATTGAGCTGGCTAGTTGGCGTTGATTGTCCGTGTCTCGGTGCTCCAGCCGGTGGTTGGGGCGGTGCCGATCTTGAGCTGGAACTGGTCGCCGTCTGGCGTTGTGACGCGAATGTCCGGCGAGGCCACGGTGGCAGGGAGTGCGGCGACGGCGACGGCGAGGTCGGTGCCCTCGATTGGTCGCATCGGGAGCGACACGGGGCTTGTGCCGGGAGAAACAGCTTGGATTCGGGTGATGTCAACGGGGGCGAGCAGGGCGATGACTCGGGCCCCGTTGTATGTCGTCATGTGAATCTCGAGGTCGACGGGCCCCTGGTGTGCGGAACCATGGGTGGCCTGCGGTTCGATGCCGTTCACCTCTACCGCGATCCCTTGGTAGGGATTCCTTACCAGTTGGAGGGCGATCGTGTTCGGATCGACCAGCACCCGCCAACTGTGAGAGTCCACGAGACCGGCGAGGTGTGTCTGCAGTCCGTCTGGGAGATCACTGATATCAGGGTCTTCGGCTCCCCTGACTTGGGTCGGCTCGAAGGACAACATCTCAGCCACCTCAACTAGCAGGTCCAGGTCGGACCCGCTGAGACCCATCGTGGTGCCGTCGTTGACTCCGGGAATCTCGTTCCAACGCACAGAGATGTTTGTCCCGCTGCCAAAGACGGCTGCGTCGATTGGTTGTCCGCCACGCTGCAACGTCAATGGAGTGTGATCCACAAGGGAGCTTTGGCCGTTATCGATCATCAATTCGACGCTCTGTGCCTCCGCGGTGTCGATGCGATACCGAACCGCCGCGCCCAGCTCGTCGGTGTGGTCGACACTGATGATGGTGAGGTTCCAGCCATCGGGAAGCTCGCCTTCGACTGGGGCGAGCTGGACCGGGATCGTTGCGGGATCGACCAGGGGGAATCCAGCAAAGTCGTTGGCCATGTCAATGGACTCCCAGGCCGCCTCGTCGCCTGGTGCCGGACGGTCGACCGGCGTCGTGTCGGCCGTGCGCGCGGTGCTGCTGGACTCTCTCGAGGTCCACCCAGCGATCCCGAGACCGACGAACACCGCCGCCACCAATGTTGTTGCCGCGATCTTGGCGAACCGACGTCGTCGAGCTCGCGCCATGATGTTCTCTGGCCCCGGGCCGGCGGGAATCTCCAGACCTGCCAGATAGGCATCGGCCATCTCATCGAGGATCGTCATCGCGGCACTTCCTCTCGTTCAAGTTGATCTGCATCACAATCGAGTTGGGCACCCAGCGACACATAGGCATGTCTCAGCGTCGACGACACCGTTCCCCGCTTGATGCCCATCGCCGTCGCCACTGCCTGTTCGGTGAGGCCGACAAGATGTCGAAGAACCACCGCTTCGCGCTGGCGAGGTGGCAGAGCATCCACCAGCAGCCACGTTTCGCCGGCGGGCTCACGGACCACCGTGGCCTGGTCACGGACCATCGCGGCTTCACGCCCGTGCCGCGTGAATCGCCGCCGGGCCACATTGCGTGCAGTCACGTAGACCCACCCAGCCGGATCGCTGAGACGCCCAACTCGACCCCATCGCTCATAGGCGCGCACCATCGCCTCATCGACAGCCTCCGCAGCCAAAGACGTATCTTCGACGCCTCGTGTCAGCGCAGCTACAAGCCGGCCCCGATGTTGAGAATAGAAGTCAGAGAACTCGCGTTGCCGCTCCATACCTACACAAGCCTGCCCGGGTCGAAAATGCGGGGCCCGAGATCAAGAAATCGTCCCCGACCCACACTCCGCATCACCACACGCTCAACACGCCACGCAGCTGACCGTCCCGACCTCGCTCCACAACAATGCGTGCTGGCTCCGCTTCTCTCGCCACGGCCAGGGGCTGTCCGAAATTCTGTGCATCGGGGGTGATCTGAGCGACTGTAGCTTTGGGATGCTCAGCGATGCATCACATCATCCCGATCGAGCGGATCCTCGGCCCCACCTGACCACACTGCATGAGGAACAGCATTCTGAGTCGTCCGCAGGCCCCGAAAACCACCTCTGACCAACCCATGCGAATACGTGGCGCTCAGTCCGGCCAATGCGTTTCGATGTTGCCTGATACGGTCGATCCAAGTGACCAATCATGTGCCGCGTTGGTGATGAGCGGGGAGCGCGATTGGTGCCGCGGTCGTTAAGGAGTCGTGAGGACTATCGAGATGCAGAAGCGTGCCCGTGCTAGCGCCATCGTCAATTTCATTGTCCGACAGTGGAAGGTGACAGTGCCGGCGATAGCCGGCCTCGTAGCATTGTTTGCCTGGCTCGCGTTCGGGCACTTCGGTATCCAGACCCTCTTCTTCGACGACAAGGTCAACGAGGCGCCGCCAGTGTTTGCCTCCGGCGCAGGGGCGTCGGGGCTCGCCAGTGACGAGACCACCGTGGACGTGGCCGAGGAGATCAACGAGGTGATGGCCGATGAGGGCGTGGTCATCGAGGACCCTGTCGAGCAGTCGAAGCCCGTCATGGAAGCCGAAGTCCTCACTCTCGTCGATGGGACGTTCATCGACCGTAGTCACCCCACCAAAGGTCGTGCCGTTGTGCTCAACGATGGGACTGAGCAGCGCTTCTTGAGGTTCGAGGACTTCGCCACCGACAACGGCCCCGACCTGAACGTCTACCTGTCGGCAGCTCCAGCGAACGCTCCCGCGGGAGACTTCGACGACGACTTCGTCGATCTTGGCGACTTGGAGGGCAACATCGGCCCGCAGAACTACGAGATCGAGTCGAACGTCGATCTGGAGCGCTACTCGACCGTCGTGATCTGGTGCGTTCGCTTCGGAGTGGCGTTCGGCGCCGCCGAGCTCAGCTGAGCCGTTCGTAAAGAGCCACTGCATCCGGCCAATGCCACCACCCGTTAGCACCCCGCTGTCTGGAAGAATTGAGCGGTGCGTCGCTCGCTGGTCATGATCTCGACACTCGCCATAGTGGCAGCAGCCTGTTCGTCGTCGAGTGGAACGGTGGACGTTCCGGTGCCTACGACATCGTCGCCAACCACGACGGTGCCAGGCCTGTTCGGTGCTGACGGCCAGGAGTTCGCATCCCCTCCCGAAGTGCCGGACGGACCGCTCGATCCGGCCCTCGTGGATGATCTCGAGACCTTGATGAACGCGAGTTCGCTGTTCGATGTGAGCGTTGTCGAACGGATCGGCGCGTCGGGTGACGCCCGCGTCGCGTGGCTGTTGTCGGACTTCGTTCGGATCGTCCAGCGCGGCGAGATGAGCGTCGCCGCGGCTGAGGCGTTCGAGCAACTGACCGGCGACACATTGCCCGGCATCTTCGCCTGGGGCGAGATGACCGATCGTCTTTTGGCCTGGGATACGCCGGCGCCTCCGGGCTACGCGGACATCAAGGCGATTCTGTTTGTTGCCATCGAGCCGGCTTGGGCACCGTTCTTCGCTGACCAAGACGCCGACATCGACTGGCGACACCTCAGCTGGGGTGGCGTGTCGATCGACAATCGTCCCATCGACGAGGTCGATCGTCCGTGTCCGCTGGGATGTATCCCTGCCCTCAACGATCCAGCGGTCACCGATGCCAACGGCGGCGACTGGTATCCCGATGAGCGGGTGGTTTTCGGCGTCGAGGTCAACGGTGAGGTGCGCGCCTATCCGAAGAACATCATGGAAGTTCACGAGATGGTGAACGACACGCTGGGCGGGCGTGAGATCGGTATGCCCTACTGCACGTTGTGCGGATCCGCTCAGGCCTATTTCACCGACAACCCGCCAGAGGGCTTCGAAACGATCGAGCTGCGTACGTCGGGGCTTCTCGTGCGCTCCAACAAGGTGATGTTCGACCTTCACACCAATTCCGTGTTCGACACCTTCGTCGGCACCGCAGTGTCGGGGCCACTTCAGGACGAGGATCTCGTTCTCGAGCAGATCACCGTGGTGGTCACGACCTGGGCGGAGTGGAAAGAGCAACATCCCGAGACAACCATTGTTGCTAAGGACGGTGGAATCGGTAGGGAATACCGGCTCGATCCTCTCGGCAGTCGCGACGATGACGGCCCGATCTTCCCAATCGGCGATGTGGACGGCCGATTGCCGACGCAGGAGCAAGTGCTCGGCGTCATCACCGAAGACGGCACACCCGTTGCGTTTCCGGCGGCCGCGGCTCTGATCGCGTTGAAGTCCGACAGTGAGGTCGAACTCGGTGGAGTGACCCTCCGAGTCGATGGTGGGGGTTTGCGGGCGACTCTTTCGGGTGGCGATGAGGCCGTGAGTCACCAGTCGTTCTGGTTCGCCTGGAGCCAGTTCCACCCCGAAACCCTCCTGTGGAATCCCGCCACCACCTCCTGACCCACCCCACCCCAC
>JAJCXX010000022.1 GCA_029263195.1 Acidimicrobiales bacterium
AGCGACGATTTGATCATCATCGACCACGGTGAGGGTTGCTATGTCTACGACAACGAGGGGAACCGGTACCTTGACGGATTGTCGGGCCTGTTCTGCACCAATCTCGGCCACGGACGTTCCGACCTCGTGGCCGCGGCAACCGAGCAGATGTCGAAACTCGCCTACTACCCGACCTGGGGATACGCCAACGAGCCGGCGTCTCGGGCCGCTGAGATGGTGGCTGAGGTGGCCCCCGGCGACCTCAACGAGGTCTTCTTCGTCAGTTCGGGTTCCGAGGCAGTGGAGTCGGCCATCAAGTTCGCCCGCAACTATCACCTGAGTCAGGGCAACTCCGGTCGCTACAAGGTGATCTCTCGCGAGTGGTCATATCACGGCACCACTCTCGGGGCGCTCACGGTCACCGGGATCCCGAAACTCCGTGAGCCCTTCGCCCCGCTGCTGTGGGACGGAGTTCGCCACGTCCGCAACACTCTCGGCGATTCGGTGCCGGAGGGAACCTCGCCGAGCGAGTTGGCTTCGGTGAAGGCAATCGAGGAAATGATCCTTGCCGAGGGCCCCGACACTGTGGCGATGGTGATCGCAGAGCCGGTGCAGAACGGGCGTGGAGCACTCGTTCCTCCGGACGGCTACTGGCCAGAGTTGCGCCGCATCTGCGACAAGTACGAGGTGCTGTTGTGCGCCGATGAGGTGATCAACGCCTTCGGTCGACTCGGCCACTTCTTCGGCAGCGAAAGGTTCGGGGTGGTTCCGGACATGATCACCTTCGCCAAGGGAGTCACGAGTGCGTACCAGCCGTTGGGAGGGGTGGTCATACGTAAGCAGCTGGTCGAGCAGGTCTGGGAGTCGCCCATGGCCGCCTACCTGCACGGATCGACCTTCGGGGGTCATCCAGTGGCCACTGCAGTCGCCGCTGCCGCCATTACGGCCATGCACGACGAAGACATACCAGGCAACGTTCTTGCCCGCGAGGACTACTTCCGTGAGGGGCTCGATGACCTAGCCGCTCGCCACAAGTGCGTGCGGGAGGTGAGAGGCACTGGCTACTTCTACGCCATCGAGCTCATGGCCGACAGCGAGGCTGGGGCCGATCTCACCGACGACGACTCGCTCGCTCTGCAAGGTGGGGTCCTTCTCGGATTCCTGAAGCAGGCCGGCCTGCTGATCAGGCCCGACGATCGGGGCGCCACCATGCTCTCGATCTCCCCGCCGCTCGTTGCCGACACCGATGTGATCGACGACATCCTGGCCCGGACCGACCAGGTACTCGAGCAAACTGGCGAGTGGATCGCCGGACAACGATGACAGCACCGACCGAATCGCTCACACGCGAGACTGAGGAGATCAGCACATGACTCGGATGACACCCAGCGAGGCGTTCGTCGAGACCCTGGTTGCCCACGGGGTCGACACCGTGTTCGGCATCATGGGCTCGGCGTTCATGGATGCCATGGACATCTTCGAACCGGCCGGCATTCGTCTCGTTCCCGTGGTTCACGAGCAGGGCGCCGCTCACATGGCCGACGGATTCGCCCGCGTGAGCGGTCGCCATGGCGTCGTGATCGGTCAGAACGGCCCCGGCATTTCCAATTGCGTCACCGCCATTGCTGCGGCGTTCTGGGCCCACAGTCCTGTGGTGATGATCACGCCCGAGACCGGCACGATGGGACTCGGCCTCGGTGGTTTCCAGGAGGCCAACCAGCTACCGATGTTCGAGGAGTTCGTGAAGTATCAGGGTCACATCAACAACGAGCGACGCATGGCGGAGATCACTGCCCGGTGTTTCGATCGCGCCCTGTCTGAAATCGGTCCGACCCAGCTCAACATCCCCCGTGACCGTTTCTACGGCGACATCGATGTCGAGATCCCCCAGCCCATGCCCCTCGACCGCGGGCCCGGCGGCGAACGCAGTCTCGATGAGGCCGCCGATCTGCTGGCTTCGGCGCAGTTCCCGGTGCTGATCTCCGGCGGGGGAGTGGTGATGGGAGATTCGGTTGCCGACGCCGTGGCTCTCGCCGAACGTCTCGGGTGTCCGGTGGTCAACAGCTACCTCCACAACGACTCCTTCCCGGCGTCGCATCCCCAGTGGTGCGGGCCTCTCGGCTACCAGGGATCGAAGGCGGCCATGAAGCTGATTTCTCGTGCCGATGTGGTGGTCGCCCTGGGAACTCGGCTTGGCCCGTTCGGCACCCTTCCGCAACACGATCTGGAGTACTGGCCCGATGAGGCGAAGATAATTCAGGTAGACGCCGATTCGAAGATGCTCGGCCTCGTCAAGAAGATCCAGGTCGGCATCTGCGGCGACGCCGGAGCTGCCGCTCGGGCTCTACTCTCCCGCCTCGACGGTCGCGAGCTGGCCTGCGACCCCACGCGTGCGTCTCGCGCCACTGATACGGCATCGGCCAAGGCGACCTGGGAATCCGAACTCGACGAGTGGACCCACGAGACCGACGATTTCAGTCTCGAAATGATCGCCGAAGCCAACGCCGAGGCCGATGATTGGTTGCATCCGAGGCAGGTTCTGAGAGAGCTCGAGAAGGCCATGCCCGATCGGGCGATGGTGTCGACCGATATTGGCAACATCAACTCGGTGGCCAACAGCTACCTGAGATTCGAGGAGCCCCGCTCCTTCTTCGCCCCGATGAGTTGGGGCAACTGTGGATATGCGCTCCCCACGATCATCGGGGCCAAGACCGCTGCTCCCGATCGTCCGGCGATCGCCTACGCGGGCGATGGTGCCTGGGCCATGAGCATGAGCGAGATCATGACCGCCGTGCGCCACGACATTCCGGTCACCGCGGTCGTGTTCCACAACCGGCAGTGGGGTGCGGAGAAGAAGAACCAGGTCGACTTCTATGGCCGGCGATTCGTCGCGGGGGAGCTCGATGGCGGCGAGGATTACAGCGTGATCGCACGCGCCATGGGGGCCGACGGGGTGAGAGTCGATCAGGTCGCCGAGGTGGGTCCGGCCCTGACCGCTGCCGTCGACGCCCAGATGAACGAAGGGCGCACGACCGTCATCGAGATCATGTGCACGATGGAACTCGGCGATCCGTTCCGCAAGGACGCTCTGTCGAGACCGGTTCGTCATCTCGAAAAGTACGCCGACTACACCTGACACCGATTCTGTGCCGCGTGAGGCTGGTCATCCGGAGCGCGAACCGCGATACTTCCCGACCATGAGATCTTCGAATCGTCTGCTGGCCGTTGTTGGTGTCGTAGCGTTGGCCGCGGCGGCCTGCGGTGGATCGAGCACTGATGTGTCCGCACCGACCACTACGGCGCCGGCCACCACCGCGGTCCCCACGACAACGGTGGCCGCCACTACGTCGACAACCACCACGTCGACAACTACCACCACCGAAGCACCCGACCTGGCCTCCCTGATTCGGATCAACGACATACAGGTGCTCGGATCCCACAACTCCTACCACCTGCGACCTCAGCCACTCGTCTACACCACGCTCAACTTGCTGAGCGCCGAGCTGGCCGAATCGATCGACTACTCGCATCTGCCCCTCGCGGTGCAGCTCGGCGTCTACGGGATCAGGCAACTCGAACTCGATGTGTTTGCGGATCCCGATGGCGGCCTCTGGTCGTCTCGTGCCGCTCTGCCGGTGATCGACCTGCCGGCTGAGTCCGGCATCGCCGAGCTCGATGAGCCCGGGTTCAAGGTACTTCACACCCAGGACTTCGATTTCGAGACCACCTGTTTCTCGTTGTCTTCGTGCCTGACTGAGGTGAACGAGTGGTCCCTTGCCAACCCCAGCCACCTTCCGGTCATGATTCTCATCGAGATGAAGGACGAGACGGTCGCGGCCGCGGCACAGGACGCCGGAGTCGACCTCTCGGCGATACCGATCGACTTCACCGAACCCGTGCCCACGACATTGGAAGTTCTCGACTCGCTCGATGCCGAGATCGTGTCGCTCATACCGCGTGACCGGTTGATTACCCCCGACGATGTTCGAGGCAGCCACGACACGCTTGAAGATGCCGTCCTCGCCGATGAATGGCCGCTCCTTGCCGAGAGCCGAGGCAAGATCATGTTTGCTCTCGACAACACCGGTGAGATGCGTGATCTCTATCGCGAGCCGAGCGATGTTCTGGCCGGAAGGGTCATGTTCACGTCGTCGGAGCCGGGCAGCCCCGACGCCGCCTTCATGAAGGTGAACGATCCCATAGGCAACGTCGATCGCATCGATGAGCTCGTGTCGGCCGGCTACCTGGTTCGAACCCGCACCGACACCCCAACCGCGGATGCCCGCACCGGTTCCACCGAGATGCGCGACGCGGCCCTGTCGAGCGGTGCACAGTTCCTGAGCACCGACTACTACATCGAGAATCCGGCCTTTGCCACGGGCTACGTGGTCACCCTCGAATCTCGGTGCAACCCGGTGAGTTCCCCCGACGTCTGCGTGGATAGCCTGTTGGGGGAATGAGCGGAAGTCCCGAAGCACCGACAGATAGTTCATGCACATCGTTGCATGAACATGCAGAAGTCGGTATCGTTGACGGATGCACCGGATAGCGATAGTCGGAGCGTCGGGATTCACCGGCGCGGAGTTGCTGAGAATCAGCGCAGGCCACCCCGAATTCGAGGTTGTCGTTGCCACCGGCGACACCCAGGCCGGCAACATGATCGCCGATCTCTACCCGTCGCTGGCCGCGGCCTACGGCGACACCCGATTCGTGAGCTACACCGACGACCTGCTCGACAATGTCGATCTGGTCTTCCTCGGCCTTCCCCACGGAGCCTCACAAAGCCTGGTACCGGCCATGCGAGGCCGGGTCGAACACGTCGTTGATCTGGCCGCCGATTTTCGCCTCGACGACGCCACTCTCTACCCGATCTGGTACGGCGAGCCCCACACCGCTCCCGACCTGCTCGACGAGTTCACGTACGGACTTCCCGAGTTGTTCCGCGATCAGATCATGGGAGCCGAGCTGGTCGCCGCGCCGGGTTGTTACGTAACCACCGCATCGCTGGCGCTCGCCCCGCTCCTGGCGGCGAGCGTGATCGATCCCACCGGCATCGTGGTCGACGCGGCCAGCGGTGTGTCGGGAGCGGGCCGAGCCGCCAAGCCCAACACGACCTTCTGCAGCGCTGATGAGAATTTCACGGCCTACGGCCTGCTCACCCACCGCCACACGCCCGAGATCGAGATGGCGGTCTCCAAACATTCAGGACTCGACGCGCAGGTGATCTTCACGCCGCATCTCGCACCGATGAATCGGGGCATCCTGGCCACCTGCTACGCCCGGCCGACTTCTGACATCACCACCGACGATGCCATCGGGTGTCTGGCCGACGCCTACGACGGAGAGCCGTTCGTGGTCGTGTCAGAGCGGATCCCTTCCACCAAGGCCACTCTCGGCTCCAACAGCGTCCACATCACCGCGCGGGTCGACGATCGCACCGGCTGGGTCGTGGTGATCGCGGCCATCGACAACCTCGTCAAGGGGGCATCGGGCCAGGCCGTTCAGTGCGCCAATCTCGCCCTCGGCCTCGATGAGACCACCGGCCTCTCATCCTGCGGGCTCTACCCGTGAGCCAGCCATGACCTCACCGATCTCGCCGCTGGCCCCGAAGTCATTCCCCGAGCTGCCTCCGGTGGCCGGTGTGCAGCTGTCGACCTGTGCCGCAAACATCCACTACGCAGGCCGCGACGATGTGATGATCGCCGTGGTCGACTCCGGCAGCACGGTGGCCGGCGTGTTCACCCAGTCGCTGTGTCCGTCGGCCCCGGTCGATTGGTGTCGCGACGCTCTCGGTCGCAGTGAGGGTAACGCCCGTGCGATCGTGTGCAATTCGGGAAACGCCAACGCCTTCACCGGAGCCGCCGGCGACGAGGCGGCGCTACACACCGCCGAGGCCGTGGCATCTCTTCTCGACTGCAGCCCCTTCGAGGTGCACCTGGCCTCCACTGGCGTGATCGGTGAACGCCTCCGCGAGGAGCGTCTCCTCGTGTCGCTTGATTCCTCGGTCGCATCGCTGGTCTCCTCCGCCCCTGAGGGCTGGAAGGCCGCCGCCAATGCCATACGCACCACCGACACCTTCGCCAAGGGGTCCTCAGCCCCGGTCGAAGGAACCAAGGGGAAGGTGGTGGGCATCGCCAAGGGCAGCGGCATGATCGCCCCCGATATGGCCACGATGTTGAGCTTCGTGTTCACCGACCTGGCAATCACCGCACCTCTCCTCCAGCAGTGCCTCGCAGCGGCTGTCGGGGGAAGCTTCAACCGCATCTCGGTCGACACCGACACGTCCACCAGCGACACCGTGCTGCTGTTCGCAACCGCGGCGTCTGGCGACGATCCGATCGCCAACCGGGACGATCCCAGACTCGGCAAGTTCCAGGATGCGCTCGACGACGTGTGTCTCGATCTCGCTCATCAGATCGTGCGCGACGGAGAAGGAGCCGGCAAGTTCGTCACGGTCAACGTCACCGGAGCCGCCGACGACGAAGCGGCGGCGGCCATAGCGTTCTCAATCGGCGACTCGCCGTTGGTCAAGACCGCGCTGGCGGCCTCTGACGCCAACTGGGGCCGCATCGTAATGGCGGTCGGAAAGTCAGGCCAGGCCGCCGACCGCGACTCGCTCGCCATCTGGATCGGCTCCGAGCAATGTGCCGAAGCCGGGGTCATGAAGGCCGACTACGACGAAGAGCGGGCCACGCTCCATCTCCAACAACTCGAGGTTGAGCTCAAGGTCGATGTCGGGGTCGGCAACGGCTCCGCCACGATCTGGACCTGCGATCTGACCCACGGCTACATCGACATCAACGCCGGCTACCGCTCATGACCGCCCCACACCCCACGACAGGTACACACCGATGACCGACCACGCCGTGCCATCCGACCGCGAGTCCATCGAGGCCGTCAGAGGCTTCTCCCCCGAGCACCGAGCATCGGTGCTGATCGAGGCCCTGCCCTACATCCAGCGTTTCCGTGGTGCCATCGTGGTCGTCAAATTCGGGGGTCACGCCATGACCGATCCCGACCTGTCACGCACTTTCGCCGAAGACGTGGTGCTGCTCCGCTCAGTGGGGCTCAAGCCGGTGGTCGTTCACGGTGGGGGACCCCAGATCGGATCGCTGCTCGAACGATTGGGCAAAACCTCAGAGTTTCGCGACGGCCTTCGGGTCACCGATGCCGAGACCCTCGACGTGGCCCGGATGGTGCTGGTCGGAAAGGTCGGGCGCGACATTGTCGGAGCAATCAACGTCCATGGAGCACAGGCCGTTGGACTATCGGGTGAGGACGGTGGTCTGATCACCGCCAAGGCCCGCAATCCCGAGCTCGGATTCGTGGGCGACGTCGTGTCGATCCAGCCCGGCATCATCGAGCGGCTTCTGGCCGAGGAGATGATCCCGGTTGTCTCCACCATTGGATCCGACAATTCAGGGCAGGCCTACAACATTAACGCCGACACGGTCGCGGGCGCTCTGGCCGGAGCGCTCGGCGCCGAGAAGGTCGTCTACCTGACCGACGTGCCCGGCCTCCTCGTCGATGTCGACGACCCGACCTCGGTCATAGCCCGATCCAACGTGCTCGAACTGGAGTCCATGATCTCGGCGGGTGCCATATCGGGGGGAATGATCCCGAAGGTGCGGGCCTGCATGGATGCGGTCATGTCCGGTGCCGGGTCCGCTCACATGCTCGACGGACGCATCCCCCACGTCCTGTTGCTCGAACTGTTCACCGACGCCGGAATCGGCACCATGGTCGAGAGAAGCGGGCCCTCATGAGCCACACCGATCTGGTTGGATCAACCGGAGAGTCGTGCCCGCTCATGGGCAACTACGGGCCTCCTCAGCGTCTCTTCGTCAGCGGTTCGGGGGTCGAACTGTTCGACCGCGACGGAAACCGCCATCTCGACTTTCTCTGCGGGCTCGCTGTGACCTCACTCGGGCACTCCCATCCGGCTGTCACCGAGGCCATCAGTGTCCAGGCGGGGAAGCTGATACACGTTTCCAATCTGTTCGCCAACGAGCACCAGGCTCCGGTGGCCGAGACCATCAACCGTCTCATCGATTCCGGGCCGGGCCAAGTGCTCTTCCAGAACTCGGGAGCCGAGTCGGTCGAGGCTGTAATCAAGCTGGCTCGCAAGTTCCAGGGCCGAGGACGCCATGTCGTGGTTAGCGCGCTTCGTTCGTTTCACGGCCGCACTCTGGCGGCGCTCGCCGCCACCGGTCAGCCCGAGAAGCACGAACCCTTCCAGCCTCTGCCCGAAGGATTCCGGCACGTGGTCTGGAACGACCCCGATGAGCTCGAGCGTGCTCTGAGCCCCGAGGTCGGGGCAGTCCTTCTCGAGCCGATTCAGGGCGAAGGTGGAGTCAACCCGGCTGACGACTCCTACCTCTGCGCAGTGAGACAGATGTGTGACGATCGCGGGATTCTCCTGATTCTCGACGAGATCCAGACGGGCTTCGGCCGCACCGGTGACTGGTTCGGTTTCCAGCACGCCGGTATTCGTCCCGACATCGTCGCTTTCGCCAAGGCGGTCGGCAACGGCATGCCGGTCGGAGGGGTCTGGGCCCGAACCGATGTTGCGGCAGCTTTCAAGCCGGGAGATCACGGATCTACCTACGCCGGTCAGCCGCTGGCTCTCGCCGCGGCTCGAGCCACCCTCGACACGCTCGTGGCGATCGACGCCCCATCGCTCGTCACCGAGAAGGGAGCCACTCTGATCTCGATGCTCACCGATCTCTCCGGGGTGACCAGCGTTCGAGGTCGAGGATTGTTGCTGGCAGCAGAGCTCAGCCCGGATGCGTTGGCCGGCCGCAGCGCCGCTGATGTGGCGCGCCGATGCCTCGACCGTGGCCTGGTGGTCAATGGCATCACCCCCACAGCACTGCGTCTGGCCCCACCGTTCATAGTCACCGATGCTCAATTAGCCGAGGGCGTGGCCGTCATCGGTTCCGTTCTGGAGGAGAACTGATGCGCCACCTACTCGAAATCGACGACCTGTCACCGTCCGAACTCGATCGGGTGCTGGCTCTCTCGACCACGCCGGACCCGCCGCGGGTTCTAGCCGGCAAGGGCATGGCGTTGCTGTTCGCCAAGCCGTCGGCCCGCACGCGCAATTCGATGGAGATGGCGGTGTCGCAGCTCGGCGGTCACCCCGTATACATCCAGGCCGACGAGGTCGGCCTCGACACTCGAGAGAGCGTCGAGGATGTCGCACGAACGCTGGCCTGCTACCACTCGGCTATCGGGGCTCGCGTGTTCCAGCACTCCGATGTCGAACGCATGGCGGCGCTCGACGTGGTGCCGGTGGTCAACATGTTGAGCGATCAAGCTCACCCGCTTCAAGCTCTGGCTGATCTTCTCACCATCCGACGTGAGCTGGGCACCCTGGCCGGCCGAAGTCTGGCCTATGTCGGCGACGCCAACAATGTGGCCCGATCGCTCGCGATTGGGTGTGGAATGGCCGGGATGCAGTTCCGCATCGCCAGTCCGTCCGGCTACAACTTCACCGAAATCGATCTCGACCGAATTCGCACGACCGGAATGGAACCGGTGGTGGCCGACCGCCCCGAGGAGGCAGTGGGTGGTGTCGATGTGGTCTACACCGATGTGTGGACGTCGATGGGACAAGAAGACGAAAGCGGCAGCCGGCTACAGGCCTTCGAGGGCTACCGCGTCGACGCCAAGTTGATGAGCCACGCCCAGGTGGGGGCGGTGTTTCTACATTGCCTGCCCGCTCATCGCGGCGAAGAGGTCGCTCCGGAGGTAGTCGATGGCCCCCGCAGCAGAGTCTGGGTCCAGGCGGCCAACCGAATGCACGCTGCCCGCGGTCTACTCGCTTGGCTGCTGAGCGAGAACGAAGACTGAGTCATGTCGAAGGCCCGTCGCCAACATCGCATTACCCGGCTCCTCGAGGAGCACGCGGTCACCAGCCAGTCCCAGCTGGCCGAGCTCCTGGAAGCCGAGGAGATAACGGCTACCCAAGCCACGGTTTCGCGCGACCTCGACGATCTCGGCGCGATCAAGGTGAGGGTGTCCGGCGGTGAGACCATCTACGCCATTCCGGAACTCCCCATGGACCGGATCGCTCCGGAGGATCACCTGCGTCGCGTGATGGGCGATTGGGTGGCCGATCTCGGTCACTCCGGAAACCTCGTGGTGCTTCGCACGCCGCCCGGTTCGGCCCATGTTGTGGCGTCAGCACTCGATCGGGCCGGAATCCCAGAGGTGTTGGGCACGGTCGCAGGCGACGACACCTTGATGGTGGTGGCCGTCGAGGGCGTGGCCGGCGCCGATCTGGCCCGACGACTCAGCGACCTGGCCGGATTGTGAGTCGATCGAAATGAATCCGTTGATCCCAGCCGAACGTTCGAACGTATTGAAAGAAGAGTCCGATGAGTGATGTTTCCAAGGTCGTACTTGCCTACTCGGGAGGTCTCGACACATCGATAATCCTGCGTTGGCTGCAGGAGACCTACGACTGCGAGGTGGTGACCTTCACCGCCGACCTGGGCCAAGGCGATGAGCTCGAGCCGGCCCGTCAAAAAGCCCTCGGGATGGGTGTGGCCCCCGAGGAGATCTACATCGAGGACCTGCGTGAGGAATTCACGCGCGACTTCGTGTTCCCGATGTTTCGAGCCAACACGGTCTATGAGGGCGAGTACCTGCTCGGTACCTCGATCGCCCGCCCGCTGATAGCGAAGCGATTGGTTGAGATTGCTGCGGAGACGGGCGCCGATGCGATCAGTCACGGTGCCACCGGCAAGGGCAACGATCAGGTTCGCTTCGAACTCGGCGCATACGCCCTGGCTCCCGATATCCGGGTGATAGCTCCGTGGCGTGAGTGGGAACTGGGGTCACGTCAGTCGTTGATGAGCTACGCGGCCTCCCACGACATTCCGATCGAGATGGCCCGTGGCAAGAAGTCGCCGTTTTCGATGGATGCCAATCTTCTGCACATCTCGTTCGAGGGAGGTCCGCTGGAAGACCCGTGGAACGAGCCGCCGTCGGAAATGTGGCGCTGGTCGGTGAGCCCGGAACTCGCCCCAGCGGAGGGCACGTACATCGACCTCACCTACCAACACGGCGACATTGTGGCCATCGACGGCAAACCGATGACGCCAGCAGTGGTGCTGGCCGAACTCAACCGGATCGGCGGAGCCAACGGTGTCGGACGGCTCGACATCGTCGAGAACCGTTACGTCGGAATGAAGAGTCGAGGTGCCTACGAGACACCGGGAGGCACTATCATGTTGAAGGCGCACCGGGCCATCGAATCGATAACTCTCGACCGTGAAGTGGCCCATCTCAAGGACTCGCTCATGCCGCGCTACGCCGAGATCATCTACAACGGATTCTGGTGGAGTCCTGAGCGCGAGATGCTGCAGGTTGCCATCGATCACAGCCAGGCCCACGTCAACGGTGAAGTTCGCGTCAAGCTCTACAAGGGCAACGTGGAGATTGCCGGCCGCCGTTCCGACGACTCGTTGTTCGATGAGTTGATCGCCACATTCGAGGACGACGGTGGCGCCTACGACCAGGCCGATGCTGCCGGATTCATCAAACTCAATGCCCTGAGGCTGCGCAATCTGGCACGGAAGAGAGGCTGAACAATGTCGGGTGAAGATCCGCGTCTACAGCTCTGGCACGGCCGTTTTGCCGGAGGTCCGTCGGAGGCTCTGCAGGCCCTCAACGACAGCCTTCCGTTCGACCGACGAATGTTCCGCGAGGACATAGCGGGCTCGCGCGCCCACGTGAGAATGCTGACCGATGTCGGCCTACTCGCGGAAGACGAGAGCCAGGAGATCCTGGGTGCTCTCGACGCGGTCGAAATCGAAATGGCCGACGGCACGTTCGTGACGGCGTCCTCCGATGAGGATATTCACACCGCGGTCGAACGGCGGGTCACCGAGCTCGCTGCGGCCGGAGCGAAAATTCACACCGGGCGCAGCCGAAACGACCAGGTCGCCACCGATGTGAGGTTGTGGACCAAGTCGGCCATCGAGGAGGTGATCGACCTTGTGCACCGCCTGGCGCTCACGTTGGCCGATCGCGCCGCATCGGCCGGCGATGCCTACCTTCCCGGCTACACCCACATGCAGCAGGCGCAACCAGTCGCCTTGTCGCACCATCTGTTGGCCCATGGCTGGTCGCTGCTCCGCGATATCGAGCGTCTCATCGACGCTCATGGTCGGGTCGATGTGTCGCCGCTCGGCGCCGGTGCCCTGGCGGGCTCGTCGCTACCCCTCGATCCCGAACAGACCGCTCGATACCTGGGCTTCAGCGCCACCTTCGACAACAGCCTCGATGCGGTCAGCGATCGCGACTTCGTGGTCGAGACGCTGTTTGCTCTCTCGTTGCTGGGGGTCCATCTCAGCCGGATCGGCGAGGAGATGGTGTTGTGGGCCTCCCAGGAATTCGGATTCGTTGATCTCGACGATGCCTTCTCCACGGGTTCGTCGATGATGCCCCAGAAGAAGAACCCCGACATTGCCGAGTTGGCACGCGGTAAGGCCGGCCGTGTCATCGGCCATCTGACCGGGTTGCTCACCACCCTGAAGGGTCTTCCGCTCACCTACAACAAGGACATCCAGGAGGACAAGGAGCCGTTGTTCGACGCCGTCGACACCTCCAGACTCACATTGCTGGCTCTCGACGGGATGTTGTCCACTGTCGAGTTCCGTACCGACCGCATGGCCGAGGCGGCGTCGTCGCCGTATGCGGCCGCTACCGACCTGGCCGAGTGGCTGGTCTCCCAGGGCCGGCCGTTCAGAGATGCCCACGCGATCGTGGGTGAGCTGGTGAGAGCGGCGCTGGAGGGCGATGTCTCCTTGGTCGATCTGGTGGGCGCCGACGCCAGGCTCGGACCGGAGGCTGCGGCCTTGTTGGCCCCCGGCGTGTCGGTCACCCGTCGAACGACCCGGGGTGGGGGAGCTCCCTCGGCCGTGGTCCAACAACTCGTCTCATTTCGTCAGAGGCTCGCCGTTCTCGAAGCGCAACGTGGGCACGGCGACACCGACCCGCTGTAGGTTCGCTGGCATGGTGGAATCGCCGCTGCTCGTAGCCGAAGATCCCGGGCTCGACCCGTCAGAACGCGTCGGCGACGCGTGGTCCGCGGTGGCCGAAGTGGTCGACTCCGATCTGCAGGCGACTCGCAGCCGTGTTCGACAGCTGATCGAGACGGTGGAGAGACCACTCCATCGAGATTCTCGGCCCGGGCATCTCACCGGAAGTGCGTTGGTCGTCGATTCCGAATGCCGTCGTACTCTCTTTTTGCTACACGCCAAGCTCGGTATCTGGGTTCAGCCCGGAGGCCATGCCGATGGAGACGCCAACCTCGCGGCGGTGGCTCTCAAGGAAGCATCTGAGGAAACCGGCATCAACGGGCTGCGCGTCTGGCCCCGGGCCATCGACCTCGACATCCACGAGGTTCGTCCTCCCTCAGAGGAGCCGCATTTTCATCACGACATCCGCTTCTTGGTAGTGGCGCCACCGGGAGCCGAGTTCGTTGGAAATCACGAATCGCTCGATCACAAGTGGGTTGCCCTGGACAGAGTGACCGATCTCGGGGTCGACGAGGGAGTCACCCGGTTGGCATCCAAGGGGCGACAGGCCGCGACGAGGCTCGGGATCTGTTGAGCGTGCCGAGGTGACGCTCGTCGCGTCGCTCAGACGTCGCCGGGGATCTGACAAGATGGCATGTCGTTGGCACGAGCAAAGGTGTCGACTCGAGTCGTGTAGATGCCGCCTCTCACCCTCTGGGTGAGGGTGAAGGCCAGATCCTTGTCGGAGGACGACTCGTCGGCGTTGGCCAGGGTGTCGACATAGCGCCACCGATCGGCGACGTAGGCGTCGTAGTCGGCGAGCCACCCGGAGAGGATCTCGGTGTCGTGTGCGCCGAGAGCGGTGTCGGCTGCATCATGAAGGGCGGCGACCATGTCCTCGACCACCAACGTGCTCTCTCGAACCTGCTCGGATCGTTGCAGGGGCGTCTCGGCCTCGCGCGGAGATGGCATGGCGTCGATCTCCGTGATGGCCGCGGCGCACGCTCGCTCGGCGACGGGGCCGTAGTTGAGCGACTCGAGTTCGTTGGGGTCGCCGGGATCGGCGAATACGAACGCCCAGATCCAGAAGACCAGCCAGGCGAGAACTGCCGCGCCGGCCAACGACTTACCGATGGTCAGGTTGAGTGATTTCATGGAATCGGATTGACCCAGATAGTGATGATGGAGCCGGCAGGAATTGATGCCCCGCTCACGGGCGACTGGGTCCAGACCAGCCCCGGCACCGGCGGCGTTTCGCTGGCTGTGGGGTCGAGGTCAAAGACAGTGTCGACCGCGAACGCGAGGCCGGTCAGAACCTGCTTGGCCTCGGATTCGGTCAGCCCGATTACGGGAGGAACTATCTCGGGAGGCGGCTCGGGGGGAAGCACCGCCACCTCGACGGTGATGGTTGCACCGCCCGGGATCAGGTCGAAGGGTGCAGGTGCTTGGTTGACGATGGTGCCGGGCACGAATTCGTTGGTCTCTATCTCAGCTGTTGCGAGAAGCAACGACTTCTCCTCGAGTTCGAGCAACAGGGCCTCGTCGACCACACGACCGATGAGGTCGGGGACCTCGACTGAGTCGGGGAGGGGAGGCAGCGTGGTTGTGGTGGAGCTCGGCGGTGGGGCCGGGAAGTCCTCCGCCGGCAGCCCTTCGTGGGCCGCCAGCATGATCTCCCTCCAGATCTCCGCCGGGAACGTGCCGCCCTGAACCGGACCGCCGTGGTAGAGACCCGTCATCGGGATCTGGCCCTCGGGATGACCAACCCACACTGCTGTGGCTCGCTGGGTGGTGAATCCGACGAAGGCGGCATCGGCGTTGTTCTGGGCCGTGCCGGTTTTGCCGGCGGCCGGCCGGTCGATCTGGGCCCGCGTGCCGGTCCCGAAGTTGATGACGTTGGTCAGCGCCCAGGTGAGCTGGTTGTCGATGGTGCGGCTGAGGACCGTCACCGGATTAGGAACCGACTCGAACAGTGAGGTGCCGTCGGAGTTGGTGATCCGGGTGACCATGATCGGATCGACCCGGACGCCGCCTCGTGCAAACGTCGAGTAGACGGTGGCCATCTCGACCATGTTGACGTTCTCGGTTCCGAGTATTGCCGCGCAGACTTCCTGCAAACGGCCCTCCCCGATGCCGAGCCGCTCGGCCATGTCGATGTAGCGCCGCGGAGTGATGTCGACCATCAATTGCGCGAATACGACGTTGAGCGAGCTGCGGGTGGCTCTTACCAGGGTGGCTTGGGGAATGACCTCAGGTGTGTCTTCGGTGACGGTCGCCGGGTCGACTGCCGGGGCCCGCAGACCACCGCGGACCTTCCAGGTCGGGCCGCAGATGCTCGGTTCCTCGATCTCGATGTTCATCGGCGCCGGGTAGACGCGTGTGATCGGGATCCCCAGTTCCAGCGCGGTGGCCAGTCCGATCGGCTTCATCGATGATCCGGCCTGACGTCCCGACCCTGATGCGAAATTGAACTTGGCATCCTCGGAGTCCCCGAAAAAGTCGCGGCCGCCGACCATCGCGAGGATCTGTCCGTCGTCGGCCGGCGTCGTTCCGATCACCACCGCGGCAGCGTCGGGGTTGACGCCATCGTCGCGGAGAATGGTGGCGATGGCAGCTTCGGCGTCGGCTTGCAAGTCGAGGTCGACGGTCGTGTGGATGTCGAGGCCACCCTCGAACAGGAGTTGGGTACGGGCCTGGCGGGTCGGGCCGAAAGCCGGGTTGTCGAGGAACCACTGCTTCACGTCCTCGACGAAGTACGCCGCGGAATAGCGCTGTTCGAGCAGCGGAACGTCCTCGACCAACTCGATCGGTTCGGTGAGGGCCTCTTCGTACTCCTCCTCGGTGATGTATTCGTTGGCGTACATGCGTCCGAGGACGAGGTCGCGGCGCTCGAGGGCCGAGGAGTAGTTCCTATAGGGGTTGAAGCTCGATGGCGCCTGTATGAGTCCGGCGATGAGTGCAGCTTGCACGACAGTGAGCTCGGTGACCTTCAGACAATCTCGGTCGTCGGGCTGGTCGATGCTGGTGGCTCGCTCACACGATGGTGGGCCGAAGTACTCGCGGGCCGCGGCTTCGACTCCGTAGGCGCCATTTCCGAAGTAGACCCAGTTGAGGTACTTGCCGAGAATGAAGTCCTTGGAGTAGCGCTGCTCGAACCGGCGAGCCATGAAGATCTCCTCGATCTTGCGGCTTCCGGTCTGGTCGGAACGATCGAGGAACACGTTGCCGACGTATTGCTGAGTGATGGTGGAGCCGCCCTGGGCGATGCCGCCGGCGCTCACGTTCGATCGTGCGGCCCGCAGGATGGCCTTCAGGTCAACCCCGGAGTGGTCATAGAACCGCTCGTCCTCGATCGCGACGACGGCGTGTTGCACCAACTCGGGAACCTGTGTGATGTCGACATCGGTACGGTTCTGCTCGCCCCGGAGCTCGGTGATGAGAGTCCCGTTGCGGTCCCAGACCCTCGAGGTCTGAGCGGTGAGCAGAGAGTCTTCGTTGAAGCCCGCGAAAAGCTGATCGAAGTCCTTGGTCTGGTAGGAGCAGCTGGTCGCCACCACGGCAGCGACGATGGCGAGGGAGATAATTCGGCGCATGCAGTACCTAGTCTGCTGGCAATTCGCCCCCGAACCACGTCAGGTGGCCATATCGTTGTGGCTCATGCAAGGCGCTGAGATTCTCGACGACCTGAGGGCCCGTTCGCTGGTCCATGATCACACTGATGAGTCCGAACTCATCAAGCTGCTGTCGGCGGGTGGAGTCACCGTGTATCACGGCATCGATCCCACGGCCCCGAGTCTCCATCTCGGGAATCTGATCGGCGTGCTCGCGATGCGTCGGTTCCAAGACGCCGGCCATCACCCTTTGGCCCTCGTTGGTGGCGCCACCGGATTGATCGGCGACCCGAGTGGCCGTTCCGGCGAACGCAATCTGCTCGACACGGAGACGCTCGACAACAACCTGGCGGGAATTCGTGGCCAGCTCGAACAGCTTCTCGACTTCGACGGACCGGCAGCAGCGCGAATGGTCAACAACCACGACTGGACGCGCGATCTCTCGCTTCTCGACTTCCTGCGCGACACGGGCAAGCACGCGACGGTCAATCAGATGGTGGCGAAGGACTCGGTGAAGTCGCGGATGAGCGGGGAGAACGGCATTTCGTTCACCGAGTTCACCTACATGCTTCTTCAGGCTCACGATTTCTGGTGGCTCCACGAGAACTACGGCTGTGATCTCCAGATAGGCGGCTCCGACCAATGGGGCAACATCACCGCCGGGATCGATCTCACCCGGCGACGCGGTGGAGCGTCGGTCCACGGCCTCACATGGCCTCTCATGACCCGGTCCGACGGAGCCAAGTTCGGCAAGACCGCCGATGGTGCGGTGTGGATCGATGCCGGCCGTACGTCGCCTTACGAGTTCCATCAGTACTTCTTGCGGGTCGACGACCGTGACGTGGAGCGAACCCTGCTCCAACTCACGCTGCTGTCGACGGAGCGAATCGCCGAGATCATGGCCGCCCACAGCGACTCACCCGAAGCCCGTCTGGCTCAGGGCGAACTGGCCGACTCGGTCACCGCGTTGATTCACGGTGCTGAGGAGGTTCGACGCTCGAGGCTGGCCGCGGACGTTCTGTTCGGCAGCGAGGGTCCCACCGCCGAAGGCTTGGCCGCTCTTCGGGGCATTGTCCCCGAGACCTCGATGTCACCGGGGTCAATCGGTGCAGCCGAGCCGGTGGTCGACCTGCTGGTGGCAACCCAAGTGTGCTCTTCACGAGGCGACGCTCGGCGAACCGTCGCCCAGGGCGGAATCAGGATCAACGGGGTGAAGGTCGACGCGGTCGATTCCCCGATCGAGGTCATCGGTGATGGCTTCGTGCTGATCCAGCGCGGCAAGAAGCAGCGACACCTCGCAGTGACGAGATCGGACTGAGCTGGTGTGACCTCGATCACCCGCTTTCCTGCGCTTTCCTCGGTGGCGGCGTTGGTACGGCGTGGTGGGGGAGATAGCTTCCACCCAGCGCTACACGAGTCGATCTGATCGGCTGGAAGAAAACGACGCCGGAGGTTGACGCTCCCGGGTCACGTCGGTAGCGTAGTCAGTCGCCCCGAAAGCACCGATGGTGCCTGGGGGAGAACGAGTAGGACACCAACTGGGCCTTCAAAGGCACTGCGTGTCCGGCGCCTCGCGGCGTCGACTGCTCCTTGAAAACGGAAGAGACGGACGCAAAAACGAGTGTGGGCGACGTCATTGGGTTTCGCGACCTGATGATGTTGTCTGTCAATTCAGAATGCCCGGTGCCAATGGCATCGGGAGAGCCGGCTTGGTCTTCGCAAGAAGGTCAGGCCAAACAAAATGGTTATCCGCCCGCCAGGCGGTGACCGGCTCTCTAATCGCACAATCCCCCACGCGATCACTTCGGTGATTGGGGGATGAGCAACCCGATTGATGTATCGGCTTCGGTCGATACGGAGATCTTGACGGAGAGTTTGATCCTGGCTCAGGACGAACGCTGGCGGCGTGCCTAACACATGCAAGTCGAACGTGAAGCCGGTGCTTGCACCGGTGGAAAGTGGCGAACGGGTGAGTAACACGTGAGAAACCTGCCCCGAAGACCGGGATAACTGGAGGAAACCCCAGCTAATACCGGATGACCTCAGATGGTCGCATGACCGATTGAGGAAATGCTCAGGTGCTTCGGGAGGGTCTCGCGGCCTATCAGCTAGTTGGTGGGGTAACGGCCTACCAAGGCGTCGACGGGTAGCTGGTCTGAGAGGACGATCAGCCACACTGGGACTGAGACACGGCCCAGACTCCTACGGGAGGCAGCAGTGGGGAATCTTGCGCAATGGGCGAAAGCCTGACGCAGCAACGCCGCGTGATGGATGACGGCTTTCGGGTTGTAAACATCTTTCAGCAGGGACGAAAATGACGGTACCTGCAGAAGAAGCTCCGGCCAACTACGTGCCAGCAGCCGCGGTAACACGTAGGGAGCAAGCGTTGTCCGGATTTATTGGGCGTAAAGAGCTCGTAGGCGGTTGCGTAAGTCGGATGTGAAAACTCAGGGCTCAACCCTGAGACGCCATCTGATACTGCGCTGACTAGAGTCCGGTAGGGGAGCATGGAATTCCTGGTGTAGCGGTGGAATGCGCAGATATCAGGAGGAACACCAATGGCGAAGGCAGTGCTCTGGGCCGGTACTGACGCTGAGGAGCGAAAGCATGGGGAGCGAACAGGATTAGATACCCTGGTAGTCCATGCCGTAAACGTTGGGCACTAGGTGTGGGACCTTCTAACGGGTTCCGTGCCGTAGCTAACGCATTAAGTGCCCCGCCTGGGGAGTACGGCCGCAAGGCTAAAACTCAAAGGAATTGACGGGGGCCCGCACAAGCGGCGGAGCATGTTGCTTAATTCGAGGCAACGCGAAGAACCTTACCTGGGTTTGACATGTA
>JAJCXX010000023.1 GCA_029263195.1 Acidimicrobiales bacterium
GCCGCAGTTGACCCCACCATTGAGGTTCAGCAGCAGTACATCACCGAGTTCCCCGACTTCGACGGCTTCTTCGCCCCCGACCGGGGCAAGGAAATCGGAGCCGCCATGTATGAGGCCGGTGCCGATGTGGTCTACCACGCAGCTGGCTCGTCCGGTGGCGGCCTCTTCCAGGCAGCCAAGGAAGTCCGCGACGCCTCTGGCGACACCGTCTGGGCCATCGGAGTCGACTCCGATCAGTACCTGACCGTCGATCCCGGCGTGCAGGAAGTCGTGCTCACCTCGATGCTCAAGCGTGTCGACGTCGCCGTCTACCAGGCCACTCAGGCCGTCCTCGACGGATCCTTCACCAACGGTCCCACCACCTACGACCTTGCGGTCGACGGTGTGGGCTTCTCCACCACGGGTGACTTCCTCAGTGCCGAAACCATCGCCACCATCGAGGAATTCAAGGCTGAGATCATCTCGGGGGCCATCGTCGTACCGACGGTTCCAGGCTGATCGCCTGATCATTCAATAGGTCACGATGGGCCCTTCGAATATTTGTTGAGCCAGATCATGACGTGGCAACGGAGTCGGACTAACGTCCGGCTCCGTTGTCGTTTTCATGGAGTAACGCCATATGGCCAATGCGATCGAGCTAATCGGAATCACCAAGCGATTTCCCGGTGTGATCGCCAATGACAACGTCAACCTGGCAGTCGAGCGGGGCGAGATACACGCGGTCTGCGGTGAGAACGGTGCCGGCAAGTCGACACTGATGAAGATCCTCTATGGCATGCAGCCACCCGACGAGGGGACCATCAAGGTCAACGACAGCGAGGTCAAGCTGTCCTCACCCGGCGACGCCATCGAGCTCGGCATCGGCATGGTGCATCAACATTTCATGCTCGCCGACAACCTCACCGTGATGGAAAACGTCATCCTCGGTTCCGAGCCGATGAAGCGGGGGATCATCGACCTGGACGCCGCCCGCCAACACCTGGTCGAGGTATCCGAGGCCTACGGACTCACCGTCCACCCCGACGACCTGGTCGAGACGCTCGAGGTCGGCGAACGCCAGCGGGTCGAGATCATCAAGGTCCTCTACCGCGGCGCCGAAGTGCTGATTCTCGATGAACCCACCGCTGTCCTGGTTCCACAGGAGGTCGAAGCGCTGTTCGACAACATGCGCGACCTCAAGGCCGCCGGCGCTTCGATCATCTTCATCGATCACAAACTCGATGAGGTGCTCGAGATCGCCGACACGATCACGGTGATTCGCCAGGGCCGCACCGTCGCCACTGTGAAGCCCGACGATGTCACCGCTCACGATCTCGCCGAGCTCATGGTCGGATCCGAGCTCCCCTCGCCCCAAGCCGGAGAATCGACCGTGACCGACGATGTGGCGCTCAGGATCGACAGCCTCACCGTTCACGACGCCGATGAACGCTCGGTGGTCGACGACGTCTCGTTCGAGGTCAGGCGAGGCGAGATCGTCGGTATCGCAGGAGTCGAGGGGAACGGCCAAACGGAGTTGATCAACGCGATCATCGGCACCGACTCTCCGAGGTCCGGCACGATTTCGCTGTTCGGTGCCGACATCACCCATGCCAGCGTAGGCAAGCGTCGAGAAGCCGGTTTGGCGTATGTCCCCCAAGATCGTCATCAGGAAGGCCTGCTGCTGGATGCCCCCCTCTGGGAGAACACCGCGCTCGGCCACCACACCCGACCTCCCTTCACAAAGGGAATCTGGTTCGACCGTGTCGGAGCCAGGGAGCGAACCGAACAGATTCGGCGCGACTTCGATGTCCGCACTCCCAACGTGGAGGTGCCGGCTCACGCGTTGTCCGGAGGCAACCAGCAGAAGCTGATCCTGGGCAAGGAGATAAGCAGCCATCCGAAGCTGTTCGTCGCTGCTCACCCGACCCGTGGAATCGATGTCGGTGCGCAGGCTGCGGTGTGGCAGGACATCCGCGAGGCTCGCTTTGATGGGTTGGCAACCCTGTTGATCTCGGCCGACCTCGAAGAGTTGATCGGTCTTTCCGACACCGTTCTCGTCATGTTGAGAGGGAAGATCGTTGCGACGCTCGACCCCGCCGAGATCACACCACGTGATCTCGGTGCCTACATGACCGGCGTCGCCGTATCAGAGGAGGCCTCGTGACAGCCCCGTCGTTGCGAAGAATCGGTCTGGCAGTGGCGGCGCCGGCGTTGGCCGCTGGAGTCGCACTGATCATCTCCTCGATCGTGTTGATCATCTCGGGTAGCAACCCGATCGATGCCTACTCCGACATGTTCAACAACGCCAAGAAGCTCGAGACATCGGTCGACATCCTCAATCGGGCCACGCCCCTCTACATATCTGGAGTGGCAGCCGCCATCGGTTTCAGGATGAACCTGTTCAACATCGGGGTCGAGGGGCAGTATCTCCTTGCGGCCTTCTTCGCGTCGGTAGCAGGTGGGGCCGTGGATCTACCACCCGTCTTCCATGTCGCACTCGTCCTATTCGTGGCCATGACGGTCGGGGCCGCCTGGGGTGGTTTCGCCGGGGTGCTCAAGGTCACCCGTGGAGTCAACGAGGTGATCTCCACGATCATGCTCAACTTCATCGCCGTCGGCGGCATCATCGCTTGGCTGATCGTCGTCTGGCAGGACGACACCGGCCAGGTCAATTCAGGCACCACTCCGATTCCTGAATCGGGCCGTATGCCCAATCTCAACTCCTGGGTTGAGGTGTTCACCCGCGAGATCAGCAAGGGCCGAGAACTCACCGGTGTTCTCCTGATAGCGATAGCGGTGGGGATTCTCTACCACCTGTTCATCAACCGCAGCCGTATCGGATACGAGTTCCGGGCCAGCGGCTACAACCCGTTCGCGTCTCAGGCTGCGGGCATCGACTCCAAGAAGATGGTCCTCACCGCCATGCTCTTGTCGGGTGCAGTCGCCGGCCTCGTCGGCATGGTCGAGGTTCTCAGCGAGAACTTCCGTTTCGACCAGTCGTTCGTGAAGGGCATGGGTTTTCAAGGCATCGCGGTCGCCCTGCTCGGACGCAACAAGCCGGTGGGGATAGCGCTGGCCGCCCTCTTGTTCGGCTTCCTCAACGCCTCGGCCGGTGCACTGCAGGTCGGGGGCACGGCATCAAGGGAAATCGTCGTGATCATGCAGGCCACCATCTTGCTGGCCGCGGTTATCGCCTATGAGGTGGTCAACCGACTCAGACAGAAGGACGAAGCACGAACAGCCGCCGCGCTGCTTGCGGAGAGTGCATCATGATCGCAACCACGACCTCCCCCTCGGCCAACCCCAGCCTCTTCTCCCGTCTGCAGAACGTCTCCACGCCCGTGCGTTGGATGTTCATGGCCGCGGGTGGAATGTTCGCCCTCACGTTCGTTTCCCACTTCGGAAAGGGCGACCCGGGACTGCTCACCAGTTCAAGCGCTTCAGGGGCCATGATCCGCTGGGCCGCTCCGATCCTGCTGGCCGGCCTCGGGGGCCTGTTCGCCGAACGGGCCGGAGTGGTCAACATCGGCCTCGAGGGAATGATGATCCTCGGCACGTGGGGCTCGGCATGGGGCGCCATCAACTACGGCCCTTGGTGGGGCCTGGTGTTCGGCGCCGGCTTCGGTGCCCTCGGCGGTCTGCTACATGCCATCGCCACCGTGAGCTTCGGAGTCGATCACATCATCTCCGGTGTGGCCATCAACATCTTGGCCCCCGGCGCCGCCCGCTACATGTCGGATCAGATCTTCAACGACTACGCTGGAGGTTCAGTCTCTCAGTCTCCGAACTCCGGCAATTTCGGCAAGTTCAACGTCCCGTTCATCTCCGGAGGTGACGCCTTCTTCGGGTGGGACGCGCCCGACACCTTGGGATGGCTCGACAAGAAGGATTGGTTCTTCATCTCCGATGTCTCCGCCATCATCCGCGGAATGTTCGTACAGATTTCGGTCTTCACGGTGATCGTCTATCTGCTGGTGCCCATCTCCGGTTTCATTCTCTGGCGTACCCGATTCGGACTCCGGGTCAGGATCTGCGGTGAGCGTCCTTCAGCCGGAGAGTCGCTGGGCGTCAACATCTACCTCCACAAGTACCTGGCAGTGGTCATCAGCGGAGCGTTCGCCGGGTTGGCCGGCGCCTTCATCGTTCTCGAGCTCACCGGCTTCTACCGGGAGGGCCAGACCACCAGCCGAGGCTTCATCGGCTTGGCTGCCCTGATCTTCGGAAACTGGAGACCCCGTGGAGTGCTCCTGGGCGCGCTGGTGTTCGGTTACCCATTCGGCCTGGCCCTCCGAGATCTCGAAGGCGACGCCACCCACAATCTCCTGCTGGTGATCGCAATCGCCCTCGGCGTTGTCGTGGTCTGGGCGGTTCGCCGCCAGAACCGCACCGACGCTCTGCTGGCCAGCGGACTCGGAGGCGCCGCAGTGATCTGGTACATCCTGAGTACGACCGCGCCCAATTGGCTACCCAACACCATGCCCTACGTGATGGTGTTGATGACGCTCATTTTCTTGAGCCAGAACCTGCGAATGCCCGCGGCCGACGGCCTGATATACCGCAAGGGCGAAACGTAGCGGTGACACTGCTCACCGAGAAGCAACTGTCCGACTGGCATCGAGACGGTTTCCTGGTTCTTCCCGAGTTCGTCTCCGAGGACTCCTGCCGCGAGCTGCAGGCCCATGCGGTAGGCCAACTCGAATCCGCCGACCCTTCGCTCGGTGGAGCTCTGACCGTCTTCTCGACCGCCGACCAAGGCCATGGTCAGGACGAGTGGTTCCTCACTTCCGGCGACAAATCACGATGGTTCCTCGAAGAGGGAGCGGTCACCGATGGAGCGCTCAATCGGCCGTTGCCGCTGGCTGTCAACAAGCTCGGGCATGCCATGCACGACCTCGATCCGGTCTTCGGTCGATTCTCACGCACACCCGATCTGGCCGCGATAGCCAGCGAGATCGGGTTCTCCGACCCGCGCCTTCTGCAGTCGATGTACATCTTCAAGCAGCCAGGAATCGGTGGCGAGGTCACGTGTCATTGCGACCACACCTTCCTATGGACCAACCCCATGAGCGTCGTAGGGTTCTGGTTCGCCATCGAGGACGCCACGCTCGACAACGGTTGTCTCTGGGCCGCTCCCGGCGGCCACCTCGGAACCGCCCGCACCCGATTCAGGCGGCAGGGTGAGGGAACCATCACGGATGTTGTCGACTCCACTCCGTGGCCCACCGACGATCTCGTGCCGCTGGAGGCCGAGGCCGGCACCATGGTGCTGCTCCACGGCCTACTCCCCCACTGGAGCGCTCCCAATCGCTCGGCCACAAGCCGGCACGCCTACACGCTGCATGTCATCGAAGGCGAGGCCGACTACCCGGCCGACAACTGGCTGCAGCGTTCTCCCGAGCTGCCCCTCCGGGGGTTCAGGGACTAACCGTGGATCGTGCGGTCACGGTGCCAACCGAACCTCCATGATCGCCAGTGTGAGCAGATGGTCGAAGAAGGCATCCCTGTCGTAGACCACCGATTCGAGATGCCCGAACAACTCCAGTGATATGGCTCCGAACATTTGGGCCCAGGCCGCCATGCCAAGAGCGGTCTGCGCCGGCGGCAGATCTGGAGCAATTGCCGCGAGTTCGGCGGCGGTCGAGGCCGGGGGCTCGGGCATGAACCGCGGCACGGATTCCTCGGCTATCGCCGAGAGCACGGTCATCAGCACCGTGGTGATCCGAGTGGCCGGTTCGATTGTGTCCGGAGGAGCAACGTACCCCGGCACCGGACTGCCGTAGACCAGCGCGTACTCATGAGGATTGTCGAGGGCCCAACGTCGAACGGCATGACCCACAGCGCGCCAGCGATCGCCCGCGTCGCCCGGGGAAGCCGACCGGTCGGCCTTCTCGGCGACCTCCCCCACCGCGTCGAATGCATCGACGATGAGGGCCGTAAGCAGCGCATCGCGGCTCGGAAAGTACCGGTAGAGGGCCGAGGACACCATTCCCAGGTCGCGTGCCACCGCCCGCAGCGAAAGCGCAGTCGCCCCGCCCTCGGCGATATGCCGCCGGGCTGTGGCCTTGATCTCGCCGGTGATCTCGGCGCGGGCTCTCGCTCGTGCCGTCATTGGTGCTGGGTCGGGCATGGGGCCATTGTTGCAGATTCGGAGAGCACTGACAAGAAACGAGAGCAGTGCTCTTGACAAAGACGCCGGCCCTTGCTTCACTGTTAAGAGAGCACTGCTCTCGCATTCGCAATTCGATTCATCACGGAGAACACTCATGACCAACCAACCAGAATTCATGTCCAAGACCGGCCGACATCTCATCGTCGGGGCCGGCTCGATCGGAAGTGCCACCGCGGTCGAGCTTGTCCGGCTGGGGCACGCAGTCACCGTCGTCACGAGGTCCGGCAACGGACCGACCCTCACGGGCATCAATCACGTCGCCTGCGATGCCGCCGACACCGACCGCTTGGCTAGCATCGCGTCGGGCTTCGATGCCATCTACAACTGCGCCAACCCGCCCTACAACCGTTGGGTCAGCGACTGGCCGCCTCTCGCCGACTCGATCCTCGGTGCAGCCGAATCCGCCAACGCCGTACTCGTGACCATGAGCAACCTCTACGGATACGGCCCTCCCGAAGCCATCATGACCGAGAGCCACCCGCTCGCCGCCGATGGCCGCAAGGGACAGGTCAGGGCGCAGATGTGGCTCAACGCATTGGCCGCCCACGATGCCGGACGAGTGCGGGTCACCGAGGCTCGAGCATCGGACTTCATCGGTCCCGGTCTCGGCGATACCGCCCACATGGGTAGCCGCATGACCGACCGGGTTCGGGCCGGCCGTTCGGTGTCGGTGGTCGGCAACCCCGATGTGATTCACAGCTGGACGGCGGTGAGCGACGTGGCCCGGACGCTCGCCGTTCTCGGCACCGACGAACGATCCCACGGCAAGGCGTGGCACGTACCCACGTCCGACCCGGTCACCCAGAAAGACATGGTTCATCGATTCTGCCGAGCCCTCGATCAGGACGAAGTCAAGGTGAAGGGAATCCCCCGGCTGGGACTGAGGCTGGTCGGACTGGCGTCACCGATGGTGAGAGAAGTCCTCGAGGTCGCCTACCAGTTTGAGAGCCCCTTTGTGATCGACTCCTCGGCGGCGACCGCGCAGTTCGGCATCGAACCCACTCCCCTCGACGACACCGTCGCCGCGTCCGTGGCCGACCTCCTGGTCACCTCGCTGCCGTAGGTCCCTTGGGGGGTTAGCCTCTAGCGATGAGCATCGCCATCCATGCACCCGATGTCGGGCCACCCACGGTCGAGCGCATCCGACGTGCCCCCAAGGTCGTCCTCCACGATCATCTCGACGGCGGCCTGCGTCCCGAGACCATGATTGAGCTGGCGGCCGAAACGGGCTACGAGCGACTGCCGTCGACCAATCCCGAAGAGCTCACCGAATGGATGCAACGAGGCGCCAACCGCAAGGACCTCACTCTCTATCTCGAGACCTTCGATCACACGGTCGGGGTCATGCAGACTTTCGACTCGATCCAGAGGATCGCTCGAGAGTGTGCCGAGGATCTGGTTGCCGACGGTGTCGTCTACGCCGAAATCCGCTTCGCACCCGAACTTCACACCGAGAAGGGGCTCGCCCACGACGACGCCATCGAAGCCGTTCTGTCGGGCTTCGCGGCAGGATCTGACAACACCCCGCTCACGATCCGGCTGATCTGCTCGGCCATGCGTCATCTCGACCACAGCCTGGAAGTCGCACAAGTCGCAGTCAAGTGGCGCGATCAGGGTGTCGTGGGCTTCGACATTGCCGGCCCAGAGGACGGCTTCCCGCCCGACGACCACATTCTGGCCTTTCAATACTGCCAGCGCGAGAACTTCCACATAACCATTCACGCCGGAGAGGCCTACGGGCCGAAGTCGATCTGGAAGGCCCTCCAGTACTGCGGGGCCGAACGACTCGGACACGGAATTCGAATCATCGAAGATCTCTTCGACCACGATGGGGAGGATCGAGCGCTGGGGCGCCTCGCCAGTTTCGTCCGAGACCGCCGTATTCCCCTCGAGATCTGCCCGACCTCCAACATCAACACCGGGGTCGCCGAGAAGATCAGCGATCACCCCATAAACGAGTTGATCAAGCTCCGGTTCCGCATCACTGTCAACACCGACAATCGGTTGATGTCCAACGTCTCCATGACCTCCGAGTTGGCGGCACTGGTCGATGCCTTCGGCTACGACTGGGACACGCTCAGATGGCTCTCCGTCAATGCCATGAAGTCGAGCTTCCTGCCCTTCAAAGAGCGGCTGCAGATCATCGAACATGTCATCAAGCCCGGCTACTCCCCGCTCGAGGCATGGCGGGCAGAGCCGCCCGTCTAAGGAAGATGGATCGCTTGATGAGAGCAGTGCGCCGATCAGTTCGATGGCCGTCGGCCTTGGTGGTACTTGCGCTGTTGGCAGCGGCCTGTTCCGACTCTTCGTTTTTCGATTCCTACCCATCCGATACCACCGTCACCACCACCGTGGTCGCCACGACCGTGCCGCCGATCCTCGATCCCTCGGCACCCATTCCGACGGTGGATCCACCTACTCCCGACCCCACCGCCCTGCCAATCGATCCCGACGTCCGATTCGGACGATTGGACAACGGGCTCACCTACTACCTGAGATCCAACGACTCGCCTGGTACCAACCTCGATCTGCGACTGGTGGTCAATGCCGGCTCGGCCCAGCAGGTCACCCCTGATGCCGGCACAGCCCACTTCCTCGAACATATGCTGTTCAACGGGACTGAGAAGTTCCCGGCCAACGAACTCACCAACAGTCTCGAGCGACTCGGCATCCAGTTCGGCGCCGACACCAACGCCTTCACCAGCTACGACGAAACCGTCTACCTGTTGGGAGCCACGACCGCCGACCGCGGAACCGTGGGGATAGCGTTCGACGTGCTCGCCGAGTGGGCCTTCGCCGCCACCATCGAACCCGATGCCGTAGCCGACGAGATCGGTGTGGTGCGCGATGAGATGCGGCAAGGCCGTGAGTCGGCCGACGGCATGATCTTCGATCAGTTCGAACAGATGTACACGGCCGGATCCTCCTATGAGGGGTTCGGGGTGCTGGGGACCGCTGAGCAGATCGACTCAACGACCGCACCTCCCCTGCGCGACTTCTACGACCGCTGGTACCGGCCCGACAACATGGCCGTGATCGTCGTCGGCGACATGTCGGTCGACAACATGTTGAGCGCGGTCACCGAACGCTTCTCCGACCTGGCCCCCCGCAGCGACTCACCGCCCCTGTCGACAGCCACCGTCGACATTGCGGCATCGGCGACGGGACACGTCTTCACCAACCCCGACAACGCAGTCGACAACATCTCGATCGACATTCCGCTCACCGTGTGGGATGAATCGACCGTCGGCGGTCAGCGTCTATCGCTCATGGAGTCGGTCATCGCCGTGATGGTCGACAACCTTCTCAACGACGGGTTCCAGAACGGAGTCGTTCACACCTCGACCGCTCCATTCTTCAGCCGATTCCAGGTCAACCGCGGCCTTCACTACGCCGGAACCAACATCCAAGCCGACGACCTCGAACTCGCTGTGACCGATCTCATCGGACAGTTCAAGGGAGCCGCCGCAAGAGGATTTACTGCCGCGGATCTCGGGCGGGCCACCGATGAGCTGAGATCCCAGCTCGACTCAGCACTTCTCGGGGCCGACACCCGTCAGGACTCCCAGTACGCCGACGACTACATGTTCCACTTCCTCTCCGGCGCCGATATCGACGCCACCGAGTCGATGACCGAGCGTTTGCTCGGGATCCTCGACAGCCTCACGCCGGCAGACGTCACCAACCACTGGAGATGGGTTCTTCAGACGGGCGGTCCGATTATCGCCGCCGTCGGCTCCGACCCCATCAGCCTCCCCACCTCCCAGCGGCTGGCGGAGATCGCCGACACGACACTCCCCTACCTCGGCGACGAGTCCGTCGCCGAGCCGCCCATCGACTCTCTCATGGCCCGGCCCGACGCCGTCGATCCCGTGAGTTCCGACAGCCGTCGCGGCTTCGACGGCCCCATCGAGGAATGGACATTTGCCAACGGAGTGACGTTGGTGTTTCAGCCGAGCAAGATCTCCGAGGGGCAGGTCAGTCTCACCACCGCCAGCGAGGGCGGGTGGTCGGTACTACCCGATGGCACCTCGGCTGTCATCGATCTGATCATGTCGGCCGTGTCCAACAGCGGCATCGCAACATTCAGCAGTTCACAGCTCGATCGTTATCTGGCCAGCACGACAGCCTCGCTGTTCCCCTACGTGGATGCCACCACCGAGGGCTTCTTCGGGTCGTCATCGGCCGACGACATCGAGGTCCTATTTCAGCTTCTCAGCCTGATGACCACCTCGGCACGCATCGACGACCCGGCGTTCAACGAGGCCATCACCTTCGGCCGAAATCAGATAGCGGTGGCGTCAACGGATCCGCAGGTCCAAGCGGCAACGGCTCAGATCGATGCCAGAACCGGTAGCAGCCCGAGCTTTCAGATCGTTCCGGACGCAGAACAACTCGATGATCTGACTCCGGCCGGCGCCCTGGCCACCTACAACACCCGGCTCGGAAAGATCGACCAGCCGATCGTCGTCCTCGTTGGCGATGCCGATCCCGACGTCGTCAGGGACCTCGCCAGCCGCTACCTGGGCACACTCCAGGCTGGATCTCACGACTCGTGGGTCGACAATCTCCCGCCGATGCCCGGCGGCGTCACCACGATCAACGTCCAGCTCAACCCAGGCGTCAACACCGGCGGCATTGCGATTCTCTACTCGACCGAACTCGATGTCACGGCGAAGCTCAACGCTGCCGCCCATGTCCTGGAGACCATCGTGAGTTCACGGATAATCGAGACCGTGCGCGAAGAGCTGGGCGCCTCCTACGGCGGAATCGCCACGGCTACGTCCTTCTATGCGCCCGATGAACGAATCGATGCGACGATCCAGATCGACGGAGACCCAGATCGGGTGGCCGAAATCCGATCGGTGATGCTCGATCAGATTTCCGATCTCTCCGCCAACGGCCCGACCGACGACGAATTCTCCCGAGCCATCAGCGTCATCGACGCCGACTACCAGTTCGTCGACGACCAGCTCTTCGCCGAATCGATTCTCATCTCCCATCTGTTCCCGAGCGAGACGGTCCTGTCCTCCGACAATCGCCTCGAACTCCTGCACTCTCTGACTCGCTCCGACATCCGCGACCTGGCCCGCCGGGTCTTCCCATCCGATCAGCGAATCGAAGTGACCCGAACCTCTGGGTGAACGTGCCGCAACCGGCTCGGCCGTGGCATGCTCCCGGGGTGAAAACAACCGTCGTCCAACATCCTCTCGCCGCCGACCGCCTCACCCATCTCCGTAGGCGTGGCACCCAGCGACGAGACTTCCGCAAGGCCCTCACCGACCTCAGTTCGTTCCTCGTCTATGAGGCCACTCGCGATCAATCGGTGACCACCAAGGACATCGACACACCGATGGGACCCACAACCGGAAGCGGTCTGGCCGACATCCCCATGCTCGTGCCCGTGATGCGGGCCGGTTTGGGCATGCTCGATGCCGCACTCGAGATGCTCCCTGATGCCCGTACCGGGTTCGTCGGGCTCAAGCGTGACGAAGACACCCTTCTCCCCCACGCCTACGTCAACACCGTGCCCGACCAGCTCGACGGGCGGCCGGTGATGGTCCTCGATCCGATGCTCGCCACCGGTGGCTCATGCATATACACCTGTCAGATCCTCCGCGACTCCGGCGCCGGGCGGGTCACGGTGGTTTGTGTCCTCGCCGCACCCGAAGGAATCGAGGCCCTCTCCGAGTCGGGTACAGCCGACGAGGTGTTCACCGCCTCGATCGACGAACGCCTCAACGAGGTCGGTTTCATCATGCCCGGGCTCGGAGATGCCGGCGACCGGCAGTTCGGCCTCAACTGAGCTGCGGAGTGGCTCATATGGAAATTGAGAGAGCCAACGCCTTCGCGGTGGGACCCGGCACCCGACCTGAGATGCACGATGCCCTCAGTGCCGCGGTGCGCGAGGCCGGTGGGTCGATCGTGCCGATCGAGCAGGCTCACGTCCTCATATGGGACGACCCCGGGGCCGCCGCGGCATTTCCGGACTACATCTCACTCGGACCCGACGTTGATTGGGTGCAGCTCCCATTCGCCGGAATCGAACCGTTCGTTTCCAACCTCGATCACGAACACCTGTGGACATCAGGAAAGGGGGTCTATGCGGCTCCTGTCGCCGAGTGGATCATGGCCGCCCTCCTCACGTCGTTCCGCGACATGCACATCTTCTCGAAGGCGACCTCCTGGCCCCCTCAGTCAGGGCGCAATCTGCTCGGAGCATCCATCACTGTTCTGGGCGGCGGCGGCATCACACGTTCATTGCTTCCGCTGCTGCAGCCGTGGGGTTGCGAAATCACCGTGGTGAGGCGCACCCCCGATCCCCTCCCTGGGGCCGCGACCACGCTGGGACTCGACCAGATCAACGACGCAGTGGCCGGGGCCGACGCTGTCGTCGTCGCACTCGCTCTCACCGACACAACCCGGGGTCTGATCGACGCGGCTCTTCTGGCGGAGATGCGGAGCGACGCCTGGTTGATCAATGTGGGCCGAGGCGGCCATGTCGTCACTGAAGACCTGATCCTCGCCCTCGAACGGGACGTGATCGCCGGGGCTGTGCTCGACGTGACCGAACCGGAGCCGCTTCCAGCCGACAGCGCGTTGTGGTCACTGCCGAATTGCATCATTACCCCCCACGTCGGCAACACCCCTCAGATGGGTCTCCCCCTGATAGCTGATCGGGTTCGCCGAAACACCGCCCTGTGGTTGAGCGGCGAACAACTACTCGGGGTCGTCGACGTCGAAGCCGGCTACTAGCCTCAGCCGCTGATGCTCGACCATGTTTTCACCGATGCAATAGGCGCATTGCGCGACGCATTCGAGTCGGCTCTGCTCGAGAGACAGGCTTTCGAGGAGCATTTCCAGACCGATGTGCTCCTCGGAGATCTCACTTGGCAGACCTCCTATGGCCTGCCGGGCGAGGGCTTGCCACCGCGCGTGCAGGCCGATATCACATTCGTGTGGCCGACGTGGTCACAGACCGCCTACCGAAGCTGGTACGTGGAAGAGGACCTCGACGAGTCACCCCGCATCGAAATCGAACTCGCTCTCAGGCTCCAGCGCCTGAGTACCCCACCAGACCCGAGAGTCGTGCTGGCAGTTCTTCCCGACACCAGCACCAATATTGGTGGCGACCGGCTGACCCGTAGCGGCCCCACCATCGAGTCGACGTACTCCCACGATCTGAAGGATGCGGAGTTCGCGATCGAGATCTCTTACCAAGGAATCTACGAACTCGATGAGGCATGCCTGGCCGACGGCTCCGCGCTCGACAAGCACTTCGGGAGCCTCGGCGGGTGGATCGCCTCCACCCTGGTTCGTGTCGGCGATCTCGATCTCAGCTACATGCCGCCGGACGACGACCGTCTGGGCTGACCGGCAGTGGTGATCTAGGAGGCCGGGTTCGACATGGCTATCTCAGCCGCCTCGGCCGCCTTCTGGGCACTCGCCGCATCGAAATCGTCGGTGCCGATGTCGTAGTCGGTGAATTCACTGCCCGTGTCTTCGAGGTGTTCGAACTCGATTACACCGATCTCGGTGAATCGATCTCGCAACCATCCCTCGCCGGCATCGAGCAGGCCGAGCTTGCGGCAGTTGGGAACGATCTTCGAAAAGAGCATCTTCTGGAAGACCTGAGCCTCTTCCGGCGCCTGGAGCAGGCGCTGCACCATGTCGCGGCTGTCGACACCCATTCGTTCCCAGACCTCCTGCTGTAGGAAACGATCACGCATCCTCACCGCGGCCTCGAAGGCAAACTCCTGACGTTCGCGGATTTCGGCCAGCGTCATGTCGGCGTAGACCTCTTGCAGGCTCAGCACCCCGAACGCCACATGGCGGGCCTCGTCGCTCATCACATACCGCAGCAACTTCTTGAGAAGCGGCTCGTCGGTGAATTGATGCATGTATCCGAAGGCCGCGAGCGCCAGGCCCTCGACCATGATCTGCATGCCGAGGTAGGTCATGTCCCAGCGGCTGTCGTTGATTATGTCGTCGAGCAGCAACCGCAGATGGGGGTTGATCGGGTATCCGCCGTCGAGTTTCTCGCCGAGGTAGCGCTCGAAGACCTCGACGTGGCGGGCCTCGTCGACCACCTGAGTTGCGGCGTAGTACTTGGCGTCGATCCACGGAACGGTTTCCACGATTTTGGCGGTGCACAGTAGGGCGCCCTGTTCACCGTGGAGGAACTGGCTGAGCCGCCACCGAAGCGACTCGACTCCGAACTCTTCCCATTCCTTGTCGCCCCATTTCGCCAGTGGCGACGAGGGATCTTCCATCATGTCGGGGTCGAGCAAGAGCTCGGCCTGGAGATTCAACGCTGTCGTCGGGTCGACCTCGATCGACCAATCGAGGTCGGTCGAGGCATTCCACTGGGAGACCTTGGCCTTCTCATAGAGCCGGTCGAGGCGCGGGCGCTCACCCTTGTCGTAGTTCCAAGTGAAAATGGTGTCGGCGTTGTTCTCGACGATGTGCTCGATCGTGTCGACGTCGTCGTTGAAGGTCGCTATGTCCATGATCGCGTCGACATCGTCGACCGATCCACGGCCGAGAATCTCTTGGTCGCTGTTGGCCATCAATCGGCTCCTGGTTGTTTGGGATCGTCAGATAGGTCAGGGGAGGGAAGAGCAGCAGTGATCATTCGCTGGACCACTCGGTTCCATCCATAGGGGGTTGGAAGAGGACGTCCGATCGCTCCGAACATCACGAATCCGAGACTGATCGAGTAGCACAGGGCGGCCACAGAATCGGTGTCGAGGCTCTCGTCGATTGTGCCGAGCGACTTGCCTTCGTCGATGATCATGGCCAGGTGTGTTTCCTGCTCGGCAAGCATGTGGCCGAGCATGTCGCCGAACTCGACATCGCGGCGGGCCAAGGCCAGGGCTTCCATGAGGAGGCTGTCGGCGGCGTTGTCGCGGCCGGTGACGAGTTCCTCGCCCAGCGCTGCCAGCAGATTGGGAGCCGAGGGGTCGGGGTGAGCGAGGAGAGTCTGGTGAAGTTGCTTCGACATCACACGGTTGAGCGCTGCGATCATCATGTCGTGCTTGCCCGCCCAGCGCGAGTAGATCGCACCAGTGGTGACACCGGCCCGGCGTGCCACCGCCACGACGCCGGCCTTGTCGATTCCTCTCTCGGCGAAGACCTCGGCTGCGGCATCGAGAAGTCGCTCGGTGAGGTCGTCGACAGCGACTTCGGATGCGGCGGCGGTCACCATGGTCATGCCCTGATTATAACGGTTATTATCCGGCCGCCAACCCGGGCAATGGCCTACTACAACCGGAAACTCGACTCAGCGGGTCAGATCGGCGAGCGACACCCGAGGTCGGGCCCCGATGTGGGAAATGATCTCCGCCGCGGCAAGTCCGCCGAGGCCGGCACACCTCTCGGGGTCGGCGCCGTGGGCGAATCCGTGTAGGAATCCCGACGCATAGAGATCGCCTGCTCCGGTGGCGTCGACGACGTTGTCGACCGGCGACGCCGGGATCACCCAGGTGTCGTTGCCCGAGACCACCACCGAACCACGCGCCGAGCGAGTAAGCGCCGACACTTCGACGACATCACGAATCTGCTCCCGGGCCGAATCAAAATCGTCGGTCTCGAAGAGAGCACAGATCTCGGCCTCGTTGGCAAACACCAGGTCGACCTTGTCGGCGAGCAGGTCGAGCCACTCGTGGCGATGACGATCGACGCAGAACGAATCGGACAGGGTGAGAGAAACCCGGCGATCGCTGTCGTGGGCGATATCCATGGCGCGGTGTATCGCAGCCTTGGCGATCTCGGCATCCCACAGGTAGCCCTCGCAGTAGGTGACCGCCGCCGAGGCCACCACCGCCTCGTCAATGTCGTTGGGCGTCAGGAAGGCCGCTATGCCCAGAAAGGTATTCATGGTGCGTTCAGCGTCGGGAGTGACCTGGATCAGGCATCGAGCGGTGGGGGGTCCGTCGGAGCTCGGATCCACGTCGAACGCCACACCGGCGGCCCTCAGATCATGGACGAATACCGCGCCGAGTTGATCGTCGCGGACCTTGCCGAGAAATTCGGCACGCCCCCCCAAGCTGGCTATCCCGACCGCCGTGTTGGCAGCCGAACCGCCCGAACTCTCGATTCCGGGGGGCATCAGTTCATACAGCGAGGTGGCCCGATCAGCATCGATCAGGGTCATGGCGCCCTTCGCAAGTCCGTGGTGTTCGATGAACTCAGCCGGCACCGTCGAGATCACGTCGACGATCGCGTTTCCCACACCAACTACGTCGATTGACGGCACCACTGCTGGCTCCCGGTCGGATTCGAAGACGCGTGGACCCTAGCGCTGTCGAGCCGACATGGGCCCCACCAGCGGAAGTTTCGTCTCAGGCCGCGTGAGGCTCCGTGCGACCGGCGGCGATCGCCTCGGCGAAGGCATCGTCATCGATATCGAAGGCCGGCTCGGGCCACTCGAACGACTCAGGCCTCTCGCTCTCGGAACTGAACATTTCGCGACTTCGCATGGGTACGCCCCCCTGGAACCGTCGGATTTGATCTCGTCGCTTTCAATAGAAGCGGAAATTCGTGTTACACGGGTGTCATTAGTCTTACGTTCCCGTGTCAAATCCGGCCCAGACACCGCCAATCGTCCGTTAACGGCCGCGATGACACATGTACCCTGTCTCACTCGGCGACCGGAAGAGGACACCAACATGAACCCCGAAGAGATCGTCACCGATGGTCGGCTTCCCGGCAACATCGTCCCCACACACTACGAGCTCGAGCTGATCCCCAGTCTCGACGAAGCTCGATTCAGTGGCCGCGTCGTCATCGATCTGGAAGTCTCCGGTTCCGGCGAAGAGGTCTCGGAGATCGTCTGCAATGCCGCCGATCTGGAGATCACCGAGGTCGGTCTCTCCATTGCCGGTCGTACCGAATCGGCGAGTTTCACTCTCGACGCCGACACCGAGCGTCTGCGAATCGTCACCGGAAGCCCGATCGGCGCCGGCCCGGCCACACTGTCCATCAGCTTCACCGGAATCCTCAACGATATGTTGCGCGGCTTCTACCGATCGACCTACACCGACGGTGACGGCTCCCATGTGATCGCCACCACCCAATTCCAGTCCACCGATGCCCGACGAACTTTTCCCTGCTGGGACGAGCCCGACTACAAGGCGACCTTCTCCGCGACGCTGGTCGTCGACCCCAACCTCCTCGCCGTGTCCAACACCGCTATCGAGTCGGAATCTCTCGACGGCGACGGTAGGCGCCGGGTGCGCTTCGCGCGAACCATTCCGATGTCGACCTATCTGGTTGCCTTCGTTGTCGGGCCTCTCGAGGCCACAGTGCCAGTCGAGGTCCATGGAGTGCCGGTGAGGATCGTTCATCGGCCCGGGCAGTCCCACCTGACCGAGTTTGCAATCGATGTGGCTCGCCACGCAATTGAATACTTCGAGAGCTACTACGACATCCCGTACCCCTCCGACAAACTCGACCTGATAGCCGTTCCCGATTTCGCGTTCGGGGCCATGGAAAACCTGGGATGCGTGACATTTCGAGAAGTCCTCCTGTTGGTCGATCCCGAGAGGGCGAGCCAGCCCGAACTGCAACGAGTGGCCGACGTCATCAACCATGAGATCGCCCACATGTGGTTCGGTGATCTGGTCACGATGAAGTGGTGGGAGGGAATCTGGCTCAACGAGGCGTTCGCCACATTCATGGAGACGGCCTGTTCCGATGCCTATCGCCCCGACTGGGACGTCTGGACCACGTTCGGAAGAGCTCGCGCTGCCGCCCTCGACATCGACTCCCTTCGCAGCACCCGGCCGATCGAGTACCCCGTGATCACCCCTGACGACGCCGAAGGAATGTTCGACACGCTCACCTACGAGAAGGGCGCAGCCGTGGTTCGGATGCTCGAGCAATACCTCGGAGCAGAACCGTTCCGCGACGGGGTCCGGCACTACCTACGAACCCATGCCTACGACAACACCGAAACGCGCGACCTGTGGTCCGCACTCGAATACGTGACGGGAGAACCGGTCGGGGCAATCATGGAGAGTTGGATCTACCAGGGCGGTTATCCGCTGGTGTCCGTCGAGGAAACACCCGAGGGAATCCGCCTCTCCCAGGCCCAGTTCACGCTCGACCCCCCTGTCGCCGACGACCGCCTGTGGAACACTCCCATCAGGCTGCGGACCAATCTCGACGGGGTCGCGGCCACCCACAGAGTGCTGCTCGATTCCCCGACGCTCGTCACCCCCAACCTTGGCCGACTCATCGCCGCCAACGCCGACGGAGTCGGCTTCTACCGCGTGAAACGCGACGCCACCGACTTGGACGGCTTGACCTCCGACCACATTGGGGAACTGACCGCCGCTGAGCGGCACGGATTCGTCGACGACGCGTGGGCGCTCACCCTCTCGGGGCGCCTCGATGCGTCGTCCTACACGCTCATTGCCGAGAGGTTCGCCTCCGACACCGACCTCACCGTATGGCAAGCCCTGTCGGTTGGTCTGTCCGGCCTGACACACCTTGTCGACGACGTCTCCGAACCAATTCTCCGCTCACGCATCGCCGACACGGTCCGACCCGGTGCCGTCGCGCTCGGAACAGAACCCGGAGCCGACGACAGCGACCGCACGCGCGAGATGCGAGCCACGATCATGCGGCTCATGGGCGGATTGGGAAACGATCCCGCGACGATCGCCGTGTGTAAGCAACTGCTCGATCATTCCGATCCCACCATCTCATCGGCAGCCTTGTTCGTCACCGCGAGCCACGGAGACGCCGATGACTTCGCTCGAATCCATACGGCGTGGCTCGATGCCGACGACCCCCAGAGCGAGCTGCGCAACCTCCGGTCGCTGGCGGACTTCCCCGACACCGCACTCGTCATGTCGATCCTGGCCGAGACCATCGACGGCCGGGTCCGGAGCCAGGACGGCCCGTACCTGATCCGTCGGGCGCTGACCAACCGTCACGCCGGCGCCGCCACCTGGTCGTTCGTCACCGAGAACTGGCTTCAGATCAACAAGATCTTCCCCAGCAATTCCATCGCGAGAATGCTGGAAGGAGTGGTCGCTCTCGATCGGTCCGACACCGCCTCCCAAGTCACCGAATTCCTCGAACGCAATCCGATTCCCCAGGGAGAGATCCAAGTGGCTCAACACCTCGAGAGCCTGAGGATCAATGTGGCGGCCCGCGAACGGGAGATTGGCAGGTTCTCGGTATGGATCGCTTCGTGACACACCCTCACACACGGCTCTCAAGCGGCCGATAGCAGATCGTGGCTGTAACACTCCCGTTCACTGCACTCGCCCGCTGCGAGGTATTCGCGGTCGACTCGACGAGCGCCCAGATCGCGTGGCGCCGTGCCGGCGTCGGCACCCTCAGTGCACTCGTTGCAGACATCGAAACGCCTCTCGGTGATGCTGCGCGGTCCGGAGTGGGCGAGATCAACGGGCTGACTCCCGATACCTCACACTCGGTACTCCTATTTGTCGACGGCCGACCGGCCGGACAGCTCACCGTTCGTACGGCGCCGGCTCTGGCAGGCAGCCCAATCCTCAAGATCGCCACGATCAGCGACCTCCACCTCGGAGAGACGGCCTTCGGGCTTACGAGGACAATGCGCGATCGAAGCTCGGGACCCAACGGCTATCCCCTTCGATGCACTCTCGCCGCCGTTCGCGAGTCGTTGGCTTGGGGAGCCCAACTTCTGGTGATCAAGGGCGACATAACCGACTCCGGAAAGCCCGCCCACTGGGACCTCTTCGACCGTGTGCTCGACGAGGTCGACATTCCGGTGATGGCGGTACCCGGGAACCACGACACGGTCGGCCTCTCGGAGTCGATCGACCATCGTCGGGCCCTCGAGTCCCGGGGTCTCGACAGCGCAGACATTCAGATCCGCAACTCAGATGGCGTGAGGATTGTGGCCGTCAACTCGACCGTTCCCGGGCGCGGACGTGGAACGATGGCCAATCGAATCCAACACCTCCTGACCGCTGTCGACACCGACGAGCCGGCACTCATCTTCGCCCACCATCACTTCGAGTCGACACCGGTCCCCTACTTCTGGCCTCCGGGCGTACGGCTGGGAGAGTCACGTGACATCCTGAGCCAGCTCGCCTCGGTCAACCCCAATTTGCTCCTGTCGTCGGGGCACACGCACCGCAACCGGGCCCGTCGAGCCGAATCACTGCTGCTGACCGAGGTGAGCTCGGTCAAGGACCATCCGGGCGTCTGGGCCGGCTATGAGGTTCATTCCAGCGGGATACGCCAGACCACCCGCAGGCTGATGGACCCCGGTTGTGCCGCGTGGAACGACCGCACCCACGCCGCGGTCGCTGGGATTTGGGGAAGGTGGGCTCCGGGCTCCATCGAGCAACGTTCGATTACCCACCTGTGGCCCCGTTCGAGCCGGAGCCAGGGAACAGATTGGTTTGAGTCTGCCGAACAGCCGCCGACAGCGGCTGCGTCGGCTATCCAGCCGCGATGATTCGGGCCATCTCGATCGCGGCGACTGCCGCATCGGATCCCTTGTTGCCGGCCTTGGTCCCGGCCCGCTCCACCGCCTGATCGATCGTGTCGGTTGTGAGCACGCCGAATATCACCGGCACACCGGTGCTGGAATTCACGGCGGCGATTCCCGCCGCAGTCTGGGAACAGACGTAGTCGAAGTGGGGCGTGGCCCCGCGAATCACCGCTCCGAGACAGATGACGGCATCGACTCCGGACTCGGCCCTCAATCGGGCCACCATCGGCAACTCGAAGGCACCTGGCACCCACGTGAGGTCGATGTCGTCGTCGCTGACGCCGTGACGCAGGAGGGCGTCGTGAGCGCCGTTGACGAGCTCTCTGACGATGGCGTCGTTGAATCGGGCGGCCACGACGCTGATACGCATTCCGGAGCCCTCGAGGGTGATCTGGCGCTGAATCATGAGATCTCCGAATGGCCGTCCTCGGCCGTGTGATCGTGTAGGTCGTGACCCATTCGGGTCCGCTTGGTCTCGAGATAGCGAATGTTCTCGGGATTGGGATCTACTTCGATCGGCACCCGCTCGGTGATTTCGAGGCCGTAGCCTTCGAGCCCACCGAATTTGGTCGGATTGTTGGTCATCAGCCGCATGGCCGAGACACCCAGATCGGCGAGGATGTTGGCGCCGACGCCGTACTCCCGCGAGTCGACAGGAAGCCCCTGTGCCGAGTTGGCGTCGACGGTGTCGAGTCCGTCGTCCTGAAGGGCGTAGGCCCGTATCTTGTGGGCGATTCCGATGCCGCGACCCTCATGGCCACGTAGATAGACGAGAACTCCGCGGCCTTCCTCGCCGATCCGCTGGAGAGCCAGATGGAGCTGTGGCCCGCAGTCGCAGCGGGTCGAGGCCAGGATGTCGCCGGTGAGGCACTCGCTGTGAACACGTACCAGCGGCGGGGATCCACCGTCGACATCGCCCATCACGTAGGCGACATGTTCGACTCCATCGAGAACGGAGCGATAGGCGTGAGCCATGAACTCCCCGAAGTCGGTGGGGATCCGGGCCGCGGCGAAATGCTGTACGAGCTTTTCGCTTCGACGACGAAAACGAATCAGATCGGCGATCGAGATGAGCTTCAGGTTGTGTTCGTCGGCAAAAGCCCGACAGTCGGCCAGCCTCATCATGGTGCCGTCGTCGCGCACGATCTCGCACAACACACCCACCTCGGCCCGGCCGCTGATATGGCAGAGATCGATGGCGGCTTCGGTGTGACCGGCCCGTTTGAGCACACCGCCGGGACGGGCCCGGAGCGGGAAGATGTGACCGGGTCGAGAAAACTCTCGTGGCTCATGACCGGGATCGGCCAGAGCCTTCACAGTGCGGCTGCGATCGCCGGCGGAGATTCCCGTGGAATTACCGGCGATGAGGTCAACGGTGACCGTGAACGCAGTGCGATGGGACTCTGTGTTTTCGTTGACCATCAGCGGCAGCTTCAAGCGGTCGGCGGTCTGGTCTCGCATCGGAGCGCAGATGACTCCGCTGGTGTAGCGGATCATCCAGGCCATCTTCTCTTCGGTCATGGCGTCGGCCGCGATGATCAGGTCGCCTTCGTTCTCACGGTCTTCGTCGTCGACCACCACCAGGAACTCGCCCCGGCGGAAGGCCTCGATTGCCTCTTCGATCGAATCGAGATTGGTCATCGCTGCTCTTTCTCGGAGATTGGTCGGTACTGGGCCTCAACGTACTTGGCCAGGACATCGGCCTCGATGTTGACCAGATCGCCGGGGTTTCTGCGACCAAGCACGGTCACCTCATGGGTGTGGGGAATGACCGCAATTGAAAATGTTGTGGGCGTGATTGCCGCAACGGTGAGGCTAACGCCATCTACCGCCACCGAGCCTTTCTCAACGATGTAGCGGCTGAGTGATTCGGGGATCAGGAACTCATATAGCCAAGAGCCGTCGGGCTGCTCATCGACCGACTCAACAGATGTTGTGGCATCGACGTGGCCTTGCACGATGTGCCCGCCGAAACGACCGGCCGCGGCCAGAGGACGTTCGAGGTTGACGGCGTCACCGACCTCGAGCGTTCCGATGTTGGTGCGTTCGAGAGTCTCGGGCACGGCGTCGGCGGCCCACCAGCCATTGCCCAGGTCGACCACGGTGAGACAACACCCGTTGACAGCTATCGAGGAGCCCAACTCGGCGTCGGAGAGCACCAGTTCGGCTTCGACTTCCAGACGGGCTCCGCCGCCACCGGGGGCGAGGGAGCGAATGGTTCCGGTTTCTTCAACTATGCCAGTGAACATATCTAGAACACGTTCTACTAATTTGACTATGCTGTCAAGTGGTCAGGACACGCCCAGAGTCGTTCGAGCGTCGCCGACGTCGATCTTCAACTGGGCAACAAGTTCGTCGACCCCCTCGAACTTTCTTTCACTCCTGAGGAACGAAACGAAGGAAACCGCCACGACCTCGCCGTAGAGGTCGCCGTCGAAATCGATCAGATGAGCCTCGAGGAACACATCGTCGGTGTCGTCGTGGAAGGTGGGGCGTCGGCCGATGTTGATCGCACACGGATGGGCGACCCCATCGTTGCGTGTGAGCCACCCCGAATACACGCCATCGGCGGGCCAGGCCATGAGAGGCGGAACGGGAATGTTGGCGGTTGGAAAACCAATCGAGGCGCCGCGCTTGTCGCCGTGTTGGACCACCCCGCGAACCTCATAGTGCCGACCGAGCATGGCGGCAGCCTGAGATACGTCTCCTCCGGCCAGGGCCCGTCGAATCGCAGTGGACGAGACGGGCTCCGCGGCATCGGGGCGATGGCGAATCAGTTCGAGCGGATGCACCTCGAAGCCCCAAATCTCACCCTGTCGGGTCAGCTCGACGACATTACCGGCCCGGCCCTTCCCGAAATGGAAATCCTCGCCGACAACAACGGCCTTTGCATGAAGGGCCTCGCTGAACACCTGCTCGACGAACTCATCGGCGGGAGTGGCCGCCCGTATCTCGTCGAAGTGGATCACGTAGGCGTAGTCGACGCCCTGCTCGGCGATCAGTTCCAGCTTCTGTTCCAGACTCGTGAGGAGACGGGGAGCACTCTCAGGCCTCACCACGTGAGCCGGGTGGGAATCAAAGGTGACCACGGCCGAACCGACACCCAATCGGTCGGCCACGCTACGAACGCGGCGGAATACCTCCTGGTGCCCGACATGCACCCCATCGAATACGCCGATGGTGGCGGCAACGGCCACTGACGACGGCAGCGAGTCGAACTGGTCGTGGAGAATTTCCACTCGAAATAACCTCCGTGGTCTAGTCCGAGACGCTATCGCCCCGCCACGACGGCCCGTCGTTCAGAGCGGGACCACCACCATGGGCTTGGCGCCGCGTTCGTGTGGCTTGTAGACGGCCAACAGCCTCTCTTCGTCGTCGTAGACCGCCCATGGCCCTACCCCGCTGACGCCGAGACGTTCAACTGCGAGGACAGCTCCGTTTCGTACCGCCGCAGCCACCTCGTCGTCGACGGTGACCCCAGCCAGATGTCTCACGGCCACAGACACCGGCAGCAGCACCGGGGACTCCATGGGGGTGGCATCGACGAGGCCGAATCCGCCGACGGCAGTTCGCCGAAGATTTCGCAAATGGGCTCCCCCACCGAGCGACGTGCCCACGTCGGCAGCCAAGGTACGCACGTAGGTGCCCGACGAGCAGTCGACCTCGCAACGCCAGACACCGGGACTGCCTTCCACCGGACTCACATCGAACCTGTGGACCACGACCGGTCTCGGGGGCCGATCTATCACCTTGCCCTCACGGGCCAATTCGTGAAGACGTCGACCTCCGATCTTCACTGCCGACACCATCGGCGGAATCTGTTCGATGGGTCCGGTGAGGGCCAATGCTGCGGCCACCACATCGGCGTCCTGCACTCCGGACATGTCGTGAGTCGCCGTTGTCTCACCTGCGGCATCGAGGGTGTTCGTCTCGACTCCCAGGACGATCTCACCCACATACGACTTGGGGAGCTCCGTCATGAACCGAAGCAGGCGAGTTGCCTTTCCCACCCCGAGCACGAGCACGCCCGTGGCATCAGGATCGAGTGTTCCGGAGTGGCCGACCTTTCGAGTCCCGAGGATTCCTCGGCTCTTGGCCACCACATCGTGGCTGGTCCAACCGGCGGGTTTGTCGAGAACGACAACCCCGTCGATGCCCGAATCAGCTCTCTTTCGGGCCATTGTTCGAGTCTCGAATCAGACGCTCGATTCGCTCGGCGGCCCGCAGTGTCTCATCGGGCTGGAACTTCAACTCGGGGGCCCGCCTCAGCCTGGACTGCATTCCCACTTCGTGACGGAGATGTCCGGCGTGCTCCTCGAGGGCCTCGAGGACATCATCGTCGGTGTCGCTGTCGAGAGAAGTGAAGTACACAACGGCACGAAACAAATCGCGGTCGACGGTGACACCGGTGATCGACACCATGTCGAGTCGTTCATCGTCGAGTCCATCGAGTTGCCCGGCGACGATCCTGCGGACCAGCTCGCCGACCTTGGCCGACCGGGTCGAGGGCTGGGGATTGGAGTCACGTCTGGCTCTTCCGTGTCGTGACATCAGGTCTCCAACAGATTCGGCGTCAGCTAGGGGGACGCTCAGTTGTCGAGCGTGCGAGCAATCTCGCGCTCTTCAAAGGTCTCGATCACGTCGCCATCCTTGAGATCCTGGAAGTCGGACAGGCCGATGCCACATTCGAATCCGGATTGCACCTCTCGTGTGTCTTCCTTGAATCGCTTGAGCGACTTGATGACACCCTTCCAGATGATGGTTCCTTCACGCAGGAATCGAACCTTCGACCCGCGCGTGATCGTGCCGTTGTGGACCATGCAACCGGCGATCGCTCCGACCTTTGGAATCCGGAAGATCTCACGTACCTCGGCATCGCCGGTGACGATTTCCTCGAACGCGGGAGCCAGCATGCCGACCATCGCGGACTCGATGTCCTCGAGAAGCTTGTAGATAATCTCGTAGGTGCGGATCTCGACGTCTTCGGACTCGGCCATGTCGCGGGCCTTGCGATCGGGACGGACGTTGAATCCGATTATTGTCGCGTTGGACGCTGCGGCGAGCGCAATGTCGTTCTCGGTGATACCGCCGACGCCGCGGTGCACGAAACCGATCTTTACTTCGGGGCCTTCCAGCTTCCGGAGGCTCTCGGTGACAGCCTCAAGAGAGCCGTTGACGTCGGCCTTGACGACCACGTTGAGCGTGGCAGCCTCGCCTCGCTGGATCTGTTCGAAGATGTCTTCGAGCTTGGCGCCACCCGACAGGGCGTGAGCCTCACGGCCGATGCTCGACTGACGGTGCCAGTGTTCGCGTGCCGAGGCGACCCGACCGGCAACCTTTTCGCTGGGGGCGATCACGAAGTCGTCTCCGGCGACAGCGACCTCGGACAAGCCGAGGATCTGGACTGGAGTCGAGGGTCCGGCCTCCTTGACGTTTTCGCCCTGGTCGTTGACGATCGCTCGCACCCGACCCCAGGAAGCACCGGCGACCATTGGATCGCCGACCTTCAGCGAGCCGCGCTGAACCAGCACGGTCGCAACGGGGCCACGGCCGATATCGAGATTGGATTCGAGCACGACTCCTGCGGCACGGCCTTCGGGATTGGCCCGGAGATCTTCGACCTCAGCCACGATCAGCAGTTGATCGAGCAACTCTTCGAGACCGATGTTCTGGAGGGCCGAGACCTCCTGGAAGATGGTTTCGCCTCCCCATGCCTCGGGCACGAGTCCGTGCTCGGCTACACCGGCGATGGCCTTTTGGATGTCGGCGTTGTCGCGGTCGATCTTGTTGACCGCAACCACGATCGGGACCTCAGCAGCCTTGGCATGGTTGATTGCCTCGATCGTCTGAGGCATTACACCGTCGTCGGCCGCGACCACGAGGATCACGATGTCGGTCGCCTGGGCACCCCGGGCGCGCATGGCGGTGAACGCCTCGTGACCAGGGGTGTCGATGAAGGTGATGCGATGACCGTCGCGGTCGATCTGATAGGCACCGATGTGCTGGGTGATGCCACCGGCCTCGGCGTCGGCCACGTTGGCGTTGCGAATCTGGTCGAGAAGCTTGGTCTTGCCGTGGTCGACGTGGCCCATGACCGTGATCACGGGGGCTCTCAAAGGAACATCGTCGAATTCGTCGGGGTCGAGCTCGAGAAGTTTCTGGAGCTCGACCTCTTGTTCCTCACCGGCATCGACCAGCCTGAGCTCGGCTCCGACTTCAGCCGCAAACAACTCGATCATGTCGTCGGACAGCGACTGAGTGGCGGTGACCATCTCACCCTGCTGCATGAGGAATCGCACCACATCCGCAGCAGTGCGGTTCAGTTTGGGGCCGAGATCGAGAGCGGTGGAGGCCCGCTCGACGACGACTTCTCCGGCTGGAACCGGTGCGTCCTCGGGCGTGTAGGCCGGCATGTCCATGGGCTGTAGTTCTTCGCGACTCCGACGTCGACGACCCTTGCGCCGTGGCGGGCGACGGCCGGCGTTGCCTCCGGGACGACCTCCAGATCCGGGACGACCTCCGGCACCAGGTACGGACTGACGGGGTCCGCCCGGCCGGCGGCCTCCACTCGGCTGGGGTCCGCTGCGAGGGGCACCTCCCGCTGGGGGTCCGCTTCGCGGTGGCCCACCCGGGCGCGGACGGGCGCCACCGGGAGTTGAAGGGAAAGTTCGTGCAGCGGCGCGAGGAGGTCCGGGGGGTGGAGGAATCGGCTTGCCGGATACCGACTTCGGGGAGATCGCCGGACCGCCGGCCACCTTCTTCACGACCTTCTTGACGACCTTTTTGACAACCTTCTTGGCGGCAGGCGAGGCGGCCTGAGGAGGACTTGGCACCGGAGACTCGTCGGGCAGCCGGCGAGGTGGTCCGGAACTACCACTCGAGGAAATGACGCGCTTGGGAGCTTGGGGAGCTTCGGCTGGCTCGGCTGGTATCGCTTCGATCTCCGGCTCGACGACCACATCTTCGATCTTCGTGTCGGGCTCGGCGGGAATATCGTCCACCGGCTCTGGCTCAATGTCCGGGGTGACGACTTCGGCCTCAGCTTCAGTCTCCGCTTCGGCGGAAACGACTGGCTTCTTGGCGGCCTTCTTGGCCGTCTTTATGACGGCCTTCTTGGCGGTCTTCTTCGCGGTCTTCTTGACGGCCTTCTTCGCGGTCTTCTTCGCGGCCTTCTTGGGCGCCTCGGGCTCCGGTGGCTGCTCGTCGCGGACCAGTCCCTCACGGTGTGCCTTGCGCCGGGCCCGGTCGGCCTGAGGCTCGACAACGCTCGACGAATGCGACTTGACCCCGATACCGAGGTCGACGCAGAGGTCGAGAGTCTCTTTGTTTGTCATGCCTAGTTCTCTTGCGAGTTCGTAGACGCGAATCTTGGATGACACGTGTGGCGGTTGCCCTTCTGGTCTCGTGGGCCCGTAAACCCAGAGACCGATGATCAAGTTGTGCGGCTCTCGCCGCGCTGCCTTGGCTTTAGATTCCGGTGTGTGGACACACCCCGACATCGGTCGGCCATGACTCAGAGAGCCTAGCGAACTCGTCGGCGTTCACCTCGAAACCGAGTGCCCTCGAAAGGGTGCCAACGGACGAAGCCCGTTGAAGACATTGGGCGGACGGACCGATCCACGAGCCCCTTCCGGGGCCCGGGCCGACTTCGATTCGGCCGTCGGCACAGCTGAGGCGTAAGAGCCTCTCGGCCGGAAACCTACGTCGACAGCCGACACATGTTCGGATCGGACCGGAGCTCAGGTCTTCTGCTCCGGTGCTGGATCCTCGGCAACGGCCTCTTCAGCCACCGGCTCCTCGGTCTCCGATTCCTCAGCTACCGGCTCCTCGGTCTCCGATTCCTCTGCCACCGGCTCCTCGGCAACGGGCTCTTCGGCTGCAGGTTCATCGGCAGCCACGTCCTCGTCGACCGGTTCGTCAGCGGCGGATTCCTCGACTGGAGTGTCGGCGGAGTCTTCCTTGGACGACTCGACTTCGTCTGAGGCCGCTTCGGTCCAGGCCTCGGCCGAAATTGCATCTCCACCATCGGCCGGTTGCCAGACCTGCTCGCCGGTCTCCGGGTCGCGAATCCATTCGCCCTCGGCCCACTCGACATCACCCATGGCCTCTTCTTCAGCCGCTTGGGTCTCGGACTTGATGTTGATGCCCCAGCCCGTGAGGCGCGACGCCAGTCGGGCATTCTGGCCTTCCTTGCCGATGGCCAATGAGAGCTGATAATCGGGGACGATCACATCGCAGTCGCCCGTCATTTCGTCGGGCCTGACTTCCTTGACTTTGGCCGGCGAAAGGGCCTTCATCACGTAGTCGTGAAGGTCTTCGGAAAACGGAACGATGTCGATCTTCTCGCCACGAAGTTCGTTGACGACCTGTCGGACCCTGGCACCACGCGCTCCTACGCAGGCACCGACCGGATCGACGTTGGGATCGTTGGACCAGACCGCGATCTTGGTTCGGTGACCTGGTTCGCGGGCACAGGCCTTGATTTCGACGACACCGTCGGCGATTTCTGGAACCTCGAGCTCGAAAAGTCGCTTCACCAGGCCCGGATGGGTGCGGCTGACGACGATCTGGGGACCCTTGGGCGATCGACGAACCTCGACGATGTAGGCCTTCAGGCGAACGCTCGAGTCGGGCCTCTCATAAGGAACTTGCTCGGACTGGGGAAGGAGTCCCTCGACACGACCCAGGTCGAGAAGCGTGTAGCGGGCGTCGGTCTGCTGGATCATTCCGGTGACGATGTCGCCCTCACGTCCGGCGTACTCCTCGTACTTCAGCTCTCGTTCAGCCTCACGAATTCGCTGCCCCATGACCTGACGAGCAGCCTGAGCGGCAATCCGTCCGAGATTGTCGGGGGTGGCGTCGAATTCTTCGCCCATCGGCTCGCCGTCCTCATCGAGTTCCTGAGCGATGACGCGGAACTCCATGGTCTCGGGATCGATCGTGACCCACGCATACTCGTGGGCATCGGGCATCTTCTTGTAGGCCGTCTCGAGGGCATCGGCCAATGCTGCAAACAGGGAGTCGACGGGGATGCCCCGCTCGACAGCCAGCGCCTGTAGCGCCTCCATCATCTCGGTATTCATCAGGATGTCGCCTCTCTGTGAGAACTCTCGGAATGCTTTGGCTTGGACTTTTTGGCGCCCTTGCTGCCGGGCTTCGGCGTGGGGCCCCACTCGAAGGTGGTTCGGGCCTTGCTGACTTCGTCGAACGCTATGACGGTGTCGGTATCGTCGCAGCGGATGGTGAATTGGTTGTCGTCGACATCGGTGATGGTGCCCACGAACCGCCGCTTGCCGCCGATCTCGTGTCTGGTCTTGACCCTCACGTCGACGCCCAGGGCGCGACGGAAATGGGTGGCGTTTCGCAGAGGACGCTCGAGCCCCGGACTCGATACCTCGAGTGTGTAGCGACCGGGTATCGGGTCGATCTCGTCGAACAGTCGACTGATGGCCCGACTGATACTGCGGAGGCGGCTGACGTCGACCCCACCCTCGGATTCGATCAGAATCCGGAGGATTCCACCGTTGTGCTCGATGTCGTAGATGGTTGCTGACTCGGAGGCGACGATGGGCTCTATCAGCTCGCGGACTCGATCTGTGGTTGTCATGTGTCGCCTCCCTTCGAGGTCGTCGTCGGGCTGATTCTCAGATGTTCGGAATTCGAGCGATGAAACAAAAAAGGCGTGGGCCTAGCCCACGCCTGATCCATCAACCGGAGACCGAACGTCGGCCTCACTTTAGCAGCAGTCGACTCAGTCGACAGCGTCGGTCACCGCTTGAACGAAGCGACGGTGGACTCTCCCCAACGCGACCGTGCCGCGGCCTCGGTCGACCTCGACCGCCGGAAGCAGTCGCATGACGCCGAGGGTCGCCGCGGCCCACATCAGGATCGAGACGAAGCTGATCAGCACCCCCAATGACAGCAGCAATGTGAACCGGCTCATGGCAACACCGGCAACCAGAAATCCGATGGTGCCGTACCGAGCCGAGGTCTGACGCTTCCGCAGTGCCATGAGCTGATCGAATTCGGTCTGGGTGAGAGGAACCAGAATCTCGCTGGAGCGGCGAGCGGTGGGTGCGTAGCCGTCGGCGGGTCGTCCGCTGCGCACGGATACCGGAGGCAGCCGGCGGGCCGTGGCGTCAGCCAGCTTGACCTCCACGGCCGGCACTCAGCCTCCCTCGGATGCCCGTCGGATTCCGGCGATGACGGCCTCGGAGTTGTTGGCGTCGTCGCCTCTCTCGCCGAGGTTGCGCTGGCGATCCTCCTCGGCGGCCTTGCGGGCGGCGTCCTTGGTGGAGGATGCCCGAACCAACGCAGCCTCCGGGCCGTTTTCCTGGATGTATTCGGCCCATTCAACGAGCGTGTCGACCATCTCGTCCTCGGGCACGACCGCCACGTTCTGGCCTCGCACGAACAGATGCCCCCGCTTGTTGCCCGCGGCGATTCCGAGATCAGCATCGCGAGCCTCGCCCGGCCCGTTGACCACACAACCCATTACCGCGATCTGCAGAGGAATCTCTCTCTCCGCGAAGGCTTCCATTGCATCGTGGGCCACCCCGACCACGTCGATCTCGGCGCGGCCGCAACTCGGGCAGGCGATCAGGTCGACGTTCCTTCGCTCACGCAGTCCCATGATCTCGAGAAGCTGACGTCCGGCCCGCGCCTCCTCGACCGGGTCGGCAGTCAGGGAGTAGCGAATCGTGTCGCCGATTCCCTCCGCCAACAATGTGGCCATGCCCGCAGTTGCCTTGAGGGTGCCGACAGGGGGTGGACCGGCCTCGGTGACGCCCAGGTGGAGCGGATGATCGGTGACGTCGGCCAACTGCCGGTAGGCGTCGATCATCAGGGGCACGCTCGACGCTTTCACCGAAATCTTGATCAGGTCGAAATCGACCTCGTCGAAGAACTCGATCTCCTGCAGTGCCGACTCGACCATGGCCTCGGGGGTCACCCGACCGCCGTATTTGGCGTAGAGATCGGGATGAAGCGAGCCCCCGTTGACCCCGATGCGAATCGGGACTCCTCGGTCCTTGGCTTCTCTGGCCACCAACCTGATGTGCTGAGGGTTCCGGATGTTTCCGGGATTGAGCCGAAGGCAGTGAACGCCGGCCTCGAGAGCATCGAGTGCTCGTCGGTACTGGTGATGGATGTCGGCAACGATCGGGACCGGCGACCTCGGAACGATCCGGGCCAGGCCCTCAGCTGCCTCGGGCTCGTTGCATGTGCAACGAACGATGTCGGCGCCGGCTGCCGCCAAGGCGTAGATCTGCTGAAGGGTCGCTTCGTGATCAGCGGTCTTGGTGACCGTCATCGACTGCACGGTGATCGGAGCATCACCTCCGACTGGCACCTGGCCGACCATGACCTGTCGAGTTCTGCGACGACCGAAAGACTGTTCGTGCTCCACTCGTCGAATCTACCGCCTCAGCCGAAATTGACCGGATCAAAGATGTCGCGGAGCAGTGTTATCGCGCCGACAACCAGCAGCAACATCACCACGGCATAGGTGAGCGGAAGCAACTTGGTGGCATCGACGCGGTAGTGCCGGCCCCCGAATGACCTGATTCGTTCGTAGGTGGCCACGGCCACATGCCCGCCATCGAGGGGTAGCAACGGAATGAGATTGAACACCCCGATGAAGATGTTGATCACGAACAGCAGCGACAAGGTGTCGGCCAGACCATCTTTGACCGCCGCGGCGCCCAGGCCGGCGACCCCGTAGATCGAGAGGATTCGACTCTCGTCGGGGTTGCTCGAATCGAGTCGGCGAAGTTCGAGTTGGCGAGCCGCTTCGATGGTGTCGGTCGTGGCCGGGTCCGAATCAGTGCCGAGAATTCCGTCGAACGCTCCGCTGAGGCCGCCGGTGAGCGCTCCGGGGAAGGCGACGGTGACATCACCGACGAAGCTCCCGAATGTCTGGACGGTCTCGCCTGCGGCATCAAACGCGCCGAGTCCGTTCGAGCGGTAGTCGGCCGACACTCCGAAGAATCCGATCGCGGCGTCCTCGGGCTGGGCCAGGTCGTTGACCACAACACCTTCCACCACGCCGGGTTCGCCGGTGCGGCCATCGACCACCGTGACCGTGAGCGGTTCTCCGATGCGATCGTCGGCGAACTCAGCGAACTCGGCGTAGGTCGGCGCATGATCGAGTTCGAGCCCATCGACCGCCAGAATCCGGTCTCGGACGATGAGCCCGTCGATTCCATCCGCCCCTTCGACAGTGAGACGCTCCCCGATGACGGCATCTGCCGTCAGTGTCTCGCCCTCGCGTTGGTAGGTGACGTCGACGCTGAGGCCCGCCCTCGATCGAACCAGGTCTCCGAATTCGGTGAATGTCGTGATCTCGACCTCATCGAACTTGATCAATTGGTCGCCGGGTGACAGCCCGGCCGAGGAAGCCGCGCTGTCGACCGAAACCGACTCCAGGGTCCAGTTGTCGAGCTCGTCGGCCGCGGTGGCACGATCGACCGGCATGCCGTTGGTGAGAAACAGGACGTAGAGCAGGATCAAGGCCATGATGAAATGCATCGTGGATCCGGCCATCGCCACCATGAGACGACGCGGATAGGACTTCTGGCGGTAGGTGCGCTGCTCGTCCGCCGGATCGACGGATTCGAGACTGGTCATGCCGATGATCCGGACGTAGGCACCCAGCCAGATCGCTTTGATTCCGTATTCCGTCTCTCCGTAGTGAAACGACCAGATCTTCGGCCCGAAACCGATGAAGAACTCCGTGACCTTCATCCCGGACCACTTGGCCGTGAGGTAGTGGCCCAGTTCGTGCATGGCGATCATCACCACGAGAGCGAAGATGATCACCACCCAACTCCAGGACGCGAAGAAGCCAATGGCGATGATGCCGGCGATCAGCGCGATGAGGCCCGACCAGCTCTGTTGGACGATCTCACCGAGTTCCTCATCGTCCGGGTGATGCTCAGACGTAGTTGTCGCTTCGCTCACGCATTCACCTTTTGTTCGACTAGAGCCGCCGCGGCCTCACGGGCCCGACGATCAGTATCGAGTACAACCCCCACATCGGTAGCTGGTGTTCCCGGCCACTCTTGGAGGGCGGCGTCTAGCACCTCGGCTATATCGACCCACCGCAGGGCCCCCTTGAGAAAGCCATCGACCGCGACCTCATTGGCTGCACTCAACCACGCCGGTGCCGTTTCTCCGACTCGTCCGGCCTCATAGGCAAGCGAGAGACATCGGAACGATCCGAAGTCGGGCGATTCGAAGTCGAGTCTCGACAGTTCGTTCCAGTCGATTGCGCCGTAGGGCAGATCGAGACGATCGGGATATGCGAGCGCATATCCGATGCACAGGCGCATGTCGGGACGAGAGAGTTGAGCGATCGTGGCGCCGTCGGAGTAGGTGACCATGGAGTGAACGATCGACTGAGGATGCACCACCACTTCAATCTGGTCGTAGGACACCCCGAACAGTTCGTGAGCCTCGATGACCTCGAGGCCCTTGTTCATCAGGGTGCTGGAATCAACCGAGATCTTCGGGCCCATCGACCAAGTTGGATGGGCCAGGGCGTCGTCGATCGACACCTCGATGAGTTGCTCTCTGGTGCGTCCCCGAAACGGACCTCCGCTGGCGGTCAGAACCACGCTCGAGAGTCGCTCAGGAATGTCGTTGGCACGAAGACACTGGTGGACCGCGCAGTGCTCGGAATCAACCGGAATCAGCTCTGCTCCCGGAGTGGCCCGGACCTGTTGGACGAGCGGCCCCGCCGCGATCAACGATTCCTTGTTGGCCAGACCCAGGCGGTTCCCTGCCTCGAGCGTTGCCATGGTGACGGGAAGCCCGGCGAATCCGACCACACCGTTGATGACCGTGGGGGCCGAGCGCGCAGCGTCGGCGAAAGCCTCCGGACCGGCGATCAACTCCGTGCCATCGGGCAGCATCGGGGCCAGTTCGGCGGCGAGCGAGGCGTCGCCGAGCGCGACCAGTTCGGGACGAAACTCCCGGGCCTGATCGGCGAGCAGGCCGATCGACCGGTGGGCCCCGAGGGCCGACACCCGGTAGCTGTCGGGCGCCGATCTGACGATGTCGAGCGTCTGAGTGCCTATTGATCCCGTTGATCCGAGAACTGCGACCGCGGTCATCACGCCATTCAACCTAAGGGACGAAGCTGCTCGACTGACCGCGTGGTCAGAACAGGTCGAGAAGTCGTGCGACGTACCACGTGGTGGGAAGGACGAACAGCAGACCGTCGAAACGGTCGAGAAGACCGCCATGCCCGGGCAGAATCGTGCCCATGTCCTTGACCCCAAGGTCACGCTTGATCATCGACTCTGCGAGATCACCGATCGGAGCCGCCAGGGCTGCGGCAGCGCCCAACAACAGCGACGCCCCGAAACCGCCCCCGTGGAGATCATCAGCGAACGGCGACGGTTGTCCCACGACCCCCATCAGCAGGCCGATCGAAATGGCGACCAACGCTCCCCCGGCCAGGCCCTCGACTGTTTTGTTGGGGCTGGCCGCCGAGAGCGGCGTCCGACCCATCGTGCGTCCGATGGCGAGCGCTCCAACGTCGTAGCCGACGGTTACCAGTATCGCGGCGGTGAGGAGGCCCGTTCCGGACTCGGGAACCGACAAGAGAAGTGCCGCGAACGATCCGAGTAGCCCAATGTGGACAACGCCGAGCATTGTGCTGGCCAAGCCTCGGAGCGGGGCTTCGGACCCGACGCCGGTTATGTACCAGAGCGAGCCGAAGATCAACGCGAGGGTGAGAATCAGCGGCATGGCCGCCTCGCCCCGCCAGTAGACCCCCAGCGGAAGGCTGACCACGGTGACCAACCCGAGCAGAACGGCCGGGTGGTAGCCGGCGCTGCGTATCGCGTTGAAGTACTCGACGGCGGCCAAACCGAGAATGACCGTTACGACCACCATGGCGGCGGCCGGACCCACGGCCATGGAAGCGAGGATGAGGGCGACCAACGCCAGACCGACACCGGTGGCCACAGGCAGATCTCTGCCACCACCGCCGGCTGGAGCGGCTCCGAAAGCCTGCTGGCGGGCCGGTTGCTCCGCGGACGGGCTGGCGTCTCGCCCTGAAACCTGGTCGTCGAATGAGAAGAAGTCATCGCCGAGATCGGCCTGTTCGACCGGGGGTGGCTCCACCACAGCAGTCGGTGAAGCCGGCTCCTCATCGGCCCAGCGTGGGGTCGACGATGCCTCGGCCCAACCGGCCAGGTCGCCATCTTCGGCTTCACTCAGCATCGGCTCGGGCGAGAACGTGACCGAATCGGCGGTACCGCCGACCTGGGGCACGGCGCCGGTGGGTGGATCACTCCAATGGGGCACGGCGGCGTCGTCGTCGTCGAACGAGTCATCGTCGTCACCGAATACCGAGCGGCCTGGAGCCACCACGTCGTCGTCGACCGGTTCACCACCGGATATCACTCGAAAGCCCTCAACATCATCAGAATCATCACTCATGGAATCGCCCTTCCGAAGCTGGGAGGTCAGACCTCCATCAGCTCCTTTTCTTTCTGGGCCTGCGCATCATCGATCTTCGCTATGTGCCCGTTCTTGATTTCGTCGAGTCGGTCTTCGCCGCGTTGGATGTCGTTCTTGGAGATTCCACCATCATGCTCCAGATCGTCGAGGTCGCGGCGCGCGGCACGACGTAGGCCGTTGATACTTTGCTTAGCGTCCTCAGCCATCGCCCCCACGACCTTGACCAATTCCTTGCGGCGCTCCTCGGTGAGTTGGGGGAAGTTGAGCCTGATGATGCGCCCGTCGTTGCTGGGATTGATCCCCATGTTGGCGTTGACTATCGCGCGTTCGATGGCATCGAGGTTGGCGGCATCGTGAGGCGTGACGACCAGCTGACGGGCCTCGGGCACTGCGAAACTCGCCAATTCCTGGATCCTCATCTCGACACCATAGGCCTGAACCGTGAGTCGCTCGAAAAGCGCCGAGGAGGCCCGGCCGGTGCGGATGGTGGAGAACTCGCGTCGACCGTGAGACACAGCGGCATCCATCTTCTCGACGGCGTCGTCGATAATCAGATCGATCATCTCGGTGCTCACGCAGACTCCTCCTGGCCGTCCACGAGAGTACCTATGGCCCCGCCTTCGAGCAGGGACCTCAGATTGCCATCGCCCATCAGATCGAATACGACGATCGGGAGATCGTTGTCCATGCACAACGTGATGGCCGTTGCGTCCATGACCTTCAGGCCTCGGTTGAGCACCTCGAGGTAGTTGACGTGGTCGAGTTTGACCGCGTCGGGATCGAGTTTCGGATCCGCGGTGTAGATACCGTCGGTTCCGCCGTGGGTTCCCTTCAGAACGGCCTCGGCATCGATCTCGATCGCCCGCAACGACGCTGCTGTGTCGGTGGTGAAGAACGGGTTGCCGGTGCCACCGGCAAAGATCACCACACGGTTCTTTTCGAGGTGTCGGGTGGCCCGCCGACGAATGTAGGGCTCGGCAATCTGGGCCATGTGGATGGCGCTCTGGACCCGGGTGGGCTGCCCGAGGCTTTCGAGGGTGTCCTGCAGGGCGAGCGCGTTCATCACCGTTGCGAGCATGCCCATGTAGTCGGCTTGAGCGCGGTCCATGCCTTCGCCGGCACCGGCAATGCCGCGCCAGATGTTGCCGCCACCGACGACGACTGCAACATCGATGTCGAACGTGCGCTTGACGCCGACGATGTCCTGGGCGATATCGCGGACGGTGGCCCCGTCGATACCGAATTCAAGAGGTCCCGAGAATGCCTCACCTGAGAGCTTCAACAGCACGCGGTCCCAGCGGGCCCGCTCCGAACCACGCAAGGGATCAGTTGCTGTCTCGCTCATATTCAGGCTCCGATCATTACCTGCAAGTAGCGCACGAGTTGGCCGCCGCCAAGGCTGTCCTTGACAGCTGTCTTGTCGCCATGAAGGCCCTGCTCGAGCAGAACACGTTCGGCGAACCAGCCCCGAAGACGCCCGGTGACGATCTTGTCCCATGCCTGTTCGGGCTTGCCTTCGGCCTTGGTGATCTCGAGCAGTGAATCGCGTTCCTTGTCGATCTCTGTGGCGGGTACCTCATCGCTCGAAAGATACATCGGCTTGGCGAACGCCACGTGGAGCGCCACCTGATGAAGGGCGTCGACCGACACGCCATTGCCCTCGACGACCACAGCATTGACGCCTCGGCCATCCTGCACATGGAGGTAGGAATCGAGCGTGTTGCCCTCAGCGGCTTCGATTCGCTCGACGGCACCGAAATCGAGGTTCTCCTTGATGGTGAGTCTCAATTCGTCGAGCTCGCCGCGGAAGTCCTCGATCGCGTCGGCACCGGTGACGAGAGCAGCCTCTGCCAGCTTCTCGACCATCGTCTTGACAGCCTCGCTCTTGGCGGAGAAGTCGGTCTCGGTCTTGATTCGGGCAATGGCGGCGACACCGTTTCCGACGGCGAGCGCGACTGCGCCCTCGTCGTTCTGGCGATCGTCGCGGCCGGCCGCCTTGGCCAGACCCTTCTCACGCAGAAGCTGTTTGGCGGCTTCCATGTCGCCGTCGGTGGCCTCGAGGGCCCGCTTGGCGTCCATCATCCCGGCGCCGGTGGCGTCGCGAAGTGCCTTCACGTCCTTGGGGGATATTGACATCTCGATACTCCTGAATCGTCCTCGAAAACCGGTTGGTCAGGCTTTTGGTGTGCCGTCGTCGCCGGCGACCGGAAGGGTCTCTTCGACTACAGCTTCCTCAGCAGCGGCCTCGGCCGGCGCGGGGTCGTCGGCCTTGACGTCCTCGACAGCAGGTGCCTCTTCTGTGGCAGCCTCAGCGGCAGGAGCCTCCTCCACCGCAGCCTCAGCGGCAGGAGCTTCCTCCACCGCGGCCTCAGCGGCCGGAGCTTCTTCCACGGCGGCATCAGGGGCGGGAGCCTCATCGGCAGCCGCGGCGTCATCGACCGGAGCCTCATCGGCGGGGGCCGAGACGCGTGCTTCACGGGCCGCGGCTTCGGCGGCGGCTTCGGCACGGGCATGTGCTTGCTGCTCGGCGATGTCGGCCTCTTCGAGAGCATTGCGCTTGGGGGCGTCAGTCTGAACACGCTTCGAACGGATGAAGCGACCCTCACGGACGGCGTCGGAGATCACACGGCTCATGAGCTCGCCGGCCCGGATGGCGTCGTCGTTGCCAGGAATGGCGAAGTCGATGAGATCAGGGTCACAGTTGGTATCGACCACGGCCACGATCGGGATACCGACCTTGCGGGCTTCGGTGACGGCGATGTGTTCCTTCTTGGTATCGAGAATGAAGACGGCCTGAGGCAGCTTCTCCATGTCGCGAATACCGCCGAGGTTTCGTTCGAGCTTGGTGAGCTCACGATTGATGAGCAGCGCTTCCTTCTTGGGCATCGATTCGAACTCGCCCGAATCGCGCATGCGCTGGTATTCCTTCATCTTCGAGACGCGTTTGGAGATGGTCTGGAAGTTGGTGAGCATGCCGCCGAGCCAACGCTCATTGATGTAGGGCATGTTGCAGCGCTCGGAGTACGACTGGATCGACTCTTGGGCCTGCTTCTTGGTGCCGATGAACAGCACGGTTCCACCATCGGCCACGAGATCTCGGATGAATACGTAGGACTTCTCCAGATGGCCGAGTGTCTGGTGAAGGTCGACGATGTGGATTCCGGAGCGCTCTCCGTGGATGAACCGCTTCATCTTCGGGTTCCAGCGACGGGTCTGATGTCCGAAGTGGACACCTGCCTCGAGCAACTGCTTCATCGAAATAACTGCCATTTTCTCTCCCGGTTGACTAGCCAGCACCCGACGCCTGAGCGACCGGGTTCGGTGCTGACCGCTGTGGTCTTCCGTCGACACCATCGTGGTGTCGTCCGGGGCCCGAAGGCCGGTGGAGAGTGTACCGGGAGGCGCCCGGCGCGCCGACTCCGAGGCAAACCTGGCTCAGCCCTTGGTGAGCAGGGTGTCTCCGATCAGTATCGAAGCAGCCATGCCGTGTTCGAAGCGTTCGATGCCAACCGACACCAGTCCGTCGGCGAGTCGGTTCATCACGGACTCGCACGCCGGAGGAAATCCCCCCAGGGCCAGGGAGACCTCACGATCGGATTCCGCCAGTCCGGGGAGTTCGCTATGGATCCCCGGATCGGGGCTGTCGCCGATGATCACGTTTCTGGATCCGGGAGCTCCGGTCATGCTGGCAGGTACCACCCAGTCAAAACGTGCCCCCACCGACACGGCCGTGACTCCCTCCGGGTAGGCCACTCCGGCGGTCGAGCCGGCGAAACCACTCGGCGACACGTCGTCGACAACGTCGGCGACCAAGATGAAGTCGGGCCAGACCGGTTCGATGACGGTGTAGGCGATCGAGCCGGGAGAGGTCATGGCGATGACCTGTGCGGTCTCGGCCAGCGGCGCCCCGTGATTGGGGGCAGCAAAGGTGACCACCACCCCCACATCGACCCTGCCTCCGTCGCCCCCGACCGCGGCCACCGCATGTCGGGTCATCAGCCCGCCCAGACTGTGGCCGTAGACATCTATGACGACCCCCGGGTTGGCCGCCGCCACCGCCTCGAGAAGCTCGGTGAGCCGCTCCACTGCGGGAACGATCTCCTGTCTGGTGTCGGACCCCGAATAGGGCGAACTGTCGAGTTGGGCAGACCACGACCCCGGTCTCGCGTCCGACGGAACGACTCCTCCGTTGTAACTGAACCTGACGATGTCGCCGGTGTCGTAGCCGTGTGATTCCAGGTCGAGGCCCGCCATCGCACCGGGAACCGCCGAAGACGAATCAAGCCCGTCGACCACGACCGCCAGTCGCCGCTCGGCCGGCACCGCAACTGACACCGAGCCTTCGGTGCAGGGTGGCCGTTCGATGGCTCGCAACGTCAGCACCGTGAGATCCATGAGGGCTGTGGACGGCTCGATCTCCATGAATATGTCGGTGAGAACGCCGGCCTTGTGAAACAGGTCGGCCAGATCGCCCTCCGGGTCGAATCGCAGCCACGGCTGAAATGGGATCGAGTTGATGGCCCTGCGAACCCCATTGATCATTCCGAATCGTCCGCCTGCGGAATCCACGTCGAACCGGTTGCGGATCTCGATCGCCTCCGACCGCGAACGAAGATCGAGCCAGGCCCACAACGCCTCGGGGTCGTCGTGCGCAACGAGCATGACCGACACCGTGCGTACCCCGAAAAGCGATTCCGGGTCGACGTAGCGGCCCTCGATACGAGTGCCGAAATGGAATCGGTCGCCCGCGATCGCTATCACCTCTCCACCGACGATCTCATCGCCGAGATGAACCAGGACCCGGTCGACAAACGAGTAGCTGCTGAGCAGTTCGCCACCGTGATCGATCGTCACATGTTGTGTCCCCGCCACCAGTCCCGCGAAAACTACGACACCGGGGCCGGCTGCAAGGAGAGAATCACCGACGGTCGTGTCGTATTCGAGGCCACGATTGCCGGCACCGTAAGGACTCGAGGGGGCCCGGAACGGATCGACGACCACGCGGTCGGTGGGGGGCTGCAGCTTTATCTCGGCCGCTTCGGCCGGCGAAACCGAACACACCGACGCCAACACCGCGGCCACCAAGAGCTTCGAAATGAACTTGCGCATCTTTTCCCCAGACTCCGAGATTTCGGGCGGGGAAGACGATGCGACATTTCACCTATGTCGTGGTGGCGATTGTAGACGGGGGTGGTTGGATGCCCAACCGAATCTTGCCGATGATCAGGCGAGTTCGCGTTCGCTGGCCGCTATACGCGAACGCAACTGGAGAACCGCTTTGGTGTGGATCTGACAGACCCTGCTCTCGGTGACGCTCAGCACACGGCCGATCTCAGCCAACGTGAGGCCCTCGTAGTAGTAGAGGGTCAGGACGATCTTTTCTCGATCGGGCATCTGGTTGATGGAGCTGGCGAGTATCTGTCGCATCTCCTCGACCTCATAGACCCCCATCGGCCCTTCGCGGCTGTCGGCGACAGTGTCGCCGAGGGTCAGGGCGTCGCCACGCTCGCCGCCCGACAACATCTCGTCGAGTGCAGCCACTCCCACGAACGAGATCTGGCTCAGAGCGCTTTGGAACTGCTTCTCGTTGAACCCCATCTCCTCGGCTACTTCAGCATCGGTGGGGGTGCGATGAGTTGCCGATTCGATTTTGGCGTAGGCCCTCTCGAGCGCTCTCGCCTTCGACCTGACCGAACGGGGAACCCAGTCGATCGAGCGGAGCTCGTCGAGAATGGCGCCCTTGATGCGGGCAATGGCGTAGGTCTCGAACTTGTATCCGCGTTCGAGATCGAACTTTTCGATCGCGTCGATCAGGCCGAACACCCCGTAGCTCACCAGATCGCTCTGTTCGACATTTTGCGGCAGCCCCACCGCCACTCGACCGGCCACGTACTTCACCAGAGGCGAGTACTGGATGATGAGTTTGTCGCGGAGCTCCCGTGTGCGCGCTTGCTTGTATTGCGCCCACAGAGCTTCGGTCTCGTTGGGATCGTCACTCAAGGTTTGGGCCTTCTAAGCACGTGGATGGGTCGAACGGTGAACATCGCGGAGTCGTTCGCGACTGACTCGCGTATATATCTGGGTGGTGGTCAATTCGGCATGACCCAACAGTTCCTGTACAACACGCAGATCGGCACCTCCGTCCAAAAGATGAGTGGCAAAGGTATGACGAAGCGCGTGAGGGTGTGTCGGGTTGACCGATCGGCGGTCGAGCAGCCGCCTCACATCGCGTGGTGTGATCTGGTGACCGCGTCGGTTGAGGAATATGGCCTCGTCGGGCGAGTCGGCGGTGACGAGCTCTGGGCGACCCTCGCGGATCCACTCGGAAACAGCTCTCTCGGCCGCTTCCGATATCGGCACGCGCCGCTGTTTGTCGCCCTTGCCCCACACCGTGATCGTGCCGGACGCTCCGGCGAGGTCGCTTCGTTGCAGGCCGCAGAGCTCGGCGACACGCAAGCCACTGCCGTAGAGAAGCTCCACAATGGCCCGGTCGCGTAGTTCGACCATCGGTGGATTGCCGGTGCGAGCGGCGCCCGACAACACCGTGTCGATCTCGTCGGCTGAAAGGACCCGCGGCAGCGTGGCGGCCCCGCGTGGCGCCGACAGCGACGCGCTCGGGTCGGTGTCGATCAATCCCGTGCGCCGCGCCCAATCGAAGTACCGGCGCAGGACCGATGCCTTCCGAGCGGTGGTTCGTCGGGCGTAGCCGGCCGTGTCGAGGTGGGCGAGATAGCGCCGCAAATGACGTCGGGTGACTTCCTCGGGAGACCCCGCCCCGTTTTGCTCGAGCCACCCAAAACACGCCGCGGCATCCCGACGGTAGACCGCGCAGGTGGAATCAGCCGCTCGGGTGAGCGAGACAATCCAGGAGTCGATTTGCCACTCAGCCACGGTTCGACGATAGCCAAGCCCCGGCTGGGCCGTGTTCACCTCCCCGCGGGCGAGGCCCGATCGGACAATTGGGCGATCGCCCCTTCCGCTCTGGTGAATCGAACGCCGTCGCGCTTGATCGATCCGCTCGCCACAAGAGAATCCAGGCTGGCCAACACGCTGGGCACGCTCATGTTGGATCGGCTGACAATCTCGTCGAGGGTGGTCGGACCGTCGTCGACGCAGTCGAGCAACTCGATGACGTTGGGGTCCTCTCGAGCATCGCCGCGGTGACGAGCAGCCGTGGTGGCCTCGCAGAGTCCGAGCGCCACCACGATGTCGTCTACGTCGCGGACGGGCTGGCAGCCGTCGGAGAGAAGCTGGTTGGCGCCGTCGGCCGCCTTGTTGCGCAGTGACCCCGGGACCGCCATGACCGGAATGTCGCGACGGATCGCTTGCTCGACGGTGAGCAGCGATCCCCCGGCATGACGCGATTCGACCACCACCACAAGATCTGCCATGGCAGCCAACAGGCGGTTGCGAGCCGGAAACCTCCACGGCTCGGGGCGGGCCCCGATGGGTGCTTCGGTGCACAGCATTCCTCTTCGTGCGACCGCCTGCCACAAATCGAAGTGTCGCCGCGGGTAGACCACGTCGGGGCCGCTTCCGGCCACGGCCAGGGGCGGAGCACCTTCGACGCTGAGGGCGCCGCGGTGAGCGGCGCCGTCGATTCCCAAAGCGAGGCCCGAGACCACCACGACGTCGAGCTCCGCGAGGTCTCGGCCGAGTTCGAATGCGATCTCGCGGCCCAGCGGACTGCAACGCCGGGTGCCGATGATGGCGACCCGAGGCAACAGATTGTCGGGGAGCTGCCCGATTCGGAACAGCACGGGCGCTGGGTCGATGTCGGCGGTGAGTGTGGTCGGGTGCGAATCGTCGTGCCAGCAACTGACCGCGATGCCGAACTCGTTGATGGTCGTGGACAATTCGGATTGCCGTGCGATCCGCGAACTCGTTGCCCAGTCATTGAGCACCGAAGCGGGAGCGACCTCGGATCCGACTCGACCCGAAATGACCCGTTGCCAGGCCGTTTCCGGTTCGTCGACAGCCAGAAGACGGCCGAGTCGATGGGGAGTCGCTCCGGGCAGCGCCGCCAGACTGGCGATGGCCAGAGATCTATCAGTCATGGTCGCCCCCCATGGCCGGCCTGGATCGCAGGGTGAGGGCAGCCGACACGTCGCCGAAGCGAAGTTCCGGCCCAGCGTCGTCGAGATCTCTGATGGTGCGGGCCACACAGCGGATTCGGCGGAGTCCCCGGCCGCTCAGACGACCGCTGACCAGCGCCTCGCGAACCACTCCGCGAGCGGCAGGATCGAGAGGCGCATACTCATCGAGCTGAGCGTCGGTGAGCTCGGCGTTGGTGGAGGCACCGCGCCGACGAGCCAACTCCCTCACCTCGGCCACTCTGAGTGCCACCTCAGTCGAGGATTCCTCGCGGCCGCCATCGAGCAGGGCCACCGGATCGGGGCGACCGATCTGCACCATCACGTCGATGCGATCGAGAAGCGGCCCCGACACGCGTCTCGCGTACCGCGCCCGGGCCGGGGGCGGGCACCGGCAGGCGATGGAGCCACCCTCCCCGCACGGACAGGGATTCATCGCCGCCACCAGAAGCAGTCGGGCCGGATGCTCGTCGCTTCCACCGCTCCGAGCCACCCTCACGACGCCCTCCTCGAGAGGCTGCCGCAGAGCATCGAGGACACTCGGGGCGAACTCTCCGATCTCGTCGAGAAACAGCACCCCGTTGGAAGCCATGCTGACCTCTCCGGGCCGAGACCGGCCGGTTCCTCCTCCTACCAGAGCGGCCATGGAGGCAGAGTGGTGTGGGGCCCGCCACGGCGGCCGCCTGATCAGACCGGAGGGCGGCAGTCTACATCCGGCAGCACTGTGGAGCCGGGTGACCTCATGGGATTGGTGGTCGGTGAGATCGGGCAGAAGGCCCGGAAGACGCCGGGCCAGCATGGTCTTGCCCGCGCCGGGCGGCCCCACGAGAAGAGAGTGGTGTCCTCCCGCCGCGGCTACCTCCAGCGCCCACTTGGCCGCCTGCTGCCCCTTCACATCGGCGAGGTCGGGATCACATGGTGGTTCGTCTTCGACGATGCCCCCACCGATTTCGGGCCAGGGGGCCGAACCGTTGAGCGCTGCGCTGAGATTTTGGAGCGTGTCGACCGGCCGGACCCGACCCGATGTGATGATCGAGGTGATCTGAGCGTCGGCTCCGGCGACCACCACGGTGGGAGCCTCGATCGCGTCGACCAGCGAGAAGACACCAGGCACCGGCCGGATCGAACCATCGAGGCCAAGCTCGCCCACGAGTCCGAGGCCATCGAGCGAATCGGAGGCAATCTGGTCGGATGCCGCGAGGATCCCCACCGCTATCGGCAAGTCGAGCCCAGCACCCACCTTCGGGACGTCGCCGGGCGCGAGATTGACGGTGATCCTTCGCATGGGCCACTCGAGTTCGCTCGACAGGATCGCGGCTCTGACCCGATCTCTCGCCTCTCGACACGACAGGTCGGGCAGCCCGACGATCGTGAATCCGGGAAGCCCGTTGGCCACATGGACCTCGACCTGGACGGGCCGGCCGAGGATCCCCGACAGAGTTGCGGAACGGACGGTTGCGAGCATGGTGGTCTCCAGAAGTCGCGATGTCGGAGACCGCCATGGGCCGGCGGCGAGCTGAAGTTGAAGCTATCCGAGGACTGTGACAGCGATCTTCCGATCGCCGCCGCGGCGTCGTCAGAGAACTTCGCGTATGTATCTCGCGACCGCGTCGAGCTGCTCCTCGGTGAGCGACGACGAGAACGACGGCATCTGGTTGCGACCGGACCTGATCACGTCGACCAACGCTTCGACGTCGGGAAACTCATCGTCGAAGTCATCGCCGTGCAGCCGGGGCCCTGAGCCGCCTCCGCCGCTCGCTCCGTGACAGCGCTTGCAGCTGTTGCCGAAGACCTCACGACCGACCACGAGCACCGCGTCGGCAGTGCCGTCGGCCCCCACGGGAACCTCGGGTGGTGAGCCTGCGCACGACCCCGCGAAGACGGTTGCAGCGATGATCACGATGAAGATTCTGCGCACGCCCTATCCCGGTGTTGTGTTGTCGGACCCAGAGACGATACTGAGCAGATGGGATTGGACCCCACCAGGCCTCAACGCCGTCGACCTACCGACTACCTCTACGTAGCAGCAGCGCTGCTCGTGGTGGTCGTGCTGCTGCTCTGGGCCGTGGGGGCGTAGTGGACGATCCGGAGGCCTACGGCGAGGTCGAGGTGCGATTCATGCAGCCGTTTCAGGCCACCAAGGCCTACCTGTGCCCGAACTGCAACCGCGACATCCCGCCAGGAACCGGCCATTGGGTGGTCGTGCCGGTGGGCGAACCTGATCTCCGACGCCACTGGCATCGAGGGTGCTGGGACGGCCGTAAGACCCGAAACCGTCCGCGCTGACCCCACGATCAGAAGGCCGCTTCGATCACGTCGATGCGCGGCCCGACCACGGTCGCCACGTCGAACCGCAGCTTCCCGCGTAGTTCGTGGGAGTCGAGCCAGCTAATGGCGGTTCGGCGAAGGAATCGCTGTTTGCGGTGGTCGACGGCTTCGGCCCCATGACCGAATCGGTCCGATGATCGGGTCTTGACCTCGCAGAAGACGATCTCGTCGTCGCGTGTGAGCACGAGATCGAGCTCGCCACCACGCACGCGCCAGTTTCGATCGACGACCACATAGCCGGCAGTCTCGTAGTGGCGGGCCACCTGGGCTTCGCCCCATCTACCCAATGCAACTCGCGATTTGTCCACGCCGCGAAAGCTAGTGACGCCGAGTGACAATGAGGTTTGGATCAGGCCGGGACGAGCACCGGCTCGACACGGGGCTTCAGTTGAAGCGCTTTTCCTTGACCTTGGCGGCCTTGCCGATTCGGTCGCGTAGGTAGTAGAGCTTGGCTCGACGCACGTCGCCGCGACTGGAGACCTCGATCTTCTCGATCACCGGAGCGTGAAGGGGGAAGGTTCGTTCGACCCCGACGCTGAAGCTCATCTTGCGAACGGTGAAGCTCTCGCGAACACCGCTGCCCTGGCGACGAATCACCACTCCCTCGAAGAGCTGGGTGCGGTGACGGTTGCCCTCGATGACCTTTACGTGCACCTTGAGCGTGTCGCCCGGCGCGAAGTCGGGGACATCATCACGAAGGTTTTGATTGTCGATCAGATCGGTGGGCTGCATCGCACTGCGCTCCGGCGGGAGAGAATTATTGTCCGGCTGGTTCACAGACCAGACCGACGCACGAGTCTAGAGCGACGGTCGCGAGACCCCACCCTCTGAAACCGCTACTCGACGGAACGGTTGTCGGTTTCGGCCAGCAGATCGAATTCGTCGAGCTGACGGCGATCGTCCTCGGTGAGACCACCGCGTGCGGCGATCAAATCGGGGCGGTCGTCGAGTGTGCGGCGAAGAGCCTGAGCTCGGCGCCATCGCTCGACACGGGCGTGATCCCCGGATCGCAATACCTCCGGCACCTGCCAGCCGCGATACTCACCGGGACGGGTGTAATGCGGGTATTCGAGAAGACCGTCACTGAACGACTCATCTCCGGTCGAGTCTGAGTTTCCGAGCACTCCCGGAACCAGTCTTCCGACCGTCTCGAGGATCAGCAGCGCCGCCACCTCGCCGCCGGCGAGCACCATGTCGCCCACGGAGATCTCACCGTCGACCAAGTGCTCTCGAACTCTCTCGTCGACACCCTCGTAGCGTCCGCACAGCAAGGAGAACCCGTCGAGGCCGGCCAGTTCCTCGGCCATTGTTTGATCGAAGATTCGTCCCGAGGGCGACAGGTAAAAGAGCGGCCGCGGTGGGTCGACTGCTTCGACCAAGTCGAACAACGGCTCGGGCTTCATCACCATGCCCGCTCCCCCGCCGAAGGGGGCGTCGTCGACGGTGCGGTGGACATCGGTGGTGGCATCGCGTGGATCGTGCACCCTCACATCGAGCAGTCCGTCGCGTCGGCCTCGACCGATGACCGATTCACCGGCGAACGAATCAACCATCTCGGGGAAGATCGTGAAGATGTCGACCCGAAGCGTTCGCGGCTCGGTCATGGCGAATCCAGGTCGAACATCCCGTCGGGGACGTCGACCATGATCTTGGTGTTGGGTTCGAATTCGGTGACGAACCGAACCGGCACCAGCGGCCCAGTGTCGAGTTCGAGAATGTCGGATGCGGGGTTCTCGAGTACCCGCGTAACGGTGCCACGCTCGACACCGGTCTGATCGACGACCATCGAGCCGATCAACTCATGGACCCACAGCTCGTCGGGGTCGTGGATCGGATCGGCTTGAAGCACCTGGCCTTTGAGAAGGTCGGCTTGTTCTCGGCCGTCGACACCCGTGAAGACAACGATGTGTCCGTTCTTGTGAGGACGCGACGTTGCGACCGTGAGAGCACGGTCTCCGGCGAAGAGGGTCGAGCCGGGTGCGACCCGCTCGACTCTGTTGGAGGTGAGAACGACCACGACCTCGCCACGCAATCCGTGGGATCGGGCAACGCGGCCGACGTCGAGCATCAGCTCAGTCGACGAACTCGACCTCGATGTCGGCGTCGGTGTCGGAGTCGTGCCCAGCGGCACGCACGACCGTGCGAATGGCCATGGCCACTCGACCGCGCTTACCAATGACCCGACCCATGTCTCCGTCGCCGACCGTGACGTCGAGGCGGATGGCGGAGTCGTCTTCGCTCACCGATACGGCGACCGAATCGGGGTCGCCGACGATCTGCTTGACGACGAACTCACAAACTGTCTTGGCTGATTCGGCGCTCATTCGCCTGCCTCTTTCGTCTCGTCGGCCGCGGGTGCCTCTTCAGTGGCGGAGGCCTTCTCGGCCGTGGCTTCGGCGGCTTCGGTCTCTCGTGCGAGTTGCTTGGCCGACTTCTTGGCGGGGGCAGCCGGGGCGACAGCCTCGGTGGCCTCACCAGTGTGGAGCTCCCAGGCACCGGAGATCTTGAGCAGCTTGGCGACACGTTCGGTGGGCTGAGCGCCGACCTTCAGCCAATGGACGGCTCGGTCGTTGTCGATCTTGATCACCGACGGCTCCTGGCGAGGCTCGTACGTGCCGAGAATCTCGATGAAGCGCCCATTGCGGGGAGCGCGAGCGTCGGCGGCGACGACTCGGTATGTCGGTTGCTTCTTCTTACCTACCCGCACGAGGCGGAGCTTGACAGCCACTTTGATTCCTTGGTGTTTCGATGTTGAGATTCTTGAGAGTTCGTGAGAGCGCGGCGACGCTGAGCCGCGGCAACCCGTCAATTCAATCCGGGGAACCCACCTGTTTCCAACCCCGGAAGCGATAGCGGTTTCTTGGACACTTGAGCCGGACCCTTCGGAGTGGTGCGTCCACCCTTGCGTCTCTGGCCCTTCTTGGAGCGATTCTTCCCCTTCGCCTTCTTGGTTCCGGAGCCTGAGAACTGCTTCATCATGCGTCGCATCTGACCGAATTGATCGAGAAGCTGCTTCACGTCGGAGGGCTGCTGGCCGCAGCCGGCAGCGATTCGGCGGCGGCGGGAACCATCGATCGTGTCGGGGCTGTTTCGTTCGGCCGGGGTCATGGAGTGGATGATCCCCTCGATCCGAGCGAGGTGATTGTCGTCGATCTCGACGTCGCGGGCTTCCTTGGGTATGCCCGGCATCATGCCCATCAGGTTGGATATCGGACCCATCTTTTTGATCTGCTGCATCTGCTCGAGGAAGTCCTCGAGGGTGAAGGTGCCTTCGAGAAGCCGAGATGCCGCCTCCTCCGCTTCTTCCTTCTCGTAGGCCTGCTCGGCCTTTTCGATGAGTGTCTCGATGTCGCCCATCCCGAGAATCCGGCTGGCGAGACGGTCGGGATGAAACGCTTCGAAGTCTTCGAGCTTCTCGCCGGTGGACGCGAAGGCGATCGGGCGGCCGACCACTTCCTTGACCGAGATCGCGGCGCCACCTCGGGCGTCGCCATCGAGCTTGGTGAGGATCACGCCGTCGAGCGAGAGAGTCTCGTTGAACGATTGAGCGGTGTTGACGGCATCCTGGCCGGTCATGGCGTCGATGACCAGGAACGTGTAGTGCGGGTCGACCGCTCCGGAGATACGGCGGACCTGATCCATCATTTCGTGGTCGATGGCCAGACGGCCGGCCGTGTCGACGATCACGACATCGCGCCCGGTGCGCTCGGCCTCACCGATCGACTTCCCGGCTACGTCGACCGGATCGCCCGGCTCGGAGAACACGGGCACACCGATCTGAGACCCGAGAGTTCGGAGCTGCTCGACCGCGGCCGGGCGCTGCAGGTCGGCCCCGACCAGCAGCGGGTTGCGACCCTGTTTCTTGAACCACATGGCGAGCTTGCCGGCGTTGGTGGTCTTGCCTGCACCCTGAAGCCCGGCCATCAACACGACGGTGGGGGGCTTGGAGGCGAAGGTCACCTTCATCGACTCGCCGCCGAGGCTGGTCGTGAGCTCCTCCAGGACGATCTTCACGACCTGCTGGGCCGGGTTGAGCGAACTTGAAATGGCTTCGCCCGAGCATTGCTCGCGAATGCGTCCGACCAGGCTCTTGACCACATCGAGATTGACGTCGGCCTCGAGCAATGCCAGCCGGATCTCTCTGAGCGTCTCGTCGATGTCGTCCTGGGAAAGAACGCCGCGGCCTCTGACTCGGCTGAATATTCCTTCGAAGCGGTCGGAGAGTGTCTCAAACATGGTCGGATCAGGGTATCGGTGAACGTCCTGAGGAGACCCGAACGTATGGAACCAGACACGGCCGTCAACCGTCAATCATGTGGAATGCTCTTGACCTCCATGGGACGGACACGGTCGGACGAGATCGGCGACTGGTTCGATGCCGCGCGTGATGGGTTGATTCGCTACGCCTATCTGATGTGTGGAGACCGCGATCTGGCCGACGAATTGGTGGCCGATGCCGTAGCTCGATCATGGCCCCGACTCAGGCGCGGCTCCATCGACAATCCAGATGGCTACGTCCGTCGAGTCATCACCACCCGACTCACCGATCGGCGTCGCCACGAGGCAGTGCGGTCCCGCTATCTCGCCGATGCCCGGGCCGTGCCGCCCGACGACGTCACCAGCGACGATCAATCGCGGGTGGCCGACCAGTTGACGGTTCTCGAGCTGCTCGCCGGCCTCCCCGGCGAGCAACGGGCGGTGATCGTTCTCCGCTTTCACGAGGACCGAAGTGAATCCGAGATCGCCGACCTTCTGGAGATCGCCCCGGGCACTGTGAAGTCGCGGTGTTCCCGAGCCCTCGAACAGATGCGTCGAGAGCTGCAGGGGCCCGATCCATCGTCCACCGCATCCCCGATGAACGGAGCGGCCCCCAGTGACCGATGATCCCGATCTCGAATCCCGGCTTCGACATGGGATGGACAGAGCCGTCGCTGGCGTTCACGCCGCGGATTCGCTCAGCGCCGAGGTTACGTCACGACGGCTGGCCCGCCGCCGCCGACGAGCTGCATTCGGGGCCGTTCCGATGGTGATCCTGCTGGGCGGACTCGGCTGGGCACTGAACTCCGGGGGCGATCCGGTGTCGAACAATGTCGCTTCGGTCCCGGCCGCGACGACCTCAACGACCTCGCCTGACAGCACTGTCGACACCGCCGAGCCGCGCATCGAATCCAGCCCTCTACTCGATGCATTGTCCGAGCTGGGTGTCAGTCTCGACGCATCGCCTGCCGCGGCGTGGAAACTGCGCGACGACACATGGTGTGGTGTGGCTCGGGACCCGTTGGGCATCATTTCCGAACCAAGGGACCGTGGTCCGCTCACCTGCTTCATCGCTGCCCACGAGGACAACAACCAGGCCGCGGTGATGGTGTACTCAACCTTCACGGACGAGGGCGACCCGATCATTTGGGTGTACCGCACGATTCCCAGCGACCCATCCGTCGCGGTGCTCTACGACGCGACACGCGACCAATTCGGCTCCGGCACATGGGAAGCGGAGCTGTGTGAGACTGCTGCAGACGCATCTCCGTTCGCGCTCGACGATGCCCCGCCGCTCATGTACCCCTTCGTGGACGGATGCAGAAACGTCGACGCATTGACGCTGTACGACGACTGGTTGAGCCCCGAGCGACCAACGGCGTCAACCGGAAGTGCCATACCCCCGACGGCCGGAGTGGACGGACCGCTACTCATTCACCCACTTCCGCTCGCTGTGGTCGGCGATGAGCTCGACCTGGAGATCGACCTGCTCGAGCAATTCGAAGAAGACAGCGACGGTGACCGCCGACTCCGTGACGCCGTGGCCGATTCGGCCACGGTGTGGGCGTGGTCCGCCGAACCCGCCCCTTCGGCGCTACGGATGTCCGCCAGACTCGGGACGGCATCGATCATCGGCAACACTCTCAGGATCGTCGGCCGGGTCCCAACCGAGCTGGTGCGACTCGACGGAACGGAGTTCTCCGACGCCGTATTTGTGCCCGTCACGGGCGAGACGCTCATCATCCGCCTCGGAAGCCCTCACGGGCCGTCCGCGTTAGACGCGATCCTCTCGTCCCTCGTGGTCGATGCAGACAACGATCCAAATCCGCCGACGGATCCGCTACCGGCAACAGAGTCCAGCCGGTCCATCCTGCGCCCGGACGGTCTGGCCGACCTCCGATTCGACACGCCGCGCGAAGAAGTCATTGCGGCGCTGACGGCAACGTTCGGCAACCCGGACGCGCAGGGACCAGAACCCAGAATCACATGCGTGGATGAGTGGACCGTTGTGTGGGGCGGATTAACTGTCGCCTTCGACAGCGACGGCACGCCCACCGAGATGCCGACATTCTCGGCATGGCGGTACTCCGATTTGGATACGGCCAAAGCCGAGGTCTCGTCGACAACCGGATTGGCCACACCCGAGGGCATCACCCTCGGCGCGCCCGCCGGTGCTCTACGCCTGATTCCAGGGCTCACCTTCGCCGGCGGATACGACTCGATGAGGGTCGAACGCTGGCGCCTCGGTCCCCTTGGCGGGAGCGTTTCTGATGACGTCACGACCCCAAATGGCGCGATCGTGATGTCGATTTCTGCGGCGCGGCGACAAAGTCCCGACTTGTCAGTCTGCTGAGTTCACATGAGTCGGTTGACGGTGGACATGGCCGACCCGCCATGGCGCCACTACGGTCGGCACCGTGAGCCTTTCACCTCGTCAATGGGCGGCCGTAGCGGTCACCGTGGTCGGATTCGGAATCATTGCCGTGATCGTGGCGTCGGGAGGCGATTCCGATTCTACGGGCGGCGGTGGCTACGACGAGGTCGCCTGGTGTCAGGCGGCGGGTGCCGTCAGCGCGCGCAGCGGTGTTCTCGCCCCCGGTTTCGGAGGCGATCCCAACTCGGAGCTGATCAATCTCAGCCGGTCGATGGAGGATGCCCAACTCGTGGCCCCGGAGGATCTACGGCCCGAGCTGGCTCGCGTTCTCGACTGGGCGATCAACATCGATACCGGATTGGCCTCGGGATCCGACCTGGGGACCGCCATCGCCGACGCCTTGGGAGTCACCGACTCGGTCCGCCTCAGCGCCGCCGTCGACGCGATCAACGAATCGGTGGTGGCCTGCGGTCACTCGCCGATTCCCGCGGCCGGCTGACCGGTCGGGGTATCGGTCGACCCGTTGTCAGTCGAAGAGCGCGTCGACGAACTCATCTGAGTCGAAGTCGACGAGATCGGCGATGCCCTCTCCGAGGCCCACGAGCTTCACCGGAAGATCGAGTTCGGAGTGGATCGCCAGAACTATGCCGCCGCGAGCGGAACCGTCGAGCTTGGTGAGCACCACACCGGTGACGTCGACCGCCTCTGCGAACTGACGGGCCTGCGACATTCCGTTCTGACCAGTGGTTGCGTCGATGACCAGAAGCGTCTCGGTGACGGTTCCCGCGCCCTTCTCGGCCACCCGACGGACCTTGCTCAGCTCTTCCATCAGATTGGTCTTGGTGTGGAGCCTTCCGGCCGTGTCGGCCAGCACCAGATCGGCTCCCCGAGCTGCGGCCCGCTCGACAGCATCGAACACGACCGACGAAGGGTCGGCGCCGTCGGCGCCGCGCACGATGTCGACCGTGCTTCTTTCGGCCCACAGGGCGAGCTGCTCGGCTGCGGCCGCCCGAAACGTGTCGCCGGCTGCCAGCACCAGCTGGCGGCCTGCCTCGACCTCACGAGACGCTACCTTGCCGATGGTGGTCGTCTTCCCGACCCCATTGACCCCGACGAACAGCCACACTGCCGGACCGCCGTCGGCGGTCTCGGCATCGAGGGAGCGATCGAAGCCGCTCAGGCGCTGCTTGATCTCGGCTTTGACGAGCGCGGCGAGTTCGCTCGCATCTTCGATTCCGTCGACCTCGGAAGTGGATCTGACGGCGCCGACAATGTCGGTGGCGGTGGCCACGCCGGCATCAGCTCGAATGAGCGCCTCCTCGAGCAACTCCCAGGTCGAGTCGTCGATCGCGCCTCGGCTGAACACCGACCCGAGATAGCCCGACATCGAAGAGCGGGCGTTGGAGAGACGATCCCGGAACGACAGCCGGACGACCGGCGTCTCGGTTGCGATTCCGTCGTCGGACGCCGCTGGCGCAGCCTCGGGCCGATCGACTCTCGGTGGGGCAGTCGGCGAGCCAACGGCCATCCGGTCGTCGCCTCGATCGCGCAGCAACACGAACGCCGAAGCTGCGATGAGGCCAAGAGCGGCGATTGCGATTATCAGTGCTAGGAACATGCCCGGCCGATACTACCGGCGGCCTCGCCACTGATCGGTTGTCAGCTCGAGCCGAGGACCACCACGAGGCTGACGCTGGCACCTTCACGGACGACATCGACGACGATGGTGTCGCCGGGGCGGTAGAGCTGGATCTGTGCGGCCAGTTCGTCCATCGTGGCGACGGGCTCACCGCCGATGTCGACGATGAGGTCGCCGATCTCGAGTCCGCCGGTCGCCGCTGGCGAATCGGCCTCGACACTCGCCACCACTGCACCTTGAGTGCCGTCGGTGGGTGACTGTCCGCGGATGCCGAGGAAACCGAATTCGAGGGACTCGCCGGCGACGATGCGCTGGGCGATCAGGTCGACCGTCTCGGACGGAACCGCGAATCCGACGCCGATGTTGCCTTCGGTGCGGCCATCGGTGCGGATAGCCGTGTTCATGCCGACCACTCGGCCCTGGCGATCGGCCAGCGCCCCACCGGAGTTGCCCGGGTTGATGGGAGCGTCGGTCTGGATCATGCCCACCGGACCCGTGTTTTCGAGGTCGGATCCGGCCTCACGATTGACTCGGTCGATGGCGCTGACGATTCCTGCGGTGACGGTCTGGTCGAGCCCGAACGGGCTGCCTATGGCCACCGCCAATTGACCGACCTCAACGGTGTGGGCCGGTGCGAACACGGCCTGGACCAGATCAACGGTGTCGGGGTCGATCTTGATGACCGCCACGTCGCGTCGCGAGTCGCCTCCGACCACTTCGCCCGGAACCGTGGCGCCGCTGGCGAATGTGATCTGCACGTTTCGGGAGTCGGCCACCACATGGTTGTTGGTGACGATGTAGCCCTCCTGGGCGTCCCACACGATGCCGGAACCCTGCCCGAGATCGGCCTGCACCAGCACCACCGACGGGGCAACCACACGTGCCACATCGGCCACCGGTTCATCAGAGTCGGCACCTGTGCCCAGAGGGCCGGGTGCATCGGGAAGCGTTCGGGCCGGGGTCAGGTCGGCGCTGCTGGTGGGCAGAGCGACCTGCTGGGTGTCGCCCGAGGAATCCGAAATGCTGTCGGACGACACGATTGTGCCCACCGCGAAGCTGCCTGCCGCAAGAATGAGAACGGCGGCCACACCTGCCGCCACCCTCCAACCTCGGCGCCGTGGGAGAGGCGGATCTGCCACGCGGGAGGCTGGGGGTGGGGAGAACGGGGGCCGACCGAGCACCGAATGCGGTGGCTCGAAGTCGGCTGGACTGGGGGGAGCCGGCGATGCCGGTGGCTCGGGACGAAACTCCGTCGGGGGCGACTCGCCGAACACCGACCGGGGCGAGCCCCACGGGTCGGTGGGATCAGAGGGAGCGGTGGGGAGATTGTCGGCCGTGCCGCCCGATGCGAGTGGTGGCGGCGGGGGCACGGCCAAATCTTGGCCCGCCGGGAGGTCGGTGACACCGTCCATGGGAGGGACGGGGACAGATGCAGTGGGGGGATGGACTGCATCGTCCTCAATAGATGTCACCAGCTCATCTCCGGCGGGCCGGCTCGACGGCGGGAGGGAATTGCCGTCAGGCGACTGGTTGGTCGAATCTCGATCCATGCGAAGACCGTATTCCTCAAGGGGGAAAGGGACAGTAAGAAGTTCCGAAAATCGGAAGAAAGACGTTCAGGCCCGGGGCTGGTGATGACTTCTGGGCAATCGAAGGGTAAACGATGACCCGGCACCGACCTCTGATTCGAGATCGACACGTCCGCCGTGAGCTTGAGCTATTTGCTGCACGATCGTGAGGCCCAGGCCGGAACGGCCTTCGTTGCGGGCCTGAGCGCGGTCGCCGCGCCAGAAGCGGTCGAAGACCTTTTTCTGGGCTTCAGGGGCGATCCCGGGGCCCTCATCGGCCACCTGGACCCAAATTCCGTCCTCGTTCTCACCGGTTTGAACCGAGATCGAAGATCCGGCCGGAGCCAGCCTCACCGCGTTGGCGAGCAGGTTGGCGATCGCCCTGCGAATGGCCGGACCGTCGCCGCAGACCGGAAGCGGCTCATCGGCGACTTCAGCGGTGAGCGTGAGCTCGCGGGCATCGGCCAGGGTGGCGAACTCGGCCGCCAGATCGCAGGCCAGCGGTCCGAGGTCGAGGTCTTCCTCGCGGGTGGGGCGGGTTCCGTGACGGGCGTAGTCGAGTAGGTCGTCGACAAGGATCGACATCCTTGAGGCCGACCTGCCCACGACCTCGCTCGCCGAACGAAGATCATCGACAGTGGCGTCCGGGTCGGCGAGAGCCACATCGACGTTGGTGCGGATCACCGCGAGAGGATTGCGGAGTTCGTGGCTGGCTTCGTGGATGAACTCGCGCTGCGACTCGAACGCGCTGTCGATTCGTTGGAGCATGTCGTCGAAGGTGTCGGCGAGTTGCCGGAGTTCGTCGTCGGGGCCTTCGAGATCGATTCTTCGCGACAGGTCGGTGGCCTGGATGTCGCGCGCCACACCCGTGATTCGCCCCACCGGGCGCAGCACGATGCCGGCCACAAACCAGCCGACTCCGAGGCTTCCCACGAAGAGCATGCCGAGCGCACCGAACGCATAGGTGCGCAACTGATCGAGCGCCTGGGAGTTGACCTCGCGCTCGAATACCGCCAGCGGGTCGGTTACCTCGAAATCGATCCGACCGAGCGCCAGCTGGCCGTCGATGTCGCGGAACATGACCGCGGCTCGGTCGGTACGAGAGATGTCCTGCTGTTCGAGACTGCGTGACAGCCCCGCGTAGATTCCGCCCACCACGATCGCCCCGAGGCCGAACAGCAATACCGAGTAGAGCACCGTGAGCCGAAACCGGATGGAACCGCGCCAGCCCGGCATACGCGGCGAAACCGCCACCTCGGACACGTCAGTCACCTGCGACCGCTTCACTCGACTCGCCCGTCGGCCCGTCGGGCAGAAGCCGGTATCCCGAACCGATCACGGTCTCGATCGCCTGAGGCTCGTCGCCCTCGCTGAGCTTGCGACGGAGCGTGCCCACAGTGACCCTCACAGTGTTGGTGAAGGGATCAGCGTGTTCGTCCCAGACATGTTCGAGTAGATGTTCCTGCGACAGCACCTTGTCGGGGTGGTGCATGAAGTATCGAAGCAGCGCGAACTCCTTGGCGGTGAGCTCGAGGTCGCGCTCGCCGCGGCAGGCCCGGTGGCGGGAATCATCGAGGTGGATGTCGCCGACATCCATGACCGCGGAGGGCTGGGCGGTGTCTCGTCGGAGCAACGTTCGCACCCGTGCGGTGAGTTCGCCGAACGCGAAAGGCTTGACGAGGTAGTCGTCGGCACCCACGTCGAGGCCGGTGATGCGGTCGTCGACGCTGTCGCGAGCGGTCAGCATCAATACTCGTGGCGAGTTGCCGTCGGTGGCACGTTCACGCAGTTGCCGACATACCTCCACCCCGTCGAGGCCGGGCATCGTGATATCGAGGCACACGAGGTCGTAGGGGGTGAAATCGGACTTGTCGAGGGCGTCCTGGCCGTCGGTGGCAACATCAACGGCGTAGCCCTCGCGACGAAGGCCACGGGCCACAGCGTCGGCGAGATCGACCTCGTCGTCGACAACAAGAATCCTCATCGCCGAGACGCTACCTCCCAACCCCTTTCGCTCGCGCTTATCGTGCGCCACGTTGAATGCCATCGACCACATCACAACACCAAGCACCGAAAGACCGGATCAAGTGACCAATTTCGAAGATCAGGCAGCACCCGCCTCGAACGAGCCACAACCGACACTCGAACGGGCGCTGGTCGAACTGCGAAGGGTGATCGTGGGTCAAGAATTGCTGGTGGAACGCCTGCTTGTGGCGTTGTTGTCCGGCGGACACTGCTTGATCGAGGGGCCACCGGGGTTGGCCAAGACGCTGGCCGTTCGCACTCTCGCCGACATCACCGGCGGCACGTTCAGTCGGGTGCAGTTCACCCCCGACCTGCTGCCCTCCGACATTGTCGGAACCCGAATCTTCAAGGCATCTTCAGAGTCCTTCGATGTCGAACTCGGCCCGGTATTCGCCAATTTCGTGCTCGCCGACGAAATCAACCGAGCGCCGGCCAAGGTCCAGTCGGCCCTGCTCGAGGTGATGGGCGAACATCAGGTCACCATCGGCGACACCACCCATGTCGTTCCCGATCCCTTCTTGGTGCTCGCCACCCAAAACCCGATCGAATCGGAGGGCGTGTATTCGTTGCCGGAGGCCCAGCGCGACCGGTTTCTGATGAAGGTTCTCGTCGACTATCCGTCGCCGGCCGAAGAGGTGGAGATCGTCCGCCGCATGGGGGTCAGGGCGCCAGTGGCGTCGCAAGTCCTCACGCCGGCCGGGATTCTCGAACTTCAGGCGCAGGCCGATCGGGTGATCGTCGAGCCGGCGGTGATCGAGTATGCGGTCAACCTCGTGACCGCCACGCGCCAACCAACGCTGCTGGGAGTCCCCGAACTCGAGGAGATGATCGAATACGGCGCCAGTCCTCGAGCCACACTCGGTCTGGTGCGGGCCGGTCGGGCGATCGCCCTTCTCCGGGGCCGAGATTACGCAGTGCCCCAAGACATCTTCGATGTCGCCCCGGAGGTGCTCCGCCATCGAATGGTGTTGTCTTATGAGGCACTGGCCGCCGACATGACCGCAGAGGATCTCCTCTACCGGATCCTCAGCACCATTCCCGCGCCGATCGTGTCGCCGTCCACCCAGGATCCGGTGCGCTCGGCCGACCGGCCATGATTCGACGGCACCAAGGTGCTTCCTCGGCCGATCAGGTCGATGCGACCGACGACGAACAGTCTCGGGTCGTGCTGCGACGACTCGAACTCGACGTCACGCGTCGACTCGACGGGTTGTTACAGGGCGACTACCGCGGCTTGATTCCCGGACTGGGGTCCGAGGCGGGCGAGGCCCGCATCTACGCCCCGGGTGACGACGTGCGGCGCATGGACTGGAACGTCACCGCCCGCACCGGACAAGCCCACATCCGCGACAGCGTCGCCGACCGCGAACTCGAGACCTGGGCGCTCGTCGATCTCTCGCCGAGTCTCGATTGGGGCACGTCCACCCGAACCAAGGCAGATCTGGCGATCTCGGCCGCCGCGGCCATCGGGATTCTCACCGACCGGGTCGGCAACAGGATCGGGGCGGTGATCTCCGACGGCGAAACCCTGCACGAGATCCCCACCGGGTCCGGCCGGCGGCACACGATGGCGATGCTGCATCGGATGTCGACGATCGCTTCACGAGCCGGAGGCAGCCAAGGGCTCGAGCCGGGACTCCGCCGTCTCGCCGGACCGGGCCGTCGGGGCGGCCTCGCTGTGGTGATCTCCGATCTTCTCGGCTCCGACTGGGCCGATGCTCTGAAGGCCGTGTGTATCCGCCATGAGACTCTCGTCATCGAGATCGTCGACCAACGAGAGCTCGAACTTCCCGATGTGGGGGTGGTCGAGTTCGTCGACTCCGAAACCGGTGACGTGGTCGAGATCAACACGGGTAGCCGAGCGCTGCGCGAACGTTTCGCCGAGGCCGGCCGGGTCCGGCTGTCGGACCACGCGGCGGCGGTCAGAAAGGCCGGAGCCGATCATGTGGTTCTGCGCACCGACGAAGATTGGGTCGTGGCGCTTGCCAAATTCGTCGACCGTCGACGGCGGGGCGGACGCCGCATGATCACGAAGGTCGCCCAGTGAGTTTCGCTGATTCGGAACGTCTGTGGCTGCTGCTCGGTGTCGGCTTGTTGGCGATCGGCTACCTAATCGCGCAACGCCGACGTGGCCGCTACGCCATCAGGTTCTCCGACACCTCACTTCTCGACACCGTGGCGCCCCGTCGGCCCGGGATACGACGCCATTTCGTGGCGTTGATGTTCTTGGCGGTGGCTTCGTCGATGGTGCTGGCGATTTCCGGGCCGGCCCGGTCCGAGGATGTCCCTCGTCGTAATGCCACGGTGGTGCTCACCATCGACACCTCTCTTTCGATGGGCGCCGAGGACGTCGCCCCGAGCCGCATCGACGCGGCCAAGCAGGCCGCTCTGGCGTTCGTCGAGAGCGCCCCCGACACCCTCGACATCGGCTTGGTGTCGTTCAACGGGATTCCGGTCGTGAGGGTCGTACCGACTCGCGACCGGGCTGCGGTCGCTGCGTCGGTTCAGAGCCTCCAACTCGGCGAGGCCACCGCCACTGGTGATGCCATCTTTGCTTCCATCGATGCCATCCGGTCAGCCCCGAATCCACCACCGTTGGAGCCAGATTCCGACGAGGACATCGCGGCGATCATCGTCTTGTTGTCCGATGGCACGCCAACCGTCGGCCGATCGGTTGAGGTGGCGGTGTCAGCCGCTGTCGATGCCGGCATTCCGGTGTCGACCGTCTCGCTCGGCACCGCA
>JAJCXX010000024.1 GCA_029263195.1 Acidimicrobiales bacterium
CAATTCTCCGTGCCCGCACTGCGCCAAGCCGCACAACGAGGACGACTAGACGCCACCCAAGGACCCGACGGCATCTGGCGATCCTCACGAAACGCAGTCAACAACTACTCAGCCACGAAACACACACGACGGCCCAAAGCCCCCTGAGGTCAGCCAAGCGAAGCGATCCAGCGGGACCTGGCACGGCCCGAACAAAAGCGTGGGGGCCGAATATTCGATCGTGGGCACTGATCAGGGGAAACGCAGCCGATGCTGGCCAACTGTGTTCCGCATTCTCTACCGCCTTATCGCCATGCTCACCCGTCTCGCGGTCCGCTCCGATCGTTCCAAGGACCTCGAGATCATCGTGCTCCGCCACCAACTCACAGTCCTTCGCCGCCAGATCAACCGACCCGTACTCAACGACGACGACCGGACCCTGCTCGGCGCCATCGCCGCCGCGCTCCCCCGCCCACGACGAACAGACTGGATCGTCACGCCCGACACCCTGCTCCGATGGCACCGTCGCCACGTCGCCCGTCACTGGACACATGCCACTCGAGGACCGGGACGCCCATCAACCTCGATCGAAATCCGTCGACTCATCCTGCGCCTCGTCGCCGAGAACCCGACCTGGGGCTACCGACGCATCCACGGCGAATTGAACGGCCTCGGCCATCGGATCGCTTCGTCGACCGTGTGGCAGATCCTCAAAGCCAACGGCACCGATCCAGCCCGGAGCGATCCGAGGTGACCTGGTCGCAGTTCCTCCACTCTCAAGCCGCCGTGGCCTGCGACTTCTTCACCGTCGACACCGCCCTGCTCCGCCGCTACTACGTGCTGTTCTTCATCCACGTCCCCACCCGCCAAGTCTTCTACGCCGGTGTCACCGCCAACCCGACCGGGGCCTGGACCACCCAAGCCGCCCCGCAACCTGTTCCTCCGCCACGGCGACAAACTCGCCGGCTCGCGAGCCCTGGTCCGAGACCGAGGCAGCCAATTCATCGACACCTTCGACGAGATCTTCCGAACCGAAGGCCTCAAGATCCTCAAGACCCCGGTCCACACCCCGGTCGCCAATACCTTCGCTGAACGCTGGATCGGAACCATCCGCCGAGAACTGCTCGATCGCACCATCATCTGGAACCAACAACAACTCGAACGCTTGACCATCGACTACATCGAGCACTACAACACCCACCGACCCCATCGCTCGCTCGACCAACAGTCACCGGAGCCCGCCGAGGCACCACCGCCAGAAGATGGACGCCATCTTCGGGTCGTGAAATCGAGCCGATGCCACGGCCTCATCAACGAGTACCGAAAAGCAGCCTGACCTGTGCGTGCCCGAAACTCGGCCGTGTGCGTTGACCAGGCACGACGCGGGCCGATCAGAGAAGCTCCATGTTTCGTATCTTGTACTGCTTTCTCGCGTCGATGGCACGTCTGGCTGTTCGTTCGGGTCGCTCCAAGGATCTTGAGATCATCGTGTTGCGCCACCAGCTTGCCGTGCTCGGCCGGCGCGATGCCGCGCCTGCGATCACCGACGACGATCGGAGCATGCTCGGCGCGATCGCTCAAGCCGTGCCCCGACAGCGAAGGACAGGCTGGCTCGTAACTCCCGACACCCTCCTGCGTTGGCATCGCCGCCGAGTCGCGAAGCACTGGACCCAACCGCACCGGCCACCAGGACGACCATCCACCGCCGAAGCGGTGCGCCGACTTGTGATCGAGATGGCTACCAACAATCCGACGTGGGGGTATCGCCGGATCCACGGCGAACTTGTCGGTCTCGGCCATCGCGTCGGAGCGTCCACGATCTGGAGGATCCTCCAGGCCCACCGAATCGACCCAGCACCGCAACGCTCTGCGGTCACTCGGACCCAGTTCCTGCGGTCCCAGGCCGCGGTGGCGTGCGACTTCGCCACCGTAGACACCGCTCTCTTACGCCGCTACTACCTCCTGTTCTTCATCGACGTCACCAGCCGCGAAGTGTTCTTTGCCGGGATCACCGCGAACCCCACCGGGCCATGGACCACCCAAGCCGCCCGCAACCTGTTCCTGCGCCACGCCGACCGGCTCACCGGAGCGAGGGCGCTGGTGCGTGACCGTGGTAGTCAGTTCGTCGACAGCTTCGACGAGTTCTTCCGAACCGAAGGCTTCAAGATCCTCAAGACTCCGGTCCGGACACCGGTCGCGAACGCGTTCGCTGAGCGTTGGATCGGTTCGCTGCGTCGCGAGCTGCTCGACCGCACCATCATCTGGAACCAACACCAGCTCCACCGCCTGATCGTGGACTACATACAGCACTACAACGAGCACCGGCCACACCGCTCACTCCATCAGCGGCCACCGCTATCCAACGAACACGACCTCGGAGGCACTCCCCCACCACCGGTACAAGTCATCACGACCACCCGTTGCAACGGACTCATCAACGAATACCAAAACGCGGCATGACCAGCCACGACAGAGTTTCGGGCACGCACACGCACAAGAATAGGCAGGCCGCGCCGCATCGCCGGCGAAGTCGTGCGCCCCTGGCGCTGCTCAGGCCACTCGATAATCACGCCGCTCGACCGCGCTTGAGGCCGCTCGCGATCGGCACGCCAGATCGGCTTGACTCCGGCCTCACGAGGCCCGCTCATGAGGTCCAAACGCATGGCCCAACACCCGGCGCCACCGCGCGATCCACGACGAGCATTAGCAAATCCATTTGCAAACGACACCCCTCCGGCCGCACACACCCTCTGACCAGGGCTTTCACACCAATCTCACCATGGACGGAATCCTGACGGTCCACCCCTCCGACACCCCACAAATCCCCATGTATTCCTGAGGGTGCCTTCCCGTCAGTGGGGGGTGGCCGCGTAGTGTGGCCTCGGGAGGAGTCCCGGTCGTGACGCATTTCCCCTGGGCTTTTGGCTCGTTGACCTGATCGTTGCCGGGGCTCGTTTCTGAGCAGACTCGGTTGAGGAAATTGGTGGGACCTTTCGGCCTGGCCGTGGGTTCGGTGCACCGTATGAATCACATGGCTGGGTGGGCTACGTCGTCCGCTCTGCGGTGTCGGGTGGGGTCGGGGACAGCTCTGTGCTGGTGGTCGAGCGCGAGCGAAGGGCTCTCCCCGTCATCAACCATTCGCAGACCCGTTCGACCGGAACAGATGAGTTGAAAGCGCATCACAGCCGGCGGGTCTGCTCGATTTGTAAGGGAGAACCCTCCAATGAAAGTGAACACAACAACTCCGGTCGTGTCGATCGGTATCGACGCCGCGGTGGTCGCGGCGCATCAGATCGCGATACGAGGCGAGGTCCGCGAAGACTTCCGGACACCACCGACGCTGGCCGGGTTGGCGAAGCTGACGAAACGGCTCGAACCGTACGCCCCAGCGTTGGTGGTCGCGGAGCCAACCGCGGGAACGTGGCTGCCGTTGGCCCACGCGGTGACCGCGGCGGGCTGCGAGATCGGTTTCGTTGCCAACCGCGACTCCGCTCGGCTTCGCAAAGCAATCACCGGCGCGTCGAAAACCGATGTGATCGACGCGGACATGTTGGCGCACTGCGCCGAAGTCCTCGGAGTTGGCGCTGCTGCGGTGCCGCCACCAGGCCAGATCGCGTTGCGTCGGGCGATACGACGCCGTCATGTCTGCACCGTTGACGCGCATCGAGTCGAGTGCCGGCTGTGGGCGCTCGGTGTGTGGGCGTTTCCTGATTTGTGGCGGGCGTGTGGCGGACACACGTTGGCGCAGCCGTTGCTGCGACGCTGGCCGGACCTCGGCGCTCTCAGCCGAGCCCGGCTGGGGTCGATCACCGAGATCGTCGCCGCTCACAGCCGCGACACCAACCCCGAACTACGAGCAGCACGGATCCGAGACGCCGCCGCCGGTTGGGCATCGTTTTGGGCCGGGCGCCTCGATCTTGACGGTCTCGGCTGGGAACTCGCCGAAATGCTCACCGACATCAACACCGCCGACCAACGCCACCGAAACGCGACCGATCAGGCGGTCGGGCTGTGGCAACAGCACTGGCCCGACGACGTGTTGACCTCGATCCCGGGACTCGGACCGATATGCGCCTCCACAATCCGTGGCTGGTGGGGTGACGTCACACAGTTTCGCTCAGCGAAAGCCGCAGTCGCTCACGCCGGGTTGAACCCCTCGATGTGGTCCTCAGGGCTGAGCGAAGCACCATCGAGACGGATCACGAAACAAGGACCGGCCGAGCTGCGCCTCGCTCTCTACCAGGCCGCCAACGTTGCCCGCCGCCGAGACCCCCAACTCGCTGCGCACTATCGGCGGCTCATGACCGAACGAGGCCACAACCACATCTCAGCCAACACCGCCGTCGCCCGCAAACTCGCCTGCCGAGCCTGGGCAATCGCCACCACCGGCCAGCCCTACCAACCCCGCGATCTCGACGGAGACCCACTCAGCCTCACAGACGCCGCCGACCTCGCCGCCGAGCTCGCCGTGCCCGACAACATCCGATCCCGCACCCGCGGCACCACCCGCCGAGGACGACTCAACCCGAACTGACATCCCACGTCGCACCGCCACCAACAACCAGCGCTCGACCACCCCGAAGCCGACACCGGCCCCACCCAACGCGCCCACCCACCGTGAACACAAACCCGTTGACAACCCTTAGGAAATCAGGTCA
>JAJCXX010000025.1 GCA_029263195.1 Acidimicrobiales bacterium
CCTCGACTGGCTTCGCCAGCACCCTGTCCTGCGGAGTCCCGACCTTCCTCGACCCACCGAAGTGGGCCGCAGTCACCCGGCCGGCTCCCCGCCACCGCTTCCAAGTGTGCCGCGGCGGGCTCCGAACCACGCCCCGATCACGCCGATCGAAGCCGCCAGAAGGCCGTTGAAGACGAGTGCGCCGACCGAGATGCTGTCGCCGCCGGCGAGACGGCGGATCACCCCGATGGTCTGAAGTACGGCGAACGCCAGCACCGTGGAAGCGGCTCCGTGAACGAACGCGGTCGAGGGGTGCTGGCGTCCGGCCAGGGCCCCGCCGAGGAGATACCCGGTGATTATCACGAGGTACAGGCCGACGACCCACACGGGAGCGTCGCCGTCGTTGTCGACGACGGCACGGACGATCGCGGCGGGACCAGTGAGGAGCAGCGTCATCATGGCGCCGGCTGTGACGACGTTGAGATCGAGTTGGGAGATCATGGGGAACTGTTGATCGTATCGGGGAGAGTTTTGCGACAGAATATTCCACAGAACGTGACAACAATCATTGTTGATTAGGGTATGGTGGCCGGGTGAGATCACCCGAGGCCCTCGCCCGACGATTCAGGGAGACCGACCGAAAGGTCACCCCCCAGCGAATCGCCGTGTTCGAGGCCCTCGACAGCGGTCCGGGTCACAGCACGGCCGAACAGGTTCACCGCTCGGTCACCAAGAATCTGCCGACCATTTCTCTGAAGACCGTCTATGAGATCCTGCGGGAGCTGTCAGAGCTCGGTGAACTGGTAATGCTCGACCTGGGAACCGGCGCCGTTCGCTACGACCACAATCTCGCCCTACATCACCATCTGGTGTGTAATGAGTGCGGTGTGGTTGTCGACGTTCCGGCTCATCTCACCGACCTGCAACTCGACGGGGTCGAAGACCTCGGAGTCAGCGTCTCGACCGCTGAATTGGTGCTGCGTGGGAGCTGCTCCCGATGCAACACACAAGATCCCAAACAACCAAGCAACAAATAGGAGACCCCCATGCCTGAACTGGCTGGTTCACAGACGCTCGAAAACCTGAAGGCTGCGTTTGCAGGCGAGAGCCAGGCCAATCGCCGCTATCTCTACTTCGCCCAGAAGGCCGACATCGAGGGCTATCCCGACGCGGCTGCTCTGTTCCGTTCGGTCGCCGAAGGCGAGACCGGCCACGCTCACGGCCACCTCGACTACATCGCCGAGGTCGGCGACCCCGCCACGGGATTGCCGATCGGCGACACCGAAGACAACTTCAGGGCTTCGATCGCCGGCGAGACCTACGAGTACACCGAGATGTACCCCGGAATGGCCAAGACCGCTCGTGAAGAAGGCTTCGTCGAGGTCGCCGAATGGATGGAGACCCTCGCCAAGGCCGAGAAGAGTCACGCCGGGCGCTTTGCCCAGGGCCTCGAGAGCCTCAGCTGAACTTGTTGTGGGGTGCCTCGCCGAATCCGGCCTGCCGGGATCGGCGAGGCCCCGACACTCAATCGTTGATCGAAATCTCTCGGGGAGAGGCCTGACGTGACCACCACATACGATCCTTTCGACGCGGCCTATTTCTTGGAGTCGGATCTACGCGAAGAAATGACCCGGGTGTTCGACCTGTGTCACGGATGTCGACTCTGCTTCAAGTTCTGCGACTCGTTCCCGACTCTGTTCTCCTTCGTCGACGAACACGACGATCAGGACGTCGGGAAGCTCACGGTGGAGCAACAGAATCAGGTCGTCGACGAGTGCTTCAACTGCAAGCTCTGCTACGTCAACTGCCCCTACACGCCCAATCTCCATGAGTGGAACCTCGACTTTCCGAGGCTCATGTTGAGAGCCGAACAGGTGCTCCACCGCGAGCGCAAGATCCCTCTGCGGAGCAAGCTCGCCGACAAGGCGCTGGCCAACACCGATCTCGTCGGTCGGGTCAACACGGCTGCCGCACCGGTGGTCAACAAGGCCCTCGGCACCCCCGGCAGCAAGGTCCGTCGACTCGTCGAGAAGACCGTCGGCATATCGGCGCAACGAGTGCTGTCGCCCTACTCCAGGCAACGTTTCTCCACCTGGTTCAAGAGGCGTCGGCCGTCGCTCGGACGCGGTCGCCAGGCTTCCGTCGTGCTGTTCCCGACCTGCATTGTCGAATACCAAGACGTTGGTGTCGGCCACGACATGGTCAAGGTCTACGAGCACAACGGCATTGAGTGCAGCCTCCCCAACGGTCAGGTCTGCTGTGGTGCTCCCTACCTGCATCACGGCGACGTCGACGCCTTCCGCGAGCACGCCGAGAAGAATGTAGGAGTGCTCGCCGACGCCATCCGCCATGCCGACCAGGCCCGTGATGACGGCGACCCCGAGACTCTTGTGGTTGTGCCCCAGCCCACCTGCGGATACGTCCTGAAGTACGACTACGCCGACTATGTGGCCGGCCCCGACGCCGAGTTCGTCGCCTCCCGCACCCGAGATGCCGCCGAGTACCTCGTTGAGGCCCGTAAGGCCGAAGGATTCGAGTTCGACGACGAGTTCCCCGGTGAGGTGCCGGTCAGCATCACCTACCACGCTCCATGTCACCTGAGGGCCCAGAACGTTGGCCTCAAGAGCCGCGATCTCATGAAGCTCACCGGAGCGAAGGTGAAGGTTGTGGCGGAGTGCTCAGGCATCGACGGCACCTGGGGGCTCAAGGAACGCAACTTCGACATGGCACGAGGAGTGGCCGCCAAGATGGCCAAGGCGATCAACGCCGCCGACAGCGAGGCCGTGGCCGGCGACTGCTCCCTCGCCAACGGTGGAATCGTGCTCGAAACCGGCGATGTGCCCACTCACCCCCTGCAGGTCATGGCCCGGGCCTACGGAATTCCGTCCGAATCGGCGCCGTTGGAGCGACCTTGAACCGCAAACTCACCCTCGACGACATTGCCGATCAACGTGCCTACGAACGCGAACGCGAGCAGTTTCGATCCGACATCATCGCCGTCAAGACACGGAGGCGGGTCTCGGTCGGCCCGATCGTCACATTCGTGTTCGAGAGTCGCGACACGATCAGATTTCAGATCCAGGAGATGGCGCGGGTCGAGAAGCTGGCAACCGACCAGGCAATCGAGATCGAACTCGACACCTACAACCCGCTCATCCCGGCGCCGGGTGAACTGTCGAGCACGATGTTCATCGAGATGGTCACCGAAGAAGAGCAACGACACTGGAAACCCCTGCTCGTGGGCATCCTCGACACCATCAGCCTACGAATCGGTGACGGTGAGCGAAGCACGGTCGTGAAGGCCGAGATCGAGGAGTCCCATGCCGAGATGCTCACCCGAGAGGTGCCGCCGTCGGTCAACTACATCAGGTTCCCGATCGGCGACGACATGGTCGATGCCTTCGTGCGAGGTCCTGTGTCGGTCGCGATCGATCACCCGGAATACTCAGAGACAGCCTTGTTGAGCGAAGCTACGGTCGCGGAACTACTCACCGATCTGCGTCCCTGACCCTTCGTAGTTCGATTCCCGCACACTTCTCGTCGACTCGACCGGAGAGATCCGATGAACGCCCTCAAGGAATTCGGAAGCTGGCCGGCCATCCTTGGTGCTCTCGCCGCGGGCTCCGATCTTGACGCCGCGACCACAGAGGCCGTAGTCGACTGTGTTCTTGCCGGTGAGGCTTCCGACGCCCAGATTGCGGCGTTCATGTTCGGCCTGCAGATCAAGGGCGCCACGGTCGAGGAGCTGTCCGGTATGCAGCGGTCGATGCTCGCCGCGTCGAGCCCGCTTCGATTGCCCGACAACACCATCGACATCGTCGGCATGGGTGGATCGGCCTCGCGTCGACTACATGCCCTCAACGTGTCGACCATGGCAGCGTTCGTGGCCGCCGGAGCAGGCGCCACGGTCTGCAAACACGGTAACCGCAAGGCATCGTCCACATCGGGCAGCTTCGACCTGCTCGAAGAGCTCGGCGTACCCATCGAGGTGGAACCCGAAACACTGGAACGGCACGTGAGAGAGATCGGTGTCGGGTTTGCGTTTGCCCGCACCTTCCATCCCGCCATGCGTCACGTCGGGCCGGTGCGTGCCCAGCTCGGGATCCCCACCGTGTTCAACGTCCTCGGACCACTGGCCCATCCCGGGCGTCTGACTCGCCAGGTGATCGGGGTCGCCGACTGGAATCTGGCTCACACCATGGCCGGGGTTCTGGCCTCCACAGGGTCGGTCAGGTCGCTTGTTGTGCACGGCAACGGTCCAAACAGCCTCGGGCTCGACGAACTCACCACCGCCGGGACATCACGAATGCTCTCCCTCGAAGACGGAGAGGTCGTCGAGATGGCAGTCGACGCGGGCGATCTCGGCCTGCGGCGGGTCGATCCCTCCGACATCGCCGGCGGAGACGCCCGAGCCAATGCCTCGATCGCCCGGTCGGTGCTCGGAGGTGACCAGTCTCCGGCGCGCGACATCGTGGTGCTCAACGCCGCAGCTGGTCTCGTGGTGTCGGGTTTGGCCGAAGATCTTCACGCTGGAGTACCGATGGCGGCCGCGGCGATAGACGATGGCAGGGCGATGCTCAAGCTCGAAGCGTTGGCGGGCGCCGGCTGACCACTCGTCGGGCCACAGATTTCCCCGTCGGTACGAACGACGCCGGACGTTGCACCGGCTCGGCCAACACCCCCGACACCGACTCCAGCGTGAGCTTCGACGCGTTGGCGGCCATCCAACGGCCCACGCACAACATCTCGTCGGCCTCGTCGCGATTGGGCGGACCCGATGGTGCGGCGGCGAGCCCTTCGGGCTCGGGGAGCTTGAGGGGCCTGAGGTCGGAACCGCCGACCGACACCAGACGCCCCCGTTTCACCTGCATCCGACAGTCGTCGGCCGTGAACGTGATCTCACCGGCGGAGTACAACAAGCTGAAGATGCGCTGACGCCCGATGGCCCCCGAGAGAGCGGCAGCCCGATCGCGTACGTCGGCGGCTTCCTCGTAACGCTCGGCCTGGGCCAGCGAGTCGATCTTGATCCGGAGTGGAGCCAGAAGGCTCTCAGGGTCGTCGCTCAGCCCGACCACCACCTGATCGACGCTGCGGCGATAGGACGTCTCGGACACTGATCCAGCGCACGGACACATCGCCACGCCGAGCTGAGATGCGGTGCATTCGGTGCGGTCTGGGTGAGCGGAAATTCGTGCGGTGCAGCGTCGAATTGGGACGGCGGCCTCGATCGCCTCGATCAGCAGGCGGGCAATTCTTCGAGACGAGATCGGTCCGAGGTACATGCCCCCGTCGTGCTTGACCCCGCTCACGATCGACATCCGGGGAAATCTCTCCTGAAGCGTGAGCTTGACGTAGGGATAGCGTCCGCTGGTCTTGCCCTGCTTGTTGAATCGAGGAAGGTGTTGATGGATGAGGCGGATCTCCTGGACCGCTGCATCGAGACTGTTGACACACTCGCGGTGGTCGATCCTCGTGGTCTCGCGGAGCAGTTGGGCGACCTTGCGTCGCTGATCGGACGAGAAGTAGCTGCGCACCCTGGAACGAAGATTCGATGCCTTGCCCACGTAGAGCACGGATCCGCTGCGGCCCCGAAACATGTAGACGCCGGGCGAACGAGGAAGAGACTCGGTGAGCCGGAGCTTCGATGCTTGTGGCCCACCGGCCAAGGTGGTGAGAGCCACCAGGTCGTCGAGGCCGGTCGCGCCGACTGCCGACGATCGCTCGATCAGGAGATGCAGGAGATCGCCTGTGGCCAAGGCATCGTCAAGAGCCCGGTGACTTGGTTGGTGATCGAGACGAAATCGACTGGCCAGAGTGCCCAGTTTGCAGTTCGATACCTCGGGCCGGAGCAGCCGTCTCGACAGCGCAAGGGTGTCGATCGACCGGTTGGGAAGACGGGGCCGTTTTTGCGCTTCGAGCGTGGCGTTGATGAATGCAAGATCGAACCGAACGTTGTGCCCCACCACCACCGAATCCCCGATGAACTCGAGCAGGGAGGGTGTGATCGACTCGATTCGGGGCGCCCTGGTCACCATTGACTCGGTGATCCCGGTAATCACCGTGATCTCCGGGGGAATGGCGCATCCGGGATCGACGAGGGTCTGATAGGTGCCAAGACATTCTCCGCCGCGGAGCTTCACTGCCCCGACTTCGGTGATCATGCAGTTGGTCGGCGAACCGCCAGTGGTCTCGAGATCGACCACGCAGAAAGTGACGTCTCGAAGCGGGGTTCCGAGTTCCTCGAAGCTGCGCTGGACGGGCAACGTGGAGGCTACGAACGAGGGTTCAGCCATCAGGTCAGAATGTGCGAACAAGTGTTCGGTGTCAAGCTGAAGGAGTGAAGACTTCCTTGAGGTGATCAGCGAGACGGATCGCCAGAGCGACAATGCTGTAGGTGGGGGTGGCCACCCCGCCCGTGGCAAACACCGAACTTCCGCTCATCCACAAATTGTCCATCCCGTGCACCCGGCAGTCGGAATCGACGACGCCTTCGCTGGGATCATGGGCCATGCGAGTGGTGCACATGTGGTGAAAGCCCATGCCGATCGGAAATCCGGTCGGATCGGCCTGATCAGGCATGGATCGATACAACGACAGGAGTTCACCGTCGACGAGATGGTCGACTGCGTCAGCATGAACTCCGCCCGGAACGATCTGCAGTCTCCCGAAGCCGGCCGCGCCGACACTCTCGGCAATGGTCCTGAGCCCCGACAAGACCGAATCTCGATCATCCTGGGTGTATTGCCATTCGAGCCTGGTTCGGGGCATCCCGAACGGGTCCTTGGTGTCCGACAGTGTGACTCGGCTGTCGGGGTTGAGGCGTTGCTCTGCCAGCACCTGGATGTAGGCCGATGTTGACGCCGGCCCGTTCCCGCCAAGCAGGTCGTAGAGGGCGGTTACCTCGGCCATGGTCGGCCCGCCCGGCTGAGCAGGAACACCATGGGGAAGGTGGCCCAGCAAGAACTGCGCCTCGAGACCGGTGGTGGGGGATTCCATCACATGATCACTGGTCAGCGAGAGCCCGTACTTGATGCCGTGCACCTCCCCGGAGTGTCGACCCGACTCGATGGTCACGTCGGATCCGTGGAAGCCGATCAGGTCTTCGAGCGGTGGTTCGAAGATCCCGAAGCCGGCATACACCTGCAAGTGCTCGGTGAAGTGGCGGCCGACCAGGTCGTTGGAATTGCCGATTCCGTTCGGATCGGCATTGGTGGAAGCCAGAAGCAGGCGGGCGTTCTCGATTCCTCCCGTTGCCACCACGAACATCTGGGCGTCCACCGTGAGCGAGCGGCCCGACAGGGTGCGGATGTCGAGCCCGGTTACCTGCTTGGCGTTGTTGCGAATGTTCACGACGTTGGCTCCGAGAACGACACGCGTGTCGGTGGCATCGGTGAGGTCGTGTCGGTACACGACCCCGAACGGCATCGGAAAGCTGATCTGGAAGGTGGTTGTGCTCACAATGCCGTCGTCGATTGGTGGGAGCTGCAGCCCCGACCTCTCGGACCACACCTCGGGCGAAAACTCGGCATCGGTGATCCGACACCAGATGGCGGCACGATCCCAGTAGGGAATCATCTCCCGATGTTCGATCGGCCAACCGGAGATGTCGAGATTGTCGCGTTCCTGGAAGTCAACCGGTTGGAGCGGACGGCAGTAACCGGCCCAGTGGTTGGTGGTGCCGCCGAGGTATCGCAGTCGAATCTCGTCCAGTTCGACGAGCCCATCGAGAACGGCCAGTGGCTGTCCGACGCTCTCGCCCGCGTAGATGCCTTGCGTGGCCGGGTCGGGGTCGATGTCGCCCGACTCGAGTAGAAGCACATCGAGTCCCGAGCCCATGAGTTCGAGGGCGAGGGTGATGCCGGCGGCTCCTGCTCCGATGATGCAGACGTCGCCGTGCAACGCCGCTCCTTCGGCGAGGTCATTGGCGCGGATCAGCATTTGCCGTCTCCGGACCCGGGACAAGCCAGCGCGACCACTGCCGCGGCTCGTGCCTCCGATGCCGCCAGAACCCAACCGGCGACCGTCACGGTGTCGCCGTTGCGGAAGTCGGTTGAGATCGTCGACCTGGCTGCGTCGATCGGGTTGTGGGTCGGCCGTGGGAGCAGGTCGAGCAGAGTGGCCAGATCGGCCTCTTCTGGATATTCCGACATGTAGCGACGCCCCAGGTCGGCGATGGCGGGGTCGAGGCCGGCCATCGATTCGAGATCGAGAGTCGCAACAAGATCGGGTGGTGCCGTGACAGTCGGTGAATACTCCGTGGTGGATGAATCCTGACCGGACGATGAAGACGTTGTGGTCGCGGTCTCATGGCCGGATCCGCGTCGATCGACCCACCCGGCTCCGCCTCCGATCACCAAGGCCAGAACGCCTCCGCCGATGCGCAGGGCATGGCGTCTCGAATACTCGGATACAGATTCCGACACGGTCTCCGAGCGTACTTGCCGCCAGTGGTCTCCAGCGGGCGCCGAGACTGTCACAGGGCGTCTCTAGTGTCTCGCCCATGGTCATTCGAAGTCATCTCAGGGTCGTCCCTGACACCCCGTCCCACCCCGAGGAAGAGCTCACGATCGATTGCGAGGTCTGCGTTGCCCAGCACACCGCGGCCTGCCACGATTGCGTGGTCAGCTATGTCGTCGGCCGCGAGATCGGCCAGCCGGTCGAGTTTGCTGAGAGCGATGCCAGAGCAATCGCTCTTCTAGCCGAAGCCGGGCTCGTGCCCACCTCCAAGTTCCAGCGCGCTCAGCCAGTCGCCTGACACGACCTTGTTCGTGCCACGATGTCGGGATGACCGTCGCGTGGCACGAAATCGAGACCTGTGGGCTCGCCGCCGGCCTGTGCGCAGTCGGATTGGCCGACGCCGAGCCGTTCACCGAGACCCTGCGTGACCTGGAGGAGCGGAAGGCTCGTGGCCTGCATGGTGGAATCCAGTTCACCTACCGCAACCCCCGACGATCGACCCATCCATCGGCCACCATGACCGACGCCCGGTCGTTGGTGGTGGGGGCGGTCGACTTCGCGATGCCGACACCCCGACGGCCCACAGATACCGTCACCGGCCGGATCGCGTCCTACTCGTGGCATGACCACTACGCCGGCCTGCGCTCGAGCCTCGAGGAAGTCGCCTCGATGTTGCGTCAGAAAGGGCACCGAGCAATGGTCTTCGCCGACCAAAACAATCTCGTCGATCGTGCGGCGGCTCATCGGGCCGGTCTTGGTTGGTGGGGCAAGAGCTCCAACATCCTCATCCCCGGAATCGGCAGCATGGTCGTGCTCGGAGCGGTCATGACCGACGCGGTCGTTGCCGCGGCCGAGACCGAACCGGTTGCCGACCAATGTGGGGGCTGCAGCCGCTGCATCAGCGCGTGTCCGACCGACGCGATCGTGTCGCCAGGAGTGGTCGATGCCCGTAGATGCCTGTCGTGGCTCCTGCAACTCGACGGCGATTTCCCCACCGAACACCGTGAAGCGCTGGGCGATCGCCTCTACGGGTGCGACGACTGCCAGGATGCCTGCCCTCCCAATCAGGTCAGACTTCGGGCCCCGGCACCCCCTCCGTCGGGTGAGGCGTGGGTGCCGATACTGGAGATGCTCGGCCTCGACGACCAGACACTCATGTCGCGCTACGGGCGGTGGTACATTCCCCGACGCGACCCCGACATTCTCCGTCGCAACGCCCTACTCGTCCTCGGCAACATCGGTGATCCATCCGACCCGGCAACAGCGACGGTGGTCCGGTCGGCGCTCGACCACGAGTCGGCCGTCGTCCGCTCCCACGCCTCCTGGGCAGCCGAACGCCTCGGGCTTGATCACCTGATTGGCACGGAGAGGGCCTAGAGTTCTCACGCTGTGACCCGCCATCTGCTTGTCACCAACGACTTTCCGCCGAAGATCGGTGGTATCCAGAACTACCTGTGGGAGCTCTGGCGCCGACTCCCGCCCGACGACGTCGTCGTGCACACAACGCCCTACAAGGGAGCCGAAGAGTTCGATGCCGAGCAGGCCTACAAGGTCGTGCGAAGCAGAGAGCCGTGGCTGCTTCCCAGCCCGGTTCTGGCCCGTCGAGTTGATCGCCTCGCCGATCGACATGAGGCCGATCTTGTGCTCATCGACCCGGCCGTGCCCGCGGGGTTGATCGGCCCTCACCTCCGGCATCGCTACGGAGTGATTCTTCACGGAGCCGAGGTCACCATCCCCGGTCGGGTCCCGGTGGGCCGTCAGCTGCTCTCGAGAGTGCTCGAACGGGCAGTGGGTGTGATAGCTGCCGGGGGCTATCCGGCAGCGGAGGCCGAGCGGGCGAGCCGACGGGCCCTTCCCACGACGCTGGTTCCCCCAGGAGTCGATGTCAATCGTTTCGTACCTCTCGACCAGGCACAACGAGCCGCAGCTCGATCCCGACTCGGGCTTCCGGCTGATGGGCCGCTTGTCGTTTCGGTATCGCGCCTGGTTCCTCGAAAGGGTATGGACACACTCATTCGTGCCTCAGTGGAGATTCGTCGCCGTCACCCTCAGCTGACGGTCGCCATCGCCGGGAAGGGTCGCGACACGAAGCGGCTCGGGGCCCTTATCGAGGAGCTCGACGCCCCCGTGCAACTGCTCGGCCGGGTCGACGACTCCCTCATGCCCTCGCTCTACGGCTGTGGCGACGTGTTCACGATGTTGTGCCGTAGCCGGTGGGGAGGCCTCGAACAGGAGGGGTTCGGCATTGTCTTCCTCGAAGCGGCGGCCGCTGGTGTCCCACAGGTCGCCGGCCGTAGCGGCGGAGCCCATGAAGCCGTCGCCGATGGGGTGACCGGACTTGTGGTCGACAATCCGACCGATGTCTCCGAAGCGGCCAGCAGAATCAGCGACCTTCTCGACGATGAACCGAGTCGAGCCGCCATGGCTGCGGCCGGTCGGCGACGATCAGTCGAGGAGTTCTCCTACGACGTCCTCGCCCGACAACTCGCGGCTGCGATCAACGAAATGTCGACCGAATGACCAACGACCAACACTCAGGAGCAAGCTCGATTCCTCCATACGATGTCGGCGGGCTGGTCGGCCAACGCATCATCACGACCTCATGGATCGCCACGGCGGTGTTCGCAGCGACCTCGGTAGCTGCCTCCATCACCCTCGGCGTGTTGCGGTGGCCGGCGCTGGTGGTGGCGCTCGCCATGTTTGGGTCGGGCTGCGTGGTGTTCCTGTGGGCTTTCGCCGTGGCGGTGGGCCGCAGCCGCACCGATTCGATCGGAATCGGAGGGCTCTTCTTTCTCGCCGGGACCTCACCGACCGGGGTTCAATGGCAATTGTTGGGTGCGCTGGCCGTGCAACTGATGGTCGCGATCACCACAGCATCGGTTCGCACTTTCACTACGCTGGCATTCGGTGCTCTCGCGCCGGTATTTGGGCTGGCAATGTCGGGTCTTTGGGGTGCGAAGTTCGGCAAATTCGGCCCCAGAGACCCACGGGACTGACCACGGTGCATCGCTCCGCTTGTTAGGGTCACGATCCAAGCGACGAGGAGGTTCCCGCACATGGTCGATCAAGCCACAGAGCGCACCACCATCAACGCCACGCCTGATCAGTGCTTCGAAGCCGTGATCGATTTCGAGCGCTATCCGGAGTGGGCCTCCGACATCAAGATGTCGCGAATTCTGTCGCGCGATGATCAGGGCCGGGCCGTGGATGTCGAGTTCAGGGCCGCGGCCATGGGACGCAGCACCACCTACACGCTGCGTTACTTCTACGGTTCCAACCCGAGACGACTTGCCTGGAGATTGCAGGAGGGCGACGTCACCCGTCGTCTCGACGGAGAATACGAGTTCCTGCCGGTTCCGGGTGCTCCCGCCGAGACTGAGGTCGTCTACCACCTGGCGGTCGACCTGTCGGTTCCTCTTCCGGGCTTCGTGAAGCGCCGGGCCGAGGCTCGTCTGCTGCGCACCGCTCTCGAGGATTTCACTTGCTTTGTCGAGGGCCGCACGAAGTGACCCCAGATCCCGACGATTCGTCCGCCCGCTCCGAAGAGCCGCTCGATGAGGTCCGACAGGCGGCAAGCGAGGTAGTGGGATCGCTGAAGAAGTTGCTGGAGGCAGCCGAGAAGGTGGTCGCCGATCCGGCGGCTTTCGATCAGGTCGTAGCTGGAGGCAAGGGTCTATTCGACGCGTTCACCAGTGGCTACTCCGAACAGATGTCCGACGACGTCGGGCCCGATCATGTTGATGCCGATGAGTCAGGACCGGCCGACCAGGACCTGTTCTGACGCTTGTGGGCCAGATTGATCTGCAAGTACAAGCGATCTTTATCTCGTCGGGGTGATGCCGATGGAGAAGGCGATGCGCCTTCTCGATTTCCAACCAGGCCCGGCCGGGCCCGACATCCCGCTACACGCGCGGATCACGGTCATTCTCGGATTGTCGGCGTCTGAGCGGGTGGGTTTGGTGGCCGCTGCTCACAGCATGGCGCTGGGGGAAGAACCCAACTGGGAAGGCACTGCCGAGATCGACGGCGAAGAGATGGGATTGAACGACGCCGTCAGGACCATGGGGCGGACGGCCGACGCTGCCGCCATCTTGACGGCATCTGATGTCGCAGTCGACATCCCACAAGAGACTGAGAGACTACGGGCCGAGCTGGGTACGACCGTGGTGTCGGCACAGGCCGACGCGGACCTGCAGATGATCGAGCGGCTCGATCGGGCTTGCGGTGGTCTGCGCCGTGCCGCCAACGAGGCTGGACAGCCTGACCCGTGGACCGGCATGGCCGATATCGACGAGAGGGTCGAGCAAATCGCGGTGCGCCTCGATGACACGATCCGCCGGCTGTCCTGTCTGCCCACCGGCGATCGAGGTGCGCTCGCACGCTCCATCGCGGAGGTTCGGGCGGTTCTCGGCGATGGTGATGCCGAGGATCCAGAGAAGCTCGGGTTGCGCGAAGACCGGTCTGTCCTGCGGGTGCGACGCCGGAAGGTCGAGTCACGATTGTTGGCTCGAGGAATCGATCCCGTCGCGGCTGCGCAGCGCACCGAGACAACACGAGATGCGTTGCAGATCGCGGAAGCGGCAGCGACACCGCGGCCGATCACAGAGGACGAGTATGCCGAGGTGGAACGGCTCCATGAGACCTATCTGGCCAACCACGACAAGGCGACGGGTCGTGTGAGGAGGGGTGCCGCAATACGCCGCATGCAGGAGGCACAGGATCAGCTCACGGCAGCGCTTGACCCTCTCGGATATCCGACCTGGTCGGCGGTCCGCCTGGGTGACGGCAAGGTCCAGGTGACGGAAGAGGCGAAGAGGCTCCATGAACAGGCGATAGTTGAGTTCCGGATTGCCGAGGCCGACCGGAATCGTTTCAGAGAACAACTCGATGCCGACCCTGAACGACTGGAGATCCGACGGCTCGATGCCGAAATCGAGCGGGCCCTATCCGAGGTCGGATTCGAGCAGTCGGGGATTTCTGGCGACGCCGAACAGGCGACGGCCAAGCTCCGCGCCCTACTCGATGAGTCGGGATCGACAGGCCAGATGGATCTCCAGACCCCCCGAGCAGTGTTGGCCCTCGGAGACTCATGGCTAGCTGTCTTGAGAGACGCCGCAAAGGCCCGATCCTGGCTGGATCGTCAGCAAGAGAGGCTCTCCGAGGAGATCGAAACCCTCGAAGGCAGCGATGCTCCGAGATCTGACGACCTCGATACGGAACGCACGGTCGCCCGTGAGGCTGAATCGAGTGCGTTCGACTCGACGCAGGCGACGTTCGATGTCGCCATGGGCCAAATCGAACTGCACCAATTGATCGTCAGCGAGCTCACCGTTACTGAGCGAGCGATCGGTAACGGCGACGTGGACCGAACCGAACCGGTCTTCGCGGCAGACACATCGAGCGACCGAACTTCGAGCGGCATCGCCGAAGGTATTCCGCGAGGTGCCGGTGGCCCGCTCCCCATAGTTGTCCTGGTGGGTGATGCCGACCCCTCGCTGCTGGAGCCCCTGCTATTGCTGGCTCGCGACATCCAGACACTGGTGATCGGCGACGGCCCCGAGCTACTGGATTGGGCCCGTTCGCTCGGCTCGGATCGATGTAGCGTGGTCGACCGCGGAGTGCTCGTCTGAGCAGTTGACTCTCGGGCCACCGGTCCGACTGATCATCGGCGCCCGCCACCGCGTGCCGCACGACCGATAGCGTTGCCGAATGGATTTCCGCCGTATCAACGGTTTGCCGCCGTATGTCTTCACGATTATCGACTCGCTCAAGGTCGAGTCGCGGAGGGCGGGTCGTGATGTCATCGATCTGGGCTTCGGGAATCCCGACCTGCCATCGCCCGACATAGCGGTGTCCAAGCTGTGCGAGGCCGCTGAGAACCCACGAAATCATCGTTACTCGTCCAGCCGAGGAATCCCGAAGCTGAGGGAGGCGGTGGCCGGTCTCTACCAGCGCCGGTTCGGGGTGAATCTCGATCCCGAAACCGAGGTCATCAACACCATCGGGGCGAAGGAAGGATTCAGTCACCTCATGTGGGTCCTGCTTGAGGCCGGAGATGCCGTACTCGTGCCGGCACCGTCCTATCCGATCCATCTATTCGCACCGTTGTTCGCGGGTGCCAACGTCCGCGAGATGCCCCTGACGTCCAACCAGGACGACTTCTTCGACACTCTCACCGAGAGGTTCGAGTTCTCGTGGCCACGACCGCGCGTGATCGTATTGTCGTTCCCGCACAATCCGACCACCACCTGTGTCGATCTCGAATTCATGCAACGGGTGGTCGACTTTGCCCGCGAGCGAGAGATCATCTTGGTGCACGACTTCGCCTACGCCGAGCTTGGTTTCGACGGGGTGAAGCCTCCTTCGATCCTCGAGGCCGAGGGCGCCAAGGATGTGGCGGTTGAGTTCTACTCCATGACGAAAAGCTTCTCGATGGCCGGATGGCGAATGGCCTTCATGGTCGGTAACCCTGAGATCGTGGCCGCACTCGCGAAACTGAAGTCCTATCTCGACTACGGCACCTTCCAGCCGATCCAGATCGCAGCCACGGTCACGCTCAACGAGGCGGTCGACTATCCGGTGGAGGTGGGTGAGGTCTACCAGGGCCGCCGCGACGCACTGTGCGACGGGCTGCAACGCATCGGCTGGGAAATCGAGCCGCCGCGAGGAACAATGTTCGCGTGGGCGCCGATTCCCGAGCAGTACTCCCACATGGGATCGGTCGAGTTCGCATCGATGTTGGTCAAGGAGGCCGACGTCGCAGTGTCTCCCGGAGTCGGATTCGGACCCGGAGGAGAGGGCTTCGTGAGATTCGCCCTGATCGAGAACGAACAGCGCATCAGCCAGGCCGTCCGCAACCTTCGCGGAGGCCTCGACAAACTCCGCTAGTCCGTCGGCCTTTCGGTGGGCTCAGTCTCCGAGATGCCAGTTGAGCGACCGCTCGACGGCCCTCGACCAATCGGCGTGGAGTGCGTCGGCGGGTCCGCGGTCGGCTGAAGGGATGAACGTCCGATCGGCCTTCCACAGATTGGAGAGTTCAGCGGTGCTGGCCCAGACCCCCTCCGCCAGCCCGGCCAAGTAGGCCGAGCCCATGGCGGTGGTCTCCTGGACGGTCGAGCGGATGACTGGTACCCCGATCTGGTCGGCCTGAAACTGAAGCATCATGTTCATCACCGAAGCGCCACCGTCGACTCGGAGATCAGCGACCGCGGTGCCACTACCCGAACTCATCGAGTCGACCACGTCGCGGCTCTGGTAGGCCATCGACTCGACGGTGGCCCTCACGATCTCGGCCCGACCCGTTCCTCGGGTGAGTCCGATCAGAAGGCCGCGGGCCCGAGCATCCCAGTGGGGGCTTCCCAGACCGGCGAGCGCCGGGACGAAGACCACGCCGCCCGTGTCGGGGACCGACTCGGCGAGGGGGCCGGTTTCGGAGGCATGGTCGATGATCCCGAGACCGTCGCGCAGCCACTGAATGGCCGCCCCGGTTACGAAGATCGCCCCTTCGTAGGCGTAGCTGGTCTGGGGGGCGTCGGCGCCGATCGTCCATGCGACCGTTGTCAACAAGCCGTCGACTGCCGGGGGACAGGTCTCGCCGACGTTCATCAGCACGAATGATCCGGTGCCGTAGGTGTTCTTGGCCTGACCCGGCGAGAAGCAGGCCTGACCGAAGAGGGCCGCCTGCTGGTCGCCGGCGATACCGCTCACCGGAATGCCAGCACCAGTAGGGATGTCGGCGGTGGTGACACCGAACCGACCCGATGAGGGCCGGACTTCGGGCAGACACGACATCGGAACGCCGAGCATCTCGCACAGTTCGGGATCCCAGGCGAGCTTGTGGATATCGAAGAGCATGGTGCGGCTGGCGTTGGAGGTGTCGGTGAGGTGCGCTCCACCGGTGAGGTTCCAGACCAGCCAGGAATCGACCGTGCCGAAAGCCAGGTTCGAGTCGGCCTCGACCCCACCTTCGGTGAGGACCCACTCGAGTTTCGTGCCCGAGAAGTAGGGGTCGAGAACCAGGCCGGTGCGGCTTCGCACCATGTCGAGGCGCCCCTCGGCGGTAAGCGCCTCGCATCTCGAGGCGGTGCGACGGTCCTGCCAGACGATGGCGTGGTGGAGCGGGCGACCGGTGCGCTTGTCCCAGACAACGACGGTTTCGCGCTGGTCGGTGATGCCAATGGCAGCCACCGGCTGGTCGTTCGATTCGACGAGTTCGGAGAGCGTTGCGATCACGGCATCCCAGATCTCGTCGGCGTCGTGCTCGACCCAGCCCGGTCTCGGAAAGTGTTGCTCGAACTCTCTGTAGCTGAACCCCAACGGCTGTCCGCTCTCGTCGACGGCGAACGACCTCACCCCAGTAGTACCGGCATCGATTGCGATCACTATTCCCATGGATTCCGACAATACCCGGACTGGCCCTCGGCAACGGTCGTAGTCTGTTCACTCGGACGTCCCCGAGAGCCTTCCGGAGGAACAATGCGTGTTGGAGTACTGACCGGTGGGGGCGACTGTCCCGGTCTCAATGCTGTCATTCGGGCGGTCGTTCGCAGAGCCGAGCGTCAACTCGACGACGAAGTCGTCGGATACATCGACGGTTGGCGGGGACTCCTCGAGGACGAATGGATGCCACTCGATGTCAAGGCGTGCCGGGGGATCCTTCCCCGAGGCGGAACGATCATCGGCACGTCGCGTATTCATCCGTACATGCACGACGACGGAGTTGAGCGGGTTCGGGCCACCATGGCCCGTCACGGTGTCGAGGGTCTGATCGTGATCGGGGGCGAAGGCACGCTCTCGGCGGCCGACCGTATGAACTCCGATGGGGTGCCCACAGTCGGTGTGCCCAAGACAATCGACAACGACATCGGCGGCACTGAAATGACATTTGGTTTCGATACTGCGGTACAGATCGCGACGGAGGCCATAGATCGTCTGCACAGCACCGCAGAGTCCCACAATCGGGTGATGTTGCTCGAGGTGATGGGCCGCCACGTCGGCCATATCGCCACCTGGGCCGGCATCGCCGGGGGAGCGTCGGTGGTGCTCGTACCCGAGGAGCCGTTCGTCATCGAGGAGGTGTGCGCCTCGCTACGGCGTCGCCACGCCCGCGGTCCCTACGCGTCGATCGTGGTAGTGGCCGAGGGCGCTCTACCAGCCGAAGGAACTCTGTCGATTCCGGAGCCGAGCATCGACGAATTCGGTCATCAACGCCTGGGCGGCATCGCCAACATCGTCGCCGCAGAAATCGAGAGCCGAACCGGGTTCGAGACGAGGGTCACCAACCTCGGCTATGTGCAGCGAGGCGGAACCCCCACGGCCTTCGACCGCGTGCTGTCGACTTGGTTCGGAGTCGAGGCGATGAACGCCGCCCACGAACGCGACTGGGGCCAGATGGTTGCCTTGAGCGAGGGTGCGGTGATACGACGGCCGCTGGGCGAGTGCATCGATGAGATCAAGCCGACCCTGCCCCAACTGCTCGACGTGGCCCGCACGTTCTCAGCCTGACTCACCGGGTCAGGGAGCGGCGGTGGTGCTCTCGGGGCTCGGGACCGGCGGAACGGTGGTTTCCGGCGCCGTCGTGGACGGGGTGGTGGTGCTGGGGGGCTCGTTTGCAGGATCGAACGACTCGTAGTCGCTCCGGTTCACGGTCGCGCCGACGTCGGTGTCGCCCTCGTCGCTGGGGATGATGCTCTGCTCGCCGTTGATGAGGATGCGTACTTCGGTGATTCCTTCTATCTCTGTGGCGGTCCACACGAGCTGTGCGACAACCTCGATCAGATCACCCTCGTAGGGTTGGTCGCTCGGCAGACCCTCCGGTGTGAGGTTGACGATGTCGATCACGGCGGTGCTCGAAACGTTGCTGGCTCCGAGGAGCTCGAACTCACTGAGCGTCGTGATGTAGTTGAGGGTCTCTTCCTCAGACGTCACCGAGCCGTCGCCGAACAGGCGATCGATCACATCTCTGATCGTGGGGTTGAATGGCACCTCTCGCTGGACCGCGACCACTGTTACCCGCGTGGTTTCGGCCTGACGGGTCAACAAGAAGATGGGGACATTGGTGGTGATCGGTGCCACGATGGTGGTCGTGGTGGCGGTGAAGCCGGGGCGAAGGCTCTCGGGGAGTTCATCGACGGGGATGACGTCGGCAGCATTGTCGGTGGGTACGGCGCAGGCGGCGGCAATCAAAGCCGAGACGACAAGTAGGAATGCGATCCGTCTGGGCTGATGAGTCACTCTGCGAGCTCCTCGATGGGGAGGCAGACCACGAACTGAGCGCCATCGAGTCCGTCGGATCGGTCCTCGACCCACACGCGGCCGCCGTGAAGACCCACGTGCTCTGCCACCAGTGACAACCCGAGTCCGGAGCCTGTGTCGTGGCCGCGGCGACCACCGGCACTGCCCCTCGAAAAGCGATCGAAGATCACAAAACGCTCGTCGATGGCGACACCCGGACCGTTGTCGATGACGGTGATCGTGACGTCGTCGAGTTGTCGACCGATCATCACCGCGATCGATCCGTCACCGTACTTGGACGCGTTGTCGACCAGATTGGCGATGACCTGGGCGAGGCGCCTCTTGTCGGCGACGATGATGGTGGACTCGGCGGTCGGGTTGGTGATGACGGTCGTGTCGGGGAGGGGCGAGTGATCGATGGCCTGGCGAACGAACTCAGCGATGTTGACCTCCTCGGCCTGCAGCGACGCTGACCCCACGTCGTAGCGGCTTATCTCCAGCAAATCGTCGACGAGGCGAGTGAAACGTTGGACGTCGTCGGTGAGGAGGTCGAGAGCGGTCTGACTGCGGCCGTCGAAGCTGGCCCGACTATTGTTGAGAACCTCGACCGACGCGTTGAGTGTCGTCAGGGGCGACCGAAGCTCATGGCTGACCTCGGACGCGAAACGGGAATCGCGCTTGATGCGATCTTCGAGCGCTCCCGCCATTTCGTTGAACGACGCTGTCAGCGAGGCCAGGTCGGCATCAGCCGGGGGCTCCAGTCGAGTGTCGAGTTCGCCGGCTGCCAGCGATTCGGCGGCGATACGCACCTGAGCGAGAGGAGTGAGCGTTCGCCGCGATGCCCACGAGCCCACCGCGGCCGCGAGAACAGTCGAAGCGGCAGCCACACCCGACACGATCAAGCCCAGGGCCCGAAGGGTGTCTTCCACATCGTCGAGAAAAATTGCCTCGAAGTAGACGGCGTCACGATCGGGTAGAGGAATACCGGTGATCACCGCCGGTCTGCCGTCGAGGCTGGTCCGCATGGTTCCGGCGTCGAACTGATTGACCAGTTCCAGCATTGTCTCCGGAACGTTCTCGCTGTTGAAGACCTGGGTGTCGGATGCGGCCCAGAACTCACCGAACCGAAGTAACGGGTAAGCACCCTTGGTGGTACTCAACGAGTCGATGATGGAGCCGAGTCCCTCCGGGTCGATGTCTGGAGTGAGCCGAGCCTGAACCCGGAGACCGTTGCTCGTCACCACTCCAAACGCGGTCTCTTCGCGCTGCTCGAGAAGGTTCTGGCGGGTGAGTGTGAGAGTTGCGAGGGCGATTGTGGCCGACAGCAGGAGGCCACCGAGCGCGAAGAACAGTGTGAGTCGGGCTCGAAGTCCCAGGCGTTCCAGTCGGTTTTGCGACGACATCGTGGCCTACGCCCGCGTCAGGCCTGCAGCTTGTAACCGAGCCCGCGCACCGTGACCACGTGGCGAGGGTTGGCGGCATCGGTTTCGATCTTGGTGCGCAGACGGCGGATGTGGACATCAACGAGACGGCCGTCGCCGAAGTAGCCGTAGCCCCACACCTTCTCGAGCAGCACCTCCCGGCTGAAAACACGTCCTGGGTTGGAGGCCAACTCGACCAGCAGTTTGAACTCTGTCTTGGTGAGGTGCAGTTCGGTGTTGGCCAGCCTGACAACGCCCTCGTCGGGCACGATCTCGAGATCACCGAACACCATGTGACGAGAGCCGGTATCGGTGGTGCGGACCCTCCGGAGCAGGGCCCGGATCCTCGCCGAGAGTTCCTTCGGAGCGAATGGCTTGGTGAGATAATCGTCGGCACCCGCTTCGAGACCGGCGACCACGTCGTGGGTGTCGATCCGGGCGGTGACCATCACGATCGGCACGTCGCTCACCCGACGGATGGCTCGGCAGACATCGAAACCGTCGATCCCCGGCAGCATGATGTCGATGAGCACGACATCAGCTGCTTGTCGGGTGAACGCGTTGAGAGCATCCTCACCGGATGCGGCCTCTTCGACGTCCCAGCCCTCGTCTTCGAGTGCAAGCTTGACCGCCGTGCGGATTCGTTCGTCGTCTTCGACGGTAAGGATTCGCGTTCCCACGACAGCGATGCTGCCAGATATCGGACCCGGGTGGGGGCCACGGGCGGGATTAGTTCAAGCGGAGTGAGCCCCGGCCCGGTCGAGTAGCGCGGCAATGGAGTCGAAGATGCCGGGCGACGCGCCTATCAGCGCCCCACTACCGCCCGAATTTCCCGCCACTGTGGCGCCGGCCTCGGTGGCGATCAAAGCACCTGCGGCCATGTCCCAGGGCGCCAGCCCGCGCTCGTAGTAGGCATCGACGCGCCCACAGGCGAGCGAGCACAAGTCGAGTGCGGCGCCTCCGAATCTCCGAATGTCGCGCACGAGCGGAAGAACTCGGGTGAGGACCTCAGCCTGAGCGAACCGGCGGTCGCTGTCGTAGGAAAAGCCGGTTGCGATCAGTGAGGTCGACAGATCTTGGGCCTTGCTCACCCGGATCGACTCGTGATTGCGAGTGGCACCGCCCCCCAGGGTGGCGCGGAATCGCTCGCCTCTGACGGGATCGTGCACCGCTCCGGCCACGACGGTGTCGCCCACCTGGGCTGCGACCGAGATCGAGTATCCCGGCAGGTCATAGACGAAGTTGGTGGTTCCGTCGATCGGGTCGATGACCCACGTGACTCCTGAGGTCGACTCTCTCGAAGTTCCCTCTTCGCCGAGGAATCCATCGCCGGGCCGTGCGGCGGAAATCGACTCAACGATGGTCTTCTCGCTCCATCGGTCCATGTCGGTGACCATGTCGGTGCGGCTCGACTTCGTGTCGACCTCGAGGCTGGACTGAGCGGCCGACTCCGACACCCGGCTGACAACCAAATCGATGGCGGCATCGGCGATGCTGACTAGAACCAGAGGATCGTGTGACATCAGAGTTCGTTGTGGGCGGCGTCGCGTGTCTGCTTGGCCTCCCACTCCGTGATTGCTCTAAGCGTGAGCACCGCAACGATCGCCACACCCAAGGCAGCGCCGACGGCGCTGCCGATGCCGATGAGTCCGGCGGTGGTCGTACAACCGTCGTCGCACTGGAGATCTGTTACGGAGTAGCCGATCAGACCGCCGCAGAGTCCCCCGACCAGGATCGAGAGAATGGCGAGGGCGCGGGCAAGAACTGGCGGAGCGGCCGACTTCGTTTCCGGATTGGTGGTTGGTGACGGCATTCCTTGGATCCTACCGAGGTGACGGTGGCCAACATGTTGTTCCGGTGGGCCTAGAGTTTCCAATCGTGCGTGTCTTGGTGGTACTACCTACGTACCAGGAATCGGCGAATATCGAAGAGGTGCTGCGGCGTGTGCGTGGCGCGGTGCCGTCGGCATCGGTCCTGGTGGTCGACGACTCCAGTCCGGACGGGACCGCCGACATCGCTCAACAGATCGGCCACGAGATCGGCTTGGTGGAGGTGCTGAGGCGGCCATCGAAGTCGGGACTGGGTTCTGCCTATCGTGACGGATTCCGACGAGGGCTCACCGACGGCTTTGATGTGCTGGTGGAGATGGACTCCGATCTTTCCCACGACCCTGCCGCGTTGCCGGTACTCCTCGCAGCAATCGACGAAGGCTCCGATCTTGTGATCGGTAGCCGATACGTACCTGGCGGCTCGATTCCCGACTGGTCGTGGCATCGACGTGCCTTGTCGAGATGGGGGAACCGCTACGCCGCCTTGGTGCTGGGAATGGATGTCGCCGACGCCACCAGCGGCTACCGCGCCTACCGATCCGAGACAATCGCCAAGGTCGATTTCCACACCGTGAAGGCCGACGGCTACGGGTTCCAGATCGAGATGGCCTATCGGGTTGTCACGGTGGGTGGGCTGGTCGCGGAGGTTCCGATCTCGTTCACCGATCGACTTCGGGGCACATCCAAGATGTCGGGCCGGATTGTGGTCGAGGCGCTGATACTGGTCACATGGTGGGGAATACGTGATCGTCTTCTCAGATTGCGACGCTGATGTCCGACAGGAAGCACATGAGGACTCCAAACACAGCCCTGGTCCCGCCGCGCCGGTTGGGTTCGTTGCTTCGGCAGGCCCGCGTGGCAGGTGGCCTCGAACTCGACGATCTGGCCCGACTCGGTGATCTTGGAGTTGGAGAGCTGGAGGACATCGAGCAGGGCCGGGCATCGGTCGACGACTCGATGCTGCAAAGCCTGCTTTCTCTGTACGGCGTTCAGGACGCTGAGCTTCTTCCCGAACGATCTGTCCTCGTCATCGACCTCGACGAGGACCGAATAGCGATCGACCAGGCCGATCTGACGATCGGCGATGTGGCCGACGCCGATGCCGTCCTCACCCGATACCTGGCACTCGTCTACCGACTGCGGAATCTTCCGCTCGGTTCGCCGATCCAACTCCGCGAGGTCGACCTCGACGTCTTGTCGACCGCTCTCTCGATCACGTCCACTGATGTCGAGTCGAGAATCACCACGCTCATCGCCGACAAGCCGGCCGTTGGTCGCGATCAGAGGCGGCTACGCAAGCGACTGCTCGTGCCGCTCGCCGGAGTCGTCGTTGCTGCTACTGCTGTGGGCGTCTTGGTCCTCGTGGCCGACGGAAACACCGATCCTGCCCCGGTCATCACCGACTCGCCGAGCACCGCGGTGTCCACCGATCTGGGCCCGGGTTCTGCTGTTGTCGACAACCCAGCTGCCGTGGTCGAGACCGATATCGGCAACGGCGGGGCCGTCGAGATCAACCCGGCGAACCCCTAGCTGCACTCCTGCCGGGTCCGCCTTCCTCTCGCGGCTGAGCGCTGGCATGCTGTCAGTGTGCGCGAGTGGAGGGTTGCAAGTGGGCTGTTGGCCGACGAGAGAGGCTTACTGCTGGTCGCCAATCGCCGCCGCGGCGGATCGATCGACTGGACCACCCCGGGCGGGGTCATCGACGATGGCGAGACGGCTCTCGGAGCGTTGAGTCGAGAAGTTCTTGAGGAAACAGGTCTTCTGGTCGATGTCTGGAAGGGTCTGTGTTGGACCGTTGAGGTCGAGTTCGTCGACATCGAGATGCGACTCGGCGTGGAAGTGCACGCTGCCGGCGAATTCCGCGGAGCGATCTCTCTCGATGATCCTGACGGAATCGTCACCGAAGCCGAGTTCGTCCTCGATGCCGAAGTTTCCGGCCGCCTCGGCCAGAGTCCCATGTGGGTGGCCGAACCGTTGCTGAGCTGGGTCAACTCGCCCTGGGAGTCCCCTCGGCATTTCGCATATACGGCGTTCGGAACCACCCCGGAGTCCATGCGAGCCGAACGCAACGAAGCGTGAGCGCTCAACTCACCGAAGGCGCCGCACCCGACGGGACCGCCGGCTTCCTGCATGTCGACATGGATGCAGTCTTCGCGTCGGTGGAACTTCGTCGTCACCCGGAGTTGAAAGGCCAGCCGGTCGTCGTCGGTGGTACCGGCGATCGGGGAGTCGTAGCTGCCGCGAGCTACGCGGCGCGCTCGTACGGAATCCGCTCTGCCATGCCGTCGACACGGGCCCGTCGCCTGTGCCCCGACGTAGTGTTCATCCAGGGTGACCATGCTCTGTACTCGGAGGTTTCGAAGCGGGTGATGGCGATCATGCTCGACCACACCCCAATGGTCGAGCCGCTGTCGCTCGACGAGGCCTTCCTCGATGTTCGGGGTGTGCTTCATGGCACGACGACTCCTGAGGAGATCGCGCTTCGAATCAGAGGTCGTATTCTCGAAGAAGAATCCCTGACCTGCTCAGTGGGAGTCGCCTCCAGCAAATTCTTGGCGAAGCTGGCCACAGATCGTGCCAAACCGACTCCCACCCCCGACGGTCCGCTGTTCGGAACGGGAGTCCATGTGATCGTCGCCGGCGAAGAACTCGAGTTTCTCCACCCCTTGGGCGTGAGAGAACTGTGGGGAGTCGGCCCCGCGACCGGGGCCAAGCTTTCTCGAATGGGGATCGAGACCGTGGGAGATCTCGCGGCGCAACCCCTCGAGAGACTGACAGCGAGAGTCGGGCGCTCGGTCGGACAGCATCTGCACCGGCTGGCCAAGGGAGTCGACGAACGTCCGGTGATCGTGGGTCAGGAGATGAAGTCAATCAGTCACGAGGAGACGTTCAGCCACGACATCCGGGGCGACGACGAGCTGCATCGGCAGCTCGTGAGAATGAGCGACGCCGTCGCGGCGCGCCTGAGAGCCGGAGGAGTGATGGGCAGAACGGTCAGCCTCAAGATCCGATTCGCTGACTTCACCACCATTACCCGGTCCTCGACTGTCTCCGAACCCGTCGACGGCTCGAGGCCAATTCTCGAAGAAGCGGCCAACATGTTGAGACCGATCGACCCGTCGCCCGGGGTGCGGCTCCTCGGCGTGGCTGTCAGCCAGCTATCGAACGCCGATGTTCGCCAGCTCAGCCTCGACGATTTGGACCCGACGACGGGCAGTGCGGCAGACCTCGTCGTCGATGAAATACGCGGGAAGTTCGGCGGCGACGCCATCGGCCCGGCGGCGGCGATGATCCAGTCGGGCCGGATCGAGAACAAAAGCGTCGGCGATGCCCCCTGGGGCCCCGATTCTGAGGCCGATTCTCCCGACTAGGGCAACTGATGTCTCGGTGTCAGTTGTTCCGAAATGGGAAGGTCGCGCGTTGTTAGGTGGTTGTAGGTGTGAGACACTGTTTCCATTAGGGAAGCCGGGCGAGAGGAAAATAGGGTGCCCCTGTCAGAGGACGAGCAGAAGATCCTCACGGATATCGAGCAACATCTCTACGAATCTGATCCCGAACTCGTTCGCGAGGTCGCTGAGACCACCGTGTACACCCACGCTTTCCGCAACCTGAAGTGGGCAACCCTGGGATTCGTTGCCGGGGTCGTCTTGATGATTGCTCTGCTTTCGACCAGCTATGTGCTGGCGTTCGGAGGATTTCTCCTGATGCTCGCCAGTGTGTTGTTCTTCGAACGAAACGCTCGCCGTCTGGGCCGAGCCGGCCTCGATCAGATGACCAACTCGATGCGAGGCGGCTCGATCAAGGACGCCATGGGCGGTGCCGGCAACCGGATGCGCGAGCGGTTCAACCGCCCGGATCGACCCCCTGAGTAGGACCCGGTCGTAGCGCTCAGCCCACGGGGCTCAGGCGCCGCGGATCCAAGAACCGTACGAGAACCTTTTCGCGGCCGGCAATGGTGTGGCAAAGCCGAATCACGCGCTCGGCTGCTTCTCGGGCATCGATCGCTGCCGAGGTGGGGTCGTGGGGCTGGCCGTAGCGCAGAACGGTGACCGATCGAACGAGCTCGTGAAGCCCGGTGATCGAGTTGGGCGAGCTCCGTCGCACCCGCTGCTCGAATTCCAGCGGAGTCTCGTGTTTCTCGTACGTGAGGTCCAGAAGGCTCAGAGCGCCGACCGCATCATCGAAGGCCAACTCAGCCGCCGCCAACGGATCGCCCTTCACCCGGCCGATGAGTCGCCGCCGCCGGACCGTCCTGACCGCGGGAACCGTCAGAGAAGCGGCCAGAATCAGCAGCGTCGACCAACCCAGCCAGGCCAGCCAGCCCGGTATGCCGTCCGATGAACCACCGGATCGTATCGCCGAAGAATCGTCCGCAGTGTCTGTGGGAGTTTGCAGGCCGGTGAAGCCACTGCCGGAATCGGGGTCGTCGTCGATGCCATCCGACAGAGGCGCTCTGGTAGTGATCGGTGCCGTAGTGGGTGTGGCAGAGACTTGCCGGTTTTCCCCGTCGTTGACACCGAGCTGGGCCTCCTGAAGCCCGGTGATGTCGGAGTCGTGTGGGCGGGCCCGGCCTGGTGTCGGATCAAATGCGACCCAACCGGCGCCCGCGAAGTACACCTCGGGCCAGGCATGAGCGTTGCGGCCCCGAACGACGTATTCGTTACGAGTGTCGTCCCACTCGCCCCACGTGAACCCGACAGCTACACGTGCCGGAATCCCGAGAGATCGAGCCATCGCCGCGAAGGTGGAGGAGAACTGTTGGCAGTAACCCCGACGAACCTCGAACAGGAACTGCTCAACGCCATCCACGTTGTCGTGACGGGCGACCTCGAGATCGTATGTGAATCTGGCGGGGTCCAAGAAGAAGTTCTGGAGCATCTTGGCTCGCTCATGATCGGTTGTCGCTCCGGCGGTCACCTGCTGAGCCAAGGCGGTGACAGAGCCCGGCCAGCATTCATCGGAAGTGGCTGATTCGTTTTCACCGCAGGCCCGGGGCAGCGCGGTGTTCTCCCTCACGAACTCGGCATCGAGGCCGGTGGTGGCGACCGCGGGAAGATCAGCCGGGTCGAAATCCGGGACCAATGATTCGATCACATAGGTGAAGCCGGCCTCAGCGGCCTTTTCGTCGTCCTGTTTGACCACCAGCGCGCCCGTAGATCGCTCGTACTCGAGATCGATGCCACCAGAATCAACGACGTTGGAGACCTCGTAGGCGGCAGGAAGATAGATGTTGCCCAGTCGCCGAGTGGTGATCGTCTGGGTGAGAGGGCGACGCTTGACTGCCGGATCGATGTCGGAGCCGACCGGCCCGCGAACGTCGTCGAAGCTGGAGGAGCGACGCCAGACGTTGCCGTCGAACGAATTGAGCGCCATCAAACGCCAGTAGTCCTTCTCGGATTCATCGACGGCGACGGAGAAGATCTCGAAGTTGGATTGCTGAATCAGCGAGGTGGAGATCTCCACCAACGGGCTGACCACCGTTCGCGACTGCGCTCCGCTGGTGATCTCGTGGAAGTCGACGATCGCGTCGCTCTGAGATCCCGGCAGAAGAGGTCCGGCCAATGTGCCGGCCAATACGGCGATCGCGGCGCTGGCACCACCGACCCGCAGTGTGGTGGAGATACCTTGCCGCGATCCGGCCGCGGCCCAGGTCTCCTCGCGGACCTGACGTTCGGCCCTCATGGCCAGAAGCACCGCGGCGACAGCGCCGGCGAAGACCATCGCGTGGACGAGGTTGTTGCGTTCCAGACCCATCAGGGCCCCAAACACGAATATGGCGGTCGCCGGAGCGATCGCCTCGATCGGGGACATGAGTCGGAACGCCGCCCAGTCGGCAAGAAACGCTACGAGCCATGCGGTCACTCCGATGGTGGCGGTGAAGCCGGTGGCGCTCTCCGCGGGTGCGGATTGATCGGTGAAGATCGTCCACGCGTCGCGTAGGTCGTTGCCGAGAAGGTCGAGGGTCTGACTCGTCGGGAAGATCGCCGCGGCCGTATCGGGGTAGAGAACTGATGTGAATACGAGGATGAGGGCGGCCGCACTGACGAGCGACGACACGCCTGTGCCGAGTCCGAACCGGCGCGTGGTGGTGGCGACCACATGTGATGCCACCGCCAGTACCAACACCGGGCCGAGATAGGCAGTGTCGATAAACAGCCGCTCCAAACTGACGAAGACAGCAACGGTGAGTGCCGTCAGAGTGATCTCAGCGGCGAGCGTTGCGACCTGTCGTGGGGTCATGTCATCGCCGGCTTCCTGCTCCACAACCGTTGCCAGGCTCCACCGATCTGGCCAGGACCGGTGAGATGGGCCCATCCGTGTCCGCCCTCGCCAGGCGGAGTCCGGGGGCTCCAACTACTCGGATCCACGGTGATGACGATCGAGGACGAGAGTCGGCGCGCCAATCCGGACCGGGCCGCTGGGATTCGCCACAGCTCATCGGAAGCGCTGATGGCCACGACCTTGCCTCCGCTCGATGGCACCGAGGAGTGAATCTTGGCGGCGCCATTCTCCAGCAGGGCGAGAAACTCCAGAGCATCGATCAGCCGGGAACGTCCGGTGAGCACCGCGGTGGACCGGCCATCGGTGGTCTCGACCCGCACAGAGTCGCCGGCTGCGAGCACGGAGGCAGCGATTGATGCGGCGATTGACGTGGTGATGTCGAGAATCATCGTGTCGTCGCCGGGCGGTCGGGTGTCGATCACGAGCACGACCCGGCCGTGTCGGGGAGGCTGGAACTGTCGGACCAGAAGCTCGTCGTGACGGGCCGAAGACGGCCAGTGGACCTTGCGTAGATCGTCGCCGGGCTGGTACTCGCGCAGGCCGTCGAACTCTTCGTCGCTGATTCCGAGCGTCTGGCGTTGCTGATCACCCATCATCGGGTCGTGACCGCTGAGGATTCTCACCTCAGGGACAGGCTCGATGGAGGGATGAACCAGCAGTCGGGCCGTGCTGTTGAAGGTATGGCCTCGCCGGGCCAGCCCGGCTGCGTCGGTGTCGTCGATCAACACCGGTCCGAGTTGGATGATTCCGCGACGCGTGGTCGGTAGACGGTAGGCCGCGACGGTGGTGCGGTTGCGCTCGATCGGTGCGAGCGACAGTCGAATTCCTCGGGTATCGCCCACGTTGTCGTGAAGTCGGAGCAAGGGTGACTTGCCGCCACCGTTGTTGATGATCTCGAGGTCGACCTGGACGGGTTGCCCGGCCTCGACTCGCGAACTGGACAATCGCCGCGACACCGACAGCTGTGATTCGCGCGTTCTCCTCAGAGTGACGGCGAGGATCACGGCCAAGCAGGCGATCACTCCCACCACGACGAACTCGAGCAGCCCGAGCAATCGACCGACGACGCCTACTGCGAGCCCGCTGACGAACAACAACAAGCCGCCGCGTGTTGGCATGTCAGGTGGCGGCGGGGGGTCGAGGTACGGGCACTCCATCGAGGATCTCAGCCAGCACCTCGACGGAGCGGACACCGCGAAGGGTGCTCTCGGGGCTGACGATCAACCGGTGAGGCAGGACGAATGGCGCCAGAGCCTTCACGTCGTCGGGGATGACGAACGATCGGCCCTGCGAGGCAGCTTGAGCTCTCGACGAGCGTTGCAGATCGAGGAGGGCGCGGGGAGACAACCCGAGGGCCAAGGCCGGATGCTGCCGAGTCGCTGCCGCGATATCGAGCAAGTAGGCGGCAAGAGGTTGGGCGATATGGACCTTTCGGACGGACTCCGCCAGCGCGACCAAAGATTCGGACGAGGTGACCGGCTCAAGGGAGTCGGCACCGTCGTCGGTGCCGGATTGCTTGGCGAGCATTCTTCCCTCGGCCTCGCGATCCGGATAGCCAATCGAGATTCGCATGAGGAAGCGATCGAGTTGAGCCTCCGGCAGCGGGTAAGTGCCCTCGTGTTCGATCGGATTCTGCGTCGCGATGACCATGAACGGTGACCCGAGTTTGTGGGTCACCCCGTCGGCGGTGACTTGTCGTTCGGCCATGGCCTCGAGAAGCGCTGATTGGGTCTTGGGCGACGCCCGGTTGATCTCGTCGGCGAGGAGAATGTCGGCGAACACGGGCCCCGGCCGGAAATCGAAAGCGTTGGTGGCGCGATTCCAGACCGACATCCCGGTGACATCTGATGGAAGGAGATCGGGAGTGAACTGCACTCTCCCGAATCGACCGTCGATGCTTCGTGCCAGGGACTTCGCCAAGCTGGTCTTGCCGACCCCGGGCACGTCCTCGATCAGAACGTGGCCGTCGCACATGAGGGCAAGAACGAGGAGATGAACGACGTCGCGCTTTCCCAGGATGACCTGCTCGACATTGGCCTGGATTTCGGCCAGGTGATCCATCAACTCGGCCGAGCCGAGCATGTTGTTGTCTCCACCTGCCCCACCCGGCTGTGTCGATTGTTGCTGTTCAGTTGTTGTCACTTGTCCTCCGGCCGCCCTTTGACTCCCGCAAGGGTAGATGTTGGGGCTCCCATCGGCACAGCGCCCCACCGCCGGTGCGCGGTATCGCCACCGCGGACCGCCGTATCGGCGTAGGTTTTGGATCATGATCAGCGCTCTAGCCATCGATATCGGCGGCACCAAGATGGCGGCGGCTTTGGTCGACCACTCAGGCCAAGTCACTCAGCGGGGTCGGGTCTCATCGGTCGGAGCCTCCGACGGGGACGATCTGTTCGAGCGACTCACGAGCATCATTGCTCCGCTCGATCTCACGAGCGTCGATGTCTGTGGGGTTGGATGCGGAGGTCCGATGGAAGCCAACGGGGTGACAGTGTCGCCGCTCAACATCGAAGCCTGGAGCGCCTTTCCGCTCCGGTCGAGGCTCGAGACATCCACCAGCCTGCCGGTTCATATCGACAACGACGCCAAGGCTCTGGCGCTCGGCGAAGGTTGGCTTGGCGCGGCCCGAGGGGTCCCCAACTACATAGCAATGGTGGTGTCGACCGGAGTCGGGGGCGGAATCGTCCTCGATGGCCGCCTGCTCGACGGCGAGCAGGGGAACGCCGGGCACATCGGCCATGTTGTGGTCGAACCAGAAGGCACTGATCTGCCCGGACATGTGAGAGGCGTGCTCGAAGGAGAGGCCTCCGGAACTGCACTGGCGTTCCGCACAGGTCGGCCCGCCGAAGAGGCTGACCTCGATGAGATCGTCAGGGCCGGCACCCTCGTGGGGCGGGCGGTCGGATCGGTTGCCAACCTGCTCGACCTGAAACTGGCTGTGGTCGCCGGATCGGTTGCTCTCGGGTTCGGGGAGCCGTTCTTTCGGGCGGCCCAGGCAGAGGTTGATCGTGTAGCCCGCCTCGACCACTCGGTCGGCACCCTGATTCGTCCCGCTGGTCTCGGCTCCGATGGCCCGCTCATTGGAGCGGCGGCCGTGGGTTTTAGGGGCATCGGGCTCGACGTTGGGGTGATCTGAAATGCGATCGGGAAACCTCCGAGTGGTGTGGTCGGTGGCGCGGCGACCGAAGTTGTGGTCGACGGCCGCGGTGGAGGCGGGGCGAATGGCTCCGAGTGGGTGGTGGCGCCGCCGCCCGTTCCTGCCTTTGCCCGACCCTCGACTGGTCCGATTTCGGGCGGTCACCCAGTATGGCGATCCCGAGCACGCGCTCGTGGGGTCCGATGTCGTGACATGGCTCGAGTGGTGTCGGGTCGAGAATAGGCGTGGGCGATCGAACTAGCCTCCTGACATGTCGGGAGTCTTGGTGCTCAACGCCACCTTCGAGCCATTGGCGGTTGTCTCGGTACGTCGCGCCGTGTGTCTGATGATCGGTGAGAAGGTCGAGTTGTTATTGGCAACCGGACGACCGATTCGGTCCGAGAGGCTCACGGTCGCCGAACCGAGCGTTGTCCGACTCGATCGTTACGTATCGGTTCCGTATCATCGCCATCGATCACCCAGCCGCCGTGGCGTGTTCGCTCGCGATTTCCACAGCTGCCAGTACTGCGGTGACGCCGCCGACACTGTCGATCATGTTCGGCCCCGAAGTCGTGGTGGCGAGCATTCCTGGAACAACGTCGTTGCGGCCTGTCGGCGATGTAACGGCCAGAAGAGAGATCGACTTCTCCACGAGACATCGATGAGGCTCCGATGCCCCCCGGGATTTCCGGCCGATGCCGCGTGGGTCGAGGTGGCCGCCGGTCGAGTACCTGAGACATGGTGGCCATACCTCAGAAGTCGTCTTCGGACGGCATGAGTTCGTCGGGCGCATCGGTCAGCGGCATCGAGCGCGGCTGGATGATCCGGACCATTGCCGGCACTGTCCAGCAGCTCCACGATCTCGAGAATCCTCACGATCCGATTCGAACAGTGAGAGTGATGGCACCAGATTCGTCGGCGGTGGCGCTCGGAAGTTCGCAGCGCGACGAGGTGATCGACCAGTCGCGGGCACACTCGGCAGGTCTGGGTATTGCACACCGCCGAAGCGGTGGGGGAGCCGTACTCATCGTGCCGGGGCGGCAGGTCTGGATCGATTTCCTGGTGCCGCGGGGTGATGTCCTATGGAGTGACGACATCGTTCGAGCCTCATTTTGGGTGGGGGATATGTGGCGGGAGACGCTCGCCGCGGTGGGCATGCCGGGCGGAACGGTCCATCGCGGTCGTTCCGAGGTCGGTGACTGGTCCGAGACCGTGTGCTTCGCCGGTGTGGGTCCAGGTGAAGTGCGGGTAGATGGCCGCAAGGTAATGGGCCTCAGCCAGCGGCGCAGTCGCGACTGGACCCGGATCCAAACCATGGTCCACACCGTCTGGGATCCCGCGACGCTCGTTGGCGTTCTCGAGATGGACGACTCGGCTCGATCTCGATGCCTGAACGAAGTGTCCGGGTTGGCGCGAGAAGTGACGACCGGTGTCGATTCGGTGGTCGAGTCCCTGGTGAATCAGCTGCCCGACTGATCGGGTCGGCGCCGGAAATTCATAGCCGGAGTCCCACTACGTGATCGTCAGGACGCGGGGAGTGGGAATTCGACAATCCTGAGTCACCGAGCGCAGGATTATGTGCGAACGCCTGTTCGGTCGCGCGCAAAGTGGAGATTGCTGTTGCCACAAGGGTCTATTTGGGGTAAAAATGGAGACATGAGGAGCGCTTAGGAGCGTTCCGGGGATATCGGGGATGCAACGGGCACCTCCGACCGGTTACCGGACTCGAATGGAAACGGGGTGAGACATGGCCAGATTCGTGGGAACGCATGAGTACACCCTTGATGGCCAGGGTCGAATCATTCTCCCGACCACGTTCCGGGCCAAGCTCGCCGACGGCGCCTATCTCACCGCACTCGACCGGTGCCTGGCGCTTCTTCCGACCGAAGAGTTCGAGTTGATGGCAGATCGCCTCGAAGCCCGCCAGAGCACCGGGGATGTTCACCCCGACGCGGTCAGAGCCTTCACCAGCCAGGCCGCCGAGGTTGCTCCCGACTCGCAGGGACGAATTCGCATCAAGCCCGAACATCAGGATTCCGGCGGACTCGACCGCAACGTCATGGTCGTGGGAGCGGGCAAGAGGATCGAAATCTGGGACCTCGATCGTTGGAACTCGATGGAATCGAGTCGCCGAGACAAGCTCGCCGACGCCATCGAGAAGGGATTCGGGGTCGGAACCGTCTGATCACGCCCCACCACACAACCAGTCGCTACCCAACCAATCACCAATGAGAGGACCAACCACCGAGATTTGGAACAGCCACATCGATCATCCGCAGTCTTTCGATCAGCAGATGGAAAGACCGCACTCCGCCCGCTTGCCATTAGCTCGTTCGGGGGAGAAATCCCGACGAGTGTCGCCGATCGGGAGACTGCAGATGAGCGATGAGGTCAATCCGAACAGATCGGTGTCGAACACGATGTCAATCGCCGGCCATCCCCCAGAGCCAGATGAGGATGACTCCCGATCAACGGGCTTCATCCACATGCCGGTCATGCGCCGCGAGGTTGTCGAGGTCCTGGCCGAAGTCCCCGACGGTGTCGTGGTCGATGCCACCCTCGGTGGGGCCGGACACGCTGCCGCACTCCTCGAAGTCAACAACAACATTTCGGTTGTGGGTCTCGATCGCGACGAGGTCGCTCTGGCCGCCGCGAGGGTTCGTCTGGCTCCCCACCTCGACCGGGTCAGCCTTCACCACCGCCGATTCGATGCGATTGGCGAGGTCGTCAGGTCGTTGGGTCACGAGCATGTTTCCGGTTGCCTGTTCGATCTCGGAGTCAGTTCGCCACAGCTCGACACCGCCGATCGGGGCTTCAGCTTTCGGAACGACGGTCCTCTCGACATGCGCATGGATCGCACCGCCCGTTTCACCGCAGCCGACATCGTCAACACCTACGACGAGCGTTCCCTCGTCGGCATTCTTCGCCAATATGGGGATGAACCGCATGCTCGCCGAATCGCCTCGGCAATCGTTGCGGCCCGTCCCCTTTCCTCCACTGCCGAGCTGGCCGAGGTCGTGCGTCAAGCCGTCCCCGCGCCAGCGAGGCGGCGAGGAGGACATCCGGCGCGACGTTCGTTTCAGGCCATACGAATCGAAGTCAACGAAGAATTGTCGATTCTCGCCGACGCGCTTGGTCAGGCCATTGAACTTCTGGCCCCGTCCGGCCGGTGCGCGGTGCTCGCCTATCACTCCGGAGAAGACCGAATCGTGAAACGTACATTTCGCGACGCCGCCGGCGAGGTCCCCCCACCACGTCCCGACCTGCCGCCGCCGCCCGGGACCGTGGCCGAGGTGAAGCTGCTCTGGCGCGGTGCTCACAAGCCCAGCCAGGACGAAATCGTTGTCAATCCCCGCGCCGAAGCCGCGAGGTTCCGAGCTGTCGAGAAGCTGGCGAGGGTGGCGTAATGGCTGCGGTGACCCCAGTTCGCCGGCAGCGCTCCGCTCCGCCGCGATCAGAGGCCAAGCGGGCTGAGCTCAGAGTTGTCAGAGCCAACGAGCGGGCTCGAGCGGTCGGAGCCATCGGAAGTCTGCTCGGTGCCGTCATCCTCGCGGTGCTGTTCGCTCTCGCCGGTCTCCATGCCGTGTTGGTGCAAACACAGGCGCGGCTCGATTCGATCGACAGTGAGATCTCGTCGTTGGTTGTCGAGCGCAACGAGGCGCTCGCCGAACTCGCGTGGCATGACTCGCCCGATGGGCTCGCCGAAGCGGCCTCGCAGGCCGGCCTGGCGCTGGCGACCGATGTCGAGATTCTCACTCCGGTCGCGGTTGGCGAGCTCGCCGCTCCAGGCGGACCGGATCCGTTCGGTGGGGTGGCCGGGTGACCGCTGGAGGGCGCCGACGGTCTTCGAGGAACAAACAGGTCAGACCGGTCCGTCCTCACGTGGGTCGGGCGAGAGTTGTGACCGTCTCCCTCATGTCGCTGCTGGTGATTGGCGCATTCATGTGGCGTCTGATCGATCTCCAGTTGATGCCCGATCCGGAGTTGGCGGCGGGAATCGGGACACGAATCGTCGATCGCCCGATTTCGGCGCCCCGAGGAGAGATCGTTGATCGACACGGCCGACCCATGGCGTTGTCGCTACCAGCGCCCACGGTGATTGCCGAGCCTCGGTTGATCTCGTTGCCGCTGGTTCCAGCGGTGGTGGCCAAGCTGACGCCGGTGCTGTCCACCGATCCCGGAGTCCTCACCGGTCGTCTGGATGGCGACGGGTACTTCGCATATCTCGAGCGGCAGGTCGACCACGATGTGGGTCAGGCCATCGATGATCTGAGAATCGCCGGTGTGACGACAATCGAAGAGCCCCGCCGTGAACACCCCAACGGCGAGTGTTCCGGCATCAGTGTGGTTGGACGTGTTGATGTCGATCACGTCGGAATAAGCGGACTCGAGGAGCAGTTCGACAGTCATCTAACCGGGGTCGACGGACATGAACTCAGTGAGGCGAGCGCCGACGGCCGCAACACCATTCCCGGTGGCCGTCAGGTCGTTGATGCCGCCCTACCCGGCGACGATTTGTTGCTCACTTTGGATCGAAACATCCAGTTCCAGGCCGAGAAGCTGATCGCTGAGGCGGTTGAGACGACGGGCGGGGACCTCGGGATGATCGTGATCTCGGTGCCGGCCACCGGCGAGATCATCGCCATGGCCAATGCCAAGCGAAACGACTCCACCGGTGAGGTTCGGTGCACGACCACGAATCTCTCGGCAGTGTGGTCCTACGAACCGGGGTCGGTGATGAAGCCGTTCACGGTGTCGAGTCTTCTCGACGGCGACCCGGCCCTCACCAACGAGACGATTGAGGTGCCGTACTCGATCACCCGCGATGACGGCGCCGCCGGCAAGGTATTCCGGGACCCCTGGCTCCATGAGCCTGTGGAAATGTCGCTGACGGAGATCGTGTCGAAGTCCTCCAACGTCGGTGCAGTTCTCGTGGCGGAGCAGTCTGGCTCCGATGCCCTTCACCAGACGCTTGTCGATTTCGGCTTCGGTGCCCGCACCGCACTCGGGTTCAAGGGCGAGGCCAGCGGAATCCTCAACAGTCTCGATCTCCACTCGCTGGGACTCTCGAGCGTGGCCATCGGCCAAGGCATAGCGGTGACTCCGTTGCAGCTGCTCACGGCCTACAACACGTTCGGCAACCAAGGCTTCAAGCCCGATCCGATCGTGGTCCTCGACGGGACTTCCTCGGGTGAGGAGGTGCTCTCGTCGAGTGTCGCCGATTCGGTGTTGGCCATGATGAGGGCTGTGGTAGCCGACGGCACCGGCGGGGCGGGAGCAATTCCGGGATACGAGGTCGCGGGAAAGACCGGCACGGCGTGGCAGCCCTGCTCGATCGGATTCGGATACGAGTGTGAGGGTGGCGGCCGTCATTACACAGCCACGTTCGCCGGAATCGTCAGCAACGACTCCGGTCCGGCGCTCTCGGCCGTGGTGGTCGTAGACAACCCCAAGAAGGATCTCGGCGCATATTCCGGCGGTGCGGTGTCGGCTCCGGTATTCAGTGAGATCGCGGCCTACGCCCTGCGGCAACTTCGAATCGCTCCGATCGGAGATCCCGGAATGCCTCAAGATCGGGTTCGAGCCGAACCGGCAACCGCCCCGATCGTGCCCCTTCCGACACAGGCCTCATCTTGACCAGACATCTGCGCGACGTGATTCAGGCCCTGGGGTCGATGGCGGTCGAGTCCCTCGGCGGGTCCGTGCCGATCGACGATGTGGAGCACGACTCCCGCCGAGTTCGTCCGGGTGCTCTGTTTGCCTGCATCCCGGGAGCCTCGACCGACGGGCATCTCCACGCCGGGAGTGCAATCGAACATGGTGCGGTTGCGATCCTTGGCGAACATCGGGTCGGCCTCGGCGTGCCTGAAGTGATCGTCGAGTCGGTTCGTGAGGCCGTAGGTCCGGCGGCGGCGGTCGTCCACGGCCACCCGAGCGAGCGACTCGATGTGGTGGGAATCACCGGAACCAACGGCAAGACCACCACGGTGAGACTGCTCTCGGGGATTGTCGGATCGCTCGGATCGAACGTTCATGAGATCGGCACCCTCACCGGCACTCGCACGACCCCCGAAGCACCCGAACTTCAAAGAGAGCTTCTCGAAGCACTCACCGCCGGTGCATCGATGGTGGCAATGGAAGTGTCGTCTCACGCCCTCGACCTACACCGGGTCGGCGGCACGAGGTTCAAGGTGGTTGGCTTCACCAACTTGGGCATGGACCACCTCGATCATCACGGCACCATCGAGGCCTACTTCGACGCAAAGGCATCACTGTTCACTCCGGAGCTGGCGGACTTCGCAGTGATCGATGGCAGGACGCAAGCCGGCGAGGAGATGGCGCGACGGTGCACGGTGCCCTCGGTCGTGATCGATCGAGAATCGGTGGGGTCGATCGAGACCGGACCTACGTCCACCGAGTTCGTCTGGAGAGGCCACACCGTCCACATTCCCCTCGGTGGGGTGTTCAACGCCGCCAACGCGGTGCTCGCCGCCGAGATCGCGATTGTCCTCGGCCACGAAGCTGCCGATGTGGCGGCCGCCCTGGCGAATTGTGGGCCCGTTCCCGGCCGGTTCGAGAGCATTGACGAGGGCCAGGAATTCGCGGTGATCGTCGACTACGCCCACACCCCTGAAGGGCTGGCCGCCGTGCTCGAAACGGCGCGAGATGTCACGGACGGAAAGCTCGTGGTGGTATTCGGAGCGGGAGGCGACAGAGATCAAGGCAAGCGTCATCGCATGGGCGGAGTCGCTCGTCGATGGGCCGATCGAGTGGTTGTGACCAACGACAATCCGCGCAGTGAAGACCCCGACGTGATCATCTCTGCGATCGTGTCGGGAATGGATCAGCCGCCGGAACTCATCGAACCGGACCGACGCGCTGCCATTCGTCACGCCATCGCCGGCGCTCGGCCGGGAGACTTGGTCCTCGTGGCGGGCAAGGGTCACGAGACGACCCAGACAATCGGCGACCAAGTGCTCGAATTCGATGACCGCGTGATCGTGCGCGACGAACTGCAACGACGGGAGAGACGCGCCTCATGACCCGCCTCCTCATCGCCGCCGGCCTCTCCATGGCGGTATCACTGTTCGGAACCAAGGCTCTGATCGTGTGGCTCACCCGGCTAAATGTCGGACAGCCGATTCGCGACGACGGTCCCCAAGGCCACCAGACCAAGGCCGGCACCCCGACCATGGGTGGTCTGGCGATCGTGGCCGGAACGGTCGTCGGCTATGTGGTCTCCGACATCTTCGGCGGCATCTACACCCGAAGCGGAATCTTCGTGATGCTGGCGATCGTCGGTGGTGGAGCGGTTGGACTGATGGACGACTGGATCAAGGTCGTGGCCGCCCGCAACCTCGGCCTCAGCAGCCGGGCGAAGATGGCGGGGCTGCTCATCGTCGCGTTCGGCTTCGCGATCCTGATGACCCAGTTCACCTCGGTCCACACGACCATTTCGTTCACCCGATTCGACAACCCGGGATGGGAGATCGGCCAACTGGCTTGGACACTCTGGGCGGTGCTCCTCATCGTCGGTACGGCCAACTCGCTCAACCTGACCGATGGCCTCGACGGATTGGCGGCTGGTGCCGCCGCGATCGGATTCGCTGCGTTCACCTTCATCGGTTTCTGGCAGTTCAGGCACCTCGACGTCTATGTGGTGCCTCATGCCCTTGATCTGGCGGTGGTCAGTGCCGCGGCGATGGGCGGAATAATCGGTTTCCTCTGGTGGAATGCCGCACCGGCTCAGATCTTCATGGGTGACACGGGATCGCTGGCGCTCGGAAGTGGATTGGCGGCCCTTGCTCTTGCGACCAGCACCCAACTCCTCTTGCCGGTGATCGCCGGGCTGTTCGTGATGGAGACGCTGTCGGTGATCATCCAGGTGCTCTGGTTCAAGCGTTTCGGCAAGCGGGTCTTCAAGATGGCACCGGTTCATCACCACTTCGAACTGGCGGGCTGGCCCGAGACCACAGTGATCGTTCGGCTCTGGATCGTTTCGGGGGCATGCACGGCGGTCGGTCTCGGATTGTTCTACGCCGACGCAATTAGTTCGGGATTCACGGCATGACCGACGACATCGACCGCCGAATCGCTGAAGGTGGACTCTCCTGGTTGTTGGTCGGGATGGGAGTGACGAATAGATCGGTTGCGGGTGCACTTCTCCACCGAGGTCATTCCGTGGTGGCAGTGGACGATCAGCCCGACTCAGCTCTCAAGGACGCGGCCGGCGAACTCGGAATCGACCTGGTGGAGACTCCCTCCAACGGAGCTCTCGCCGATCTGGTCAGCGACGCCGATCTCGTTGTTCCCGCCCCCGGGCTTCCGGAGCATCATCCGGTCTTCGCCTTGGCGGCGTCGACCGGGCGTGAGTTGATCGGCGAACTCGATCTAGCGTCCATCTGGGACGACCGACCTGTGGTCGCAATTACCGGCACCAACGGGAAGACGACAGTCGTGGAACTCGTGCTCGATGCCCTGCACCGTTCCGGGATCACGGCGGTGGGCGCCGGCAATACCGACCTTCCGTTGGTGTCCGCCATCGACGATCGGTCAACCGAAATCTTTGTGGTGGAGGCTTCGTCGTTCAGGCTGGCCCCGACCACACGATTCGATCCGAGCGTGGCTTGCTGGCTCAACTTCGCTCCGGACCACCTTGATATCCACTCCGACTTGGCGACCTACGAGAAGGCCAAGGCAGCGATCTGGGCACGAGCAGATGCCGACACGGTCGTGGTGGCCAACGCCGCGGATCCGGTCGTGATGTCGCACGTGCCTGCGATGGCCAGAGTCGTCACGTTCGGCACCGAATCTGCTGACTGGCGTGTCGACGACCGCGACCGGGTCACAGGTCCGGACGGGCCGTTGCTCCGCACCGATGAGCTGTGGCGTTCGCTGCCCCACGACATCGTCGATTCGTTGGCTGCCGCAGCGATTGCGATTGCGGCCGGCGCCAAGATCGAGGCAATTGCCGAGACCTGCCGGTCATTCGCCGGGCTGTCGCACCGAGTGAGTGAAGTACTCACACTCGACGGCTCAACGTTCTTCGATGACTCCAAAGCGACGACACCACACGCCACGGTGTCGGCCCTCGATGGATTCGAGTCGGTGGTCTTGATCGCCGGCGGACGAAACAAGGGAATCGATCTGTCGGCGATGCTGTCAGCCGGCGATCATGTAGCCGCCGTCGTGGCCATAGGGGAAGCCGCCTCTGACCTGGTGAGGGTATTCGGTGCCCTCTGTCCGGTGGAGGAAGCCTCCAACATGGATGATGCCGTCGCCAAAGCAGCACGTCTGGCGAAAGGTGGACTGCCGGTGGTGTTGTCACCGGGCTGCGCGTCGTTCGATTGGTATCGGAACTACGGCGACCGAGGCGACGATTTTGTGCGGGCCGTGAAGCGACTCGAGAAGGCAGCTACCGACATCGGGGCATCGGTGAGTCGGGTTGATGCGGCTAGGGAGACGACATGACGGCAACGCAACGCCGCCCGACGCGCAAGATCCAGAAGGTCAAGGCGCGTACCCGGCACCCGACCGGCAAGGTTGCCTCTGACGGCCGTGGACCGAGGCGCCCCGTTGGTCGACGCACCGGCATCTTCATGGCCATGTTCCTGGCGACCACGGCCCTCGTCACGTTCGGGGTCATCATGGTTCTGTCGGCTTCGGCTGCCACCAGCATCAACGACACCAACAGTGCCTGGAGCCTGTTTCGTCGACAGTTGATGTGGACCACTCTGGGCATGGTCACGATGCTCATCACCCTCAGAATCGACTACCACTTCTGGCGCCGCTTGGCGCGGCCGGCGATGGTCGCAGGATTGCTGCTCCTGATAGCGGTCTTGACTCCCGGCATCGGTATCGAGGCGAACGGCGCGAGTCGGTGGATCGGAGTCGGGTCCCTCACCTTCCAGCCATCGGAATTCGTCAAACTGGCACTGATCCTGTTCGTGGCCGACCTTCTCGCTCGACCGTCCCGTTCGATGTCCGACACCAGTTCGACCGTGAGGCCGGTTCTGGTGGTGACCGCGGTCGTGGCAGGCCTCTTGATGCTGCAACCGCATCTGGGAGCCACCCTGATCGTCGCCGCGATCGTGGTCGCCATGCTGTTCCTGGCCGGTGCTCCGGCCAAGTCGATGTTGGGGCTCGGGTCGATAGTCGGCTCGGTAGGTCTTCTCGGAGTGATGGCATCACCCTGGAGAAGGGCCCGCCTGTTGGCGTTCCTACACCCGGGAGCCGACCCGGACGGGGCCGGTTATCAGCCGCTGCAATCACTTCACGCCATCACCTCCGGTGGACTCAGTGGGGTCGGTCTCGGATCGAGTCGAGCCAAATGGGGGTTCCTGCCCTATGCCCACACCGATTTCATCTTTGCGATTGTGGCCGAGGAGCTGGGATTGCTCGGCGCCACCGTGGTTGTCAGCCTGTTCGCATTGGTTGGGGTGCTCGGCTTCATGACAGCTCTGCATGCCCCTGATCGGTTTGGGATGCTGCTGGCATTCGGAATCACCACCTGGGTGATCTCGCAGGCTGTTCTCAACATGGGAGCGGTGATGGCTCTGCTGCCCGTCACCGGAGTCACGCTCCCGTTGATGTCGTTCGGAGGTACCTCCGTCGTGATGACCATGGCGGCCATGGGAATCCTCCTCAACATCGCCAGGCAGGGGCGTTGACCCGAAGCGACACGACCTGGGCGGTGATCGCCGGCGGAGGCACGGCCGGTCACGTGTTGCCGGGTCTGGCGATCGCCGAAGAACTCGTTCGCCGTGGAGTGGCCCGCGACCAGATTCACTACGTGGGTAGTGCCAGAGGAATCGAACAGAGACTTGTGCCGGAAGCCGGCTTCGAGCTCACCGTGCTCCCGGGGAGGGGAATCCAGCGTCGATTCACACTGGAGAACCTGCGGGCCATCGCAGGCATCGTGGCCGCAGTGTTCACTTCGCTCAGACTTCTGCGGAAGCTCCGCCCGGCTGTGGTGGTCGGTCTCGGCGGGTATGCGTCGGTGCCGTCCGCTCTCGCTGCTGGGGTTCTGCGGATTCCGTTGGTGGTTGCCGAGCAGAATGCTGTGCCCGGCGCTGCCAACAAGCTCGCCTCGCGATTTGCTCGCGCCTGTGCCGTTTCATTCCCCGACACCGATCTTCCCCGTTCCGTATGGACCGGAAATCCGGTCCGGTCCGAGGTGCTCGAAGTTGATCGGGACGATCAGCGGGCCGACGCCCGTCGGCGGCTGGGAGTGGATCCCGAACGCCGTCTCCTTGTGGTCTTTGGTGGGTCACTCGGAGCGCTCCGGATCAACGAGGCTGTGTTCTCGGCCCTCCCGATGTGGCGGAACCGAGCCGACCTCGCGGTAAGGCATGTCGCCGGCGCTCGCGACCACGACGATCTGTCGGGGCGCATTCCTGTGGAAGCCGACGACTCGATAGCGTTCGATCTGGTGCGGTACGAAGACGACATGCCGAGCGTCTATGCATCGGCCGATCTGATCCTGTGTCGCGCCGGCGCGAGTTCTGTTGCAGAGTTGGCTGCGGTGGGCGTTCCTGCGATTCTCGTTCCTCTCCCCGGCGCCCCTGGCGACCACCAGACCGCCAACGCCGCTGCTTTGTCCGACGCCGGCGGTGCCGTGATGGTGCCCGACCATGAACTCGATGCCGATCGTCTCGTCGCGGCGGTCGACTCTCTGCTCGGCTCCGGGTCGAGGCTCGAGGACATGGCGCGGGCGTCAGCCGGATTCGCCAGGCGTGATGCGGCCGCCGCGGTGGCCGAACTGGTCGCTCACAACGCTTCGCGGCCGATTCCGGCACGATCCGGAGGAGACTCGTGAACCCTGACTTGTCGTCGCCACGACGTGTCCATGTGGTCGGTGCCGGAGGTGCCGGCATGGGAGCCATCGCCTCGGTGCTTCATGCCATGGGGCACTCCGTCACGGGATCCGACCTCAAGGACGGACCGGTTGTCCAACGACTGATCGCGTCGGGAATACCGGTGAGCGTCGGCCATGAGCCGGCCAACGTCGGCGACGCCGAGATCGTGGCCATCAGCACCGCGATCCCCGAACGCAACCCTGAGGTGAGAGCGGCACGTGACGCATCCATTCCCGTGCTCCGACGCACCGAGATTCTTCCGGCGATCGCTGCCACACGACGCACCATCGCGGTCGGCGGAACGCACGGCAAGACCACCACCAGTTCGATGCTCTCCCTGGCTCTCGTCGAAGCCAACTTTCATCCGTCGTTCATCATCGGTGGCGACGTCAATGAGATCGGATCCGGGGCGGCCTGGGACGACGGCGAATGGTTCGTGATCGAGGCTGATGAATCCGATCGCACGTTCCTGTCGCTTGGCGCGGAAATCGCTCTGATCACGAATGTCGAGGCAGACCACCTGGGTTCCTACGACAACGACCCCGCCGCACTCTTCGCGGCATTCGAACAGTTTGGTCGGCAGGCCACCAACTGCATCGCGTGTGTAGACGACGAAGGATCTGCTCGCATAGCAGCGGAGGTCGGGGCAATCACCTACGGCACAAGTCCCGGCGCCGACTATCGCATGGTCGACATCGTCCGGTCGCGGTCCAGCGTGTCGTTCACCGTGGTTCACGAGGGCGAAGAGATGGTACGAATTGATCTTCCGACGCCGGGCCTGCACAACGCCCGCAATGCCGCCGCGACCGTGGCCGTGGCGAATCATCTCGGTGCACCGCCCGACGCCTCAGCTCGCGCCCTTTCTCGGTTCGGGGGAGTGGCCCGTCGTTTCGAGTTCCGCGGGGAGGCCGAAGGGGTTGTTTTCGTCGACGACTACGCCCATCTCCCGACCGAGATCAAGGCCGCGATCGCGGCCGCCAAGGACGGTGACTGGGAGCGGGTGGTATGTGTGTTCCAACCCCATCGATTCACCCGCACCGCCACGCTGTGGCGCGAGTTCGCCGACGCATTCAATGAGGCCGATCAGCTCGTGATCACCGACGTCTACTCGGCCGGCGAGACCCCACAACCTGGTGTGACGGGGAAGCTCATCGTCGACTCAGTCTCGACCTCGAACCCGCGGATGCCGATCGAGTGGAAGCCTCTCCTGGACGCCGCCGCCGATTGGCTCGCGTTGAACCTCCGACCCGGCGACCTGTGTCTGACTCTGGGTGCCGGCGACCTGACATCGCTGCCCGATCGCATTATCGACCGGATTGAATCGGGGACAGCCGAGGAATGAGCGGCCAGCCTCACCTCCGAGAGACGATCAATCGTCTGAGAGCTGCTTCCTTCGCAGCGGCGGTGCGTCTCGACGCGCCGCTCGGAGCTCTCACCACCTACCGGGTTGGAGGAACGGCCGACGTGTTGGTGACGATCGATTCGACAGATGCCTTGGTTGAACTGGCCGAGATCGTGTCGACTGGCGGGGCGGAGACGCTCGTTGTCGGGAGAGGCTCCAACCTCCTGGTGGCTGATTCCGGATTCCACGGAGTGGCGGTGGTTCTCGGCGAACCCTTCGCTTCGATCGACGTGGACGGCACACGAGTCACGGCCGGCGGGGCGGCCAAGCTTCCGTTGGTGGCGAGAACCTCTGTAAACGAGGGCCTCACCGGATTCGAGTGGGCCGTCGGGGTACCGGGATCGGTGGGCGGTGCGATACGGATGAACGCCGGTGGCCATGGATCGGAGGTCCGCGACACCCTGCTGTCGGCCGAGGTGGTCGATCTCACCGGAGGGTCTGCGTCCACCCGAAGTGCTGAGACGCTCGAGTTGGCCTATCGGAGCTCGTCGTTGCGGTCCTGCGATGTCGTCACGAGCGCGAGCTTCCAGCTCTCAGCAGGCGATCCTGAAACTGGTCGGAACCGGATCTCCGAGATCGTGCAGTGGCGTCGCGCCAAGCAGCCCGGTGGCCAGAACGCCGGATCCGTGTTCACCAACCCCGCCGGCGACAGCGCCGGCCGCATGATCGAGACGGCCGGCCTCAAGGGCCTCCGAATCGGATCGGCGGAAATCTCCCGCAAGCACGCCAATTTCATACAAGCCGATGAGGGCGGATCGGCCTCCGACATTTTCGACCTCATGCGCGAGGTCAGGAGCCGTGTGTTGCAGACTCACGGCGTGGATCTGCACGCTGAGACCAAACTCGTCGGCTTCGGCGAATCCTGTGGAGATTCGTAGTGATGCACACGATCGCGTCGATTGATCCGCGCATCAAAGCGCGGCGTATTGCCGTGAAGAGAGCTGAGGGTCGTCGGCGTCTCCGCCTCGTCCTCGTGCTGATCGGGCTGGTCGTGGGAGCGATGGCTGCCTGGGTGGCCGGACGTTCGCCGCTGTTCGACGTCGACCATTTCGAGGTCAATGGCCTGTCCCTGCACTCGACCGCGTCGGTAGTCGGATCGATTGCCGTCGAGAACGGAACACCACTCATCGACGTCGACCTCGGAGAAGTTGGTGCTCAGGTCGAGATGCTCCCCTGGGTCAAGGAAGCTCGCGTTGCGAGGCAGTGGCCGGGGACTCTGAGAATCGATGTCGTGGAACGGGTCCCGGTGGCTCTCATCCCATCTGGCGAAGGCGTGTACGGACTCCTCGACGAGTCAGGAGTGGTGATGGCCGAGGCCACGCTCGGATCGGCCCCCGACCTGCCGGTGATCGACATTGTCTTCGATACCGCGCTCGGATCGGTCCAGGAATCGGCCATAGCAGGCCTAGCGGTGGTTGAGGCTATGCCCGCCGATCTCCAACCGTGGGTACAGCGAATCGTTTTCGACACCAGCAGTACAGCGGTCGGGCTCGACCTCACCGGAAGCGCCAGTGTGAATCTCGGTGACGCATCGCTGCTACCCGACAAACTCGACGCGGTCAGAGCCGTTCTCGCCGGCGCTGATCTGACCTGTGTCAGCGAGATCGATGCCTCGGTGGCAGATCTCACCACCATCCGCAGAGATCCGGTCTGCGAAGCCGCCGCCGACACCTCCACCGAGGGCTGAACGTGGTCGACACAACGCGGTCAGGACGCGGTTACCGTTGCGTCATGCGATTGGTGAGAGACACGTTCATGTACCGTACGGCGGCTGTCCGGTACAACTTCCTCAATACGACCCGGGAAGGCTGCTTCCAAAATGTCTGAACCACAGAACTACCTCGCCGTGATCAAGGTCGTCGGAGTCGGCGGGGGCGGTGTCAACGCCGTCAATCGCATGATCGATGCCGGGCTCAAGGGCGTCGACTTCATAGCGGCCAACACCGACGCTCAGGCCCTGATGATGAGCGACGCCGACGAGAAACTCGATCTGGGTCGAGACCTCACGCGCGGATTGGGTGCGGGTAGCGATCCCGAAGTTGGTCGCGAGGCGGCCGAATGCAATCTCGACGACATCCGAGAGTCGCTGTCGGGGGCCGACATGGTGTTCGTCACCGCCGGCAAGGGCGGCGGAACCGGCACAGGAGCCGCACCGATAATCGCCGAGGTGGCCAAGAGCCAAGGTGCTCTCACCATTGGCGTCGTCACCCGACCCTTCGCCTTCGAGGGACGGCGCCGTTCGGTTCAGGCCGAGCAGGGAATCCAGCGACTCAAGGAGAAGGTCGACACCCTGATCGTCATACCCAACGACCGGCTGCTTTCGGTGGCCGACGCCGACACCTCGGTCATCAACGCCTTCAAGATGGCCGACGAGATCCTCCTGCAGGGTGTTCAGGGCATCACCGACCTGATCACCACCCCGGGTCTTATCAACACCGACTTCGCCGATGTCCGCACGATCATGACCGACGCGGGAAGTGCGTTGATGGGAATTGGCAACGGCAGCGGAGAAGGCCGGGCCGTCGCCGCGGCCCGTTCGGCGATATCGAGCCCGCTGCTGGAGGCCAGCATCGAGAACGCCCGCGGAATTCTTCTCAACATTTCGGGCGGCTCCGACCTCGGGCTCCTCGAGGTCAACGAGGCCGCTGAGATCATCCACGCGGTGGCCCATCAGGACGCCAACATCATCTTTGGCGCCGTCATCGACAACGAGATGGGCGACGACGTTCGTGTCACGGTCATCGCTGCCGGCTTCGACCGGTGGGACGACTCGTCCGGGCGTACGGCCCCTCGTCAGGTGTCCGGTCCGGCGGTCGTCTCAAGCGACGGCAGCGAGCCCACGGGCGAAGTTTCGATCGCCGACGTTTTCGCCGACAACGAAGACATCGACTTCGGAGACGACGACGACTTCGATGTCCCATCGTTCCTGAAGTAGCCGTGAGTTCCATGACTCCGCTCTGCAGGAATGAGTCATGCTGAGCCGAGTCATTCCGGCCGGGTCATCTCATGTTGTTCGGATCATCACGACGGACCGCTCCGATGGTGATCTCGACGTGAAGCTCGACGAGTCTTACCTGGCTGCCACGCGCAAGACAATCCACGACGGCGCCTGGACCTGGCTCCGGCAGGTCCACGGGTCGAGGGTGGTGGTGGTCAGTCGCTCGGGAGAGATGGCGGGTGCCGCGGCCGACGCCGCCGTGACCACCTCGGCGGACTGCGTTCTGGCGATCCACACCGCCGATTGCGTGCCGGTGGTGATCGCCGGCGAAGGCACGTTGGGCGTGGCCCACGCCGGCTGGCAGGGCATCGTCGACGGCGTGATACCCAGTGTGGTCGAGGCCCTCGACCATCTGGGCGGGCCGCCGACGGTCGCTTTCCTCGGGCCGTGTATCCGACCGGGCTCCTACGAATTCGGTGCGAGTGACCTCGACACGGTGGCAGCAGTGGCCGGCGATTCAGTGCGATCGCACACCGCGGATGGCGAACCGGCCCTGGATGTCGCGACCGCGGTCCGCAATATGCTGTCTGATCTCGGCGTGGACGAGACGATCGATCCGCTGATCGACACCGCCGACCCTGCTTTCTTTTCACACCGGGTACGAGCCGACTCCGGGCGTCAGGCAACGATCGCATGGCTGGAGAAGTTGTGACCACTCCCGTGGATCCCGACCTCGTTGCTCAAAGAGCAGCGGCTCTGCGGTCTCGTCTGACCGATGCCGGAGCGCCCGACCTCACTATCGTGGCGGTCACCAAGACCTTCGGAGCCGACGCGATCCATTCGGCGGTGGCAGCTGGACTTCACGACATCGGCGAGAACTATGCCCAGGAGTGCGTGGCAAAGATCGCCGAAGTCGTCGACACGCCAACGGTCCATTTCATCGGCCATCTGCAACGCAACAAGATCCGCAAGCTCGCGCCGGTGGTCGACGTCTGGCAGTCCGTCGATCGGTTCGACGTCGGTGCGGAGATCTCGAAACGTTCCCCGGGAGCATCAGTGATGGTGCAGGTCGACATTTCAGGTGAGGAAACCAAGAGCGGTTGTGACCCTCGCGAAACCGACCATCTCGTCGAGAGGCTCGACGACCTCGGCCTGGATGTCATCGGGCTCATGGCTATCGGTCCTCTCGGTTCCCCCGAACTGAGTCGACCCGGCTTTCGGTTGCTCCGCTCGCTGTGCGATCGGAACGAGTTGGAGGAGTGTTCGATGGGGATGAGTGCCGATTTGGAAATAGCCGTGGATGAGGGTTCCACCATGGTGCGCGTCGGCCGTGACTTGTTTGGTGAACGCTCACCGAAGCAACCACCGTTCCGACCAGACCCAGGTATGCCCCCATCGGGGTGAATCCAAGGGGTAGATTCAACCCACAGAATCGACGAGGGTATCCATGTTCAAAAAGGCGCTGATCTATCTGGGCTTGGGGCCCGATGAGGAATACGACCAGTTCGCTCAATCCAGCGACCCCGTAGAGGCAGTGCGGCCCGTTCGCGACGCCGCGGTTGCTCGTCCATCGGGCACCGTCCACGCGATTTCATCTCCCCGACCCGGATCCAATCCCCCCGTGCGTCCGATCGGCACCGAGAATCGTCCGACCGCTGTGGCGCAGTCTCCCGCCGACAGCACGCGCACCACCGGATCGGCGGTGAAGATCGTCGAACCGCTCACCGTCAAGCCTCACGCATCGAGCCCGACATCGTTTAATGAGGCCCAGGAGATCGGCGACCGTTTCAAGTCGGGACAGCCAGTCATCGTCAATCTGCAAGGGGTCGACCGTGATCTTCGTCGCCGTCTGGTCGACTTCGCCAGCGGACTTTGCTACGCGCTGGGCGGCAAGATGGACAAGGTCGCGACCCACGTCTACATGCTCACCCCAGCCGATGTCGAAGTCTCCGCGGCTGAGGCTCGACGAGCGATCGACTGACACGGACCCGACGTGACTTCACTCATCTGCACCGCGCTCTACATCTACCTGTTCGTGATCTTCGCGCGAATTCTTCTGAGCTGGTTCCCGCTCGACCCCAACGGGATCGGAGCAGCCATAGCCGGCTTCCTGTACGTGCTCACCGATCCGATTCTGGTGCCACTGCGCAAGTTGATCCCTGGAGTTCGCCTGGGACGAGTGATGCTTGATCTGTCGCCGATCATCGCCATCATCGGAATACAGATTCTCCTGAGCATTATCTGCTGAACTTCGTCAGGCGGTCCCCCGTCTCCCGTCGCTGCGGCGTCTAGCATCACGGGATGGACGAAATCTCTGCGCTGTCGCTCGAAATCGAGTTCCACGAAAAGTTCCGCGGCTACGACCCCGATGAGGTCGACGTCTACGTCGACAAGGTACGTAAGACAGCGGCGCTCGTGATGGGTCGAGTCTCCGAGCTCCATGATCGTGTGGACGCTGCCGAGACGAGGATCGCAGCGGGCCGAGGCGACTCGACTGAAGAGACGTTGGCGCGCACTCTTCTGCTCGCTCAGCGGACCGCCGACGAATTGGTCGAGGGGGCCCAGGCCGAGTCCCATGAGGTCGTGGCTGAGGCTCAGGCCAAGGCATCAGCGTTGGTCTCCGAGGCTGAAGAGCGTTCGTCGCGCGTGCTGGCCGAAGCCGAGACCGACCGCCGCGCCGTCATCGCCCAAGCCCAAGCCGAAGCCGAGGTGGCGGCGGTGCAGCAGCGTGATCAATTGGTGGCCGAAGTCTCGTCGCTGTCGGATGCGAAGGCCTTCCTCGACGACGACATCTCGATTCTCGAACGCCACCTCGATGAGCAAAGGGCCAACCTGGCGTTGGTCTTGTCATCGTTATCGGCGATTCTCGACGACCCTGGCTCCCTCAGGGCCTCGCCGGCGCCGGCCACGAGTGGTGTCGATGCGGAGGTGGCGCCGGCTGAGCCCGCGCTCGAACCTGAGCCCGAGCCCGTCAGCGCCGAGGCGGAGCCGAATGCAGAGACGCCAGAGTCCGAGTCCGAGGTGGTGGAGGCAGAGATCGTGGAGATCGACTTCGCTCCTACCGACACCGCTGCCGATATCGACGATACAGATCTCGATGCACCAGAATTCGACACACCAGATCTCGACACACCAGATAGCGACATGCCAGATCTCGACGATTCGATGTGGAGCGATTCTCCCGGACCCGACGCAGAGGTAATCGACCTCGACTCGATCTCCGCTCCCGATGCAGAGGTCGAGGAACCCGAGTTGCCTACATGGGATCCAGCCCCACCGCGTCTGCTCACCGCCGCCGACATGGTCGGTGATTCTCAGCTCGATGAGCCTGTCGATCCAGGGCCGGCGACGGCTCCAGTCGGTGTCATCGAGGCCGAACCATTGTTCTCCGAACCGATTGCCGAAGCACCCGACGGTGATGGCCACCCCACCGACCCGAGCGGCGACGGTGCCATCTCCGACGACGGCGACGCCTTGTCGGCGTTCTTCGATCAGGACGACGACGACATCGACCGGTCATGGTTCGGCCGTAGGCGTTGAGCCCGGGTGGTGGCGACGACCTGATCGAGGTCAAGGTATCGGCCCATTCCAAGCAGGCCAAGGTCCGACTCGATGGCGACGTAGTGCGTGTCTGGGTCGTCGAAGCAGCTGAGCGAGGTAAGGCGAACAGTGCGGTCGAAGGCGCCATAGCCGACGCTCTGGGACTGCGAGGGCGCGAGGTGAGGATCGTGTCCGGCGCCAAGTCGAGGCGGAAGTTTGTGTCGGTCGAAGGTATGGACCCGACTCAGATCCGCTCACGTCTTTTGGATTGACGCTCTTCGATGCGTCGGATCGGTCGAGCATCGGTCTACAATCCCTGCTTCCACGGGGCGATCGCTTCGGTAGATGGCACGGAAGGCAGCGGTTTCATGGCCACAGCAAAGAAGTCGGCTACCAAGAAGACCGTCGCGAAAAAGACACCGGCGAAGAAGTCGTCAGCCAAGAAATCGGTTGCGAAGAAGCCGGTCACGAAGAAGCCGGTCACGAAGAAGGCTCCTGTGAAGAAGACTGCCGCGAAGAAGGCAGCAACGAAGCGCCCAGTGGCCAAGATATCAGTCGCGAAGAAGTCGGCAGTAAAGAAGGCCTCGGCAAAGAAGCCCCCTGTCGAGAAGAGGTCCGCGGCGAAGAAGGTTGCCAAGAAGAAGGGCCGGGCCAAGAGCCCGTTGGGCCAGAAGTTCATAGACAAGATGAAGGACCGCCTCTTCGAAGAGCGCGGGAAGTACCTGCAGACTTCCGAGGACATGAAGGCCGAAGCCGATTCGTTGTTCGCCGACCGCGAGCCGGGCGACGTCCAATTCGACGAGGAGTCAGGCGAAGGCGACACCCTGGCCGTGGAACGCGAGCGAGGGTTGGCATTGTCGGCCCAAGCCCAGTCGGCCGTGCAACAGATCGACGACGCCCTCGCCAGAATCGCCGCCGGAACCTACGGACTCTGTGTGACCTCGGGACTGCCGATTCCCAAGGAACGCCTCGACGCGATCCCGTGGGCGTCCGAGCGGGTGGAGGTCAAGGTCGGTGGATTGTCTCGTCGCTGAGCCTCGGGCTGAGGGGTTCGCTCAGCGCGTCCCGCAGAGTCGAAGAGTCGCAATAGCGGCCGCTGTCGCGAGTGCCGTCCTGATCGTCGATCAAGTCACCAAGACCTGGGCCCAATCCGATCTGGCCGACGGCCGACTCAACGATGTGTTCGGTCCCTTGCATTTCCGTCTCGTTCACAACTCTGGATCCGCTTTCGGCATCGGCGACGGGCTAGGGCCGTTGATCGCTGTGGTGGCAGTGGTGGCCACGATCGGCCTTCTCTGGTACTCGAGAAGGATCGCGTCGAGCCCGTGCTTGGTCGCTTTGGGCACCATCACCGGCGGGGCACTTGGGAATTTCGTCGACCGAGCATTTCGGAATGAGCCGGGATTCCTGTCCGGTGCCGTCGTCGACTTCATCGACCTCACATGGTGGCCGGTCTTCAACATCGCCGACATGGCAATCACGGTCGGAGGAGTGGCCTTCGTGTTGCTGGCCTCGAGGACAGCCAGTTGAGTCGCACCCTGACCGAACTGGTTCCCGAAGGTCTGTCGGGTGAACGGGTGGATCGCATCGTGGCCATGCTGGCCGATGTGAGCAGATCGGTGGCCTCTCGCCTGGTCGAACAGGGAGCGGTGACATTGAACAACAAGGTGGTGGACTCAGGCTCCGCCCGTGTGAGCCCCGGCGAGACGATCGTGATCAATCTGCCCGACCTGGCTGATCCGTCGCCGCTGGGCGACGACAGCGTCGAGTTTGGTGTCGTCCACGAAGACAATCACGTGGTGGTGGTCGACAAGCCGGCGTGGTTGGTGGTGCATCCCGGAGCGGGCAACCCGGACTCGACACTCGTCAACGGGATTCTGGCTCGTTATCCCGAGGTTGCAGCGGTGGGCGAGCCTCACCGGCCGGGGATCGTTCACCGACTCGATCGCGGAACGTCGGGGTTGTTGGTAGTGGCGCGAACCGCCGAGGCCTACGCCGGCCTTGTGGAGCAGTTGAGCCTCCACGAACCCGAACGGATCTACACGGTGCTCGTGTGGGGGCACCTCGACACGCCAGAGGGTGTGATCGACGCACCAATCGGTAGGTCCACCCGCCATCCCACACGGATGACGGTGGTTCAAGGGGGACGTCCCGCTCTCACCAGGTATTCGGTCGATCGAACCTTCGATGAGCCGCTCCCCACCACGCTCGTCACATGTCGGCTCGAGACCGGTCGAACCCACCAGATTCGAGTTCACCTCAGCGCCATTGGTCATCCAGTGGTGGGTGATCGCGACTACCGCGGCGGTCGTCCCGGCATCGACCCGGGACGTCCGTTTCTGCATGCACGCAGTCTCACGTTTCGTCATCCGATCGGTGGCGAGACAGTGGAGGCGCATTCTCCGCTACCCGACGACCTGACCGAGGTCCTGGACTCTCTCGGTTGAGTCGAGATCCGGATGTGGGATTCAGCTGGGTCCGGGATCGGGCCAGTCGGCGTTGCCTCGGGCCATCACCGCGATCTGTGCGAGAGTGAACGAATCCAGGAACTCCCGCATGTGGGATCCAGCCGCTCCCCAGATGGTGAGAAGAACACACTGTCCCTCGTGGTCGCAGGCTCCGTCGGTGTGAGGTTCACCGAAGTCGCCGGCCGTGATGGGGCCGTCGACCGCACGCACGATCTCCGAGAGCTTGATCTGGTCGGGGTCGCGCGCGAGAACGTAACCACCGCCCACTCCTCTCTTCGAGCGGACGATTCCCGCTCCTTTGAGAGCAAGCAGGATTTGTTCGAGATATGGCTGGGGAAGAGATGTGCGTTCGGCGATCTCGCGCACCGAGGTTGGTGTCTCCTCGGTGTGGAGGGCCAGCGAAAGCAGAGCTCTCGCCGCATAATCTCCTCGGGTCGACACCCGCATGCGTGCATACTAACCATGCTTCTCCGGTGGGCACGCAATGAGTGTTCGCCTTCCTCGTGAGGATTCACATGGATGACCAACACCCGATCGTGCCTCGATTCGGAGCCGACTGCGTCACGGGACTTATCCCGGCTCTGATGGACCCCGACGCCCCGCGATTCGACGCGGTGCCGCCCGAGGTCGTCGACGCCCGGTCGGTCGTGGTGATGGTCGTGGATGGTCTCGGCTGGTTGCAGCTTCAGGAACGCCGCCACCTCGCTCCCACCATTTCAGCGATGTCCGGGGGTGAGGTCACCACAGTCGCCCCGTCGACCACGGCCGCCGCGCTCACGTCGATCGTCACCGGCGCCGCTCCGGGGCGCCACGGTGTGGTCGGCTACCGGATCGACGTCGACGGCCAGGTACTCAACACACTGCGGTGGTCGACACCACGAGGAGATGCTCGCTCGTCGATCGTTCCCGAGGACTTCCAGACCGTCGCACCCTTTCTCGGCCAGCGCCCTGTGGTCGTCCAGAACGCGGGTTTCGCCGGCACTGGCTTCACCCGCGCTCACCTCGCGGAAGTTCGCCACCATGGATGGCGAACCCTGCCCACGCTCTCGGTCGAGGTTCGTCAGGCCGTGGCGGCAGGGGAACCCTTCGTCTACGCGTACTACGACGGAATCGACAAGATCGCCCACGAGTTCGGATTCGGGGAGCACTACGACGCCGAGTTGGTGGCGGTCGACAACCTGGTGGCCGAGATGATGATGGTGTTGCCCCGCGGCACCGCGATCGTGGTCACGGCCGACCATGGTCTCGTCGATTGCAGTGCTGGGGAGGTGTCGGTGGCGACCGATCTCGCTCCGTTGATCGACCGGCAGTCCGGAGAGGCAAGGTTCAGGTGGCTACATGCCACGGCCGGACGCAGCCGCGAACTTCTCCAAGCCGCATCGGAGGCCCATTTCGACACCGCTTGGGTGAGATCGGCTGAGCAGATGATCGACGAAGGCTGGTTCGGTCCCGTCGTCACCGACATCGCGAGGTCGCGGCTGGGTGATGTGGCGTTGGTTGCCAAGGAGACTCACTGGTTCGCCGACTCCACCGACAGTGGCCGGATCAAGCTGATCGGGCGTCATGGGTCGCTGACCGCCGAGGAGATGTTTGTGCCGATGCTCAGCTTCGTATCCTGACCTCAACCTCGTAGTACCCCGAAAGGACTCCCAGTGTCAGATGCCAGTACTCCCGGCCACGACTCCACAACGTCTAGCCCGTCCAGCGGGGACGACGATTCCGCTGAGGTAACCGCGATAACCGATCGTCCCGAGATCATCGAGGGTGACGCTCCACCGGCCGAGGACGACTCTGTCGATGAGACGGTCGACCACCCGGCCAAGGTCATGCGAATCGGCTCGATGATGAAGCAGTTGCTCGATGAGGTTCGCTCGGCCACTCTCGACGAGGCCAGTCGCGGCCGGTTGCGGGAGATCTACGACCAGTCGGTGGGGGAGTTGGGGTCGGCGCTGTCGCCCGACCTGCGCGACGAACTCGGCCGTCTGGTGCTGCCATTCACCGGATCGGAGGTTCCGTCGGCGCCTGAGCTCCAGATTGCCCAAGCCCAACTGGTGGGATGGCTCGAAGGTCTGGTGCAGGGAATGCAGGCGATGCTGTTCGCTCAACAGATGGCCGCCCAACAACAGTTGGCAACCATGCGTGGCGCAATCGGGCCCGGACCAGGCGGTGAGCCGGTTACCCATCAGCAAACCGACCCGGCCCACGGCACCTATCTCTGACCACTCTGGGCCAGGGGTGGACAACACCCGCGGCCACCGATATGTTCGGAATCACATGCCTGTGATTCGTCCACAGGACGTCCACAGGGTTGTTCACATCTCAGCGGAGGCCGTGTAATCAAGATGGGAAAATCGTTCACCCATCTTCACGTTCACACCGAGTATTCGATGCTCGACGGCGCGTCGCGCCTCGATGAGGTCATCGCCGCGGCGGCGGCCGACGGACAGCCGGCGCTCGGGATCACCGATCACGGAAACATGTACGGGGTCCTCGATTTCTACCGTGGCTGCCGCGAGGCCGGCATCAAGCCGATCATCGGCACCGAGGCCTACATGGCCCACGACTCGAGATTCGAACGTCCGAATCGTCGTGGCAAAATGGACGACTCCGGTGGCGACACCGATGGCGGACGAAAGCTCTACTACCACCTGACGCTGCTGGCTGAGTCCAACGTCGGCTACAAGAACCTGATCAAGCTCTCCAGTCGGGCCTTCATGGAGGGCTATTACTACAAACCCCGCGTCGACTGGGAGATTCTCGCCGAGCACTCCGAGGGGCTCATCGCCACCACCGGTTGCCTCGGAGGCCACGTCCTGCAGTCGTTGGTGCACGGAGACGAGAAGGGTGCGCTCGAGAAGGCGGCCCGACTCCAGGACATATTCGGACGCGACAACCTCTTTGTCGAGATCCAGGACCACGGCATCCCCGAGCAGCACCGGACCAATCCGAAGCTGCTCGAGATCTCCCGGAAAATCAACGCACCACTGCTGGCCACCAACGACAGCCACTACACCCATCGCGACGGTGCGGAGGGGCACGACGCATTGCTGTGCGTGCAGACCGGGTCGTTGCTCAGCGACGCCGACCGGTTCAAGTTTCACGGAGACGAGCACTATCTGAAGTCGGCAGGGGAGATGAGGCGCCTCTTCTCCGAGGTCGAGTCATCGTGCGACAACTCCCTGTGGATCGCCGAGCGGGCCGATGTCACCATCGAGTTCGGAAAGCCGCAACTTCCTGAATTCCCACTGCCCGAAGGTTTCGACAACGACCGCGACTACCTGCTCCATCTCACCATGGAGGGAGCGAAGAAGCGGTGGGGAAACCCCGTACCCGACCACGTCGTCGAGCGCCTCGCTTACGAACTCGACGTGATCAACAACATGGGGTTCGCTTCCTACTTCATCATCACCTGGGATCTCATCAAGTACGCACGTGATCGTGATATTCGGGTCGGGCCGGGCCGCGGCTCGGCCGCCGGATGCGCGGTGGCCTATTCGCTCTGGATCACCGACCTCGACCCGATTCGCTACGACTTGCTCTTCGAGCGTTTCCTCAACCCCTCGCGATTGTCGATGCCCGACATCGACATGGATTTCGACACCCGCTTCCGCGACGACATGATTCGATACGCGGCCTCTCGCTACGGGCGCGACAACGTTGCTCAGATCGTCACGTTCAGCCAGATAAAGGCGCGCGCCGCGGTGCGCGACGCCGCCCGGGTGTTGGGCTACCCCTACGCCATGGGCGACAGGGTGGCCAAGGCCATGCCGCCATTGGTGATGGGACGCGACACTCCGCTGAAATACTGCCTCGAGGAAAGCCCGAAATACCGCGACGGCTATAAAGCGGCTGCCGAACTTCGCGACATGGCCGCCACCGACGCAGATGTGGCGAGGGTCGTCGACGTGGCTCGAGGCCTCGAGGGATTGAGGCGTCAGGATGGAATCCATGCCGCGGCGGTGGTGATCACCAAGGAACCCCTCACGGAATACATGCCGATTCAACGCAAGCCTGAATCCGGCAAGGACATCAGCGAAGTGCCGGTCGTGACGCAGTACGAAATGCATGGGGTGGAGAACCTGGGCCTGCTCAAGATGGATTTCCTGGGGCTGCGAAACCTTGATGTGATCACCGACTGTCTGGTGATGATCAAGACGACCACCGGGATCGACCTCGACATCGACAACGTTGATCTCACCGACGAACCAACCTTCGAGATGCTCAGACGGGGCGAGACGATCGGCGTCTTCCAACTGGAGTCGGGGCCGATGAGGGCCCTGATTCGAGCTCTGGCGCCCACATCCTTTGACGACGTTGCGGCCCTGGTAGCGCTGTATCGGCCCGGACCGATGAGTGCCAACATGCACTACGACTACGCCGACCGCAAGAACGGCCGGAAGCCGGTCGAGTTCTTTCATGAGGATGCTCGCGAGATCCTCAGCGACACCTACGGCTTGATGATCTATCAGGAGTCGGTGATGCGGGTCGCGCAGAAGTTCGCCGGCTACTCGCTGGCGCAAGCCGACTCCCTGCGAAAGGCCTGCGGCAAGAAGGATCGCGAGATCATGGCCGAGGAGCGGGCCGGATTCGTGCAGGGCTGCGCCGCGGGGAACTACGGAGAGAAGCTGGGCACCGAACTCTTCGACGTGATCGAGAAGTTCGCCGATTACGCCTTCAACAAGAGCCACTCCTTCGGTTACGGCTACATCGCCTACCAAATCGCCTACCTCAAGGCCAACTATCCGGTCGAGTACCTCGCGGCGCTGCTCACCAGCGTGAAAAGCAAGCTCGAGACTGCGGCGGTCTACCTCAACGAGTGCCGGATCATGGGCATCGAGGTCGAGGTGCCCGATATCAACCGGTCGGACTCCGACTTCACGCCCGAGCCCGATCGAACCACCGGGGCTGATTCGCCGGGGCGGATCGTCTTCGGCTTGTCGGCGGTACGCAACGTCGGCGTCGGCTTCGTTGCTCGCGTCATCAAGGAACGCAATGACAACGGTCCGTTCGAGTCGTTCAACGATTTCGTGGAGCGGGTCGATCTGGAGGCACTCAACAAACGAACCATCGAATCGTTGATCAAGGCCGGAGCCTTCGACTCGCTGGGTCATCCCCGAAAGGGCCTCCTGCAGGTCTTTGAGCACATCGTCGATCTCACGGCCAAGCGCCGGCGCGAGCACGACATGGGGGTCATGTCGCTGTTCGGCGATCTCGACGAGATCCCGACATTCGAGGAGCGACCGTCGATCCCCGACGTGGAGTTCGACAAGATGCCGAAGCTCGCCCACGAGAAGGAAATGCTCGGCCTCTATATCTCTGACCACCCGTTATTGGGCATCGAGGCACTGATTCGACGCAAGGCCGACTGCACGGTCACCGAGATGGCAGACCTTACCGACGGATCGATTCGTCGGGTCGGTGGAGTCATCACCAACCTTCAACGCAAGTGGACCCGGGCCGGAGAATTGATGGCGGTCTTCGAGCTCGAGGACCTGGGAGGTTCGGTGGAAGCGATGGTGTTTCCACGAACGATGCAGGAGCACGGCCCCAAACTGGCGGACGATGCCATCGTGCTCATCAGGGGACGCGTCGAGAACCGTGATGATCTGCCGAAGCTGTTCGTGCAGGACATCGAGGTCGTCGAGGATCTGAGTGACGCAGCCCCGGTGCGGGTCAAGCTCACTCCAGAGAATCAGCGGGCCTCCTGTATCGCTGATCTCAAGGCGATTCTGGCAGCCCACCCTGGCGATTCACCGGTTGAACTGCACCTGAGTGAGCAACAGGTGGTACGTCTCCCAGACGACTACGCGGTCAACAACGCCAACGGTGTGATTGCCGAACTCCGGGTGTTGCTCGGCTCGGATTCCATCCTGATCTGAGCCTTCCGCGTCGGTACAACTCACCGTGTTGTCGTATTCCGCGGATGTGAAGTTGCGATTTGGTCACAAAGGCTGTGAACTGTATGGGTCCGTTTCGGTGATTTTGGGGAGCATGGCTGCAGTGGCGATCGAGGTAGAAACCAGAGACTGCACGAGCCTGACTGATGCAGAGTTGGCCGAAATGGCCGACCTTTGTGCCGGTTCCCCCAACGCCTACGAGGTTGGACTGCTCTCGAAGCAGGTCGAGGAATGGGTCCTCGTGGCCGTTGCGACCGAGTCGGGAAAGGTTCGCGGGTTCTCGTATTGCACCCTCGAACGAATCGGTGGCACGCCCAGTTTGTTGATCGGAGCGGCCCATACCTGTCGCAATTCCAAGCGCGACACGGTCCTGCGAGCAATGGTCACGGATCAGCTTCGGCGCTCGGTGTTGGCGTTTCCCGACGAAGACGTCTTGGTCGGCTGCCAACTCAACGATCCCTCCGGGTTCGAGGCCTACAAGACCCTCGACGACGTCGTGCCCCGCCCCGGCCACAAGGCTTCGGGCGAAGAAAGAGCGTGGGGTCGCCGCTTGGCCAAGCGTTTCGGTATCGGCACAGCCTCCTATGAGGATCGGGCTTTCACCGTCAGGGGCCACGGCCAGCAGGCCACAGTGCTCGATCACGAGAGCTCCAAGCCCGAGAAGATCCCGGCTGAAGTAGCCGCACAGTTCGACGGACTCGATGTGGCCGCCGGCGACTCTCTGATCGCGTTCGGCTGGGCCATGGCAGAGGATCTCGAGAAGCTTCTCTGATCGGTGCATCCCTCCGGGTCGGGTCACCATGGAGTTCTCTGAAGTTGTCGAGCGTCGACGGATGTGTCGTGCGTTCAGCGACCGCGAGATCGAAGCCTCAACGATCGATGCCCTCCTCGAACAGGCCAGGCGGGCGCCATCGGCCGGTAACACCGCAGCGTTGGATTTCCTGGTGCTCGCAAGCCGCGAAGACGTCGCCATCTACTGGGACACGACGCTCCCTGCCGCCCGCCGGGCGACGTTTCCCTGGCCCCGCCTGCTCGACGCTCCGCTGCTGATCATCCCATGGGTTGACCCTGAGGCCTACGTGAAGCGGTACGCCAGGACCGACAAGGCCCACACCGGTCTCGGATCGGGCGAATCCGAGTGGACCGTGCCCTACTGGTTCGTCGACGGAGGGGCCGCGGTCATGACATTGCTACACGGGGCTGTCGACGCTGAGCTGGGAGCACTCTTCTTTGGTCTGTTCGGCGACGAAGACGCCGTGAGGACGAAGTTCGGGGTTCCGGCCAGACTTCGGGCGCTCGGTTGCGTGGCCATCGGACATCCACTACCGGAGAGGAAGTCGTCGTCGGTATCGACACCGCGGCCGACACTCGATCAGATCGTGCACCGAGGCCGATGGTGATCGGCCGAGGGGCTACCATCCAGCCACGTACGCGCATCGACTCGGAGGAACCGACGGTGACCAAGAAACCAGCCCGAAAGACCACAGCCAAGACAGCCTCTGTGCCGACAGAGCAGGTACCGCTCGTCGACTACCTCCGGCTCGGAGCCCGGCCCTACCTGCGGGCTCACGAATGCACCAAGTGTGGTGCTCGTTACTTCGACCGACGCAATGCCTGTGCCAAATGCGGAAAGACCGAGTTCAAGAACGCCAGGGTCAAGAACGCGGCTCGGGTCAAGGCATTCACGATCGTCCACCGGGCGGCACCGGGAGTGCCGGCTCCGTACGTGTCGGCCATCGTCACCACCGAAGACGGCACCACGGTGCGTTCCAACATCGTCAACTGCGAGCCCTCACCCGACACGGTGAGGCTCGGAATGAAAGTGAAGCTCACCACCTACCCGATCGGCACCGACGACAACGGTTGTGAGGCCGTTGCCTACGGCTATCAGCCGGCCTGATCGGCAAGAGAAAGGCTCTCCCATGCCAGCTGATCCCAACAATGGCGACGACGTCTGGGTCCTCGGGACCCACATGACCAAATTCGGCCGCTACCCCGACAAGGACTGGGTGGATCTGGCGAGTGAGAGCGCCATGGAGGCCATGGCCGATGGCAAGGTGACCATCCACGACATGGAGATCCTCGCGGCTGGCTCGCTGTTCAACGCGTCGGCCGGGCCGGGGCAACGCATCCAGAAACAAATCGGACAGACGGGCATTCCGGTCTACAACGTGGCCAACGCCTGCGCCACCGGTGCCACCGCCATCCGCACCGTCTATATGGCCATCAAGGCCGGCGAGGCCGAGATGGGCCTGGCGGTCGGCGTCGAACAGATGGGCAAGATGGGAATGCTCACCGGTGCGACCAAGAAGGAGAGCAAGACCTACGAACCAAGCGGACGGTTCGGGGCGGTCACGGGAGTCGATGGCTATCTCGGTACCGACGGCATGCCCGGCGTCTTTGCCCAGGCCGGCATGGAGTACGCCAACGACCACGACGGAGTGGGGTTCGAACAGTTCGCCAAGGTTGCCTACAAGAACCACAAGAATTCGGCGCTCAACCCCCTCGCCCAGTACCGCAAGGAGTTCAGTCTCGAAGAGGTGATGGGTGCTCCTGTGATGTCCTACCCAAATACCTTGCTCATGTGTTGCCCCACCGGTGATGGCGCAGCATCGGTTGTGCTTGTTTCAGGTGAGCGGCTCAAGAGCATGTCGAAGCGGGCGCAGAAGCGCGCCGTGAAGATCTCGGCCTCGGTTCTCACCTCCGATCCGTGGACCGAATCCGGCCAGGTGCTGCCCGACGTCAACACTCTCACCCGCAATGCCGCGGAGCAGGCCTACGAGAAGTCAGGGGTCGACCCATCCGACCTCGATCTCGTCGAACTGCACGACTGTTTCGCAACCGCCGAATTACTGCACTACGACAATCTTGGTCTGTGTGAGCGCGGCGGGGCCGGAGACTGGATCGATTCCGGCGGCCCGTTCCGCGACGGCGACACGCCGGTCAACGTCTCGGGTGGGTTGATCTCGAAGGGCCACCCGATCGGCGCAACCGGCGTCGCCAACGTCTATGAGGTGACCACTCACCTGCGCGGCGAAGCCGGCGACCGACAGGTGAAGGGCGCCACGGTCGGTCTCACCCATGTGATCGGCCTCGGTTCATCGTGCGGGATCCACATTCTCGAAAAGGCCGCGGTCTGAATCAGCAGGTCGGATGACCGGGAAGACTTCGGTGCCTCCGCTCCACGGATGGACTCGGGTCCGGCGCGCCTACCTCGATCTGATCGACGAAGCCGATCCGGTCGATCCAGCGTTGGTCGCCGACGCTCTGGATCTTCGTCCGGGTTTCATCGAAGCCGAGATCCACGCCGTTGCCGCGGCTGGCGGTACCGCGCTGATTTCAGGCCCCGATGATCTGCTGGAGATACGAACCGCAGTCGAGCGCATGACCGGTCCGGGCACCTGGCCGACTCGTGTGATCCCTCGGGGTTTCGAAGTGGTCGCCCACAAATCCGTCAGGGTCGAGCTGCCACGGTTGGGACCCGTACTGAGCTTGGTCATGGCGATGGACGGACTGGTTGACGACCGTTCGAGGGCATGGCGAACCTGGAGGACGGTTGTCGATTCCGTTGGGAGAGGCCTCGAGACGGTCGACGAGATGACCGTCGACACCCTGATGGTGGCTCCAGCGGGTTGATCAGGTTGCTTCGAGGATCTCCAGAATGGAGCGAACTCGTTTCACACTCACCTTTCCCTTGGCCCCCACGGCTTGGGCAAACAGGCTCACTCGCAGTTCCTGGAGACTCCAAGTGAGATCCTCGAGCTCGGGAGACCAGGGCCGTGAATCGAGCAATCGTTCGTGCTGGGCCTCGAGTCCTCGGATCGTGCGCATGATCTCCCGGTCGTGCGAGACGGTGTCGGCCAAGCGGTCCAGACGTCGATCGGCGGCTGTGAGGTATCGAACCAGGTCGGCAAGACGGGCGCCGCCGACGCCGGCGACGAATCCGGGATACACCAGTCGTCGTATCTGCTCGTCGATGTCGCTGATCGTCGGCTGGAGAGACTGCGCCTTGAATGATCGGATGCGGCGACTCAGGTCCCGCCAGACATTCAGTACGTCGACCGAAGCCAATGCCACCTCCTCAACCTGTCGGGGAAGGGTCTCCCTTACCCGTGAGAGAAGATCGGCGAATGCCTCGGGTGTCCAGACGGGGCCTCCGGCATCGGCGAGAAGGCCGTCCACCGCAGCCGAGACACAGTCGTCGAACCACTCGGCTGGACCCGGGTACGGGCTGATCACTATGGCGAGCTTCACGTCGTTGGTGAGGATGGGCCGCATGACCTTCGACATTGAGGGCCGGTTGCACAACAACAGACGGCGGGTGCCGGCCCACATTGATTCGACCTGCTCATCCCGGGTGGCGAGCAACTGGACCGAAACGGTGTCGTGATCGTCGACGAGAGAGGGGAACGACTGCACGATGTGACCGAGCCCCTCCGACTCGACCACCTTCGGAAGCTCACCGAAGTCCCATGTGGAGAGACCCGACCGCTCGAGGGGGTGTCGGCCCCCAGACAGCAGAATTCGGGCCTCCTGTCGAATGTGGTTCTTGAGCAGATCGAGGTCGTCGTCCTCGGCCAGCACCCCGTTGTCGTCAACGATTCGAAAGTGCGGCTTGAGGTGGGTCGGCAGCAACGACAGATCGAAGTCATCGCGACTCAAATCGACCCGCCGAACCTGCGACAGGGCAGCCCGGAGTTGGTCGATCAACGCCTTGTCGGTATCGAGCAGTGGCACGACCTCGAGGATGGTCTCGGGCAACGGCACCAACGATCGTCGAATCGCTTTGGGAAGAGATCTGATCAGCTCGCCCAGGACCTCCGTTCGCAGGCCCGGAACGTTCCAGCGAAAGGGCTCGGGGTCGACCCTGCTGAGTACATCCACTGGCACGTCGAAGGTCGCTCCATCGGTTGGGCTGTTGGAATCGAATTCGTAGTGAATGGGAAGTCGAAGGTCGCCGTGGCTCCATTCGTCGGGGAATCCGTCAGGGTCGATCGGGCCGATCCCGGGATCGAGGAGCTCGGTGATGGAGAAATCCAGCAAACTCGGGTTCGTCGCTCCGGCCTTCTTCCACCATCGATCGAAGTGTGCGGCGGACACGATCGATTCAGGAATGCGTTCTAGGTAGAGCTCGGTGAGTCGACGGTCGTCGCTCATGAGATCGTCCCGCCGCAGCCGGAGTTGCAAGTCGAGAACCTCATCGATGCGAGCCGAGTTGTCGAGAAGAAACTTGTGGTGCGAGTCCCAATCGCGCTCCACCAGGGCATGGAAGACAAACATCTCGCGCGCCATGGGAGCGTTCACGCGTTGAAGGTTGACCCGTCGGTCGGCTACCACCGGCAAGCCATGGAGAGAGGCGCGCTCAGTGCACATGGCGGCACCCCGGTCGGGATCCCACCACGGGTCGGTCCATTCCCAGTGCAGAAGATGGTCAGCAGCCTGCTCAATCCACTCGGTACGGATTCGAGCGACAACCCGCGCTCGTAGCTGATCGGTCTCGACCAACTCGCCTGCCATCACCCATCGAGGTGATTGCGATCGGAGAGTCGAGCCAGGTGCGATAGTGAAGCGGGCGTTTCGGGCACCGCGGTATTCGGCCCGGGGAGGTCGGCGGCCCTGTCTGGTGGGGGAGACAGCTTTGGTGTCCTGATGCAGGAACCCAATGTGGGACAGGAACCCGGTGAGCAATGCCTTGTGAACGAGATCGGGCGGCGCATCGTTGCGGTTGCGTCGTAACCCCAGGTCGTCGCACACCCGGCGGAGCTGGCCGTGTACGTCCTGCCACTCGCGGATTCGTAGGAAATGCAGGAACTCGTTCCGGCACATCTTTCGGAACTGATTTCCGGATCGCGACCTCCTCTCATCCCTGAGGTGTTGCCACAGATGGAGATAGGAGAGGAAGTCGGATTCGGGATCGCGGTACCGGGAGTGGAATTCGTCGGCCACCTGCTCCTTGCCTTTGGGTCTCTCCCGGGGGTCCTGGATCGACAGACCCGACACAATCACGAGAATCTCTCGCAGACATCCGAGGTCCGCTGCTTCCAGGACGACCCGCGCCAGTCGAGGATCGAGAGGTATTCGGGCCATCCGGCGGCCGGTTCCGGTGAGCCAGCCGTTGCGACCACGCTTGCCGACGCGCTCCGGGTCGACGGCATCGAGTTCTTCCAGAAGAGCGACCCCGTCGCGGATCGAATGTGTGTCGGGTGGCTCGATGAACGGAAACGACTCGACCTCACCGAGACCGAGTGCCGCCATCGCCAGGATGACCGAAGCCAGATTTGTCCGCAGGATCTCAGGTTCGGTGAACTGGGGGCGGGCATCGAAGTCATCGACGGCGTAGAGACGGATGCACACGCCTGGTCCGAGACGCCCGCATCGACCGGCTCGCTGATCGGCCGATGCCTGAGATACCGACTCGATTGGTAGGCGCTGGACCTTGGTTCGCCGATTGAAACGCGAGATGCGGGCGTTGCCCGGATCGACGACGCTGCGAATTCCGGGAACCGTCAACGAGGTCTCGGCCACGTTGGTGGCGAGAACAACGCGGCGCTTCGTGTGAGCCTCGAACACCCGGTGCTGTTCAGCCGCCGACAGGCGAGCGTAGAGAGGGAGTATCTCCGTGTCGCGAAGACGGAGCGCCTCCAACGCCTCGGCGGCATCACGGATATCGCGCTCTCCGGCACAGAAGACGAGAATGTCGCCCGCGAGGTCCCGTTGGAGTTCCTTCACGGCGCCGCAGATTCCTTCGGTCTGGTCGAGGACCTGAGCGCCGGGATCGTCGGGGTCGCCCAATGGGGCATAGCGAATCTCGACCGGATGCGTGCGCCCGGATACCTCGACGATCGGAGCGTCATCGAAATGAGCAGAGAACCGGGAGGTGTCAATCGTCGCCGAGGTGATGATCAACTTGAGATCAGGTCGGCGGGGGAGGAGACGCTTGAGATAGCCCAGCAGGAAGTCGATGTTGAGACTCCGCTCGTGGGCCTCGTCGATGATGAGGGTGTCGTATCGACGCAGGTCGCGGTCGCGTTGCATCTCCGAGAGAAGAATGCCGTCGGTCATCAGCTTGAGAAGGGTGTCGCTGCCGACCTCATCGGTGAAGCGAACTGTGTAGCCCACGAGTTCGCCGACAGTCGTGCCGATCTCCTCAGCCACCCGTTCGGCGATCGAACGTGCCGCGAGGCGCCGCGGTTGGGTATGACCGATGAGTCCGGCCGCGCCTCTCCCCAGTTCGAGACACAACTTGGGTAGCTGAGTGCTCTTTCCCGATCCGGTTTCGCCGGCGACGATCACGACCTGGTTGTCGGCGATTGTGCGGAGCAGTTCGTCGCGACGTTGTGTGATCGGCAGTTCGGATGGATAACAGATCTCAGGGATGAGAGCGCGTCGACGGTCGACCTCGGCGGGATCGGGGGACGGTCTCTCTCGGCGACTCACTGTCGGAGCAGGTTACGGAGTCCTTCGACGGTGTCGACCGGGGCAAGACACGTGTAGTCGTGGCACACATAGGCGTTGCCGGGAAGACGTCCCTCCCACAGGGGCGAATCGTAGGGCTGACCCCAGGCCAGAACCACTTCGGGATACCAGTCGGATCTGACAACGTCCACCAGGTCGGGGCGATCACCTACGACAGCGACCTCGGTGATGCCGCTTCCAACCAGACCGACCGCACTGAGCATGTGCCCGAACGCAGTCGGATGACGTCCGATCGAGTCGTCGAGCATTGAGAGGGCTCTATGAGCGGCGTCGGTGAAGCGACCGAGTCCGGTGAGGGCACCGAGTCGCAACAAACTCACGGCCGCCAACGACTGCGCTGACGGCGTGGCGTTGTCCATCAGGTCCTTGGGTCGTTTGATCAGCTCTTCGGCGTCGGATCCCGTCGTGAAGAACCCTCCGGCCTCCGTGTCGGTGAACAAGTTGATCAGGGCGTCGGCCGTCTCGATTGCATGGTCGATCCAGCGGGGTTCGCCGGTGAGCTCGGAGAGACGGGTGAACGCGTCGACGAGGGCGGCGTGGTCGTGGGCGTAGGCGAGGTGTCGGGCCCGACCGTCGCCGGAGTCGGCGTCGCCTTGCCAGCTACGTAGCCAGCGCCCGTCGAATCTGCGCAGGTTGGCAATGAGGAATTCCCCGTTGGCAATAGCGGCGGTCTTCCACCGGGAGTTGCCGGTGACGGCGGCGGCCTCGGCCAACGTCGAGAGAAACAGAGCGTTCCACTCGGTGAGAACCTTGTCGTCGAGACCGGGCCGAATCCGGGTGTCGCGGTGGACGAAGAGGGCTTCGCGCAGGGCTTCGATCGCAGCGGGCCGGATCAGATCTCCGCGCACCGGTCGATTGAGAATGTTGTCGCCCTCGAAGTTTCCGGCTGGGGTGACTCCCCACCATTGCAGTCCTGGCTCCGGATCAAGACCGGCGGCCCGGCAGGTATCAACGAACTCGTCGTGGGACCAAACATAGAACCGACCTTCCACGCCCTCGGAGTCGGCATCCTCGGCTGAACAGAAACCTCCGGCCTGATGGGACAGTTCACGCAGCACATAGTTGATCGTCTCATCGACGACCTGTCGGTACACGTCGTCGTCGGTGACCTGCCAGGCGTGCAGATAGACCCTCGCCAGAAGAGCATTGTCGTAGAGCATCTTCTCGAAGTGCGGCACCAGCCACTCGCGATCCACCGAGTACCGGGCGAACCCTCCTCCGAGATGGTCGTAGATCCCTCCGGAGGCCATGGCGTCGAGGCTGGTCGTGACGATCTCGAGGACACCGGCGTCGGGATCATGGAGATGAATTCGCAGCAAGGCATCGAGCCCCATCGCCGCCGGAAACTTCGGGGCGCCACCGAAGCCACCCCAGTCGCCGTCGAATTGCTCTTTGAACTGGCCGGCGGCGGCAATGAGTTGACCAAGATCGGGAGGCGAAGATCCATCGACCGCCGCCACGTCGATACCGGACTGGAGGGCCTCGGTCAGCCTCTCGGCCTGGTCGACCACATCGGCCCGATGGTTGCTCCATGCCTGGTCGATCGCGGTCATCAACTCTCGAAGCGACGGCATCTGCCCGCGTCGTTCGGGCGGATAGTAGGTACCTCCGAAGAAAGGTCGCCCGTCAGGAGTGAGAAACACCGTCATCGGCCAACCGCCGTGCCCGGTCATGGCCTGAACTGCTTCCATGTAGATGGCGTCGACGTCGGGGCGTTCCTCACGGTCGACCTTCACGTTGACGAACAGTTCGTTCATCGTCACGGCCGTGTCGGGATCTTCGAACGACTCGTGGGCCATCACATGACACCAGTGACATGCCGAATAGCCGACCGACAGAAGTACGGGCCGATCACGCCGCCGTGCCTCTTCGAATGCGTCGCCGCCCCACGGATACCAATCGACCGGATTGTCGCGGTGCTGTCGCAAATAGGGGCTTGATTCATCCTCGAGACGGTTCACGCCGCGATCCTAAGCCCGACCCTCGTTCTCTGGGTCCCAAATACCGTCATGGAATTGTGATCTCGTCTCGCTTCCCAAATCCGCTACTGGCTGGTAGACATGTCGGTTGCTGAAACGTGGGGAGTAGGTCTTGACCGAATTCCGACGTTTGAGTGCACAAACTTCGGGCGCGGTGTTGCGTCGCGAATCTGCCTACACAGGAGAAATTCATGCGAACGAACCGACGGCTTCTCGGCCTGTTGGGTGTGTTGCTTGCTTTCACTCTGATCGCCACCGCATGCGGTGACGACAGTGAAACGGACGCCACCCCAACTGCAACCGACGCGCCCACGACCACGGCTGCTGGCGAAGATCCGCCGGCAACGACCGCGGCGCCGGCCACCACGGAAGCTCCCGCGAGCGGGGGCACCCTGATCTGGGCCCATGAGCAGGAGCCGCCGGACATGGCGCTCGACGATCCCAACAACAACCTCACCATCACCTCGTGGATTTGGCGTGCGATGCTCGAGGGCCTCTACGGCATCGACTCGACAACGTCGTACTACCCGCAGTTGCTCGACGGTGAGGCCAGCATCGCCGACAACGGCGACGGCAGCTTCACTGTGACCGGCGCATTGCGTTCGGGCCTGGTCTGGTCTGACGGCGATCCGCTCGACACGGCCGACATCCTCGGTACCCACGCGATCATCATCGAAGGCTGCACTACCGCCACCGCTGACGAGAACGCCGATTGCACCGACGCTGTCTACAACCTCGGCGACCGCACCGGTTCCGACATGATCACCAGCATCGAAGCGGTGAGCGACACTGAGTTCAGCTACACGCTCAACGCCTTCTTCGCTGGTTGGAAGGGCCTGTTCGATCGTCTCTTCCCGAGCCACGTGATCGGCGACGCCGCTACCGCCAACGACCTCTTCCCCGAGTGGAATCTGGCAAGTGGCGATCCCATCCCGTCTTCGGGCGCGATGATCTTTGACAACTGGGAGCGTGGCGTTGCAGTCGAACTCGTTCGCAACGACAGCTACAACGGCTCGACGAGCCCGGATGCCAAGAACCCCGGTCTGGCCTTCGTCGATGGTGTTCGCATCAACTTCGTGGTCGACACCGATGCTCAGATCAACGCCCTCAAGACCGGTGAGGCTCACGTCATCATGACGCAGCCGCAACTGGCCTTCGGCGACCGTCTCGGCACCGACTCCAACATCACGCTGGCCGCTTCGGCCGGTCCGGTGTTCGAGCACTGGGGCTTCAACCTGCTCAACGCCCACCTGGCCGATTCCAACGTGCGCGAGATGCTTCTGTTCCTCCTCGACAAGAGCGAGGTCATGAGCGCCCTGTACACGCCGCTGTTCGGCGATCTGCTTCCGGCAGAGGGCCTCGGTGGCACGTACTGGCTGAGCAACCAGCCGGCCTACACCAACCACCAGTCTGACTACGACGGCTCCCAGATCGAAGCTGCCCAGGCCAAGGCCGAGGCATCGGGCTACGTGCTCGGTGACGACGGCATCTACGAGCACCCCACTCGTGGCCGTTTGACGCTTCGCGTCGGCACCACAGGTGGCAACGGGCTCCGTGAGCTGCAGCAGCAGCTCATCCAGGCCCAGATGCTCAAGGGTGGCGTCGAGATTGTCATCGACAACGTGCCCGGTGGCGCCTACTTCGGTGAGCGTCCCTTCGCTGAGGCAGCTCTTGCTGCGTCGGCTTCGCTCGGCGCCGAAGGCGACCCCGATATCTGGGATATCACCCAGTTCGCATGGGTCGGTGGCCCCTGGCCCGGTGGCCAGACAGTTGCTTACAAGAGCGACTCTGGCGACAACCCATACGGCTACCAGAACGCCGACTTCGATGCCAAGGCCGACGAGTGCGACAGCACAGTGGATGAAGCCGCTAGCGCGACTTGCTACGACGAGCTGGATGCGTTCGTCACCCAGTTGCAGGCTGACGGAAGTGGCCTCGTTGTGATGCCGCTCACCCAGAAGCCGTCGTTCTACGCCTACAACAGCGCAGAGCTGTCCCAGAATGGTGTCTCCCCCGACGCCAACAACTCGGGTCCGCTCGAGAACGTCCAGGATTACCAGTTCGGCTGAGTCCTGAGGATTGAATGACGGGTGCCGTGGAGGGGTCTAGAGTGACCCCTCCACGGTTGTCCGTTGTTGTTTGACCTGTATTACACCGGGAGTTCGATTGTTCGCGTATGCCGCTCGCCGAATACTGGCCACCATTCCACTTCTGATAGTGGCGACGCTCGGTCTGTTCGCGTTGGAGTCGTCGGTTCGTGACCCGGTAGCCGAACTTCGGGTCTCGTGCCCGAGGTGCGACCAAGTCGCTTTCGATCGGCTCATCGATCTCTACGATCTCGACAAGCCGGTGCTCGATCTGAGCAACCCGGCCGAGAGTCGCTACGTCGCCTGGCTCGGAAATGTGATCACCGGAGATTTCGGTTCCTCGACCTCCCAAGGGGAGAACCCGGTGAGCGACACCGTGTTCACCCGAGCCAAGAACACCATGATTCTGGCAATACCTGCGTTCTTCGTGATCGCGTCCTTGGCGACGTTCCTGGGGGTGTTTTCCGCGGTTCGCCAATACTCCAAGACCGACTACGCCATCACCGGTCTGTCGTTTCTCGGCATTGCCATGCCCACGTTTTTCTTCGGGCTGTTCCTTCAAGTTTTCTGGGGGATCTGGTTCCACGACTGGTTCGGCATGCGTCCCTTCTTCACCTCACAGATGCACGACGACTCCTTTGTCGACCTTCTGAAGTCGATTACGTTGCCCATCGTCACCCTCACACTTGTTGTCGTGGCTACAGAGAGCCGGTTCATCAGGGCTTCGATGCTCGAGGTCGTGCACTCCGACTACATTCGCACCGCCCGCGCCAAGGGGTTGTCGGAGAGGAAGGTCATCTTCAAACATGCCCTTCGAAACGCCATGATCCCGGTGGTGACCATTTGGGCACTCGATTTCTCGGCTCTTCTCGGAGGTTCGGTGGTCACCGAGTCGATCTTCTCGTGGCCCGGCCTCGGGCCACTTCTTCTCACAGCGATCTTCGCAGCCGACGTCAATATGGTGATGGCGATTATTCTGTTGATTTCAGTACTGGCCATCGGCTTCAACCTGATTGCTGATCTTCTCTACGGGGTGCTCGATCCCAGGATCAGGATCAGCTGATGCCCAATACCGCCATCGATCTTCATCAACTCGAGGCCGAAGGGCTCTCGATCAAGCCCAAGAGCTTCGGCCGACAGACTTGGGAGCGCTTCCGCCGCCATCGGTTGGCCATGATCGCGTTCGTGATTCTGGTGTTGCTCATCAGCTCGTTCTGGATTGTGCCGATTCTCTCGCCCTATGGCGTCCGGGAGATAAACATTCAGGACGCGGCCCAGGGCGTCTCTTGGAAGCATCCGTTTGGGACTGATCCCCTTGGCCGTGACCTGATGACCCGCACCATGGAAGGCGCCCAGGTCTCGATTTACATCGCCGCGGTTGTGGCTCTGATCTCGACGGCGATCGGCACATTTCTCGGCGCGCTCGCGGGCTACTTCGGCAAGTGGGTTGACGCCCTCGTCAACCAGATGATCAACCTGATACTGGTCGTGCCAGCTCTAGTGGTGTTGCTGGTTGTGGGCATCAAGTTCGGCGGCTCGGTCAACCAGGTGGCGTTTCTTGTGGCCCTGATCTCGTGGATCACAATCGCCAGGATCGTGCGAGGGCTGTTCTTCCAACTCAAAGAGGCCGATTTCGTGCAGGCGGCAAGAGCTGCTGGGGCCGGACCAGGTCGAATCATCTTCCGGCACATCCTTCCCAATGCCATGGGTCCGGTGCTGGTGCAGATCACGTTGGTCAGTGGCGCTGCCATCATTCTCGAGTCAACCCTTTCCTTTCTGGGGCTTGGGGTCACGCCGCCCGACACGTCGTTGGGCACGCTGATCGCGGAGTCGAAAGGATTCATCGATGTCACTCCGTCGAGAGTGTTGATACCCGGTTCGATACTCACCCTTCTGGTGTTGTGCCTGAACTTTCTCGGCGACGGTCTTCGCGACGCTCTCGACCCTGCAACCAGAAAGACTCGACAATGACCGAGCCGGTCATCAGTTTCGATGATCTCAGCGTGTCGTTCCCGACCGACGACGGCATGGTTCGTGCTGTTCGCAACGTGTCGTTCGATGTCGAGCCGGGGGAGGTCATGGCCGTGGTCGGGGAGTCCGGCTCTGGCAAGTCGGTGACGGCCCTCGCCGCCATGCGACTCCATCCCGGATCGGCCGAGATCACCGGAGAGATTCGTTTCGGGGGACGCGACCTTCTTGGTATTGGCGAAAAAGAGATGCGTCGAGTCCGCGGCAACGGCATCGCCATGATATTTCAGGACCCAATGACCGCGCTGAATCCGGTCATGAAGGTCGGAGCGCAGATCGCTGAGATGGTGCTCATCCACGATGACGTCTCCAAGAAGGAAGCTTGGACCAGAGCAGCCGACCTTCTCGAGTCGGTGGGTGTGCCCGAGCCGGGCCGTCGGGTGAAGCAGTACCCCCACGAGTTTTCCGGCGGGATGCGGCAGCGGGCCATGATCGCCATGGCAATCGCCAACGGTCCAGATCTGCTCATCGCCGACGAACCCACGACTGCCCTCGACGTGACCATCCAAGCGCAGGTGCTCGAAGTCATGAAGACCGCCCAAGAGGCCACCGGGGCCGCGATACTCCTGATAACCCACGATCTCGGTGTGGTGGCCGGAATAGCAGATCGCGTGGTGGTGATGTACGGCGGGAGGGTCTTCGAGTCCGGAAGCGCCGACCAGGTTTTCTACCGGAGCCAGAACCCCTACACGCGCGGTCTGATGAGCTCGATCCCGAGGCTCGACGCGCCCAAGGGCGAGCGCCTCATTCCCATTCCGGGTACCCCTCCAAATGTGCTCAACCCCCCATCGGGGTGTGCGTTCGGCCCCCGGTGTACCTTCGCCTCGGATAGCTGCCACGAATCCCATGCCGAGTTGATGTCGGTTGGCTTCGACGGCACCCACCGAAGCCGGTGTCACAAGCTCGCCGAGCTTCCCGATCTGTTTGCGGCGGCCGAGACACGATGACCAACGACCCGACTACTCTCCCCGCCCATGGTGATCCCGTTCTCCGGGTCGAGAACTTGGTGAAGGACTTCCCGATCCAGGCCGGATTCTTCCGCCGCCAGGTCGGACTGGTCCAGGCAGTGTCGGGAGTCAGCCTCGAGATCCACGAGCACGAGACCCTCGGCGTCGTTGGCGAATCTGGATGTGGCAAGACGACGCTGGGTCGTACCATTCTCCGGCTTCTCGACGCCACATCCGGATCCGTCACCTACAAGGGTGAGTCGGTCACTGGTGCATCCAATTCGCGTATGCGCGAACTTCGTCGCCATATGCAGATCGTGTTTCAGGACCCGTTCGCGTCGCTCAACCCGCGGATGCCGGTTCGCGAAATAATCGCTGAGCCTCTCCGCATACACGGTGAATCGCGGGCTGCGGCTTCGGCTCGCGCCAACGAACTCATTGATGCAGTCGGACTCTTGAGCGACTACGGAAATCGCTACCCCCACGAGTTCTCGGGCGGGCAGCGACAACGCATCGGTATCGCGAGAGCGCTAGCGCTGCAGCCGACCTTGATCATTCTCGATGAGCCGGTGTCGGCGCTCGACGTGAGCGTGCAGGCCCAGGTGGTCAATTTGCTCGAGGACCTCCAGAACGAGTTCAAGCTCAGCTACATGTTCATCGCCCACGACCTGTCGGTGGTGCGCCACATCAGCGACCGCGTTGCGGTGATGTACCTGGGAAAGGTGGTGGAGGTCGCCGACCGCGACTCGATCTACGACCGGCCCTCCCACCCCTACACCCAGAGCCTTCTATCGGCGGTGCCGGTGGCCGACCCCCACGCCGAGCGCAACCGGAGACGGATCGTTCTCGAGGGTGATCTTCCGAGTCCAGCGGCGGTGCCTTCGGGGTGCCGATTCCGTACCCGGTGCCCGATCGCAACCGAGCGTTGCTCCGTCGAGGAGCCGGAGATCCGGCTGATGGCTGAAGGTCACGAGGTGGCTTGTCATTTCCCGCTGTCACCCGGCGAGAGCCTCATCGAGGTAGCCGCGGCGCGTGGCCGATAGCAATCGAGCCAACCGTCCCGAGCCGGATTCGGTTCGTCTCTACAGCTCCAGGCGGTCGTGGGCCTTCGCTCTGCTTGGATCTCTGTTGTTGATCGCCGGTCCTCTGGCTGTGGCGGTGTCACGGCCGCTCGGTGCACCTGGAATCGCGGCGTTGGTGGTGGGAGTGATCGCCACCATCGCACTGCTGTTCGATCAGCCCACCGTCTCCATCGTGCGGGTCGACGGAATCGAGAGACGTTGCCCCCTGTCGAAGAGGCACCTCGGGTGGGAGCAGATCGAGTCGCTTGATCGACTGCGTCGGTCCGGAGGAGTAGTGGCGAAGGTGGGGCGTCGGCGCATGGTGTTGTGTGACCGAAGGGAAGGTCACCTCGAACATCTACAGCTCATCGAGCTCGTCGAGACCAATGGTCCTGAGGTGATTGTGAGGCTTCCGGAGCCCGATATCGACAGTCGACCGACCAACATCTACCGCCGCAAGGATCGCTGAGACCAAAAGCCGCGGAAGTTGCCTCGTGGTGTTCGCGCGGCCGTTGGTGCGGACGGCTAGGTTCCGTCCACGTGGTGCTGCGCATCGAGGTCACATCGATAGACGATCCCGAAGGGCCGCGAGTCTCGGAGATGGCTCGATCCCTCGGAGTTCTCGGAGTCACCGGGTGCACGGTGAGTCGCGTTCACAATATTCGTGGGCAACTCTCCGATGCTCAGGTAGAGCTACTGTGCCGTGATCTCCTCGTCGATCCGGTTGTCGACACTCACACCATCGGCGTATCCAGCCCATCGGGCCGAGTGGTCGAGGTTGCGGTACAGCCCGGAGTCACCGACCTGGAGGCTCGCGAGCTCGAGAGAGCCGCGGCCGAACTGGGCCTCCCCACTATCGAGGTGGCGATGGCTCGTCGCTACGACCTGCTCGGCGAGGTATCAGACGATGACTTCGAAACCCTGATCGGGCGGGCCCTCGTCAACTCGACGGTCGAGCATTGGTCGCCCGATCAACTCGAGCCGGAATTCTCGGTTGCGGCTGCGGCCGACGTGCGGGTCACGACGATCCAACTGTCGACTCTCGACGACGGCGAGTTGCTGGACCTGAGTCGACACATGTTGTTGTCACTCGATCTCGAGGAGATGCGTGCCATTCGGGCCCACTTCGAATCTGAGGGTCGTCGACCCACCGACGCCGAACTCGAGACCCTGGCGCAGACCTGGTCCGAGCACTGTGTTCACAAGACGTTCCGTGCCGAGATAGCGCTCGCGCACCATCATCACGACGGTTCGGTGACGTCGACCGTTCACGACGGTCTGCTCAACGCACTGCGCCGGGTCACCGAAGCCCTCGATCCGTGGTGGCTGCGTTCGGCGTTCGTCGACGACGCCGGCATCGTGGCCTTCGACGACCACGACGACCTGGCGTTCAAGGTGGAGACGCACAACCATCCTTCGGCTCTCGAACCGTTTGGCGGGGCCAACACCGGAGTCGGCGGGGTCGTGCGCGACGTGATCGGTGTGTCGGCTCGGCCCATTGCCTGCACCGACGTGCTGTGCTTCGGCCCGATCGATCTGTCCGATGCCGATCTGCCCGAAGGGGTGCTTCATCCCCGGCGCATACGTGATGGAGTGGTCGCCGGCATTGGCGACTACGGCAACAAACTGGGCCTACCCACGGTCAACGGTGCTGTCATCTACTCCGAGGGCTATGTCGGGAATCCTCTGGTGTATTGCGGGTCCCTGGGGTTGCTGCCCCAGGGATCGCATCCGACCGAAGCCAAGCTCGACGATCGGATCATCTCGATTGGTGGCAAGGTCGGCCGCGACGGAATCCACGGAGCCACCTTTTCGTCGGCTTCGATGGATGCGTCCACCGGCGACACGGTGGGTTCAGCGGTGCAAATAGGCGATCCGATCACCGAAAAGGGCTGTATCGAGGTGGTCGAACGGGCTCGCGACGCCGGGCTGTACAACGCCATCACCGACTGTGGTGCCGGCGGCTTCTCATCGTCGGTGGGCGAGATGGGGGAGGACCTCGGCGTCGAGGTCGACCTTTCGACCGTGCCGCTGAAGTATCCGGGACTGCAACCCTGGGAGATCTGGCTGTCGGAAGCTCAAGAACGAATCGTGCTGGCCGTGCCACCCGATCGAGTGGCCGAGATGCAGTTGCTTTGCAGCCAGTGGGATGTGGAGATGACCGACCTCGGTCGATTCACCGGCACACAACGCCTGGTGGTGCGCCACGGGTCAACTGCCGTGGTCGACCTGCCGATGGCGTTCCTGCACGACGGACTGCCAAGGCGTCACATGTCGGCAGTGTGGACCGACCCGACGCCGGCCGAGTGCGCCCTTCCTGAGTTCCAGGCCGATCACGTGCTGCGATTGCTGGCCCACCCCGACGTCGCCTCCAACGAGGACATCGTACGGACCTACGACCATGAGGTCCGGGGCGGCACTGTGGTTCGGCCCTTCGTCGGCCCGGAAGCCGATGGCCCCTCCGATGCTGCGGTACTCAAACCTCTCGGCACGTCGCGCAACTCTCTCGCTGCTGTGCTGTCCAACGGGATCTGTCCACGAATTGGACGGCTCGATCCCTGGGCGATGGCGATGATGGCCATCGATGAAGCCGTGCGAAACCTCGTGGCGGTCGGAGGTGACCCCGACCGTGTCGCTCTGCTCGACAACTTCTGCTGGGGTGACCCCACCAAACCCGACCGGCTGGGTGGGCTGGTCCGGGCCGTGCAGGGTTGCGTCGACGGAGCCGAGCTCTACGCGATGCCCTTCATCTCCGGCAAGGACAGTCTCTTCAACGAGTTTGACGGCGAACCGATTCCGGGGACCTTGCTCATCTCGGCTCTCGGTCTCGTGCCCGACATAGCCCACGCGATCGATTCCGCCGGGTCGGCGGTCGAAGACGACGTCTGGATGGTCGGCACGCAGAGCAATCATCTCGGCGGTTCGCTGATCGCTGAGATTCTGGAGCTCCCCACCACACAACTTCCGCCCATGGTCACCGATCCGCTGTCGCGGTATCGGGCCGTGCACGCGGCCATCGCCGGCGGCCTGATCACGTCGGCCCACGACTGCAGCGAAGGCGGACTGTGTGTGGCCGCAAGTGAAGTGGCGGTCGCGTCCCGGCACGGCATCAACATCACGGTGCCATCCGGCTCGAGTCAACCTCTGGTTGTCTTCGCCAACGAAGCACCCGGACGCATCCTCCTCACCTCGCGTCTCGCTGACCGGGCGGCCGTCGAGGTGGCCCTGGGGGAGCACGCCAGCCTCATGGGCAAGGTCACCGACGAGCCACTGATTAGTTTGTCGGCCGGAGAGACCACGATCGAGATTTCGGTGGAAGCCGCGGTATCGGCCTTCAGGGATCGGATCGTCGCATGACGAAGCCACCGATCCTGATTCCTCATGCCTCGGGCACCAACCGCGATCAGGAGGCCGCCCAGGCGATCGAAATCGCCGGCGGCGATCCCCGAGTCGTACACGTCAACCGGTTGCTCAGCGGCGAGGTCTCCTTCGGTGACCATGCCGCAATCCTCATCCCGGGAGGGTTCAGCTACGGCGACTCTCTCGGTGCCGGTGGTCGCCTGGCCCTCGAACTCCGGACTTGGTTCGCCGATGAACTGGATGCCGCGGTGAGGGCCGGACGGCCGATCCTGGGGATCTGCAACGGCTTCCAGGCACTGGTGAAGGCCGGCTTGCTGGCCGGACCACAACGAACCGGCGGGCGCACCGTCACGCTCACCCACAATTCGAACGGTCGGTTTGAATGTCGATGGGTCACCCTCGGGATCGAACCGGGATGTCGGAGCAGTTGGCTTGCATCGCTGTCCGAAGTCGTTTTTCGTTGCCCCGTCGCCCACGGCGAGGGACGCATGGCGGTGGCTGATCCCGAGGTCCTCGAATCGATGGACGATGGCGGACTGGTCGCGTTTCGCTACCTCGATTCGGGAGCGACCCCGCTGGCACCAACCGGTCGAGCGGGCGGCACGTATCCGGCCAACCCGAACGGCTCCGTTGCCGACATCGCCGGCATGTGCGACGCCACTGGCGCCGTCGTCGGTCTCATGCCCCACCCCGAGGATCACATCTTCGACTGGCAGCGACCCTCGGGCCCGCCGGGGGGCTCGGGATTACCATTGTTCGAAGCATTCGTGGAGGCCGCGAGATGACCATTGACCTCAGTCCAGCCATCGAGAGTCCCTTCGAAGGCCTCGACCCCGATGCGATCGCCGACCTCGGTCCGACAACCCGAGGCAAGGTCCGCGACATCGTCGACCTGGGCGACACCCTGGCGCTGGTTGCCACCGACCGGATCTCTGCCTTCGATCAGGTCCTCGGCACGGTGCCCTATCGAGGACAGGTTCTCAATCAGTTGGCGGCTTGGTGGTTCGAGCAGATCGCCGACATCGTCGACAATCACGTTGTGTCGGTGCCTGACCCCAATGTCACGATCGGGCGGAAGTGCACGCCATTGCCGGTGGAGGTGATTGTTCGGGCCCGCCTCACGGGATCGACCAACACAGCCCTGTGGACCCGATACAACGCTGGTGAGCGCACCATCTACGGATTGGACTTTCCCAACGGAATGTCGAAGAACGATCCCTTGCCCGCAGCGATCATCACTCCCACCACCAAGGCCGAACAAGGGGAGCACGACCTCCCGATCACCGAGGTGGAGATCGTGGAGAGTGGCTTGGTGGAGACCGGCCTGTGGCAGGAGGTCAGGACGGCTGCGCTCGCCGTCTTCGAACGCGGCCGCCATCTCGCGGCGCGGTCCGGGCTGGTCCTCGTCGACACAAAGTACGAGTTCGGACTCGATGCCGAGGGCGCGTTGGTGATCATCGATGAGGTGCACACCCCCGATTCCTCGAGGTTCTGGCGGGCATCCACCGCCGAGGATCTGATCGCACGAGGAAGTGAGCCGGAGAATCTCGACAAGGAGGTTGTCCGGCTGTCCTACGCCGCCGCCGGATACACCGGCGACGGTCCGCCGCCACCGCTTTCATCATCTTTGGCTCGGCAAGTTTCGGCCGTCTACACCGAGAGCATCGAAATGCTCACCGGAGTCGCCTTCGAGCCCGCCGAGTATCCGGCCGGACCGAGAGTAGAGGAGGCAATCCGTCGTGCCGTCTGAATCGGAAGGGAGTCAACCGTGGGTGTCCCGCAACGATCGGCACCAACGCGCGAGGATTCTGTTGCACCGGTTCACAAGGGGGAGGCAACGTGATGTGGAGTGACCAGCCGCTGGTCGGGATCGTCATGGGCAGCGACTCCGACTGGCCCACGATGCGTCGGGCCTCCGACATTCTCACGGAGTTCGGAGTTGCCCACGAGTCGCGTGTGGCGTCAGCACACCGCACGCCCGATCTCATCGTCGAATACGCGAGTAGTGCCGAGGCAAGAGGTCTTCGTGCGATCATCGCCGGGGCCGGAGGTGCTGCGCATCTTGCGGGCGTGGTCGCGGCCTACACGATCGTGCCGGTGATCGGGGTGCCGATCCAAAGCCGCGCCCTCAACGGGATCGATTCTCTGCTCTCGATCGTGCAGATGCCGGGCGGAGTCCCGGTCGCCACGATGGCGATCGGTGATGCCGGGGCCACCAACGCCGGACTGTTCGCGGCGGCACTGCTCGCTGGTACCGATCCGGAGATCGCGGTATCGCTGCACGACTACCGGAAACGGCGGGCCGACAAGGTACGCGAGATCGAACTCGAACGATGACTCACACTCCGCTCGGTGCGCACTCGGAATCTATCCCCACGATGGTCTCCCACGACGACCATCCCCACGAGGAATGCGGAGTGGTCGGGATCTACGCACCGGGCCAGGAGGCGGCGAGGTTGGCCTTCTTCGCCATACACGCACTGCAGCATCGCGGCCAGGAAGCCGCTGGCATCGCCAGCTGCAAGGACGGGGTCGCCCACATCCACAAGGGCCAGGGCCTCGTCAGCAGTGTGTTCAACGAGGACAACCTGTCGACCCTGCAGGGACACCTCGCAATCGGTCACACTCGCTACTCCACTACGGGCGGATCGGGCATTCGCAATGCCCAGCCCCAAGTCATCGAGACGATCGACGGGCCGTTCGGGGTGGCCCACAACGGCAATCTCGTCAATGCCCCCCAGCTCCGACGCGAGCTCCTGGAGAGGGGCATCGGCCTTCAGACCTCTTCGGACACCGAGGTCATCGTTCAGATGCTCGCCGGGGCCGGCGGCGACTGGCTGTCGAGAATCAGGGTCCTGATGAGCAGGGCCGAAGGAGCCTTCGCCCTCACCATCCTCACTCGCGATGCGGTCTACGGGGTCCGCGACCCGTGGGGATTTCGGCCGCTGGCGATCGGCGAAATCGACGGTGGCCATGTCCTGGTTTCCGAGACGTGCGCCTTCTCGACCATCGGCGCCCGGTTCGTACGTGAGGTCGAGCCCGGTGAGATTGTGAAGCTGTCCGACGAAGGTCTTCACGTCGAGCAGGGTGCTGTCCCCAAGAAACGGGCCTTCTGCACCTTCGAGCAGATCTACTTCTCTCGTCCCGACAGCATCCATGTCGGCAACCTCGTCCACTCGACCCGGCAGCGCCTCGGACGTGAGCTCGCCCGCGAATCGCCGATCGAGGCCGACCTGGTCGTGCCGGTACCCGATTCGGGAACGCCACATGCGGTTGGATTCGCCCAGGAGTCGGGAATCCCATACACCGAAGGTCTCATCAAGAATCGCTATGTGGGTCGGACCTTCATCGAGCCGACGCAGCAACTCCGCGACGCCGGGGTGGCCATGAAGTTCAACCCGCTCGGCGACAACCTGTTCGGTAAACGGGTGGTGATGGTCGACGACTCGATCGTGAGGGGAACCACCAGCGGCCCGCTGGTGGCGATGCTGCGAGACGCCGGAGCGACCGAGGTTCACGTGCGCGTGGCGTGCCCCGCGATCACCGATCCTTGCTACATGGGTGTCGACATGGCCTCTAGTGAAGATCTCATTGCCGGCCAGAAATCCGTCGAGGAGATACGTCAACACATCGGCGCCGACTCGCTGGCCTTCTTGTCGATCGAAGCCCTGATGAGTGCACTGGATGCCGATGAGGGCTACTGCAACGCGTGTTTCACGGGCATCTACCCATTTGAGTCCGAGCGATTCGTACAACTCCGGCTCAGCCCCAAGGAACAATTTGCCCAGGTCTGGGGCGACTGAACCGGCATGAACACGACCGGTTCGAGAATTCTGCTGGTCGGAGGAGGAGGTCGCGAGCACGCCCTGGCGTGGCGCTTGGCGGCCTCTGATCGGGTTCATGAAGTCTTGGTCGGCCCGGGAAACGCCGGCACCGCCTCCACCCGTAGTTGCAGCAACATTGCACTCGACACGTCTGATGTCGGAGCGATTGTCGCCGCCGCTCGTTCATGCTCGGCAGATCTTGTGGTCGTAGGGCCCGAAGGGCCGCTCGTAGCCGGAGCCGTCGACGCTCTCGGCCGCGAGGGGATAGCTGCATTCGGGCCGTCGGCCGCGGCAGCGCAGCTCGAAGGCTCAAAGGTTCACTGCAAAGAGTTCCTGCTGCGTCACGGCGTACCGACCGCCGTGGCCACGTCGTTCACCGACGCCGACGCTGCTCTGGCCGGGCTCCGACAATTCGATCAGCCTCCAGTAGTGAAGGCCAGTGGGCTGGCAGCCGGCAAGGGCGTGATCGTGGCCGAAACATTCGAGGACGCCGCCGCGGCAATCGAGTCGATACTCCTCGATCATCGCTTCGGCGATGCCGGAGCCGAGGTTCTGCTCGAACAGCGGCTCCATGGCACCGAAGTGTCGGTTCTCGCCTTCTGTGACGGTGAGCGATTTGCTCTCATGCCGCCGGCCCAGGACCACAAGCGACTGCTGGTCGGCGATCTCGGACCGAATACGGGAGGCATGGGAGCGTTCGTGCCATCACCGCTAACCAGCCCCGCACTCCTCGACCAGGTCACCAACGAGGTCTTCGCCCCGACGCTTGCGGGCATGGCCCAGGAGGGCACTCCATACCGGGGGGCGCTCTACGCCGGGTTGATGCTCACCGACGATGGTCCGAAGGTCATCGAATTCAACTGTCGGTTCGGGGACCCCGAGACCCAGGTGGTGATGCCACTGCTGGAGTCCGATCCGCTCGAGTTGTTCGAGGCATGCGCATACGGCTCGCTCGACGACGTCGAGGCCCACTGGTCAGCCGACGCTGCGGCGACCGTCGTGATGGCTTCGGAGGGCTACCCCGATTCTGGGTCTCCATCGGTGCGAATCAGTGGTCTGTCCGATGCCGCTGCCGATGGTTGCGTCGTGTTTCACGCCGGCACCAGACTCGGCGTCGACGGCGAGGTCTTTTCCGCCGGCGGTCGCGTCCTGGCGGTGACCGCCGTGGCCCCTGATCTTGCTTCCGCCGCGGCATCGGCCCATGAAGGCCTATCCAGAATCAGTTTCGCGGGAGCCCAACACAGAGACGACATAGCACTGGCGACAGCCGAGGTGAAGCAATGACCAGCTACCGCGAGGCTGGGGTCGACATCGACGCCGGCAATCAGACAGTGAAGATACTCTCGGAGGTCGTGAAGTCGACCATGACCCCTCCGGTTCTGTCCGAGTTGGGAGCCTTCGGAGGCCTGTTCGCGGCCGACGCGCTCGGGCCGGGCAAGATCTTGGTGGCATCGACCGATGGGGTCGGAACCAAGGTCGAGCTGGCGGCACGTCACGGTGCTTGGCGCGGCGTCGGAACCGACCTTGTCAACCACTGCATCGACGACATCCTGGTTCAGGGGGCTCGACCGCTCTTCTTTCTCGACTACATCGCCACCGCCAAGCTCGTGCCCGAGATAGTGGCCGAAATCGTCACCGGCATGGCCGACGCCTGCCGCGACTCGGGATGCGCGCTTCTCGGAGGCGAAACGGCCGAGATGCCGGGCGTCTACACCCCGGGGGCGGTCGACATCGCCGGCACCATCGTCGGGGTTGTCGACCGAACCGACCTATGGCCCCGAACTGCTGATATCGCGGCCGGCGACCTCCTGATCGGGCTGCCGAGCTCAGGCCCTCACACCAACGGCTATTCGCTGATCCGCAAGCTCCTCGACGACAACACCGCCGACGGGACGATGATCGATTCCCTGTTGAAGCCCCACCGGAGCTACATCGATGATGTCGACGCTCTTGTGGGAGGCGGTGTCGATCCACTGGCCCTGGCGCACATCACCGGTGGTGGTCTGTTCGAGAATGTGCCTCGGGTATTGCCCGATCGTCTGGGTGCGTCATTTGCCCTTGGATCCTGGGAGGTGCCCGAGTTGTTCCGTACGCTCGCATCGTGGTCGGGCATGCCCGACTCCGAATTGTTCCGGGTGTGGAACATGGGGATCGGTCTCGTGGTGGTCATCAGACCCCACGACGCTGACGCGGCAGAGCAACTTGGCTGCCCGGTGATCGGCAAGCTTGTCAATCGCTCGGAGGGCCAGCCAGGAGTTGTGCTGGAGGGGAACTGGCGGTGACGGCCCGACTCGTCGTGCTGGCATCAGGATCCGGAACGAACCTCCAGTCGCTAATCGATGCGTATGCGCAGGGCAGCCTGGATGCTGAAGTCGTGCACGTCGTGTCCGATCGCGCCGAAGCGTTTGCCCTCGAGAGAGCTCGGCGGTCCGGAATCAGCAGCGAGTGTCGTTCGCCGGCGACGCTCTCGAACGAATCCATCGATCGTGGAGGGGCGCGTCGTGCCTACGACTCGGAGCTGGCTCGCTCGGTGGCCGATCTGCGGCCCGATCTCGTGGTGCTCGCCGGCTGGATGCGACTGCTCACATCGGAATTTCTCGACAAGTTCCCCGACCGGGTGATCAATCTCCACCCGGCCCTGCCCGGGAGATTTCCGGGAGCCCATGCCATCGACGACGCATGGGAGGCTCACCAGTCGGTCGGTCTCGACCACACCGGGGTGATGGTGCACATGGTGCCCGACGAAGGCATCGACAACGGACCGGTGGTAGCCACCCAGCAAGTCGACATACTCGACACCGACACTCGGGCTTCGCTCGAAGAACGTATTCACGAGGCCGAGCACGAACTGTTGACGAGGGCGATATCTGAGCTGATCGCAGGGAACGAATGAGCACCGAAGACAGCGAGACACTCGATCCTTCATCCGGCGTCGGCCTCTGGGTGGCGGGAGCCCGGCTGCGCACCCTGCCGGCGGCGGTCGTGCCGGTGGCGGTGGGTGCGGCCGTAGCGGTCGGGCAGGGCCCCGACACCGCATGGTGGCGGGCTGGAGCCGCCCTGGTCGTGGCGTTGGCCATGCAGATAGGGGTCAACTACGCCAACGACTATTCCGACGGAATCCGGGGAACCGACGGTGGAGCGAGAGTCGGGCCGATTCGTCTCGTGGGATCAGGGCTGGTGTCGGCTTCGAGTGTGAAGCGCGCCGCCATGGTCGCCTTCGGACTCGCTGGTGTGGCGGGGGCGACCCTGGCGGTGACGGTCGGGCCAGAGCTGTTCGCGGTCGGCGCCCTTTGCATTCTCGCCGGCTGGACCTACACCGGTGGCCCCCGGCCCTACGGATACTTGGGCCTTGGCGAGGTCTTCGTCTTCGTGTTCTTCGGAGTCGTCGCGACCGTGGGAACCACCTACGTGTTGATTGAGGACATCAGCGGGCTGGCGGTGGCGTGCAGCTTCAGTGTGGGGCTCTGGGCAACCGCGCTGCTGGTGATCAACAATCTCCGCGACATTCCTGGCGATTCCGCCTCAGGAAAGCGGACCTTGGCGGTCAGGATCGGCGACAGGAGGACCAGGATCGTATTTGTGGCCATGCAGTACTCGGCGTTCGCCATCGCGATCGGGGTCAACATGTCGACCGGTCGGGGCGCAGCTGCCGCGGTGATCGGAATTCCGTTCTCCGTTGGCGCGATGCGCCGAGTGGCCCGGGGAACCACCGGAGCAGGCTTGATACCGGTGCTCGGGGCGACGGGGCGAGCCCAGTTGGTGTCGGGTCTGGCTATGGCGGCCGGGTTGGCGCTCACCGGCTAGGCGGATCCCCGCGGTGGGGAGCGCCTGAGTCGAATCAGAGCGTCTGGTTGAGCTCGACTTGATTGCCGGCCGGATCGTCGAAGAAGGCCTGGAGGCACACGCCGGCTAGGTCCCTGGGTTCGCTCACCTCGACGCCTCGGCTTCGAACCTCGGACACTGCCGCGTGGATGTCGTCGACTCTGAGCGCGAAGTGCGGACCGCGTTCCGTGGGCACTGGCGCTTCGATCAGGTGAAGTTGCTGGGGGCCCATCTGTAGCCAAGCCCCCCCGATTCCGAGGTCGGGACGCGGTATCCGACTGAAACCGAGCAGGTCGACGTAGAAGCGTGTGCATCCCTCGACATCATCGACGTTGATTGAGATGTGGTGCACTCCTGACTCGAACATTGGTGCAGACTAGTGGCCGCGTGTGGCGGTGATCAGCTGTGCCCCGACGAACAGACGACGCTCTACGTCGGTGAATCCGGCCGAACTGATCTGGGCTGCCATCACCGACCACTCCGGCATGTAAGCAAGAGACTTGGGTAGGTAGCGGTAGGCCTCGCGGTCGGATAGCAGGCCTCCGATCATCGGCACGATTCGGCCAAAGTACACGCCATGACCCGCGCGGAGAACCCGATTCTCGGGCTGAGCTGCATCGAGTAGAGATATGCGTCCTCCCGGTCGAACCACACGTGCGAGCTCCTCGAAAAACCCTGGCAACTCCACCAGATTGCGGAGCGCGAAGCCACAGGTTGCGCCGTCGGCAGCCGCGTCGGGCAGGGGCATGCTCAAAATGTCGGCGTGCACCAGCGGGGCAGTCGTTCGGGCGGCGCTGAGCATCCCCATCGACAAGTCGACGCCAACCGGCACGATTCCGTGACGTTGCAGACCTCGACAGAAGTCGCCGGTGCCGCAGGCCAGGTCGAGAACAACGGAGCCGCCGGGAAGACCGAGATCGCTGATCGCCTTTCGCCTCCACCTGGTGTCGAGGCCGAACGTCATCACCCGGTTGACGAGGTCGTATCGAGGGGCGATCGAATCGAACATCGATCTGACGGCCCGCCGCTTCTCATCGCCGGTGGGCAGATCGTTCACTTGAACCAGATGCGCTGATAGGACGAACTCATCGGGTGGAGAAGAAGGGCGACAAGTGCTACCTCGAACATCAGATTGATCGGGTTTCCGAAGGCTGTCGAGAGACCATCGGTCAGCACGAATCCGACGGTGACCGCCAACGGAGCCACTGCTGCTGCGACGCCTACCTGGTAGCCCAGCTTCTTCTCGTTGGCGATGCCGTAGGCGCCGGCAACCATTCCGAGGGTGACCAAGAGAATGAAGATCGTGCCGAGGAATCGCGATCCGAACAGACTCACCCGGCCCACCGCGAACAGGCCACCGAAGAGAATGGCCATCGCTCCATTGAAGTACATCAGAATCTGAGCGATGTACAGGGTCTGCGGTTGGCGGTTGTTTACCCAGATCCGTTCGTTCATGTCAACCAGTATGGACCCGTGAATGGCTGCAGCCTCACCGGCTGGTCAACCGAGTCGACGGGGATCCAGGATCTGGCGGCTGGCCCGGAGTTGGCCGCAGGCGGCGTCGATCTCGGTGCCGCGATTGCGGCGCACGGTGGCGTTGATGCCGAGCTGTTCGAGTTGATCACAGAATCCGTCGACTCCGGCGCGAGAGGTGCCTTTCGTCGGGTACCCAGGGGTTGGGTTCAGCGGAATCAGATTGACGTGGGCGCGAAGTCGGTGACACAGCACCGCCAACTCTCTCGCGTCGGAATCCCGATCGTTGACTCCCTCTATCAACGCCCATTCGAAGGAGATTCGGCGATTCTTCGCGGCGAGGTAACGCTCACAGGCTCGAACGAGCTCCTCGATCGGGTAACGGCGGTTGACCGGCACCAGCTCATTGCGGAGGGTGTCGTTGGCAGCATGGAGAGAGACGGCGAGATTGACGGGAAGCGCCTCATCTCCCAGCCGGTCGATGCCGGGAATCACCCCCACCGTGGACACGGTGATATGCCTGGCGGAGATCCCGATATCGCCGTGGATGCGTTCGACCGCGGCCCACATGCGGTCGTAGTTCGCCATGGGTTCGCCCATACCCATGAACACGACGTTGGAGACACGTCGGGGAGCGGAGGTGACTCGGGCCCGAGCTACCTGTTCGACGATCTCGCCCACAGAAAGTTGGCGATCGAATCCACTCTGCCCGGTGGCGCAGAAGCCGCAGGCCATGGCGCAGCCGGCCTGGGTGGAGACACACACGGTCGTGCGATCGCGGTAGTGCATCAGCACCGTTTCGATGGTGCGACCGTCGTGGAGGCGCCACAGCCACTTCACGGTCTGGCCATCGCGACTCACCGACTCGGCGGCCGGTTCGAGCGCCGACGGGAGCAGCTCGACGAGGGTCGAACGAAGCGCCTTGGGGATGTCGGTGAGATCTTCGAGCGGCGCACCGCGCTCGTAGAGACCGCGCCACACCTGATCGATCCTGTAGCGGGGCTGGCCCTCGAGAAACGCTTCGAGTTCGACGCGCGTCGGGTCGTATCGAAGAACGGGAGCGTCGACGCTGTGACGCCCAACTACCTGGATGTTGGTCATGATCTCGTCAGTCGGTAGGCGCGGTCGGTGTGGTGTTGAGTGAACCCGAGTCGGGCGTAGACAGCATTGGCTGGGGCATTGTCACTCTCGACGTAGAGCATCCCGTCGTAGATCCCCTGGCCGCAGAGCCACTCCAGACCGGCCAGTGTCATCGGACCTCCCAGACCGCGTCCGTGGAAGTCAGGGTCGAGGGCGATGACGTAGATCTCCCCGAGCTTGGGGCTGGTGTCGGCGTGGATCTTGGTCCAGCAGAACCCGGCGAGGTGATCGTCGATATGGAGCAGACGAAGTCCCTCTGGATCGAACCACGGCTCGGTCATGTCTGCTCGAAGCGAGGCCTCGGTCATGCCGCCCTGCTCGGGATGCCAATGGAAGGCGCGGTTGTTGACATTGATCAGTTCCGTGATGTCGTCGTCGATGAGGCCTCTGGTGACGAGATCGGACGGAGCCGCGGGGAGGAGGCGTCGGAGCTGCCAGAGATCGCGGTAGGGCACAAAGCCGGCCAAGACGGCCGAGTGGTGGCTCACCGGATCGACATGGTGCAACCAGAGCTGAATAGTGCCGCCGGGGCAATCGTTCACCGCCGCTCGCAGGTCGGATGCGAGATCCGATGAGTCGGCGGGCTCGGTGACGTCGACAAGCCACATGTCCTCGCCCTCGGATGGTCCGGTGATTTGCATTGTCACCAATGGAGAATATCCACTGAGCGGAGCGGTGGACCCCAAGCGGCGTCGATAGTGTCCGGACATGGCCAGACCGAGAACACCCAACGGACGTGCCAGGCGAGCAAATGAGCGCTTGACCCTGGAGTACCCCGAGGCTGAGTGCGAGCTCGATCATGAAGACGCGTTCCAGCTACTCGCCGCGACCATCCTCTCGGCTCAGTCAACCGATGTGGGAGTCAACAAGGCCACACCCGGGCTGTTCGCCCGGTTCCCCGACGCGTGGAGCTTGTCGGAGGTCAATCCCGAGGATGTCGAACCCCTCGTCGACACGATCGGGCTGTTTCGCCAGAAGTCGAAGAGTCTCGTGGGAATGGCTCGGATGCTCGTCGAGGACTACGAAGGCGAGGTGCCATCGGCGATGGCCGACCTTGTACGGCTGCCTGGCGTGGGCCGCAAGACGGCCAATGTCGTGCGCAGCGTCGCCCTCGGACAGCCTGGGCTTCCGGTCGATACCCACGTCAAACGTCTGAGTAATCTGCTCGGCCTCACCACCGAGACCGATCCGGTGAAGATCGAAATGGAGCTCAATCCGATGGTGCCGGCGGCCGAACGAGGCGACTTCAGTCTTCGACTCATCTTGCATGGACGCCGGGTCTGTTCGGCCCGTGCTCCCAGTTGCGGTGAATGTGTCCTGAACGACTTCTGTCCCTCATCTCGGATTTGACCGTACTTTTCCGAGAATTTTCCCCCATAGAACGATTATTGGTAACTCATCACAAATTTAGTGCAAAGGGAGGATGCGCGACGCGCCCCTCTCGGGCTATATTGTGCTTACGGCCGGGCTCCCGCCGCTCGGCCGAAAATGGTGACACGAGGGATCCGCCGCCCTGTGTCGCCGGCGGCCGTCTCCTTCACGGAGGCGGCCGCTTTCCTTTTCATACCGAGGTTTTCGTCACGATCACTGCAGTGATCGACCGATAGCGCGGAGCCGGCGCTCCGCGGTGAGAAGTGCGCGCTCCGCCTCGTGCAGCCGTCCAATGATTGGATCGTCGGGATCGGTCACACGTCGCTCGGCTACGCCGCCGATCCGTTTCGCCAGATCGGCGACAGTGGTGGTGATCGATGAGAGTTCGGCGGCATCAGGATCCATGGCGGCAGTATCGCCGACAAATCGGTCGGGCGGTACAGTAAGGGTCCGCTAGCGTGAGGCAGTGCTCACGAGGATTGATCTGCGCGAAAGAAGTGGCCCGGTCGCCGATCATCTTCCACGGCCATCGACACCCGCCGACGGGCCGGTCGAAGCGGTAAGGGAAATCCTTGCAGCGGTCCGCGATCGCGGTGACGCCGCCGTGCGCGAGTTCACATTGCGATTCGATGGTGTCGAGCTCGATGCTCTTCGCGTGGCTCCCGATGAATTGGAGGCGGCGCGCCACCGGATAGCCCCGGAGGTCCTCGAGGCCTTGGAAGCTGCGGCCGACTCGATCAGCCGATATCACCGGGAGCAACTGCCCACTGACATCACGGTCGATCGGGCCGGAGTCTCGATTCGGGGCCTTCACCGGCCGGTCGAACGAGCCGGGTGTTATGTGCCCGGCGGGCGTGCCGTCTACCCGTCGACGGTGCTTATGACCGTCATTCCCGCGAGGGCGGCCGGAGTCGAGGAGGTGGTCTTGTGCGTGCCACCGGGGCCCGACGGCCGGGTCCCTGATGTCACCCTCGCGGCTGCGGCGGTGGCCGGGGTCGATGAGGTCATACCGGTGGGTGGAGCCCAAGCGATCGCCGCGATCGCGTACGGCACCGAGAGCATTCAGCCGGTCGATGTCATCGTGGGTCCCGGCAATGTCTATGTGGCAATCGCCAAGCAAGAGGTGGCCGGCCTGGTCGGGGTGCCGTCATCCTTCGCAGGTCCCAGTGAGGTTGTGGTGGTGGCCGACGGTTCAAGCCCGGCCGATTTTGCGGCCATCGACCTGATCCTGCAGGCCGAGCACGGCCCGGACGGATTGGCTTGGCTGATCACATGGGACCCCGATGTGGCTGATCGTGTCACCGCAGCGGTCGAACAGCTGACAGCGGCGGCCCCTCGACGCGACGACATCGAGGCCACCCTCTCCCAGTCGGGATACGCGGTGGTGTGCGAATCCCCCGAACAGGCAATGGAGGTCGCCAATTTCATCGCCCCCGAGCACCTCGAACTGCAGATCGAAGATCCGGAGTCGTTGCTGGCGATGGTTCGCAATGCCGGAGCGGTCTTCTGTGGCCGGTGGACGCCGGCCTCGTTGGGCGACTACATGGCCGGGCCGAGCCACGTGCTCCCCACCAACGGAACCGCGAGGTTCGCGAGCGCTCTCACTGTGAACGACTTCATGAAGGACATTCACGTCGTGAGTGTCGACCGGCACGGTTTCGAATCGATGGGCGACCACGTGGTGGCGTTGGCCACGGCCGAGGGACTCGATGCCCACGCGGCCTCGATACGTATCCGGCGCGAGTCCGACGACAGCGCATGACCGGCCGGATCGCGCCGCGGGACTCGGTCGTGTCGATGGCGGGATACCACTCGCCCCAACTCGACGTCGACGTACGTCTCAACACCAACGAGAGTCCGCTCGGTCCGCCTCCGGAATTCTCGGATGCCGTGGCCGATGCTCTCAGATCAGTGAACTGGAATCGATACCCCGATCGTCACGCCAACGGATTGCGTGGCGCGATCGCGTCGCATCACGGAACCGCAACGGGTCAAGTGTTCGCGGCCAACGGATCAAACGAGGTCTTGCAGACCCTCTTGCTCACCTACGGAGGAGCCGGTCGCAGTGCGGCGATGTTCGAGCCGACCTACGCCCTTCATTCGCACCTGAGCCGCATCACCGGCACTGGCGTGATCTACGGAGAGCGGCGCGATGATTTCTCCTTCGACATCGACGAGGCGGCCCGGGTGATCGCAGCAGGCAACCCATCGATCGTTTTCCTCTGCTCGCCCAACAACCCCACAGGAATGATCGATCAGCGCTCGGATGTCGAGGCGGTGCTGGAGATTGCCGCAGGGGCAGGCGCGCTGCTGTGTGTGGATGAGGCCTATGCCCAGTTCGCCCCGTGGAGCGCCACCGATCTCCTCGGCCCCGACGTGCCACTTGTCGTGACCCGCACCTACTCCAAGACCTGGGCGATGGCCGGGGCCAGACTCGGTTATCTCGTCGGTCCTGAGTGGGTGGTCGACGACCTCGAAAAGGTGGTCCTGCCGTACCACCTCGATGCCGCCACCCAGATAGCAGGCACGCTCGCCCTCCGCTACATCGATGCCATGAACGAACGAGTCGAGAAGCTGATCACCGACCGCGACAAACTCGCCGCGGCCATGGCTCGACTTCCGGTTCATGTATGGCCGTCCGCCGCGAACTTCATACTCTTCCGGCCCGAGGCGATGCCCGGGCACGATGTGTGGCAGGCGCTCGTCGACCGGTCGGTGCTGGTGCGAGACTGTGCGTCCTGGCCCCGTCTCACCGACTGTCTGAGAGTCACAATCGGCACGACCGAAGAAGACAAGCGATTTCTCGACGCACTTACGGAGGTACTGCAATGAGCCGCGGAGCAAACTTCAATCGCACGACCAATGAGACCTCGATCCGTATTGATCTCGAGATCGATGGATCCGGCATAGCTGGTGTCTCGACCGGTATCCCGTTCTTCGATCACATGATCGACCAGCTCGGCCGTCACAGCGAATTCGATCTGTCTGTCGAAGCCTCCGGCGACCTCGAGATCGATGCCCACCACACAGTTGAGGACGTCGGCATTGCCCTCGGCGAGTGTTTCAAGGAGGCCCTGGCTGACAAGAGGGGCGTCCGCCGTTTCGCTTCGATCACGGTTCCGCTCGACGAGGCAGCGGTCGAAGTCGTCGTCGATCTTTCTGGTCGGGCCTATCTCCACTACGAAGTCGACTTCCCCGGCCAGAAGATCCTCAGTGATCCTCCGTTCGACCCACAGTTGATCGAGGAGTTCTGGCGGGCGTTCGTCAACGCGTCGGGCATCACCCTCCATGTTGTCGGCCGCCGAGGCCGTAACACCCATCACATCATCGAGGCCACGTTCAAGGGCGTGGCGCGCTGCCTCCGTGAGGCTGTTCGGGTCGAGGGTGAAGGTGTTCCCTCCACGAAGGGAACCCTCTGACGTGGTCGCCGAACGCCCGCTGATAGCGATACTCGACTACGGCATCGGCAACCTTCACTCGGCCCAGAAGGGCTTCGAGTGCGCCGGTGCCGACGCCCGCCTCACCGCCGACGCAGGTCTGATAGCCGAAGCTGCGGGAGTGGTGCTCCCCGGCGTAGGGGCGTTCGAGCCCTGCATGAAGGCCCTGCGTTCCACCGGACTCGATGAGGTGGCACTCGAACGGATCGAGTCCGACACTCCGTTTTTCGGGATCTGCATCGGAATGCAGGTGCTGTACACCGGATCCACCGAAGCCCCGGACTGCGAAGGCCTCGGAGTGTTCGATGCCACAGTTCGACTCCTACCGCCCGAAGTCAAGAGGCCTCAGATGCAGTGGAACATCGTGAGACCTCGCGCCGTCGCACACCCAATGTTCGACGGATTACCGGACGAGCCTTGGGTATATTTCGTACATTCGTATTCAGCCGACGACGGGCCCGACGTGATCGCCACGTGCGACTACGGCACGGACCTGGTGGCGGCCGCCGCCCGCGGTCCGCTGTGGGCGGCCCAGTTTCACCCCGAGAAGTCGGGAAGCAACGGACTTCGGATTCTTGCCAACTTCATTGCGATGGCATCCGGTCAGAACCACGGACGTCGCTGATGGATCTCTATCCGGCAATCGACCTCCGAGGCGGCCGTTGCGTCCGACTTCACCAGGGCGACTACGCCCAGGAGACGGTCTACGGCGACGACCCCGTGGCTCAGGCCATGGCTTTCGCCGATGCGGGGGCATCTTGGATCCACGTGGTCGATCTCGATGCGGCCCGTTCCGGGATACCGGAAAACCGGTCAGTTGTCGAGGCGATCGCCTCAGCGGTGTCGGTTCCGATTCAGACGGGTGGCGGTGTGCGTTCGCGTGAGGCGGCCGAGGTGCTGTTCACGTCGGGGGTCGAACGAGTTGTGCTCGGCACGGCAGCTCTCACCGATCCCGACCTGGTTGCCGGCCTGGCCGCCGATCACAGGGTCGCCGTCGGGCTCGACGCGCGATCCGGAGAGGTCGCCACCGATGGCTGGATCAAGGGTTCGGGGCGATCGGTTCTCGACGTGGCGCGGTCGTTCACCGATCTGGGTGTCGACGCGTTCGTGGCAACCGACATCGGACGCGACGGCACTCTCGAAGGCCCCGATCTGGAGGGCCTCGAGGCCATGCTGTCGACAACCGGCGTCGATGTGATCGCCTCGGGCGGGGTCGGATCCATCGCCGATGTCGAGGCCCTCGCGGCTCTCGAGGTGAGCGGAAGGACTCTGAGCGGAGTGATCGTCGGGAAGGCGATCTACGAGGGACGGCTGACCGTCGGAGAAGCGCTTGCTGCCATCGAGGGGGGACGATCATGACGATCAGAGCGATCCGTGTGATCCCATGCCTCGATGTCGATGCTGGCAGAGTGGTCAAGGGTGTGAACTTCGTCGATATACGCGATGCTGGAGATCCGGTCGAACTAGCCGCTGTCTACGACCGTCAGGGCGCCGACGAGCTGGTGTTTCTAGACATCACGGCGTCATCTGATCAACGGGCCACCACGGTCGGCATGGCTCGTGCCGTGGCCGAGAAGGTATTCATCCCGTTCACCATTGGAGGCGGTATTCGCACAGTGGATGATGCCCGACGGCTCCTGATGGCCGGCGCCGACAAGGTGAGCGTCAACACCGCAGCGGTGAAGCGGCCCGAACTCGTGGCCGAGATCAGTCGCGAGTTCGGCACGCAGTGCTGTGTCGTGGCGATCGACGCCAAGTCATCAGACGACACCCCCAGCGGATTCGAGGTGTATACCCACGGCGGCCGAGTTCGAACGGGTCTCGATGCACTCACATGGGCCCGCGAGGTCGAGCGCCTGGGTGCCGGTGAGATTCTGCTCACCTCGATGGACCGAGATGGCACGCGTGATGGTTTCGACCTACGGCTCACGTCGGCCGTGTCCACCGCGGTCAACGTTTCGGTGATCGCCAGCGGGGGAGTGGGGACGCTCGAGCATCTTGTCGACGGAGCGGTGGAGGGCGGCGCTGATGCGGTCCTGGCGGCGAGCATCTTCCACTTCGGACAGCACACCATCGCCGAAGCCAAGGAGTTGATGGCCGCAAGGGGCGTCACGGTCCGCCCAGCCGACTGAGATCGAGGTCGACTTGCCGTTCACGGCCAGAGCCCTCGGCGCTCAGCTACCCTCTGCGCCGATGCCGGCCTATCCACAGCGCTCCTGACGATGCGTCCCTTTCGTATCAACCCGCCCGACGTTGGTGGGGCCCTGCTCCGGGCTTCGGTGCAACGACGACTGGTCGAGCGCTTCGACAAGAGGGTGCTGGTTCTGCGTGCTCCGGCCGGGTTCGGGAAGACGACTTCTCTGTCGCAAGCCTTTGCCCAGAATCAACTGGTCAGGCGCGGGGTCGACCTCTGGATGACCTGCGAGTCCGGAGACAAGGACATGGGCCACCTACTCGACGGCCTGGCCCGATCGATCGGTATGGAGACGGCGACCGTGGCTGACGTTGTTGCCAAGGTGGCGTCATACTCGCCGGCCCATGTCTGTCTGGTCTTCGACGATGTTCACGAGATTCCCCACGAGAGTGAAGGGGCGGGTGTCATCCTTCGCTTGATCGAGGACCTCCCGACCAACGGAAGCGTCCTGCTGGCAACACGCCACGATCCACCGGTGCCTCTCGCTCGGCTCGATGCCCAGGGGCAGGTTGGTTGGATCGATTCCGCCGACTTGACCTTCGACGACTCCGAGGTGTCACGGCTGGCCGATGCCGCCGGCGTCGATCCCCGTGAGTTGCAGCGATTCGGAGGTTGGCCGGCCCTGCTGGCATTGGCTTCCCGTACACGAGACGTGTCTGACTTCATTCATGAGGAGGTGTTGTCGTGGTTGACCACCGATCAGAGGATTGCTCTGGAGGCGACCGTGGCTCTCGGAGCAGTCGATCAGCGCCTTCTGCATCACCTGGCGGGGGTGGATCCTGCTGTGCTCGCAGATTTGCCACTGGTGCACCAGACCGACGGCTGGTTTGTACCCCACGAGCTCTGGGTAGAGGCCGTGACGGCGCTAGTCCCAGCGGAGCGACTTCTCGAGGCCCAAGCAGCCGGGATCGAGTTTCTGCTGGCCGAAGGGGAAACGAGCAGGGCCATCGATGCCTGTCTCACGGCCGGCGACCCCGATCGACTGGAGTTGGCGGTTCGAGCCGCCATATCGAAACGTCTGGCGTCCCCCATCTCCGAGGTGAGGCGCTGGCTGGTCGAGATTCGCCGTGCTGATCGTCACGGGCCTTCGATCGATCATCTGGCGGGTTTGCTCGCCCAGTACGACGACCCGACCTCAATACAGACCCGGTCGCTGTTCTCGAAGGCAGTTGAAGGCTTCCGCGATCTGGGTGACCATGACGCTGAGATCGCCTCCCTCGTGGAGGTCGGCTACTGGTACCACATTCAGCGCGACGTCGAAGGTCTCTTTGGAGTGGCCACCAGAACGGTCGAGCTGGCAGCTCAGGGGGTCGATAGCGCTGTCTCCTACGCGGCGATCAGCGAGGCTTTTGTCGCATTGATCAGCGGCGACCCTTCGGCTGCGCTCACGGCAGTTCGTCGCGTTCGGCCCGAGGATGTCACTCCCGGGTTCGGAGCGATGGCCGACTGGGTTCACGCCCAGGCCTTGGAACTCTCGGGATACCGATCGATCGATCAGGCCGACGCGTGCGGTGCGCATGGAGCTTCGACTGGCGCTTTCGGAATGCTCGGGTATTCATCCCGATGGAGGAACGGCGATATAGAGGAATTGATCGACGGCTGGACATGGCGTTCGGAACCGGTCGACCCGAGGGACGTATTTCTTCGAAGTGTGTGGCTCGGAATCACCGATGCTGCTTGTGGCGATCTGCGCGGGGCACAGGGGCACCTCGACGCGGTTCGTGGTATGACCGGCGGCGCCGAACAGATCGACATATCGCTGGGGCTGCTCGAAGCAGCGATCGCCGGCGAGGTCGGTGATCTTGATCGTCGCCGGAACCTTATGGCGGATCTGCTTGAACGCTGTCCGCCCCGCGATACCAATCGAATCAGTTACAACGGAGCGGGGGGCATGATCACAAGAGAGTTTCCCGAGTGGATCCCTTACTTCGATTTCCCCGACTCCGGCCCGCTCAAGCGTCGTGATCTCGAGTTGGGCGCCGCTCTGAGGGCTCTCGACCAAGGATCGCTCGACGGAATCGCCTCAGCGCCATGGCCCCACAATCACGGCGGCTTGATCACGGCACTGTTGCTGCGGGGCGCAGCCGAATTCGTGTCCGGTGCTTGGGCTGTCGAACGACCAGAGTCCCGAGAAGCTGCAGCATGGATGGCGAGGGTGATAGGGGCCCCGGCTCGTCTGATGTTCAGGGAAATGACCGCCCACGAGAACTCGCAGGTGGCCGCGGCCGCCCGGGAGATTGTTGCCGGCATTCCCGTCCCACCTCGACACCGCATCGTGATCAGCGTGCTCGGGCCCGCCTCGATCGTGATTGATGGCAGACCAATCTCAGACCCCAACTGGCGACGTGAGCGAGTGCGTTCTCTGCTTGGCTATCTGACCCTGCGCTACAGGACGACGCGAGAGGCCGCGATCGCCGCTCTGTGGCCCGATGCCGACGAGTCGGCAGGCAGGCGAAACCTGCGATCCACTCTGAATCTGCTTCATGGAGTTCTGGAACCCGGGCGAACGGCGGGAGAGGCGCCATTCTTCATTCGATCCGACGGCCCTGCGCTGGAACTCTGTGTCGGAGAGCACTTGATGATCGACTCATGGAGCTTCGAACAATTGCTCAACGATGCCGAACGTCTGGAGAGTGCCGGGGTTCCCGAGGTCGCCCTGGAGTCGCTGCTTTCAGCGCTGGAGCTCTATCGCGGTGATTTCCTGGCCGACGCCGCATACGACGACTGGTCGGCAGGCGAACGTGATCGGATTCGCTCGCGGTTTGTTCGAGGGTCGGTACGAGCGGCCGAGCTCCTGCTGGCATTCGATCGGGTCGACGAGTCTTTGTTGGTGGCCGGGCGGACCCTCGAGGCCGAGCCGTGGTCTGAAGCAGCCCATCGCGTGGTGATCGCCTCACACCTCGAACGAGGAGACCACCCGGCAGCGCGGCGGGCGATGGAGAAGTGTCGCACAGCTCTCGACGACATCGGCGGGCCGGTCGAAGAGCTGACATTGATGCTCGATCGACGTCTGGGCGACACCTAGACGGTTGCCGCTGCCAGCTCGGCAGCGGTGGCCCTACCCACGGTCCTCACCACTACCGCGGCCAGCGAGCCGTCGGGATTGAGCTGAACCATGCCCGGTGCGTCGGAGAAGATCACAAACGGCGCTTGGTAGGAGACTCCACCGAAGGCGATCGTGACGTAGTCCTGGTCGGCCGCTAGCGGAACAACGTAGGTGTATCCATCGACTGGTTCGTCGAGGATCTCGGTGTCTTCGGGCTCCAGGAACTGTCCGGTCTCGTGATTGAATCCTGAGCAATTCGAGACGAGTCCATCTGAGCCCTGATACAGATCACAGAAGACGTCAATGCCCTGTTCAGCGTCGTTGATCTCGACTCTGAGCCCTCCGTTGTCCATGGCCGGGAACTGAACGGCAATGCCTCCATCGATCGACCAGACGTTCACCGATTCCAAGTGGTTGACTGTCTCAAGAGGATCAGTGCTGCCAATCGGGTCGGGCGAGAGTGGCAGGGCCACAGTTGCCGTGGCGGTCACCTCGGCCGGTGGATCAGCTATTGCTTCAGTGTCCGGCGAGTCGTCGACAGCGTTGTCCGTCGTCTCGGCCGAGACGTCGGGCTGCTCGACGGTGTCGGCGGCTTGGTCCTTCACCTCGTTCGTCGGTGCTGGTGTGGATGGAGTGTCGGTGGCGGTCGTGGCGGCCCCCGAGCAGGCGCTGGCTACAAGAGCGAAGAGCACCACGGCCACAAGCCGACGGATGTGTGTGGAACGGCTGCGGGTCATTGGTTGGTCTCCTGTGGAATGGTTCACGTGGTTCGCCAGGGCTTCGGCTGGCCGATCTGGTCCGCTCCGGTTGATCCGCTGCCGGTCTTGATCTGGAAGCCAGGGTGCTTCACACCCTTCGCGCTGGATCCGAGCGGCTCAACGAATCCATCGGCCCCGGCCGGTGGGTCGTTCGGTGCCAGGCGGGGGGCGAGCCGGGAAAGACCAGTACCGAGTCGTGTGCGGGCCGGCGCTCCAATGCTCAGGGTCACTCCCACCGGATGGCCGTCCACCGTCCCGTTGGCCACCACCACAAGTTCGTGATTGGCCGTTGAATCGACCTGGAGAGAATTGTCTATGACGCTCTCGATTGTGTTCTCGTGATCGGTCAGCAGAGTTGCCGTCGCCAGGAGGTCGGTTGTGATGACCGCATCAAGCTCGAGTTTGCTCCGAAGATGGTTGTCGCTATCGCGTTCCTCGATCCACATGTGCCGGTCGAGCAGGTGATTGGTGCCGGACTTGAGAGCTATCGATGCCTTTCCCAGCTTCACCGGGCCCAATGCCAGTTCGATCTCGGGCCCGCCGAATTCGACGAGCGAGCCACCGGTGCCCTTCACCAACTCAAGCGGCTTGGCTTGTTGAACTCGGTAGTCGATCCCTCCGTCACAGTTCACCCCGACCTCGCCGTCGACGCGTATCTCCGGGACCGTGGCGCACGTTGCCGCCAGGCCTGTCAGGACGGCCTTACCGGGCGCATAGAGGTTGCCCTTGTGATCGAAGGCACCGCCAGTCCGATGCATCCGGCAATCTGCTGTTACGTGCACGTGGAGGCTCGACTGGGCGGAGGACGCGTAGTCGTGGCTCTCCACCGTGCCCCTCGGATCGAAACGGATCGCCACGGTGGTCTTCTCGACGATGCTGATAGTCGCTGCAGTGGTGACCTTTCCCTTCTTGCGCTCCGACAGGGAACCGTCCGGCGAGGAGGATCTCTTGCTCCTGCCGGGCTCACGATCCGCGACATCGGACAGCAGCTTGGTGTTGAGATTTGAGCCGGAGATGATGGTGTCCCGGGTTGTGGTGTGGATGCTCCAGGAGTCCCCCCAACGGTCCTCGGTCTTGTCGGTAACCGGGTCGTATCCTGCCGGTCGGAAACCCATGGCGTACACGCGCTGGCTCTGGCTCTTCTTGGTCTCCCTCTTGGCGGGATCCTTCACGGTTCCCTCGTCGATTCTCGATGCGACGGCGATGATGTAGTCCCCGAGGTGGCGGGCGCCCTTCGCCGGAACCCGCACCGGGACTCGGCCGGTCGAGCTCTCGAAGTAGACACCGAAGTCGGCGCGGGAGGGCTCTTCTTCCGGTGGTGTCGAGTGAAGGTCCTCACCGGTGTGGATCTTGGTGCCGCCTCCGCCGGGGCCGCCTCCACCGGTGCGGGTGCCGCCTCCGGTCGTACCACCGCGGGTTCTCGTTCGCCTCGCCCACACGAACACGAGGATCGCTATGACCAATACGAAGATAAGCGGCAACCACGGGAAACTTCCGGAGCCGGAGTCGGTGGGGGCAGGATTCGTTGCGGGCGCCGCGCTGGTCGGAGCAGGTGATGGTGGGGCGGTTGACGGAGCCGCGGTCGAAGGCGGGACGCTGGCCGGGGCTGGAGGTTCACCGCCGCCGATCTCGATCACGGTGGGGTCGGTCTGGTCGAGGTCGTCGGAGCCTCGTGGGGTGTTCACGTCCGGGGCCGTGTCGACACCGGAACGATTCGACTCGTTCTGGCCGAAACTGCCATCGTGGATGTGGGCGGCCACGGCGAAGTAGACCAGCGCGAACAGGGTGTTTTCGAGAATGACGTCGGCACTGCTCTGGGCAATCGCGATCGCGGTCCCACCGAATGCGGCACCGCCCGACGCGGATGCCATCTCGAATGGCACTCCCGATTCATCGGCCGGGAGTGCCAGGATCAACATGGAGCCCGATATGAGCGCGAATGCGTTCGAAGGAAGGGCCTGGAATGCGGTATCGGTGATCTGCAGCTGCCAGTCGACCCCGGGGGATCGGGTCAACTGGGGCCAGCGGTTGGTTCCCTGAAACGTGTCCCACGCGAACGGGTCCTGGGCGACCCACGGCAGATCGGATGCACCCATGTCGTAATAGGGGAAGGCATATGACCAGGTGAGATCGCCGCCATCTTCCGGTACCGGGCCGGCGAGCTCCATCCACAACAGCCAGTGATCCACCGACGGATCGGGGCTCCCCGCACAGACCCAAGTGCCGTCGTCGGTGGTTGATCCGCAGGGAACGGTCCCGTCCGTGCCCGGCGACATTGCTCGCACTCCTAGCCCGCCGCGGTCGATGATGTCGACATAGCCGTCGGTGATGGTCGCCGGCACCGAGCCAGGGACGGCGAACCGGAACGTGTCGCCGACGCCGTCGACAGTGCCTCCGGCGAGCACGGCTTCAGCGGAAGCCCTTTCGAGACCGAGTGCTGTGAGGGCATCGATGCCATCGCTCGAGACCGAGTCTTCCTGTTGGAGGACCGGAGCGGCCGACTCAGGGACGGCCCCCGAGGCCCCGGCCACCGCTGTGGTGGCCACCAGCACCGCCCACGCGGTCACGCTCCACCCCAACCACCCACTGATTCGATGCACTACCAACTCCTCCGGAGAGATCACCCGTTCACCTCGGATCTTCAACTCTGAGGATCGGCCGTCACCGAGACGTCATCGACGAGAACGAGCGATGCGTTCATGCCGCTAACGTTGACGGCGTGACGAGCACTGAGACACGAAACGGACAGGCCCCCGGACCCGAGGGCGACGACGGCATACCGGTAAAGATGCTCAACGACCGCATTCTCGTTCGGCTCGGCGAAGCCGAAGGCGAACGCCGGTCCTCCGGCGGGATCCTCATCCCGGCAACCGCACAGGTCGGCAAACGCCTCGCTTGGGCTCAAGTGTTCGCGGTGGGGCCCAACGTGCGCAGCATTGAGTCCGGCGACAAGGTCCTGTTCAACCCAGAGGATCGCTACGAGGTCGAGGTGCGAGGAACCGACTACCTCATCTTGCGCGAGCGCGACATCCACGCTGTGGCAGCCGATCGTCTCGACGAGGGCTCCACGGGTCTCTACCTATAGCTTCCGACCCGCCTTGTTCAGGGGTGGACGGGTGAGCGACGGTCGGGCCAGCCGACCTCGGTCTCGAGCTGAGCTGCCACCGAGAGGAGCAGATCCTCACGACCGTACGCAGCAACGATCTGTACTCCGATGGGAAGCCCTTGGGTGCTCTGGGCCAAAGGCAAAGAGATGGCGGGCTGGCCAGTGGTGTTGAACGGGGCGGTGAACGCGGCGTAGGGAATGGATCTCTGAAGGCCTCGAACCGGATCGTCGGGTGTGCCGACGAGCTCGCCCAGCTTCGGGGCGGTCTTCATGCAAGTAGGCGTGATGAGTAGGTCATACCCGGACGACCACCATTCGGACATTCTTCGGCGATAGACCATCTGGGCTCCCTGGGCGCTGATCACCTCGGGTCCGGTCACCGAGTCACCGAACTGCGCCATGAACCAGGTCGCACTCTCGACATCATCGGGGGTCACCTCGCGCCCCAGCCACTGGCCGATTCTCACCAGGCTTGCCGCCGAGCCGACCCGCCACATGGCGCTGAAATCGTCGATTATCTGCTCATCTACAAGAACATCGGGATGTGACTCTTCGACCGTATGGCCAAACCCCTCGAGCAGGCGGGCGGCATTTCGAACTGCAGCGGAGATTTCGGCATCGACTTCCATACCGGGCCGTGGAGAGTGGTCGAGGAATCCGATCGAGAGTGGTTCCGGGTCACGGCCGATCTGCCCGAGATAGGGCTGCCCGATCGGTGGGGCGATCACGCCGTCGCCCGGGAACGGGCGAGCGGTTGCGTCGAGAATGGCCGCAGAGTCGCGCACGGTGTGACACACGACATGCTGAACGGAGTTTCCCCATTCGTCCTGATCCGGTCCCATCGACACCCGCCCCCGGCTCGGCTTCAAGCCGACGAGCCCGCACATGGCGGCGGGAATGCGAATGGATCCTCCTCCGTCGCTGGCGTTGGCGGCGGGGATCATTCCGGATGCGACGGCCGCGGCGGCACCTCCCGATGATCCTCCCGGTCCACGGGTGAGGTCCCACGGATTGTGGGTGGCGCCGTAGGCCTCGGGCTCTGTGGTTGCCACCAACCCGAACTCGGGCGTGTTGGTGCGGCCACACATCACGAAGCCGGCACCTCGGTAGGCCGTCACGATGTTGGCGTCGTGGCCACCGACGTGGCCGGCTCGCTTCAGTCCCTCGACCCCGAGATGGTAGGGGTCGCCCTTGCTCGCCGGCCAGAGGTCCTTGAGCAACATCGGGACACCTCGAAAGGGGCCGTCGGGGAGGTCGCCTGCGGCCAACTCCCGTGCCCGATCGAAGGTGGGATGGATGATGGCGTTGATCTTCGGATTGAGTGCCTCCATCCGTTCGATGGCGTCGTCGATGATCTCGGTGGGGTGGACCTCGCCATCACGAACGAGAGCGGCGAGTCCGACGGCGTCGTATCTCGCGAGCCCGGTTGGACCGGGATCTGGTCTCGTTGTGGGTCCGGAGTCTGTGTCTGCCATGGGGCGACGCTACATGTCGCGCTAGGGGCGCACGAAGGGGGCGTCCGGTCGAATTCGTATTCGGTCGCTGCGGTGCAACCTCTAGGCTTCGTGGAATGCACAATGCACTGGAAGAAGGCACAGACCTCACCCTCGATTTCGACAAGCTGGCCAAGGTCGGCCGTGCCGGACACCAGGTGGTTCCAGTGGTGCTGCAGGACGTCGACTCGAGCGAGGTGTTGTTCGTCGGATACGCCAACGACGAGGCGTTCCGAGCCACGCTGGACCTCGGATCGGCCGTACTCTACTCGACCTCGCGTGATGTTCTCTGGCACAAGGGAGCAAGCTCTGGCGATGTGCTCGATCTGGTCGAGATTCGAATCAACTGTGAGCAGAACAGCCTTCTCTACCTGGTTCGCAAGGCCGGCACCGGGGTGTGCCACACCCACGGCTCCGACGGCAACACCCGAGACACGTGCTACTACCGGGCAGTCGTCGACACCGACACGCTTCGATTCTCCTGACGGTGCGAACCAAGCCCGATCGACTCGATTTCGCCGCTCTGGTGGCCACCCATTCGGTGGTCCCCGTCTGGAGTGAGGTCTTGGCCGACCTCACGACTCCGGTTGCCGCCTTCGCGAGGGTCGTCGGGGAAGACGACGGGTTCTTGCTCGAGTCGGTCGAGGGTGGCGATCATTGGAGTCGGTGGTCCTTTGTGGGCCGGCGTCCCCGGGGCACACTCACCGCACGCGGCCGACAGGTCGAGATCGTTGGCGACCTTGGTGTCGAGGTCCCCACCGATCAAGGAATGCTCGCCGCACTAGAAGTGCTGTTGTCGCACTACAACTCGCCGGAGATCGAGGGCTTGCCACCTCTCCATGGAGGCCTGGTGGGGTATCTCGGCTACGACGTCGTGCGCGAGGTGGAGCACCTCCCCGACGTGCCCCTCGACGATCTGGGATATCCCGACGCGGTCATCTCGATGATTGGCGAGCTGGCCGCCTACGACCATTGGCGCCAACGGGTCGTTCTGATCTCCAACGTCTTGGTGCCACCCGACGCTGATGCGGCACAGATCGACGAACTCTACGACTCCGCCGTTGCCCGGATCGAATTGCTCGCCGCCGACGGGGCCAAAGCACTCGAGGAACCGTTGATGGAGCCACCTGTTGAGGGCGACGAATTGCCCGAGGTCACCTCCACGATGGGGGAATCGCTCTACATGAATGCAGTCGAGGCCGCCCGCGAGTACATCCTCGCGGGAGACATCTTCCAGGTTGTGCTATCGCAGCGATTTGATCTCGATCTCGACGCCGACGCGTTCGACCTCTACCGAGTGCTTCGTCAGATCAACCCGAGCCCGTACATGTACTTTCTTCGTCACGGTGATCTGGAGGTGGTGGGCGGTTCGCCCGAGCCGATGGTGCAGCTGCTCGATGGCCGTGTGATCTCGCGCCCCATTGCCGGCACCCGCAAGCGAGGCTCGACCGATGAACACGATCGCCGGCTGGCGGCCGAGCTGCTCGAACACCCCAAGGAGATCGCCGAACATGTGATGCTGGTCGATCTGGCCCGCAACGACGTCGGTCGGGTGGTCGAGTTCGGTTCATTGCAGATCGACGAGATGATGACCCTCGAGCGCTACAGCCACGTGATGCACCTCACGTCGCAGGTCTCAGGTGAGCTCGCTGACGGCCGTTCGCCGATAGATGTTCTGCGGGCCACCTTGCCGGCCGGCACGTTGTCGGGGGCACCCAAGGTGAGGGCCATGGAGATCATCGACGCCTTGGAGCCCGTGAAGCGTGGCCCCTACGGCGGGGTGGTCGGATACTTCGACTTCTCTGGCAACATCGATACGGCCATCGCTATTCGCACGATGCTGGTGAACGGAAACCGGGCGTCGATCCAAGCCGGTGCCGGCATCGTGGCCGACTCGGTGCCCGCCGACGAGCACTTGGAGTGTCGCAACAAGGCCAAGGCGCTGCTGGCGGCGATTCCCGCGGCCCGTCGAATGACGGCAGCTCGTCTGGCGTCGATTGAGGAGCCCGGTGTCTGAGTCGGCGTGGGTCGTCGTCGAGCGCGACCTCGTGGAGGTCGCCGGGAAGGACTCAATTGGCTACCTACAGGGGCAACTGTCTCAGGACATCGACTCGATCGATATCAATGGCAATGCATGGACGTTCGTTCTGGCACCAACCGGGCGAGTCGAGTCGTGGTTTCGCGCACACAGAAGTGGACCAGATCGCTTCGTGCTCGATGTGGAGGTCGGTCACGGAGCGGCATTGGTCGAGCGTCTCCGACGTTTCCTGATACGCACGGACGCCACTGTCGCCTCAGTCGCTACATCGCCGATGTTGAGCATGCGGTCGGCTGTCCCTGTCGCCGAGCTAGTCCCCGCCGAGGCTGATGACCTAGTCGTTGCCCTGGTCTCCTGGCCCGGCATCCACGGTTTCGACGTGATTGCGACACAACAGCGAATCGCGCAGATAGGCATCGGGCTTGCCCGTGAGACCGGCTCTTTCGACGACAATCACAGCCTCGAGATGCTGCGAGTCCGAAATGGTGTGCCACAGTTCGGCGCCGAGATCGAGGAGGGTTCGTTGCCGGCCGAGGCCGGACGAGCGGTGCTCGATGCGTCCGTGAGCTTCACCAAGGGTTGCTACACCGGTCAGGAACTTGTGGCGCGAATGAACAGCCGAGGGGGACATGCCCCGAAGCGGCTTCGTCGGCTGAAGGGCCGGGCTGATCTTGACGCCGGTGTCGAAGTGGTAGCCGACGGTGAAGTGGTGGGCACGATCACCTCGGCGGCCGGCAACCGTGCCATCTCGCTGCTGAAACGAAGGGTCGAGCCAGGATCCATGGTCATGGCCGGGGATGTGTCGGCCGAGGTCGAGATTCTGCCCGGAGACGAACTCACCTAGCCACTACGAAGCTCACCACGATCTCGGCGCCACCCAGAGAAGACCGGCGAACAACCACAGTGCCGCTCATACCGTCGACCAGGTCGCTCACGATGGCCAGGCCCAGACCACTACGGGACTCCTTGGTTTTGGGGCTGTGCTGCGCCACGTAGAGGCGTTCGAATACATGATCGAGGTCTTTGTCGTCGATGCCAGGACCGTCGTCGGCCACCGAAAGATGGACCCGGCCTTCTTGTGACCACAAGGTCACGGCCACCGTGCGATCGGCGAAACGGCAGGCGTTGCCCAGCAAGTTGGAGACGATCTGCGAGTAGCGATCGGGATCGACGAGGATCACCGGCTCGTCGTTCGGAATCCGGATCGACAGCTCGATCCCACGCTCCTCGGCCTGTCGGTCGAAGCCGTGGGCGGTGTCGGCGACGATTTCGGCGGCGTTGTGTCGGGCGGTGTCGTAGGTGAACCCGGTGCTCTCGAGTCGGGCGAGCATGAGTAGATCTCCCACCAGCCTTTCGAGGCGCCTGGACTCGCTCTCGATCACGCTGCCGACGGCCGCGGTGTCGGTGACTGCGCCATCGACGAGAGCTTCGGCATAGCCGCGAATAGAGGTGAGCGGAGTACGCAGATCATGGCTGACCGAGAGCAGGAACTGACGTTCGAGAGATCTCGATCGTTCGAGATTCACGGCCATGGTGTTGATGGAGTCGACCAGCTCGGTGATCTCGTGGCCGGCGCGCCCGTCGCCATCGGAAACACGGCTGGACAAGTCTCCGTGGGCGATGCGAGTGGCGGCCAGGCTGGCCTCGCGAACCGGACCGGTGAGCGACCTGCTCAGCCGAATGGTCACCAGCACGGCGAGCATCACCGTTCCCGCCGCTGCGAGAAGGAACCATCGTGTGGCTGGCACGAGAATCGGGTCTGGTGCGCTCGTGAGTATCAAGGCCTGGGGGATGCCCTGGACATTCGTGCCTCCCGATGCTGCCCAGATCAGATCGCCCTTCGATCCGCTGACGGACTCACCACGCGCCAACGCTTCGAGATCGAGATCGGAGATCACGACTCCGTCGGGAACTTCTCCGATCGGTTGCTCGGCGTTCGGGGGCAATACCAGAATCCCGATTCCATGGACGCTGATGGTTTCGCTGACTCGGCGAAGTCGCTGTCTCACCGACTCGCCGCCGCCTTCGGATGGAATGGTCAGCTCACCCAAGAGGTCGCCCAGCGCTTCGGCCTGTTCGACCAGAGACTCCTCAGCCGAACGCTTGCTGCCGATGCTGGCCAGCACGATCGTGCCGGCTCCGGCCAGTACGAGTGCGGCCACAACCATGCCTATGAGCGCGATACCGATCCGTTTGGTCACGGTCTCGACCGCGGGTGATACCGGAGAGAATCAGTCAAGGCGGTAGCCGACCCCCCACACCGTGGTGAGCGAAAGATCGTCGCCGACCTTCTTGCGTAGTTGGCGAACATGAACATCCACCGTGCGGTCGTCGCCGATCCACTCGTCGCCCCAGACCCCATCGAGCAACTGGCGGCGACTGAGGGCGATTCCACGGTTTTCGGCCAGATACCTCAGCAGATCGAACTCGCGTGTGGCCAGAGCAACGGGAGAGTCGTTGACCGTGACTTCGCGACGCGCGCTGTCGAGAACCACGGTGTTGCCCAATTCGATAGCGGTTGGCTGGGTCCTCGGGGCCTCGACCCGGCGGAGGATCGCCTTCACGCGGGCCACGAGCTCGCGGGGGGAGAACGGTTTGGTCACGTAGTCGTCGGCGCCGAGTTCCAGGCCCAGAACACGATCGATCTCATCGTCGCGGGCGGTGAGAAATATTATTGGCACAGCCGACTCGGCCCGGACGCGTCGGCACACGTCGAGGCCGTCCAGCTCGCCTGGCAGACCCACATCGAGAAGAATCAGGCTCGGATTTCGCTCGCTGATCACTTCGAGGGCCCGTTCCCCAGTTTCGGCCTGATATGGCCGAAAGCCGTCTCGACGCAGGTAGAGCTCAACCAGATCGGAGATGTTGGGGTCGTCCTCAACTATGACGACCACGGTCTCGTCGTTCGCCATCAGGGTCCTTTCGACGCGATCAGCTTGTTCTTCAAAGATGCCCATCGGATGTGATGAATCCATGATGACCTGAGAAACAAGAAACTTCGCGGCTCTAACATCACCCTGTGGGTCACTACGAAATCATGGGCGTCGACCCATCGGCGTCGGTCGACGACATTCGGCAGGCCTACCTGCTCTTGGCGCGTCGGGAGCACCCCGATCTGCACAACGAGACCGAGGCGAGCCGATCGGCCGCCGAGGAAACAATGCGAGGCATCAATGCGGCGTGGGCGGTACTCGGTGATGCCGATGAGCGCTCTTCCTACGATCACGATCGGCTGCGCAGACTGCGACCCACGACCATCGCCCGGCCGCCCGGCGACACCCCGGGAAGGCCCGGATTCACGAACCAACCGGATCCCAACTGGGTGCCCTACGACAACTCGGTCGATCATTCGGAGTTCGATGAGCGATTCGACCGTCCGATCACGTCGGGTGGATTGCCATCGTCGCTGGCTGTTGCCCCGGTGATGTCGTTGATATCGGGGCTGGTGGCGGTGATTGCCGGCAGTCTGATCGGAGTCGACGCGGCCGTCAATTTCGGACTGGTGGCGCTCATCGCTTCGAGCGTGTTGTTCCTCACGGCGCCTCTGGTGGCACTGAGTCGAAGCCGACGCGGCGACCGGCTGAACTGATCCGCGTTTCGTACCGGCCCCGCCAACCCATAGGATCGCGCCATGGCAAAGACATCCATAATTGCGAAGGTCCCTGTCCAGCCCGGAAAGCGCGACGAAGTCGTCGCCGCGTTCGGCTCGATGTTCGAAGCGGTCAACGAAGAGGCCGGCACCGAGATCTACATACTCGGTCTCGACGACAACGACGAGAACGTCGTTTGGGTATACGAGCTCTACTCCGACACCGAAGCCATGACCCATCACACCGGATCCGACGCCATGGCCAATCTGATCGGCGCGATCTCCAGTATTCTCGGCGATGCCCCGGAGATGAGTTTCGTCAGCCCGGTGACCGCCAAGGGCGTCGAGCTCTGAAGACCACCTACCTCGACCGCATCGTCGAGGCGCATCGCGGCGCGTCCGAAGCCGACACTCGGTCACTCGAGCGTCTCCTCGGCCAAGCCCGTTCGGCCGTCCCGGTCAGAGACTTCAGGGCGGCTCTGCTGGCCCGACCCGGGCGGGTCGCGGTCATAAGTGAGATAAAGCGCCGCAGCCCCTCGAAGGGCGAGTTGCATCTCGGACTCGATCCGGCCGGGCTGGCCGTCGAGTACCAACGGGGCGGAGCTGCCTGCCTTTCGGTGCTCACCGACGCCGACTGGTTCGGTGGCTCGTCGGCCGACTTGATCGCGGCCCGGAACGCCGTGGACATACCAGTGCTGCGCAAGGACTTCACCGTTGATCTCCGGGATATCGCCGATGCCAGGATCATGGGTGCGGACTGCGTGCTTCTGATCGTGGCCGTGCTCGACGACAAGGAGCTGTTCGACTTTCATGAGTTGGCGACCGAACTCGGTATGGCGGCCCTTGTCGAGGTCCACGATGAGGCCGAGCTCCAGCGGGCGCTGCAGGCCCGGGCGCGAATCATCGGTGTGAACCAGCGCGACCTGGTCACTTTCGAGGTCGACCGGAATCGTGCAGTGAGAGTGGCGGCTGCCATCCCCGACGACGTGGTGAAGGTGGCGGAGTCCGGTATCAGGGATCGCAACGATGCCGAGGTTCTCTCAGAGGCCGGCTACCGAGCGCTTCTTGTGGGAGAGGCCCTGGTCAAGAGCAACGATCCGGCCGCCGCAGTGGCGACCCTCACTGGCGAGTGAAGATCCCCCGCGAATCCGAAAACCTTCGCGGCCGACCGCCCCGCCACGAGTAGCGTTGACCCAGTGTTCGTCAAGATCTGCGGTATCACATCTGAAGAAGACGCCCTTTTGTCGGTGGCGCTCGGTGCCGACGCCGTGGGTTTTGTATTCGCCCCCTCCTCACGCCAAGTTGCGGTCGACAGGGTGCGCGACATCGTGCGCCGTCTCCCGCCCGAAGTCCTCACCGTCGGAGTCTTCAGGAACGAGTTGCCCGATCGAGTGGTCGAGATCATTCAGAGGGCGGGGCTCAGAGCTGCCCAACTTCACGGCGACGAATCGGCCGAACAAACCAGAGAGGTCAAGTCGCGTGTTGATCTGGTGATCAAGGCGTTCGAGGCCGGGCATCCGGGCCTCGGCCGTCTCGACACGTATGCGGCCGACGCCGTATTGGTCGACTCGTCCACACCGGGCAGCGGCGAGGCGTTCGATTGGCGGCTGGCCGAGGATGCACCCCTCTCGGGTCACCGTGTGATCCTCGCCGGTGGTCTCAGGGCCGAAAACGTCGTGTCGGCGATATCGCGGGTCCGTCCTTGGGGGGTCGATGTCTCGAGTGGAGTCGAGCGCGAACCAGGGGTGAAGGATCCCGTGAAGCTCCGCGAGTTCATTTCGACCGCCAAGGCTGCGGGGCCCGACCGCCAAAGCGACGGCCCCGATTCGGATCTGTACGCGAATGGCCCTTACGACTGGCAGATCGATTTCTGACATGCGGGCCGTTCAGCCGACGATGGCTCACTCACGGGAGGTGACGAGATGATGAACGGTCCGGATGAGGACGGACGATTCGGGGAGTTCGGTGGGACCTTCGTGCCCGAGACTCTCGTGCCGGCGTGCCAAGAGCTCGAAGGCGCGTTTCGTGAGGCTTGGGCCGATCCGGAGTTCCGAAATGATCTCGACGGTCTGCTCGCCGACTATGCCGGCCGACCTTCCCCGGTCACGGTGTGTTCGAATCTCTCGGCTCAGATCGGTGTCAACGTGCTTCTCAAGCGAGAAGACCTCAACCACACGGGAAGCCACAAGATCAACAACGTGCTGGGTCAGGCTCTTCTGGCCAAACGAATGGGGAAGACTCATCTCGTGGCGGAGACGGGTGCCGGACAGCACGGTGTCGCCACCGCCACGGCTGCCGCACTGTTCGACATGGAGTGCATCGTCTACATGGGCGAGGTCGACATCTCTCGCCAGGAACTCAACGTCTTCCGGATGAAGCTGCTCGGCACCGAGGTCCGGTCGGCCCAGTCGGGTTCACGAACCCTGAAAGACGCCGTGAACGAGGCCATGCGTCACTGGGTGTCCGTCGTGGATTCCACTCACTATTGCCTGGGGTCCGCGATGGGCCCGCACCCGTATCCGTGGATGGTTCGCGAGTTTCATCGTGTGATCGGCACCGAGGCTCGTGAGCAGTGTTTGAAGCTGCTCGACGGCCGTCTTCCCGACGTGGTGACGGCATGTGTCGGCGGGGGGTCCAACGCCATCGGCATCTTCTCGGGGTTCTCCGACACAGCCACCGAACTCGTTGGGGTCGAACCAGCTGGAGGGGCGGCTGTTGGTCGAGGGGTGCCCGGCATCGTCCACGGTTCCCTGTCGTATCTCATGCAGGACGAGTGGGGACAGGTTCTCGAAGCCGAGTCGATATCGGCCGGGCTCGACTATCCGGGGGTTGGTCCCGAACATTCGTATCTGGCGTCGACCGGTCGGGCCAGCTACGTGGCGGTCACCGATGCTGAAGTGGTGGAGGCCTTCCAATTGCTGTCCCGAACCGAGGGGATCATTCCCGCTCTCGAATCAGCCCACGCCATTGCCTGGGTGATTCGGGCTCGCGAGGAACTGGCTGGAAAGACGGTGCTGGTGAATCTCAGCGGTCGTGGCGACAAGGACGTTGCGCAGATGATGGATATCCTGAGGTGATCGGAGCATTGGAGACCGCTCTGCGGAACCGGCGCGACAGCGGCCGGAAATGCCTGGTTCCCTACATCACGGGCGGTCTCGGCGATGATTGGATCGAAATCGTGAGAGCCGCCGCGGCCGCCGGGGCCGATGCGATCGAGATCGGTATGCCGTTCTCCGACCCGGTGATGGACGGGCCCACAATTCAACTCGCCAACGACCAGGCGCTGGCCGCAGGGGCCACCCCACAATCGATCCTTGGCACCCTTCGTGGAGCCGATATCGGCGTGCCCACCGTGGTGATGACCTACGTCAACCTGGCGTTCCATGGCGGCTATCGACGTTTCGCGTCCAATCTCGCCGATGCCGGAGTGAGCGGCTGCATCCTCCCCGACATTCCGCTCGAGGAGATCGAGCCGTGGGCCGAGGCCGCCGACGAAGCCGGTGTCGAGACGGTGCTCTTGGCGGCGCCCACTGCCCCCGACGACCGACTGCCGCGTATCTGTCAGCGTTCGCGGGGCTTCGTCTACGGGGTTGGTCTGGTGGGAATCACCGGCGTGCGCGCCGATCTTGCCGACAGCGCCAAGGTGATAGCGGGCCGTCTCAAGTCGGTCACCGACAAGCCTGTGCTCGTGGGGGTCGGTGTGGGCTCACCGAAACAGGCCGTCGAGGTGAGTGAGGTGTCCGACGGCGTGGTGATCGGGTCGGTCGTGGTGCAGCGAATGCTCGACGGCGGTGGACCGGAGGGGGTCGGCGACCTCGTTGCAGGATTCCGGAGTGCCCTCGACACCAGATTCTCCTAGCGACTATTTGCCCGTTCCGGAAGTAGGTCGAGCCGACTCGGGTTGTATTTCTGATGTCGAATTTCCTCCTCGAGCTCGCCCTGCCGCGCACCGACGCCGGTGTCTACGTGCAGACCATCGTGATGGGGGTGTTCTGGGCTCTGCTACTGCTGGCCGTGGTGGTTCTGCGGGTCCGTCGCGAGTACCGCACCTTCGCCGTGGGGTTGGCCGTAATCAACTTCGCGTGGTTTGCAGCCCGAACCGTCCACTGAGACCGGGCATATATGCGACATCATCATGGAATGACGATGCTGCTCAGGAGGTTTCCGGCCCCGTGGACCACGATCTGATCATCATTGGCGGCGGAGCCGGCGGACTATCGGCGGCGCGAGCCGCTCGCTGGGTCGGGGCCGACGTGCTCCTCGTCAACGACGGCCCTCTCGGAGGAGACTGCACCTTCACCGGTTGTGTGCCCTCGAAAGCGCTGTTGGCGTCGTCGCGCGATGGCCTTGACTTCACCTCGGCGATGGAGCGAGTGCGAACCGCTATCGGGCGAATTGCCGAGACCGAGACTGCCGACGTTCTTCGGGCCGAAGGGGTCGAGGTCATCGAAGGAAGAGCTTCGATGCTCACTCACGACACGATCATCGTCGACTCGAAGAGAATCGCATCGCCGCGTGTGATCATCGCTACCGGCGGTCGGGCGTTCGTGCCGCCGATACCAGGCATCGACACCGTCGATATTCTCACCAACGAATCGGTCTTCGACCTGACCGAGAAGCCACAATCGCTAGGGATCGTTGGTGGAGGAGCCATTGGCTGCGAAATGGCTCAGGCCTTTTCCCGGCTGGGTGTCCACGTAACCCTGTTCGAGCTCGCCGATGATCTGCTGCCTCGCGAAGAACCGGAGGCGGGGGCCGTGATCGAGTCGGTGCTTGCCGCCGGCGGTGTCACGGTGCGAACCGGTCAGAGCCTCGAGAAGGTCGCCGCTACCGACGACGGACTCGGGGTCAAGGTCACGACAGCGTCCGGCGAATCGTCCTTCGAGAAGCTATTGCTGGCGGTGGGGCGTGTTCCCAACTCGTCGGGTATGGGCTTGGAGGACCTCGGGGTGAAGTTCGACCAACGTGGTCATATCCAGGCCGACGATCGTCTCGCCACGGCGGTCCGCGGCATCTACGCGGTCGGAGATGTCACAGGAAAGCTCCCGTTCACCCATGCGGCCGATGAGATGGGCCGACTTGCCACCGGAAACGCGCTCAAGAAGGGACCAAGAGGCCGCTTCCGAACCTCGTGGATTCCGTGGGCGACCTTCACCGACCCAGAGGTGGCGCGTATCGGAATGACCGAGGCCGAGGCCGCCGATCATGGTGGCCTTGTCGGTGAGATACCGATATCGGAGCTCGACAGATCGGTCACCGATGGCTACACCGACGGCTTCATCAAACTGATCTTCGGCCCTCGAAAAGTCCTCCGCCGCACGGGAGGTGGCCAGGTGCTCGGAGCGACCATCGTGGCTCCGAGAGCCGGAGAGATGATTCACGAGATCGCCATCGCTATGCGCACCAAGGCTTTCGCCGGCCGGCTGGCCCAGACCGTCCACGCCTACCCAACATGGTCCTACGGAATCCAGAAGGCGGCCGGACAGTTCTTCGGTGAGGTCGAGGGACGCAGCGCCCGCCCGGCGAGGAAGATTTGAGGATGCGTCGCTACGTCGGCTTGTTGTGGGCTGTTGTCGCTGCGGTGGCCTGGGGGGTTCTCGCCCACCGCACTCCCACCTCGACTTTCCATTTCGCCCCGTTGGTGGTGGCCGGTGTCTGGGTGATCTACGACGGCTATTCCGAAGCCGGAGTAACCCAGAGGCAAGCAGTGAACGAGGCGGTTGCCGGATTCGTGGTGGCGCTGGTTGCCACTGTCACGTTGGAGTTGCTCGACGATTTGTCGGGACCGGTGTTCTGGCAGAGCGGGCCTGATGCACCAGTGGTCCTCGAGCACCTTTTGTTTGCGGCAGGGGGAGCGATCGTTGGGGTCGCGTTGGCTCTACGTCGTGCCTCGCGGGCTCCTGTCCTACAGAACCTCGACCGCAAATAGCCACATTGCCGACATTCGTGGGATGCCCGCCATTGGCGGTGTGTTTCGAATCTCACAATCAAACGAACGACACAGTCGTGTCGCGGGAGGAAGACAATGACCGAGCAGCTGGAGATCGAACACGTCGACTATGTCGTGATCGGATTGGGAGTGGCCGGCGAGAGCATCGCCGGACCCCTTGCCGAATCCGGAGCACGTGTGGTCGGGGTCGAGGCTGGCTTGGTCGGCGGTGAGTGCCCCTACTGGGGTTGCATTCCCTCCAAGATGATGATTCGAGCCGCCAACACCATCGCCGAGGCCCGACGGGTCGACGGCCTGGCCGGCACCGCTTCGGTCACCCCCGATTGGGCGCCAGTTGCCGCGCGAATCCGCGAGCAGGCCACCGACGACTGGAACGATCAGGTAGCCGTTGATCGATTCGAGGGCAAGGGCGGGATCTTCGTACGAGGACGCGCTCACTTCGACGGCCCCGATCGGGTCGTCGTCGGTGATCGACTGTTCCAGGCCAAGCTGGGCGTGGTGATCGCCACCGGCACCGCTCCCGCCGTGCCGCCTATACCGGGCCTCGATCAGGTCGACTTCTGGACCAACCACGAAATCATCGAGGCCAAGGAACTTCCCGATTCGATCATCGTGCTCGGTGCCGGCGCCATTGGTTCCGAACTCTCACAGGTGATGGCACGATTCGGCACCACCGTCACCGTCGTGGAGGCCCAGGACCAGCTCCTTCCGCTCGAAGAACCCGAGTCCGGGGCATTGTTGCGTTCCACCTTCGACGCCGAAGGAATCGCCGTTCACACCGGCGTGGCGGCCTCATCTGTCCGGTCCGAGGACGGCGATGTCGTCGTCGAATTGACGGACGGCACCGAGTTGAGGGCCGAGCGTCTTCTGGTGGCAACAGGAAGGCGGACCGACCTGGCGGGCCTCCGCGTCGACACGATCGGAGTCGAACCGGCACAGCGATTCGTTCCGGTCGATGAGCACATGCGCGTCACCGACCGGGTGTGGGCGGTCGGCGACATCACCGGCAAGGCTTTGTTCACCCATGTGGGTATGTACCAAGCCGCCATCGCTCTGACCGACATCACCACCGGCGACGCGCCGGCCGCCGACTACAGCGCCATTCCCCGTGTCACGTTCACCGACCCCGAGGTCGGGTCCGTGGGCCTGTCTGAGAGAGACGCCCGCGACTCCGGCATCAACGTCTCGACCGCCATGGTCGAGGTTCCCGGTACCGCTCGTGGATGGCTCCACGCCAGCGGCAACGAGGGCGTGATCAAGCTTGTGGCCGACGCCGACCGGGGAGTATTGGTCGGTGCCACCTCGGCCGGGCCCCACGGTGGCGAGGTCTTGTCGATTCTGACTCTCGCCGTGCACGAGTCGACACCGATCAGCAATCTCAAGTCGATGATCTACGCCTACCCGACCTTCCACAAGGGCATAGAGGATGCCCTGAGGCAGCTCTGAGGGTATTCAGTCCGGCAGTGGCAAGTGGCTGTTGGTTCGCAGTAGCAGAAGAGTCTGCAGCCACACAAGGTCGTATCCCGTTGCGGTGAAGCTGTTGCGATCTTCGGTGTCGTGGACCACCAATGTTTGGTCAGGAAGGGACTCGACTCGTTCGACTTCGATCCAGCCGGTTCGTTCGGGTCCGCGACGATTGACTATGTCACCGGGCTGAAGATCCGCGGCACGGACCTGAACGATCGTCACGTGACTTCGCACTAGGGCTCCTGGATGTCTGAACCCATCCATCGGCATGCGGCACACAAAGTTGTGCACAAATGCCGATCGGTGGACTGGCACGCGGCCGAGTCGGGTCGTACCGTCGCGAACCGAACGCCTCGACATTGGAGTGCCGATGCCCGATCTGCTGATTGAACACGACGGTGCGGTCATGATCGCGACCATGAATCGTCCCGAGCGCAAGAACGCCATGACGTTGCAGATGTTCGGGAGGCTGCGAGACGCATGGAGGAAGGCCAGCGACGACGACTCCATCCGCTGCATTGTCCTCCGCGGAGCCGGGACCGACTTCTGCTCCGGAATGGATCTACGCGGACTCGCCGGCGATCAGGCCGAGACCGACGACTGGGATGTCGCCGGTGCCATGGCTGACGAGGGGACCGACTTCATCTGGCAAGGCCTGCTCAAGACATGGAGACCCACCAAGCCGATCGTCGCCGCGGTGGAAGGCGTGGCCATCGCGGGAGGCACCGAGATTCTTCAAGGCACTGATATCCGAATCGCGGCCGAGTCCGCGAGATTCGGAGTATCGGAGGTGAAGTGGTCGCTCTATCCGATGGGAGGTTCCGCCGTGCGGTTGGCACGTCAGATCGGGTACGCGGAGGCTGCCGACATTCTTCTCACTGGCAAGCACATCAGTGCCGCTGAGGCCAAAGCCATCGGGCTGGTGAGCCGAATTGTGCCCGACGGAAAGGCATTCGAGCAGGCCATGGAGGTGGCCCGCACGATCTCGGCCAACGGTCCGCTGGCGGTCGAGGCGGTACTACGTACGCTCCACGAGACATCGGGCATGACCGAGGCGGAGGCGTTCGCTCACGAAGATCAGTACGCCGGTGTGGTGATGGGCAGCGAGGACGCCAAGGAAGGACCCAGGGCGTTCAGCGAGAAACGATCCCCCGAATTCAAGCGGCGGTGAGTCCGCTGTCGGCGCTGAGAATGCTGCCGTGAATGTTGCCGGCCTCGTCGCTGGCCACGAATGCAAACAATGCCGCGATCTGCTCGGGGGGCGCCGGAGGCCGGTAGCCCACGCAGTTCTGCATGAGAGAAAAGTCGGCGTCCTCGACCATCTCGAAGTTGGCGACCAGTGAGGTGTCGGTTCCGCCTGGGGCGATGGCATTGACCCGAATTGGATCCCTCACGTATTCGATGGCCAGCGCCCTGGTCATGTTGACGATTGCCCCCTTGGTGGAGCAATAGGGAACGCAATAGGCCATGCCCATCAGACCGGCGTTTGATGCAATGTTGACGATGTTGCCGTGAGATTCGAGGATGTGGGGAATTGCGGCCTGGGTCAGGAAGAACACTCCCTTGACGTTGATGTCGCTCATGCGGTCCCAGTCGTCCTCGGTGACGTCGACGACGTGGCGCTGCCAAGCAATTCCGGCGATGTTGCCCAGTATGTCGATACTGCCCATCTCGGAGACACAGTCGTCGACCGCGTCTCGACACTCCTGCACCGACCGGACATCGGTGACGCGTGTCGAGATGACGCCGCTTTCGCTTTCGATGGCTGTCGTCACGTCGGCGAGACCTTCGGCGTCGATGTCGAGGCCGAAGACGGATGCACCCTCCGATGACAGCCTCAGTGCGGTGGCCCTACCGATTCCTGAGGCCACACCGGTGAGGAGCGCCACCTTTCCGTCGAATCTTCCCATCACGCACCCTCTTCATCGTGGCGTCGGCCTGGCTGTCGGGCTGATCGTAGTTCCACGTCGGGTCCACAGCTAAAGCCCCGGCCTCGGATTCGATGACCCTTGGGGTCGGGACGTACGGTTCGTGAATGCCCGAGTCCCCCGAAACCCTGGTCGAATCGATGCGCGACTTGATCGAGGTGATTCGCACATCAGATCTGACCGACACCGATCTCGGGTGGGCCACCGCCATGGTGACCGAGATCTCCGAGAAGCTTCGACCGCGTGTGGTCGACGGCATCCGAATGCAGCACACGCTCGTCCATGATGGTCACACCGCCGCAGATGGCTCATTGGAACCATCCGAGTTCTTTCAGTACAGCCCGGTGGCCGGCCGTCTCAATCCGGTCTCTCCGCCGGTGCGGATGTGGCGCGCCGCCGGTGAATTCGAGGGTGAGGTGCACGGTGACGCAGTATTTCGCTCGGCGTTCAACGGTCCACCTGGTGCGGTCCACGGCGGGGTGATCGCAGCGGTATTCGACGATCTCATGGGGGCGACGGCCGTCATCAACGGCCTCGGCGCATTCACGGGGACACTCTCCGTCGTATACCGGTCGCTGACCCCGCTCGAGGAGAAGGTCGAGATGCGGGCGTGGGTTACCGGCTCCGAGCGAAGGAAGGTGTTCATCGAAGGTGAGCTGCGTCACGGCGACACGCTGTGTGCGTCGGCCACCGGGATCTTCATCCGCAGTGAGATGCTCGCGGGCGTGCCGATATCCGACTGATAGAGCCACGCGACTAACTTCAGCTCATGCGCTTCAGTTTCTGGACCAACAACACCGACCCGTGGGATGACATACGGGCCGCCTGCGTGCACGCCGGATCGAGCGGATGGGACGGCCTCTGGATCGCCGATCACTTCATGCCTTTCAGCGGCGACGACGGAGGACCCACTCACGAGGCCTGGACCATGCTCGGTGCCTTGGCCGACGCCGTACCTCGAGTGCGACTGGGGACCCTCGTGAGCGGTAACACGTATCGCTATCCGGCCGTGCTGGCGAAGATGGCGGCCACTCTCGACAACATCAGTGGCGGACGCGCGGTGCTCGGCCTAGGGGCCGGTTGGCAGGAGAACGAACACACCGCATACGGCATGGAGTTCTCCGACGTGAAAGGTCGGCTCGATCGTCTGGAGGAGGCCGCCGAACTGATCGCCAGCCTGCTCCACAACGAGCGCAGCGACTTCGCCGGAAGCCACTACAGCCTCGCCGATGCACCACTGTCACCCCGGCCGGTGCAGGACCGGCTTCCGGTGATGATCGGTGGGGGAGGAGAGAAGCGCACCCTGCGGATCACCGCGAGATTCGCCGATGAGTGGAACGTGTGGGGCACCCCCGAGGTGCTCGCCCACAAGAACTCTGTGATCAATCGACACTGCGCAGAGGTTGGGCGCGACCCGGCCGACATCCAGCGCTCGGCGGTAGCTCTCGTGTTCATCTCCAACGATGAGGCCGAGCTTGCGCCGCTCAGAGAACTCGACTTCGGTCGTCCGACCATCGTGGGCACACCACGCGAGCTGATCGAGAAGATGGGGGAGTACGCCGAGGCCGGTGTCGATGAATTCATAGTGCCCGACTTCACGATGGGACGGCTCGAAAAGCGGATCGACATCCTCGACTTGTTCATCAGCGAGGTGGTGCCGGCATGCCGGTAGAGCCATGAGCATCATCATTCGTACCGACGGTCCCGTATTGGTCGTCACGATCGATCGACCCGACCGGCGCAACGCAGTTGACCGGGAAGCCGCCGATCGTCTTCAGCAGGTATTCGAGGAGTTCGCGGTCGACGACTCACTGAGCGTTGCGGTTCTGACCGGGTCCTCGGGGACCTTCTGCGCCGGCGCCGATCTGAAGGCCATTTCGGAGGGTGACGGAAACCGGGTGCTGGCCGACGGCCCCGGACCAATGGGCCCGACCCGACTGGTGCTCAACAAGCCGGTCATCGCCGCGATCGAGGGATTCGCGGTTGCCGGTGGCATCGAGTTGGCGCTGTGGTGTGATCTGCGCGTGATGGCGAGAGACGCCCTCATGGGTGTGTACTGCCGACGTTGGGGTGTCCCACTCGTCGACGGGGGCACCATCAGACTTCCGCGCCTGATCGGCGCATCTCGCGCCGCCGACCTGATCCTCACCGGCCGAGGAGTCGGTGGTGAAGAAGCAGTCGAGATGGGTCTGGCCAACCGACTGTCCGAGCCCGGCGAGGCCCTCGATGACGCCATCGTTCTCGCCCATCAGCTCGCGGCACTACCGCAGAACTGCATGCGGTCGGATCTTCGTTCGAGCAAGGACCAATGGGACCTCGATCTGAGCGACGCGATCAGCCGGGAGTACGAGCTGGGTCTGGCGACGATCATGTCGGGCGAGACCGAGGCCGGTGCTCGACGATTCTCGGCCGGCGCCGGTCGACACGGCGAGACGGCCCCACCCGACTGACGAAGAGTGACAGCCGCCTCCCCGGGATCGACCGTCCCGCCGGGTAACGTCATGCAGCAGGCGTCGGAGGTCCCGGTTAGTGCTGTTCCCAACGTTCACCTTCGCGGTGTTTTTTGCGGTGGTGCTGCCATGTAGCTGGTTGTTGAGAGAACGCGCCACCGCGTGGAAACTGATGATCCTCGGCGCCTCCTACGTCTTCTACGGCTATTGGGATTGGCGCTTCCTCGCCCTGTTGGCCGGAATGACCTTCGGCAACGAGGTCGCCGCGGTCGCGATCCACCGCTCGGCCCGGGCGCCTACTCGAAAGATGTTCGTGGCGATGGCCGTGGGCCTCGATCTGTCGGTTCTCGGCTTCTTCAAGTACTACGGCTTCTTCACCGACTCTCTCGACGACGCCTTCGGATTGTCGAGTCCGGCGCTCGACATCGTTCTACCCATTGGGATCTCGTTCTACACGTTCCAAGCAATCAGCTATGTGGTCGACGTCTACCGCCGGGACTCCACGCCTGCCCCGCTGCTCGACTTCGCGGTCTATCTGTCGTTCTTTCCCCAGCTCGTGGCCGGTCCCATCGTCCGGGCCACCGAGTTTCTTCCCGAGCTCAGGGCCCAGCGAGTTCCGACCCAGGTTGAGGCGGGTCGAGCGGTGCAACTGATCGGCCGGGGCTTGTTCAAGAAGGTGGTGATTGCCGACTTCTTGGGCCGGGCGATCGTCGACGACGCCTTCGGCACGCCAGGCGAATACGGCGGCGCCGACCTGCTCGCCGGTATCTATGGCTACGCCATACAGCTCTACGCCGATTTCAGCGGATACACCGACATGGCGATCGGCCTCGCGCTCCTGCTCGGGTTTCGATTCCCGCAGAACTTCGATCGGCCCTACGCCGCAATTTCGATACAGGATTTCTGGCGGCGCTGGCACATGACCCTGTCGAGGTGGCTACGTGACTATTTGTATTTCCCGCTCGGAGGCAACCGGAGTGGACGCTGGCAGACCCATCGCAATCTCTTGATCACCATGGCCCTGGGTGGGCTATGGCACGGGGCCGGTGGAACGTTCGTGGTCTGGGGCCTCTACCACGGTGCCGGTCTCGCCGGCGAAAGGATCCTCGCCGATCTGAGAGGCGAATTCGACCGACCGCTCACGCCATCCGATGTGCGGATTCGTGAGCTGGCGATGCTCCACTCCGGAGCATCGATCGAACCGTGGCGCGACGACCCAACCTCCCCTGTGCCATTCACGCCTCTTGGTGTGAAGTCGCTGTGGGTGGGTCGGCTGGTCACGTTCCACTTCGTGTGCGCGGGCTGGGTCATCTTCAACGCGGAGTCTCTGGGCCGGGCCGGTGAGGTCTTCACCGGCCTGTTCCACGGTTGGAATCTCGCGCCCGTGCTGCTCAATCCCCTGGTAGCGGCGGTCATCATCGGATCGCTGGCCGTTCAGTTCGTGCCACCAATGCTGGCGCGCCAGTGGTCTGCCATGTTCTCCACCATCTCCCCCAACGTCGTCGCCCTGGGCTTCGCGGTCTGGGTGATGATCGTGGTGGCCCTCGGCCCAGAGGGCATCTCCGACTTCATCTACTTCCAGTTCTGACATGACCAGTTTCCCGTTCAACTCCACGACCACAGTGAGACGATCTCCCGTGTCGGGGAGGGATTCGTAGTGCGCTACAGCAAGAACCTCGAGCGAGCCACCCGGCGCCCTGCCTCGACCGAGACCTGGACCGACGAGCAGTTTCGTGAAGCCCGAGAACTTGATCTCAGCGAGAGAACAACCAGTTCCCGATCGGTGGTGATCGCGGCTCTGCTGTCTTTGGCTTTGGCGGGATCGCTCACAACGGCGAAGTTGGTGGAGATCGCCGAACGCCAACCGTTGGGAGCGTGGCGCGATCGCCAGCTGACCGTGGCCGAGGGCGCCGACCGCGCCGCGAACTTCCTATCGCTCAACCGTCCCTACGACTTCATCCAGACCATTCGGGGAACCGGTGACAGTGCCGGACAGATTGTCGACACGATCGAAGCCGTGGTGGCATCCACGTCCACGACTCTCCCTTCCCCGTCGTCCACCACGGCGGCCGCGGCTGGTCTCGACGCCACAACCACCACCACGACCACGGTTTCGCCCTATCCACTGCGCATCGCCACCGACACCGATCCACTGCGAGTGCTCGCGGCCGGCGACAGCCAACTCGAGTTTCTCGGTCAGGCGCTCTCGACGGAGGGAGGGTCTCGACCCCTCGCCATCGACAACGAGTTCCGGATCTCCACCGGGTTGGCCCGCCCTGACTACTTCAACTGGCCGGCCGAATTGTTGTCGATAATCGAAGCCTCCGACCCGGAAGCCGTGGTGCTGTTCATGGGCGCCAACGATCACCAGGACATGGCTGACGCCGACGGCAACCGAATCGTTCGCGACACACCGGAGTGGACGGCGGAGTGGTCTCATCGCCTGGAGGTCACGTTTGATCTGCTCGAGGCCGACAACCGCCACGTGTTCTGGGTGACTCAGCCACCGATGCGCGACTCGGGCCTCGACGAAGCGATGAAAGTGCTCAATTCCCTGGCGGCTCCATTGGTCGAGTCCAGGAAGTTCGTCACATCGATCGACATTTGGGACATGTTCGGTGGTGATGGCGGCTTCTCGATCAGGGTCGATGGCCCCGATGGGACTTCGACCAGGGCTCGGGTCAGCGATGGCGTGCACCTGAGCAGGTCGGCGTCGTCGTGGGTAGCCGACATCGTGTTCGACCGGCTCGACGAGATCTGGGACCTGAGCTCATGATCGACCATCGGACCCTTCGGTGATCAGTTGACCCAAGGATCCGCAGGGTAGTTCCGCAGGCGTCCGAGTTCGCCGGGTTGCCGACCCAGGATGGTCCACCAGAGCTCCTCGGGATTGGGGTCGTGGAGATCCCCGCTCCCGACGTCGACCACGTACCACGAGTCGAGAACGAGTTCGGCCTCCAGTTGCCCGGCCTCCCATCCGGCGTAGCCGGCGAACATCCTGACGGTCTTGAGGCCTTCCACATCGGCCGGTTTCGCCTCGAGATCGACGGTGCCCAGTCGTCCGATTATCGGGCTCCAACTCGACTCGCCGTCGAAATCGGAGTTGTCGACGGCGGCCAGGGCGATCACCGATGACGGAGAGACTGGACCTCCGATGAACACAGTGGTGGGGGTAGCGGTGAACTCGACCCACTCGTCGATCGTGCCGGCCACAGGAAGTCGGCTGGGACGATTGATGACCACCCCGAGCGCACCCTCGGTCCCGTGTTCGAGCATAAATATGACGGCGCGATCGAAATTCGGGTCGCGAAGAGCGGGTGTGGCGACGAGAAGTCGCCCACGAGTCGAGTCATGGTCGTCGTTGTCGATATCCGTATTGTGGCAGGATCCGGGAATGACCCCTCCGATAGCACTCACTATTGCGGCCCACGATCCTTTCGGTGGAGCAGGCCTAGCGGCCGACCTGACCACTTTCGCCGCCTTCGGAGTGCACGGAATGCTGGCGATCTCCGCGGTCACGGCTCAACATTTCGACTCTGTCGACAGTATTTCTCTGGTCGACAGCAGTTTGGTGGCGCAGCAACTCGACGGGATTCTCGATGAGGTGCGCCCCGACGCGGTCAAGACCGGACTTCTCGGTTCGGCGACGGTGGTGTCGGATCTGGCACGACGAATCTCGAACCGGGAACTCGCCGCGCCGGTCGTCGACCCGGTGATGGTCGACGGTCGGGGAAATCGGATCGTGTCGAGTGAGGTGGAGGAGGCGTACCGCAATGATCTGTTCCCGGTGGCGCGGGTCATCACTCCGAACCTGGCCGAGGCCGCGCTGCTGGTGGGAGCGGATCTCCACGAGGTCGGCGACGTGATCGAAGCGGCTCCCCGCCTGGCTGCGCTGGGCGCGGAGGTGGTCGTGGTGACCGGAGGTGGCGTGGCAGGCGCGGACGCAGTCGACGTGATCGTGACCGCCGACGGCTCGACGAAGATTCTACGGTCCGTGCGGAACTCGACCGGAAACGTCAGGGGGTCCGGATGTACGTTCGCCGCGGCGATTTCAGCATCGCTCGCCCGGGGGCTGGACCCGATCGAGTCAGCATCTGAAGCCAAGCGGTTCGCGGCATCTCGGATCAGCGACTCTGCCGGCTGGGCTTTCGCTCCCGGCAAGGTCGGACCGGTGTCACACCTCTTCGCGCTCAGTGGTTGAGTCTCAGGGCACGTCGGCCCAGTCCTCGCCGTAATCGAAATAGAGTTCCTCATCGGCGTCGATGTCACGCAGGGCGTAGAGATCGGGTCCGTCGAACCAAGCGTTGGGGGAGCGACTGTGGTTCAAGAAGCGGAGCACGCCGGTCCCGTCGATCCCCTCGAAGCCGTTTCCGGTGCCCTCGTCGATCCAGAGGACGAATGTTCCGTCGACCGCGGTGGGACTTCCGCGGTAGCGCCCGATGAGGGTTCCCTCGGCAATGGGGCTGATGGCGAACACACCCTGCCCATGAGTCGACGACTCCCTGGATTCGATCAGCACATCCACAAAGAGAAATTACCCGATGAGACTGTTCGGGGAGCGCCCCTTGTTGACAGTGGCGAACACCGCCTTGAGATACGCCCCCTGGGCGAATCCGACGGGATGGTCGACACAGTGGGACGTGCGCTCGATCACGTCGAGGTCGGCACTGCTGGCGGCCGCGGCGTCGGTCACTGTTTGGTGGAAGGCCTCAGCGCTGACCCGGCTGGAACATGAGGCTTGCACGAGGATCCCACCGTCGGGGACGAGCTCGATGGCCAAGGTCGTGAGTTTTGCGTAGGCACGGAGGGCAGCCGGCACGTTGACCTTCCTCTGGGCGAACGACGGCGGGTCGACGATCACCATGTCGAAGCGTTCGTTGCGATCAATGAGGCCGTGCATGGTCTCGAAGGCGTCGCCCACGGTCAGTTGATGCTCACATGCCGCTATTCGAGGGTCGGAGGCGTTGTGGGCCATGTTGCGTCGGGCCGTTTCGATGGCGTGGCCGGACAAATCGACGCTGTGGACTTTGCGAGCACCGCCAGCGGCGGCGTGTATCGAGAATCCGCCAGAGCAGCTGAACATGTCGAGAACCCGTGCGCCCTCGGCGAGATCACGAACCATTCGACGATTGTCTCGATGGTCGAGGAAGTAGCCGGTCTTCTGTCCGGTGATGGGATGACTCTCGAATCTGAGGCCGTTCTCTCTGATCATCACCGGCTCGGTCGGCGGTCGGCCGATGAGAGCGCTGCCCTCATGCAGAGAGTCGGGCATCTGCTCGGCGATGTTACGGGACAGTCGCAATACCAGCGACTCTGGTTCGAGAAGCTCGGCGATGAGTGGAACAATTGTGCGCAGGTGGGGGAGCCATGCCGTGGTGTAGAGCTTGAGCACAGCCACGTCGGCGTATTCGTCGAGGACGAGGCCGGGGAGTCCGTCGTTCTCGCCATGAACAACCCGAAATCCGGTGTTGCCGAGATCGTCGGCAATATCGGCCCTTATGGCAATCGCGGCCTGCAGGCGTGTACGCCAGAAGTCGGCATCGATGGTGGTGGGGCGACCGGTGTGGAGGATCTTGAGGCGGATGGGCGACTGTGGGTCCCAGAGACCAATGGCTGCGAAATCGCGGTTGTCGTCGAAGACGACCGCGAGGTCCCCTGGCGACGAGTCGTGTGAGATCGAAGTGATCGACTGGTCGTACACCCACGGGTGACCACCTCGAATTTGGCGGAGCGCGTCGGGCGTCACCCGGACGGCGATCCGCTTCTCGGAGACCGGCCGAAGCTGAGTTGTATCGAACGACACCGACGAGAGTCTGACGCTCAGCCGCCGACTTCGACGGAGTCGGGTTCGGGGGCGTGTCGGTGGACCGGCGGGGACGGTTTGGTGCCGAAGTAGTACCAGAGCACCGGCAGGAGATATGCGAAGTAGGCAACCACGCGCACTCGTTCAGGGCTGGGACTCCATCCGAAGAGTCCCTTCATGAAGTCGTGGGTTGTGTGCCCCTTGGAGAACGGGCCGGAGGTGATCTGCCAGACGGTGTCGGCCACGAACGACGTGTCGATATCGAGGAACGCCCGGAACTCGTGAATTCCCTTGGCGAACAGTCCGGCGGCAAAGAGGATGAGCAACGTTCCGGTCCACTTGAAGAACGACCGAATGTCGATCCCGTGGCTCCCCTTGTAGATCAACACACCGAGAACAGCGGAGATCGCCAGTCCGATGATGCCCCCCACGAGGACCTCGGCGCCCGAGGATGTACCGGTCTCGGCTCCGATCAGGAACAACACGGTCTCGAACCCCTCGCGAGCCACGGCCACGAAAGCCACGACGGTGAGGGCTAGGGGTGAGCTGCCGATGGCCGAGTCGATCTTGTCGTGGAGGTCGCCTCTCAGTCCGGCGGCATTGGAGCGCATCCAGAAAATCATCCAGGTAAGTACAGCGACAGCGGCGAACGCCAACGCTCCCTCAATCGCCTGTTCGGTCTTGCCGGTGAAGTCGCCCACCACGGCAAAGAAGATGCTGCCGGCGATGATGCAGGCGATGGCGGCGGTCCCGGCGCCGGTCCACACCTGTCGTCGCAAGCTCGTTGCGCCGCGATGATCGAGGTAGCCGAAGATGATCGCGAGTACCAGCGAAATCTCGAGGCCCTCACGAAGCGTTATCAGAAGTGCTGCGCCCATACCCGTGGATGTTAGGTATGCCTAACAGAAGAGCCAACACGGGCGAGTTTGACATTTGTCACACCCGGTGGCCGATGACACGCCGAATGCAGTGGAACCGGTAGGAGCGCACAGTTGACTGTGATGATGACGTATTCGTCGTTTCTCCAGTCGGCCAAAAGGGCTGGCCCGTCCGCCGAGCGCAAGCTGTTCCGGACGCTCAACCGCGGGGTCCTGCCCGTCGTCAGAGCGGGATTCGGATCACCGTTGCCGATCGGTGGGGGAGTGGTAGTGCTCGAAACCGAAGGGCGCATATCCGGCAAAGCTCGCGAGGTGCCTCTCGTTGCGTTCAGGAGCGGTAGCCAAGTCACCGTCAGCACAATTCGTGATGAGTCGAATTGGCTCAGCAACCTGGAGGCGACGCCCGAGGCGTTCGTCTGGATGAACGGCAAGCGACACGACGTCACCGGTTCGGTGAAACGCGGCAGGATCAACACTGCCAGCTTGGCAATCAAGAGATGACGATTGTTTCATTCGTTCGAGACATGTGATCGCCCGACAAGGAGTTGTGATGGCATCCGAAAGTGAAGACCGCACCGTGGGCCAGTTGGTGGCCGAGAATCCGAAACTGATCAGGGTCTTCGAGAGTCTCGGGATCGACTACTGCTGCGGGGGGCATCTGTCGCTCGGCCAGGCCAGCGACGAGGCTGGGCTCGACCAGAGCGGTGTCGAGGCCATCTTGAACGAGGCGCTGGTCGACACCACCGACGAGACGACCGCTGATACGAGCTGGGCCCAACTCGATCTCATGGGTCTCGTCGACCACATCGAGCAAACCCATCATCAGTATCTGACGACCGAACTACCCCGTCTGGCCGAACTCGCCGACAAGGTCGTCAACGCCCACGGCGAAGGACACCCCGAACTCCTCGAGGTTCGTCGGGTTCTCTCGGCGATCATCACCGACATGACCCCCCATCTCATGAAGGAAGAGCGAATTCTCTTCCCGATCGTCCGACAAATCGCGTCGGCTACCGAGGCCACGCAGTTTCACTGTGGTTCGGTTGGCAATCCGATACGTGTCATGCGACAGGAGCACGATCAGGTCGGGGAGATGCTCAGCTCGTTGCGCCGAATCACCGATGGCTACTCCAAGCCGGACGACGCATGTGCGAGCTTCGAGGCTTTCTACGATGGCCTCTTGGGTCTCGAGTCAGACACCCATCTTCACATCCACAAGGAGAACAACGTACTGTTCCCTGCAGCGGTCGATGCGGAAGTGCGCATGAACCGAATCGCATCGATGTAAGGACCAAAGGCCCTTATGTCGCCGCGTCCCCCGCGTGAAACTTCGGATGTCATATCGACACCGCTTGAGCAACTGGGGGATGGATGAAAACACGGCTCGCGGAGGGCAAGCCCTCAACCGCTCTCGTCTACCTGTTGGGACTACTGGCATTGGGCGTCGGCGGTGCGGTGATTGGGCTCTCGGTTTTCGCCATCGTGGGGATCCTCGCCATCCCGACCTGGGTTCTCCTGGGCGCCCGGATCACAGCCGAGATCGATCACGACTCTGATTCGTGGCTCGACGCCTGGATCAAGACCCTGGTCATCTTCGTGGTGGTCGTGGTTCTGGGCGTGTTCGTACCTTCCTACGTCATCGAGCTCAAGAGCGTGGCTGAGCTCGACTCCAAGATTCAGGACATCATCGGCACCTCGGTATTCAGCGCCGCCTTGGTCTTCTCGCTCTGGGCCATTTATCGCGCTCACGAAGCCAAGAGGATCTGATGGCAGACTCCGAATCATCGGGGCTCGCGTATTACGACGAGAACATTCCGTGTTTGGCTGCGTGTCCTGTTCACACCAACGCCGGTAGCTACGTGGCCGCGATTGCCGATGGCGACGATGAGCTCGCATACCTCACTGCCCGTATGCCCAATCCCTTCGCCTCAGTGTGCGGAAGGGTGTGCGCGGCTCCGTGCGAGACGGCCTGTCGGCGGGGTGAGATCGATCGTCCGATCGCAATCCGGGCGCTCAAGCGTTATGTGACCGAGCAGTTCGGTCCCGAATCCGGCAACGGCCGGATGTGGGAGAAGGTTGCCGCCCCGCCGCTCGAGCAACGCCAGGAAAGCATCGGGGTCGTCGGTGGGGGCCCGGCCGGAATGGCCTGTGCCCATGATCTACGGCGCCACGGGTACAACGTCACGGTCTACGAGGCCACCGAGAAGCTCGGTGGGGCGATGTGGCTGGGCATTCCCGAATACAGGCTCGACCGCAATGTTCTACAAGCCGACATCGACGCGATCATCGGCCTGGGCGTGTCCGTTCAGTACAACACCAAGCTCGGCGCCGACGTGACTCTCGAACAACTCCGCGAGCGACACGACGCCGTCTTCCTGTCGATCGGCGCCACCCTGGGACGAGGACTCGACATCGAAGGCGGCGACTCCGATGGAGTCTTCAAGGCCATCGAGTTCCTCATCAACATGAACCGCGGCTTCGAGGTCGAGGTCGGGGAGCGGGTCATAGTGGTCGGTGGCGGCGACGTCGCCATGGACGCGGCCCGCACGGCATCCCGAGCTTCCGACTACGACTCGATACGTTCCGCCGAGGGAGCAGCGCAGGCCGAGCAAGACGCCGAACGTCAGGCGATCACCGAGGCCATCGACGTGGCCCGCTCGGCCACCCGGGCCGGCGCCCGACATGTCACGGTCATGTCGCTCGAGTCCAGAGAACAGATGCCGGCCCACGATTTCGAGATCGACGAGGCCAAGGAGGAGGGTGTCGAGTTCCTGCCGAGCCGGGGACCGAACCGAATTCTCGTCGAGGACGGCAAGGTCACGGGGCTGGAGACCAAGGGCGTGAAGTCGCTGCTCGATGATCAGAACAGATTCGCCCCTGTGTTCAACGAGGACGACATCACGACTCTTGAGGCCGACACCATCATCCTCGCCATCGGCCAGGCCATCGATCTGGATTCGCTCGGTGAGGATGGTCCCGCGACGAGCCCCCGAAAAACGATTCAGATCGACAACGACACCGGCAAGACTTCACTTCCGGGAGTCTGGTCGGGGGGCGATGCGGCCAAAGGTCCTCGTACCCTGATCGACGCCGTCGCCGACGGTCGCAAGTCGGCCACGGCTATACACAAGAGTTTCGGTGGAGAAGTTCCTGAGGACAAGCCCGGCCGGATGATCCGTCTGCAGCAGTTCCACCGACTCGACGATCACTACGATCGCTCCGATCGGGTGGCGGTTCCGACTCTCGAAACTGGCCGCCGGATGGGTCTGGCCGAGGTGGAGATGGGCTTCAGCCCCGAACAGGCGCGGTGCGAGGCCAACCGTTGTCTGCGTTGTTTCGCCAATATTCTGCTTGATGTCGACAAGTGCGTCTTGTGCGCCTTGTGTGTCGATGTCTGCCCGGTCGATGTCATCTCGATGGTGACGTCGGAAGAGGTCGATGTCGACTACACGGGCGGAACGGCACTCATGATCGACGAAACCAAGTGCATCAGGTGTGCGCTTTGCATCGAACGGTGT
>JAJCXX010000026.1 GCA_029263195.1 Acidimicrobiales bacterium
CGGACCGCACTCAAAGTGCGGTCCGAGTCAACCAAACGAGCTCCGGGGGTGGGGCTCGAACCCACGACACGCGGATTAACAGTCCACTGCTCTGCCAACTGAGCTACCCCGGAAGGTCAGACGCAGATGCTAGCGCCCATCAGGTCGGCCGACACTACGAAAAGTGTGACCGCTACGACGGCTCGAGATAGTCGCGTAGACGGTCGCTGCGGTGAGGATGACGCAACTTGGCGAGCGTCTTCGCCTCGATCTGACGGATACGTTCGCGAGTCACCCCGAACTGCTTTCCGACCTCTTCGAGAGTGCGTGGCCTGCCGTCGTCGAGTCCGAACCTCAGTCGAACCACTTCCTGTTCACGATCGCTCAATTCATGGATCACCTCGGCGACGGCCTTCGCCAGGAGTTCACGCGTGGCTGCATCGGCTGGTGCGGTCGCATTGCGATCCTCGATGAAGTCGGACAAATTCGAATCGTCTTCTTCGCCGACCGGCGAATCGAGGGAGAGCAGGTCCTGGGAGATTCGAAGAATGTCGCGGATCTTCTCGGGCTGTTCGTCGAGTTCGGCGGCCAACTCCGCCACGGTGGGTTCCCGCTTGAGTTGCTGATGCATCTGCCTCTGGACCCGCTTGACCCGGTTCATCGCCTCCACCATGTGGACCGGAATCCGGATGGTGCGAGCCTGATCGGCGATGGCTCGTGTGATCGCTTGACGAATCCACCAGGTTGCATAGGTGGAGAACTTGAAACCCTTGGTGTGGTCGAACTTCTCGACCGCTCTCATCAGGCCGAGATTTCCTTCCTGCACGAGGTCGAGAAGCATCATGCCTCGACCCACGTAGCGCTTCGCTATCGACACCACGAGCCGCAGGTTGGCGCTCGTGAGTTCGTCGCTGGCTCGATCGCCATCGCGCACCAGCCTCAGGAAACGAGCCCGTTCGGCCGGCTCGAGCGGAGGCAGCGACGGCTCGACTTGTTCCCCTGTCTCTTCGTCCACGTGAGGCTCAACAGCCGCCAGGCTCGATCCCGCATCGACTCCGCGTTGAATTCGCGCCGCGATTCGCACTTCCTGACGACTGTCGAGCAGCGCTACCTGTGAGATCTCCCGCAGATACATCCGGACCGGATCGTCGCTCGAACCCGAATCGCTCAGTTGCCTCGACTGCGGTCGGCGGGCGTGACGGACCTCATCATCCTCGACGTCGTCGCCGATCGACGCCGCTATCTCCGCGGCACGGATTTCCCGGGCGCTGGCAGGAGCCGGAGTATCCTCGTCGGCCTTCGCAATGGCGGGCACCACTATGTCGGGAGGAACCGGCGAATCATCGGATTCGTCTAGCTCGACACCTGCGTCGGAGCAAGCCTGCTTTATGGCTGCGATCACGTCCGGTTCGAGCTCGACATCCTTGAGGATGTGGACGACGCGGTCGAGCGAAACGCGGCCGTCGGCCTTGCACTTGTCGAGGAGTTTGGAGAGCTTCTGGGCGTCGGGCGCCGGCAGCGGCAACGCCGCCTTCGTACCGCTCATTCTCTCCTCCCCTCGAGATGGTCGATGAGCCACGGTAGCAACTGGCCGAGCGCTGGTCCGCGAGCGTCTCTCTCCGCGAGGTTCTCCGAGTGGGTCTTGACCCACGCGATCGCCGACGCGAACCCCTGGCGGTCCTCGGCGGACTGAGCGTTGCGCGCGTCTCGCTGGAGATCACGCAACACCCGATCGGCGGCAAGACGAGCCATACCCGACAGAACGTCCTCGGTGTCGGTATCGGCATCGGGCGGGTCGACAGCCAGACGCCTGAGGAGGCCGGCGGCCCGAGATCCAACCCGATCGGCCGCAGCCATCACGCCACCGGCCGACAAGCCCTCGAACGCTTCACGCCGGATGTCGTCAGCGAACAGGGCCGACGACAGACGGCCCTCGACCTCGTCGGGACGATGAATCGTCAGTCGAATCGCTTCGTCTTCCGCGGTGATTCGACTCGGAGCCAGATCGCCGACGTCGTCGAGGCCAGCGGGAACGTTTGAGACCTCCCGATCCTGAGAGGATTGGGGTGCTGGTCGGGGGCTCAAAGACTGGGCCGGGCCGGCGGCCGCGACATCTCTCAACTGCCGAATATCGATTCGGCAACGGTCGGCGATCTCCATCAGGTACTGATCACGCACCAGTGGATCAGGATGTTCGGCCACCACCGCCACCGCGGCCTGGGCACCTTGGGCCCGTCCTTCGGCACTACTCAGGTCAGTTGCCCCCAGGACCCGATCGACTCGGAACTTCAGGAAACGGATCGCTTCGCTCACCGCACGCGCCAGTTCTGCCGGATCTTCGCGCGCCAGGTCGGCGGGATCGACTCCCGGCGGGAGGTCGGCGACCCGCACATCGAGCTCGTACTGCTGCTCCCACGCATAGACCCGCTCGGCCGCAGCCAGCCCGGCGGCGTCGGCATCGAACGACAGCACCAGCCGGTTGGCCGAGAAGCGCTTGAGGAGCTTCACGTGGTCCTCAGTCAGCGCGGTGCCACAGGTTGCGACGGCCCGAGGGATCTCGGCTTCCGCGAACCCGATGACGTCGGTGTAGCCCTCACAGATGATGACCTCGCCCTCACGGACGATTCCTTCACGGTGCGCGTGCAGCCCGTAGAGAACTTTGCTCTTGTCGTAGACCACAGCCTCAGTGGTGGTGTTCTTGTACTTCGATCCTTCGTGACCAGGCAGGATTCGACCTCCGAACCCGACCGGATCACCCCGCTCGTCAAATATCGGAAACATGACTCGTCCACGGAATGCGTCCTGCTGTCGGTTGGCCTTGTTGACGAATCCGAGCCCGCTGTCGCGCAGGTCGTCGGCCGACAAACGCAGGTGACGGGCCAATTGATCCCAGTCGTCGGGGGCCCAGCCGATCTTGTACTGGCGCACCACATCTCCGCCGTAGCCCCGTGACCGCAGATAGCTTCGGGCCTCGCCGGCATCGGCCGCGGTGAGGAGTCGCTGATGATAGAACTCAGCCGCTTTCCCAACCGCCTCGATCAGGCTTCGTTTGCGGGCCCGCACCACTCCCTCGTCGCCGGTCGTGTAGCGAAGCGTGACCCCGAAGCGATTGGCCAACGACTCGACCGCTCCGACGAAGTCCAGATTCTCCATCTCTTCCACGAACGTGATGGCGTCTCCGCTGCGATGGCAACCGAAGCAGTAGTAGACCCCCTTCTCGGGGCTCACCGACAACGACGGGGTGCGTTCGCCGTGCATCGGGCAGCGGGCCATCCAGCTTCGACCCGACCGCTTGATCTCGGTGTGTTCGCCGATGAGCGCGACAAGATCGGCTGAATCTCTGACCTTCGCTATGTCGTCGGTGTGTATGCCCATTCGGGGCGAAACTAGCCGAGACGCTCGCCGAGGTATTCCTCGAGCCGGTCGATCGACACGCGGTCCTGGTCCATCGTGTCGCGATCGCGAACCGTGACAGCCCGATCGTCGAGCGTGTCGAAGTCGACCGTGACGCAATACGGGGTGCCGACCTCGTCCTGGCGGCGATAGCGCTTGCCGATTGCCTGGGTCTCGTCGTAGTCGGCCATCCAGCGGCCCTTGACGATGTCGAAGATCTCATGGGCGGTCGGGGTGAGCGCGTCCTTCTTCGACAACGGCAGCACGGCCACCTTGTAGGGGGCGAGGCGCGGATCGAGACGCAGGACAACGCGGGTGTCGTCGTTGACCTCGTCTTCGTGGTAGGCGGCCATCAGGAACGCCATCGCTGTTCGGGTGGCTCCGGCCGCCGGCTCGATCACGTGCGGCACGTAGTGCTCGTTGGTGGCCTGATCGAAGTACTCGAGCCGTTCGCCGGAATGCTCGGCATGTTGCTTCAGGTCGTAGTCACCGCGATTGGCGATGCCCTCGAGTTCGTCCCAGCCCCATGGAAACAAGAACTCCACGTCGGATGTGCCGGTGGAGTAGTGACTCAACTCGTCCTCACCGTGGGGTCGCAGACGCAGCTTGTCGGCCGGCATGCCGAGGTCGCGATACCACTCCATCCGTTCCTTACACCAGTAGTCGTACCACTGCGGGCTCTCGGCCGGAGGCACGAAGAACTCCATCTCCATCTGCTCGAACTCGCGGGTTCGGAACACGAAATTTCCGGGCGTGATCTCATTGCGGAACGACTTGCCGATCTGGGCGATACCGAACGGAGGACGCTTGCGGCTGGTCTGCAACACGTTGGCGAAATTGATGAACATGCCCTGCGCGGTCTCGGGACGTAGGTAGACCTCGGCCGCCGACTCCAACATCGGTCCGGCGTGTGTGCGAAACATGAGGTTGAATTCACGGGCCTCGGTCAATGAACCAGATGTCCCACAGCTGGGGCACACATCGGGATCGTCGAGCTTGTCGAGACGATGGCGGGTGTGACAGTTCGTGCAATCTACGAGCGGATCGGTGAAGTTGCTGAGATGGCCCGATGCCTCCCACACCGCCGGCGGCGAAAGCACCGACGCGTCGAGACCAACGATGTCGTGACGCAGCTGCACCATCGACCGCCACCAGGCGTCCTTCACATTTCGAAGCAGCAGGACACCGAGAGGCCCGTAGTCGTAAGTCGACCGAAACCCGCCGTAAATCTCCGCCGACTGGAACACGAATCCGCGGCGCTTGGAGAGGTTGACGATCTTGTCGAATAGCCCGGCTTGGGCGTCATTTTCGGCCATGGCGAGTGAGGATATCGGCCGCGGTCTCAGACACGATCTGAGCACAATTCCTCGCGCGACCACTCTGGTGCGCGACGATAGTTCTCGTGCAAACATCTCCGTACCAACCACAGTCCGACCCCACAGCAGTAATGGGACGACGCATCGGCGCCTGGGTGATCGATTCGGTCATCGCTACGATCGTTTTCGTCATCGTGTTCCTGACGATTCTGACCAAGCTCGAGTTGCCCAACAGCGACGCCGCCTCGCGGCTCTGCGACGTGGTCAACAACGGCCCGGGCAGCAACATCTGCGTCAACTTCGGAACAACCGTTTACGGAGGCGACGGAGGCGACATTGCGGCCATCTGGCTTTCGATGCTGGCCTTCTTCTTCATCTTCCATGTCGTGCTTCCTTCCATCACCGGCTACTCCCCCGGTAAAGGCATGGTCGGGCTCCGCATCGTCAAGCAGGAGTCTTTCCAGACCGCCGGGTTCGGGGCCAACATCGTTCGCTGGCTGATGTGGATCGTCGATTCCGTGCCGTTCATTGTTCCGTTGGTGGGCCTCATCACCGGTCTGGCATCCAAGGGTCACCGCCGGGTGGGCGACATGGTCGCCTCCACGCTCGTTGTCGACAAGGCATCGGTCGGCACACCAATGCCGGTGCCGGGAGTCAACTCCGTGACCGCGGGTGCGCCGGGCGCCACTCCGCCTCCACCCACGAATTGGACTCCACCGCCTCCCACCACCCCACCCCCTACTCCACCGGCAACTCCACCCACGGCGGCGCCGCCTCCCTCCGACACAGGCTTCGCTCCTCCCGGAGCCCCCGACGCCGCCCCGCCGACGCCATCACCAGACTCCGGCACCACCGCGATCGATGAGCCTCCCGCTCCGTCGTCTGATGAACCGCCGGCTGACGAGCCGCCGGCAGCACCGGTCGAGGAAGCCCCCATCGCCGAGCAACAGACCGGTGTCGACGCTCCACAGTGGGATGCCGCCCGAAACACTTACATCCAGTGGGACCCCGAACTCCGCGAATGGATGGAATGGAACGAAGGCCAGGGCCGCTGGATACCGATCAGCCGGTAGCTACGGCCGGTTGAACGGTGGTGCGGTCACGTGGAGTTGATCACCGACGGCCACCGATCGCAGTCTCCGTTCGAGATGCGATTCCATCAGAGCAGTGGCCATCGACTCGACTTCGTCGGCCGCCTCCGGTGACTCTCGCAAGACGCTAGCGAGGTCACCTTCAAAGACTCTCCGCATCAACGACAACGCCCCTTCGCTGATCGGTCGGTCGCGCCGGCAACTACGACAGAGCACGCCCCCGTTGACGATGTCGATCGCTTCGAGCGGCTCCGTGGCCCCGCACTCGATGCATTCGTCGAGTTGGGGCTGCACCCCCTCGTGGGCGAGCAGCTTCAGGAAGAACGCCGACACCACGAGGGGTGAGTCATTGCGGTCGAGCGTCGCCAGTGCCCGCCACAACATGGTGTGGAGCTCCGGATCCGGAGCATGGTCCTGGGCCACTTGATCAACCGACTCGAGCATCGACTCGGCTCTGGCGAACCGCTCAGGGTCGAGGCGAAGGCTCGCGAATCTGTTGATCGTCTCGACTTGGGTGATCGTCTGGAGTTCGCCCTTGCCTTTATAGAGCTGAATCGCGATGTGGCTCGTGGGTTCGAGCGTCGCTCCGAACTTCGATCGGGTTCGCCTCACCCCTTTGGCAACTCCCCGGACCTTCCCGTGATCGAGTGTGTGCAGGCTCACTATTCGATCGGCCTCACCCAACTTCCAGGTGCGAAGCACGACGGCCTGATCGCGGTAGAGGCTCATCTCAGGACCCTTGGCCCACTCCCCCGAATCGCCGTTCACGCACCTGGTACTCGTGGATAGCGTCGAATAGATCAGCTCGACGAAACTCGGGCCACAGGACGTCGGTGAAGTAAAGCTCGCTGTAGGCAAGCTCCCACAACAAGAAGTTGGAGATTCGGTACTCGCCCGACGAACGCACCACCAGGTCGGGGTCGGGCATTTCCGGGTCGTAGAGATGACGCTTGATCATTTTCTCGGTGATTTTGTCCGGCTTGACTCCCGAGGCAGCGATTGCACGCACGGCATCGACGATCTCGGCCCGGCCTCCGTAGTTGAAGGCAATCGTGAAGGTCAGCTTGCGGTTGTCGCGGGTTAGTTCGGACGATTCGTTCATGCGTTTGATCAACCGTTTTGGAACCCTCCAATCGCGCCGTCCGACGAACCGGATTCGCACATCGCGTTCGTTGAGTTCGTCGCGTCGGCGCAGAAGGATGTCTTCGTTGAAGTTGATGAGGAACTTCACTTCGTCGCGCGGCCGACGCCAGTTCTCGGTGGAGAACGCGTAGACGGTGAGCCATCTGACTCCAGCCTCCAGGCAACCGTCGACGACATCGAACAGTGCGTCTTCACCGGCCCGGTGGCCTTCGGTCCGGGGTAGACCCCGAGATTCGGCCCAACGACCGTTGCCGTCCATCACACACGCGATGTGGTTGGGGATCCGTTCGGGATCGAGTTCGTCGAGGTTCACGACCAACGAAACTACCCTGTTGTCACATGCGCAACGCGGTTGGCAACCTCACAGCCCGCACAGCTTGAATCTCGCCGACCAGTCCCTTCGCCTCCTCGATTCTCTCACCCCCGAACTTCCCTCCGGTGGTGAGCGCCGCGAGGGGCAGCGATCAATGATTGCCACGGTGGCCCAGGCCATCGAGGACAACGGTCATGCCGCGGTTCAGGCCGGTACCGGCACCGGGAAGTCTCTCGCGTATCTGATCCCGGCGGTCCTCTCGAAGCGCCCTACCGTGATCGCCACGGCCACCAAGGCACTTCAGGATCAGCTCGCCAACAAGGACCTGCCCTTCCTTGCCGAGCACAGCGAAGACGAGTTCTCGTTTGCAGTGTTGAAAGGCCGGTCGAACTACCTGTGTCTGCAGCGCCTCGCCGAAGCCGACCCCGAAAATCGGCTCGACCTTCCAACCGACGATGCCTCGCTGGATCTCGACACGCTGCAGCGCCTGCGGGAATTCGCCGACGAGTCGGACACCGGCGACCGAGCCGAGTTGGCCGACATCGACGACCGCACCTGGCGTCTGGTCAGCGTCGGACGCGACGAATGCCCCGGAGCATCGCGTTGCCCCAGCGGCGAGGAGTGTCTGGCCGAAAGGGCGCGGCACAAGGCTGCGGCGGCCAACATCCTGGTGGTCAACCTGCACCTCTACGCCATCGCGGCGATGGTCGAGGGAGTTTTGCCCGAACACGACACCGTCATCATCGACGAGGCCCACCAGCTCGAAGACATCGTCGCTCAGGCGGCCGGATGCTCGCTGTCCGCCGGCCGATTGATCGCCTTAGCCCGAACCGCGGCCGGTGTCATCACCGACCGCGATTCCACCGCGGACGTCGAGGCCGCCGCCAAACTCCTCACCGAAGTTCTTGAACCCCTGGTCGGAAAGCGCCTCCCTGCCGGACCCGACGACGAACTCGGCCGGGTGATCGACCTCACACGGAGCAGAGTCGAGCAGCTAATGACAGCGCTACGAGCCGTTCCCGACAACGCCCCGACCGACACCGCCGCACGAGCCATGAGGGCTCGCCAGGCCGCCACATCACTCCTCGACGACGTCGAGCGGGTTCGCTGGGCAACCGACGACGAGGTCATCTGGGTCGACGGACCCACCGGCACTCCGAGCCTGCGATCCACACCCATGGCGGTCGACGCGATACTGGCCGACCAGGTGTGGGCACGGCGAGCCGCGGTCCTGACCTCCGCGACCCTGCCGACGTCGATCACCAGCCGAACGGGCATGCCCGAAGAAACCGTCACCGACGACGTCGGTAGCCCGTTCGACTACGCCAACAACGCCCTGTTGTACTGCCCGACCCACCTACCCGACCCCCGCCAGCCCGACAGTCGCCAAGCCAAAGTCGACGAGATCGAGAAGCTCGTTCTCATGTCCGGCGGTCGGACGCTGGCGCTGTTCACCAGTTGGTCGGCCATGCGCGACGCCGCCGAGTATCTGGAACCTCGAATGCCGTGGCCGATCCTCGTGCAGGGCCGAGGCTCCAAATCCAAACTACTCGAAGCCTTCATCCACGATGAACAGGCATCACTGTTCGCAACGATGTCGTTCTGGCAGGGGGTCGATGCCCCCGGGCCCACCTGCTCGCTCGTGGTGATCGATCGGCTGCCCTTTCCACGCCCCGACGACCCGGTGCTCGAGGCTCGGCGGGAACGGGCCGGAAGTGCGGCATTCCGAACGATCGACCTGCCGAGGGCGGCCACGATGCTCGCCCAAGGGGCCGGCCGTCTCATTCGATCCAGCCACGACCGCGGGGTCGTGGCCGTCCTCGATCCCCGGCTCGCTACGGCCCGCAGCTATCGGTGGTCGCTCATCAACTCGCTCCCACCGATGCGGCGGACCAGGGAGCGTTCCGAGGCCGAAGACTTCCTTCGTTCGATCCTGCCGGACCCTTCGGACGACGACACCGAGCCAGGCAACCGAACCAAGTCCTGATATCTGGGGCCTGTCGGCCGACAGGTCAAGGGTGAACGACCAGATCTGGCTGTACGCAGCCCGTACCAGTGGCCTGATGGCCATCGCCGCTGTGGCGTGCGCCGTCGGCGTGGCTGCCATGTTCGTGCCGCCCCTTCACATCCGGCTACCCGTCTCGCTGCGTCTGCGTCTCCCGACCCTTCTGCGCTCCTTCGCGTACATCGCGGTGGGCTCGATGGCCGCACGCACTGCAGCCTTCTGGGCCGAGCCGACGTTCGCGCTGAATCTTGCCGACGTAGCGGTTCCGACATTCGATCCCGGCGCCGAAGCTGCCGGTCTCCCGGCTGTGCTCCTCATCGGCGCCACGGTCGCCGCAGTTTTGTCGACGGTCGCCCTGGCGATCTACGCCCAATCGTCCGGCGAGGACGGTGAGGGGCGTCTGGACAGCCCAACCGCCATTCTCGAAGAGATGCGCAGGCGCCTCGAGGATCTGCCGACGCTGTCGCAGTTCGATCCGATCGTGCACGAGGAACCCGAGCCGGTGGCCCCGTTCTACGAGCCGGAGCCGCCGGAGCGAGCCATCACGATTCCGCTTCCGGATCGGACACCTGTTGCCTCCGGCGAACGGCTCGAGTCTCCGCCGCTTCCCACCGACGCCGTGGATCCACTGACCGGCGAACCCGATCAGGAGGCCTACAAGGCGTGGCTGAAGGACTGGCTGGCATTCGCCGAGAGTTACGGCGACGAAACAGTCGAGGACCCGGCGCGAAGCGGCGCCTGAGCGAACCCTCTCACTAAGAGACCATCAGTAGCCGAGACGTTCGACGCTCTCGGCTCGGTTCTGCCAGTTCTTCTCGACCTTGACGAACAGTTCGATGAACACGCCTTCGGGCAGTTGACTTCGCACCGCCGTTCCGGCGGCCTTGAGATTCGAGCCGTTCTTGCCGATCACTATGCCCTTCTGTGACTCTCGCTCGACGAGAATCTCGCACCTGATACGGGGCCACTCCCACTCGGTGACCCGCGTGGCGATCGAGTGTGGAAGCTCCTCACGAGCGACGGCCAGGAGCTGCTCTCGTACGAGTTCGGCGACCCAGAATGCGTCGGCGACGTCGGTGACCGTGTCGTCGGGGTAGTACTTCGGCCCAGGAGGCAGCCGGTCACAAAGAGCCTGCACCAACTCTTCGACGCCATCGCCGCTAACTCCCGACACCGGGAACCATGCCTCGGCGTCGAGCTCTGATGTCGCCACGAGCTGAGCGAGCACCTGGTCGGGCTTGGCAATGTCGGTCTTGGTGACCACCACCATCGAGTTGCTGGGCAGACGCTGCGCAATGTAGGCGTCGCCGCGTCCGTATGGGGCGGTGGCATCGATCACGAGACAAACCACATCGACCGACGATGTAGCCTCATGCGCGGTCGCGTTGAGACTGCTGCCGAGGGCGCTCTGGGGCTTGTGGATTCCGGGAGTGTCGACGAACACGATCTGGGCATCGGGACGTGTGAGCACGCCCCGCACCTGCGTCCGGGTGGTCTGGGGCTTATCGGACACAATCGAGACCTTCTGCCCGAGAATCTGGTTGAGAAGGGTCGATTTCCCGGCGTTGGGTCGACCAACGAGGGTCACGAAACCGGATTTGTGTTCACTCATGCATCGTTAAGGCTAGGTGGGTCCGACTCCGGTGGGGTCAGTCTCACCCTGGTGATTCGTCGACCCTCCATCAGCTCGATCACGAGCCTCAGGCCGCCGACCTCGACCGACTCTCCGATCTCGGGCACCCGGCCCAGCGAATCGAAGATCAGGCCGCCTACGGTGTCCCAATCGCCTTCGGGAAGATCGGCGTCCACCAGAGAATTGAGCTGGTCGACCGGCATCCGTCCGTGCACCCTCACGTCGCCGCTCGCGAGCGTCTCCCATATCGGCTCTTCACTGTCGAACTCATCGACGATCTCGCCCACCAGTTCCTCGATGAGGTCCTCCAACGTGACCAGCCCGGCGGTTCCGCCGTATTCGTCGACCACGATCGCCATGTGGTGTTGGCCGTCCTGCATCTCGCGAAGCAGATTGTGGGCGTGCTTGGTTTCGGGAACGAAGCGAGCCCGACGCATCAGCGAGGTCACCAACTCCCCGCCCTTTTGTGAGCGCTCGGCCCTCGTCAGGTCCTTGACGAAACTCACTCCGACTATGTCGTCGATGTCGCCTCCACACACGGGCAGCCGGCTGAGGCCGAGCTCGAGAGCGAGATCGAGCACGTCGGAGATCGAGGTGCCGGAGGAAACGGTGGTCATGTCGGTTCGGGGCACCATCACCTCGCGCACCACCGTGTCGCCCAGAGCGAATACCGACTCGATCATCTCCCTCTCTTCGTCCTCGATCTCGTCGCCGGCCGCGGCTTCTTCGGCGAGAGCGATCAGTTCGTCCTCAGACATCACCGACGTCTGTGAGGTGGCGGCCGAAGGGACGCCCGCCCCAGCGGTGACCAGCTTCGACAGCCATCGCAGAGGCGCCAGGCGATACACGAAGAGGGCCACAGCGGCAATCCTGCGCGCCGCCTCATCGGGATCACGCAACGCCCAACGACGAGGCACGACCTCAGCCAATACGTACAGCACCACCACATAGATGGCCAAGGACGCAGCCAACCAGCCGATACCGGCCCGGTCGAGCATCAGCACCGCCAACGCTGCCACCGAGACGATTTGCAGCATGAGACGCAGCAACAAGATCGAAGCCCGAACCTGATCGAGTTGACGCATCAACCCGGCTAGCCGTTGAGCACCCGGGACGCCTTCCTCGGCCATGGCGTCGGCTCGCACCACACTCTGGGCACCCAACGCGGTGTCGGCGGCGGTCAGAGCCGCAACCAAGATCGGCAACACCGCCACCAGTGTCAGGCCGACGACCAGAGCGGCGCTCATCGTCTCGGGTCCGGATCGATTTCTGGCATCACCGGTGGTGGGCAGCGAGGAGAGCCTGCTCAGCCGCGCTCATCTGTTGGGCCTCGACGGGCTCTTCATGGTCCCATCCCAGCACATGAAGCACTCCGTGGACCACGAGAAGCGCCAGTTCGTCCTCGAGAGACCCATCGTGGTCGGACTCCCCGCGGTGATCAGGGGCCTGCCGCTGGGCGTACTTCGGACACACCACGATGTCGCCTATCAGAGCTTCGACGGTTGAGACCTCCTCGCCTCCATCGAGAGGAAACGACAGGACGTCGGTGGGTCGGTCACGTCCGAGGTGATCAAGATTGAGGCGATGCATCTCGGATTCGTCGACGAACAGCAGATTGAGCTCACCCCGGGTGAGTCCGTAGCTCCGAAGCGACGCCGCCGCCAGAGCAGCCCAGCGTTGCGCATCAATCAAGATCTCGTCCTGTTCGTCCACGGCGATCACCGTGGGCTCGGACGGACTCCGGGAGTCGGTCATTTACGCGGCGCGGACGATCCGTTCGATCGGTCGCCCGCCTTCTCGTAGGCGTCGACGATGTCCTGCACAATGCGGTGGCGAACGACATCACGGGCCGACAGACGCACGAATTCAATGCCGTCGATCGATCCGAGAATCGGTTCGAGCCCGGACAATCCGCTGCGATTGTTGTCGACATCGACTTGGGTGACATCACCGGTGACAACTGCCTTCGAGCCGAACCCGATCCGTGTCAGAAACATCTTCATTTGCTCTGGGGTGGTGTTCTGCGCCTCGTCGAGGATGATGAACGAGGCGTTGAGGGTGCGGCCCCGCATGAACGCCAGCGGCGCCACCTCGACGAGATTGCGGTCATCGAGCCGCTCGAGCCCCTCGATACCCACCATGTCGTGAAGAGCGTCGTAGAGAGGCCGAAGATACGGATCGACCTTGGCCATCAGGTCGCCGGGAAGGAAGCCGAGCCGCTCACCGGCCTCGACCGCAGGGCGAGTGAGAACGATGCGTTCGACCTCGCCGGCCTGCAGGGCTCTCACTGCCATCGCCACCGCCAACCATGATTTGCCGGTGCCGGCTGGCCCAATGCCAAACGTGATCACGTTCGAACCGATGGCGTCGACGTACTTCTTCTGGCCAACCGACTTCGGTCGGATGGAGCGTCCTCCGGTGGCCCGAAGCACTTCGTGGGCAAACACCTCCGACGGCTGTTCGTCGGCACCGACCATGTCGATCGTGCGCCGAATCGTGGAATCGTCGATGGTCTGACCGCTCTCGGCCACGGCCAACAACTCTTCGAACAGAGTGCGGACGGTGTCGCCGTCGGCGCCCGAAATGTGAACCTCGTTGCTTCGTACCGTGATGCTGGTATCGGGGAATGCCTGCTCGATGAGCCGGAGACTCCGATCGTGTTCGCCCAACAGGGCGGTCATCAGGTGATTGCCGGGGATACGTATGGTGGTCGTGGTATCGGTCATGTGGTTGTTTCGAGGGTACCGCTAGTCTCGGTCAGCGTGAACCAAATTGGCGGTTCGGACGACCATCCAACTTCTTTGACGGCTGCCGACCCTCTAGCCGGACTCGCCCGCTGGGTTGCCGAGGGTGCTGTCGACCACGCCGCCGCTGAGCGATCCCGGCAGCGCTGGCTCCAACAGCAGGCCTCCGAGTCGACCTTCCTTGCCGGAGTGCTGACCCAACACGCCGAATCCTCTCGGCGGGTGGTCGCATCCACCATCGGAGGACGCCGAACCAGCGGGACGATCACCGCGGTCGGGGTTGACTTCGCGGTGATTCGCGAGGCTCGACTCGGCGAAGTGATCCTCCCGTTGAGTCAACTGGCGATCGTGAAGGTCGCCAACGGCGACGACAGCCCGTCGGGCGATGCCGCACGCAACTACGACCTGATGTTGGCCCACGCGCTCGATCAGCTCGCTGCCGACCGGCCTTCGGTCTTGGTGGCCGCCGGCAACGAAGCGGTCCGCGGAGACCTGCACTCTGCCGGATCCGACGTGATCACGGTCCAGATCAACGGCCCGCAGCGAAGCATGGTTCACGTGGCCATCGACGCCGTTGACCACGTCGTGGTGTTGGCCCACTGATTCTCGCTCGTCACCTCCGGCGGCGGCGCTGACGGTCGAGGAACCGATACACATCGGTGAGATCGATCCCTGGAAACGGACTGAACAGGCGATCGGATGGCGGCAGCGCTGACAAAACGTGACTTCGCTCAGCCGCCGACGGCCAGGCCCGCCCGCGCCACCGCTCGACGAGATCAGGGTCGGGCTCGATCTCCCTAGACCTCGCGAACTCACGGCGCAGGGTGTCGCTACCCCGGAAGAACTTGGCGTGTGGTGCCGAAGTGCCGAGAGTGATGGCGTGAGGTATGCGATCGTCGTGACCCTCGATGAACGTGACACAGAACGTCTCGGTGCTGTCGGTCACCGTGTATTGGTTGTGCATCAAGAACGATCCTTCGGCATTCCAGGCCTGGCGGGCCCCCCACTGTCTGGGCACCCGTTCGCCTTCGTGACCGCCATCGGACGCCGCTGGGAACTCCGTGCCGTCGTTCTCGTAGGCCTTGCTGATCACGCCCTCGCTGTCGGTCCGCAGGAAATGGCACGGCAAATCGAGATGTCGGGAGGCGAGATTGGTGAATCGGTGGGCCGCCATCTCATAGGAGATGTAGAAGAGTTCCTTGAGGTCCTCCACTGAGATGTCACCTTGCCCCTTGGCGTCTCTCAGGAACTCGACCGCCGGCTTCTGCGGAGCGAGGATGGCCGCCGCGAAATAGTTGGACTCGATGCGTTGGCGTAGGTATTCGCCGAAGTCGTTGGTGTCGCTGTGGTCGAGAGCGAAGTGGCCCAGGGTCTGCAGGACCACTGACCGGGCTTGACGGATCCGCAGGTCGTCGCGGTCGGGGATGAAAATGATTCGATCCTGGGTATCGGTGATGCTTCGGGCCGATCTGGGAAGAGACGCCACCCGTTCGATCGTGAACCCACACCAAGCGGCCAGACCGGTGAGCACCTTCTCGCTGATCGGACCGGTGCCCGGATATCCCGCAGCCGTCAAACCGTCGGTGGCAACCTCCTCGATCTCGGGGAAGTAGTTGTCGCGCTGGCGCATTTCGCGCCGCAACGCGACGTTGGCGGCTCGCGCCACATCGGCGAAACGCCCGACCTCCGGGACTTGATCGGGCGTGTCATCGACTTGCGAAACGGCGTCCCAAAGCGCCACGAGATGTTCGAGCACCTCTTCGCTCATCTTGGCGGTGGGCCGGAGAAGCGAGAGCCCGAGAGCGCGGTATCGAGGGTCGCACTGAGCCTGACCGAGGCGAATCTCGAGTTCTGATCGGCGGTCGGGAGGCGTCGGGTCGAGCAGCTCGGCGGTGGTGATGCCGAGTGCGGACGCCAAGTCGACAAGGAGGCTCGACTTGGGTTCGACCTTCCCGTTCTCGAGCTGCGAGAGATAGGGGGCGGGTCTCCCCGCTTTGGCGCCTACAGCATTGAGAGTGAGGCCCGCTCTGTTTCGGAAGTGCCGGATTCGGTGTCCCATGACTACGAGATCAGTCTCAGATGCCATAGACAAATACTGACAGACTTCTTCGTCGACAGGAATACCGGACAGGTCCCGCTGATACTCGAACGGTCGGGTTGTCACCGCGCTTTGACTGCGAGTCTTCTCTCGTAGAGAACGAACTCCGTGTAACCGTTGGGCTGGGCTCGCCCCTTCAAGACGAGGTCGAGCGCCGCCTGATAGGAGATGCTCGAATCGAGGTTGGGAAGCATCGGGCGGTAGGTGGCCTGGTCGGAGTTCTGCTGGTCGACCACTGCCGCCATCTTCTGCATTGTCGACTCGAGTTTGGCTTTGTCGATCACACCGTGATGCAACCAGTTGGCCAGGTGCTGGCTGGCGATTCGCAGCGTGGCGCAGTCCTCCATCAGCCCGACATCGGCGATGTTGGGCACGGTCGAGCAGCCCACACCTTGGCCGACCCAGCGGGCGACGTAACCCAAGATTCCCTGGCAGGCGTTGTCGAGATCCACCGAAATCTCCGAATCGCTGAGGACACGGCCCGATTCGATGACCGGCAGAGTCAGAAGCTCCGGCATGTAGTCGCTCGACGCGGCTCGGTCCATGAACGATTCCTGAGCCAAAGCCACGTCGGTCTCGTGGTAGTGCAGCGCATGAAGTGTGGCGGCGGTAGGCGACGGCACCCAGGCCGTGGACGCTCCGGCCCTGGGATGGGCGCCCTTGGTGGCCACCATCTCGGCCATCTCCTCGGGCATGGCCCACATACCCTTGCCGATCTGAGCGCGGCCGATGAGCCCGCAACGAATGCCGTTGTCGACGTTGGAGTCTTCGTACGCCCCGAGCCAGGCCGCCGACTTCATCTCGGCCTTGGGCACGACCGGACCGGCCTCCATGTCGGTATGGATCTCATCGCCGGTGCGATCGAGGAATCCGGTGTTGATGAACACCACCCTCTCTTTGGCCGCCTCGATGCACGCCGCGAGGTTGAGCGAGGTTCGGCGTTCCTCGTCCATGATGCCGACCTTGAGCGTGTTGGTCTCGAGCCCGAGGGCCTCTTCCACCCGAGAGAACAACTCCACGGCGAGTGCCACCTCAGCCGGTCCATGCATCTTGGGCTTCACGATGTAAATCGAACCCTCGCGACTGTTGCGATGCGCAGTGTTGCCCTGCAGGTTGTGCATCGCGGCGAGAGAGGTGACCATCGCGTCAAGGATCGTCTCGGGGATCGACGCGCCGTCGAGCAGCACGCTGTCGACATCGAGGTGAAGCCCAACGTTGCGAACCAGCATCAGGCTGCGTCCCGACACGGCCACAGTTCCGCCGTCGGCACCGGTGTAGGTGCGGTCGTCGGCGAGGACCCGATCGAGCGTGCGGCCGCCCTTCTGGAACGTGGCGGTGAGCGTGCCCTTCATTAGCCCGAGCCAGTTGCTGTAGACGTGGATCTTGTCGGCAGTGTCGACCGCAGAAACGGAGTCTTCGAGATCCATGATCGTGGTGATCGCCGATTCGATGTGGATGTCGGCCACGCCCGCGGGGTCGGTGCCACCGATCGGCGAGGCCGGATCGCGCCGGATCTCGATGTGGAGACCGTTGTGCCCAAGCAGTATCTCCGACGGACCATCGGCCGGGCCGGTGTAACCGACGAACTCCGATTGATCAGCCAGCCCCGACATCGAACCATCGGCCAGCGCAACCTGAAGCCGCCCGCCTTCGATGCGGTAGGCAGTGGCGTCGGAATGTGAGCCTGACACCAGCGGGACCTGATCATCAAGGAACGCCCGACCGAACGCAATCACCTTCTCGCCTCTTGCCGGGTTGTAGCTCTCACCCTTTTCAGCACCGCCCTCTTCGCTGATCACATTGGTGCCGTACAAGGCGTCGTAGAGGCTGCCCCAGCGGGCGTTGGCGGCGTTGAGGGCGTAGCGGGCGTTGTCGAGGGGAACCACCAGCTGAGGGCCGCTGATCGACGCGATCTCGGGATCGACCCGGTCGGTCGATATGGCGAACGGATCTGGGGGATTCTCGATGTAGCCAATCTCAATCAGGAACTCGCGGTAGGCATCGGCATCGTGGGCCGCACCGCGCCGGCCCCGGTGCCAGTCATCGATGGCGTCCTGGATCTCGGCCCGTCGAGTCAGAAGATCGTGTCCTCGCGGGGCCAGATCGCGCACGATCGAACCCAACGAAACCCAAAAATGGGAAGGCTCCACGCCGGTGCCAGGAATGGCCTGCTTCTCGATGAAGTCATGGAACGATTCGGCGATGCTGAGATCGCCGACGGCTATGCGCTGATCGGTCATTGGTGTCTCACCTGGTGGGTCGTGCTGTCAGATCGCAGCGATCCTACTGGCGACCCGTGTGAGCACCGAACCCGCTCACCTCACCGACTCATAGGTGGGGAGTTCGCGCTTGCTTCGAGTGAACACGATCTGCCAGAGCTGCAGGATCCGGACGCGGAAGCTCGCCGCCGAGCCCATCAGGTAGTAGTTCCAGGTGCGACGGAAGTGTTCGTCGTAGGAGGGGATCTCATCCCAGCACGACGAGATGTTGTGGCTCCACTCCATCAGAGTCCGGTCGTAGTCGGGTCCGAAGTTGTGAACATCCTCGATCGACCAGACGGACTCGGCGGCCCCGCTGATCTGAGAGAGTGACGGGAGCACGCCACCCGGGAATATGTACTTGTCGAACCACGGATCGGTGCGATTCTTCGAAACATTGGAACCAATGGTGTGATGCAGCATCATCCCTTCGGGGTTGAGCAACTCCGCGCACTTGTCGAAGAACGTTCCGAAATTTCGCGGTCCCACATGCTCCATCATCCCCACCGACACGATCCGGTCGAACCGACCCTCGAGGTGTCGATAGTCGAGCTGACGAATATCGACCGCCAGGCCGGCGCACCGCTCCTTCGCCACTTTCACCTGTTCGACCGCCGGGGAAATGCCCGTCACCCGCACGTCGTAACGCTCCGCGGCGAACTGGGAGAACCCTCCCCACCCGCATCCGATGTCGAGAAGCGTCATTCCGGATTCCAGCCGCAACTTCCGACAGATCAGATCGAGCTTGGCTTCCTGGGCCGAGTCGAGATCTGCCGCATCGTTCCAGTAGGCGCAGCTGTAGATCATCCGCTTGTCGAGCATGCGCTCGTAGAGGTCGTTGCCGATGTCGTAATGGGCCGACGCGTTGTAGCGGGCCCTCTTCACCGATTGGCGGTTCTGGATCGCGGCCTTGGCGGCCAGCGCCATCAGCTTCGGACCGGGCTTCACCATGTCGCGGAGGTCGGCACTCTGGGCAACCGTCAAAAAGCGGTCGAGTTCGTTGGCGTCCCACCAGCCCTCTTGATACGTCTCGGCCAAGCCGAACTCGCGATCGCGGATGACGCGGTCCCACATGCGGCTGTCGTGGACGTGGATGTCGCACGGCTTGTCGCCGCCGACCTCGACCCCCACCCGTTCAAGCAGGTCGCGTCCGGTTTTCTCTGCGTTCACAAATGCGTCCTCCCCTTCGGTTTGGGAGATCTTCGCGCTTTTGGAACTGCAATGCATGCCTGACGTGATGGCACCCCCGGCAGGACTCGAACCTGCAGCCTGCGAGGTAGAAGCTCGCTGCTCTATCCATTTGAGCTACGGGGGCCTTCGGCAAGGCTAGGCCGTGCCTCCGAAAGGCTACGCCGCTTGGCTACATGCCCGGTATGATCCTCGGGCTGCCGGCTCCGGTCGGCGTGGTGGCCGTAGCTCAGTTGGCTAGAGCGCCTGGTTGTGGTCCAGGAGGTCGGGGGTTCGAAACCCCTCGGTCACCCAAAGCGCTGCCCTCGCGGGTGGCGCCCCCATGGCCGATCGCTACGATTGTGCCAACAAGCACCTCTAGCTCAATTGGTAGAGCATCGGACTCTTAATCCGCAGGTTCTGGGTTC
>JAJCXX010000027.1 GCA_029263195.1 Acidimicrobiales bacterium
TCGGCTGTATCGGCGAGTCCTTCGGCACCTTCGTTCATCGACGGGCCGATCCAATGGTTCGCGCTACGAGCGGCACCCCCGGCCGGTAGACGAGATGGTGATAGCTCGGGGCATCCAACACGACCATGTCGGCCCGGTAGCCCGTCTCGAGACGGCCCACGTCGTCGCGTCGCAGTGCACGGGCGCCTCCCGACGTGGCGGCGCGAATTGCCTCCTCGATGGTCATCATCATGTCTCGCACCGCCAAGGCGATGCAGAACGACATCGAGGTTGTGTAGCTGGAGCCGGGATTGCAGTTGGTGGCAATTGCCACATCCACTCCCGCGTCGATGGCACGGCGAGCGTTCGGATACGGCTGGCGGGTGGAGAAGTCGGTAGCCGGCAAATAAGTGGCCACCGTGTCGGACGCGGCCAGGGCCTCGATATCGGAGTCGGTCATGTACGTGCAGTGATCCACAGACGCGCATCCGAGCTCGACCGCGAGAGCCACTCCGGGGCCGTGACCGAGTTGGTTGCCATGGAGCCGCAGACCAAGACCACACTCCCGACCTGCCTCGAGAACCGCCCGGCTCTGATCGGCATCGAAGGCTCCCGTCTCGCAGAATGCGTCGATCCAGCGAGCGTGGGGGGCCGCGGCGGCGAGCATCTCGCCACAAACGAGGTCGACGTAGTCGTCGGCCCGCCCGATGTACTCCTCGGGCACCAGATGAGCACCCATGAAGGTCGTTTCGGTGGTGAACCGGTTGGCGACGGCGAGCATGCGGGCCTCGTCGTGAACATTGAGGCCGTAGCCGCTCTTGATCTCAATTGTCGTCGTTCCGGCTCGGCGAGCCTCCTCGACGCGAAGGGCCGTGTCCTCGGTCAGCTTCTCGGTCGAGGCCGCCCTCGTCTCTTCGGCTGTAACCCGAATCCCCCCACCGTCGTAGGGTCGACCGGCCATTCGGGAGGTGAACTCCGCCGCTCGGTCTCCGGCGAAGACGAGATGGGTGTGGGAATCCACGAATCCCGGCACGACGCACGCCCCACCGGCGTCGATCATCTCGTCGGCGGCGAGGCCCGATGACCCCACCTCGACTATCAGTCCATCCTCGTAGACGACCGACGCATCCTCAATGGCGCCCAGCGGACCGGCCCCCATCTCATCGGAGTTGGTGACCAAGAGTCCGATGTTGTCGAGAACTGTCGTGGTCATTGGAGGGCCTCCCGGAGCTCGGCTGCCACGTCGACTCGTGTGTGGTGGCCGTCGGACACGATCATTTCACCGGCCACCATCACATGTTGCACATCGGATGCGGTAGCTGCGAAGACGGCGCCGGCCAGAAGGTCACTCACGCGCTGACCCGCCAAGCGGGGTGAATCCAGGCTCAGGTTTGTGAGGTCGGCCAGAGATCCAACGTCGAGATTTCCGCCCTTGCCCCAGCCGAGCGACTCGTATCCGGCGGCGGTGGCCGCGGTCAGCAGAGCAGTGGGGGAGTGGTGCCCACGTTGTCGGACTCGAAGGCGTTCGTCGAGCTCGATCGCCCGCGACTCCTCGAAGAGATCGATCACCGACTGCGAGTCGGTTCCGACTGCCAAGGCCGCTCCAGCGGCGACCATGGCACCGGCCTGTCCGATCCCGTCGGCCAGGTCGCGTTCGGTGGTGGGGCACAGGCAGACCGTTGCTCCGGCTCCGCCCAGAGTGGCGAGGTCGATCACCGACAGATGGGTTCCATGAACCGCGGTGAAGCGGTCATTCACAGCTCCGGAGTCGAACAGGACCTGGGTGGGTGTGGCTCCGTGAGCGGCCAGACACTGCTCGTTCTCGGCCTCTTGCTCCGACAGATGGGCGTGCAGTGGCACCGCCCTCTGATCCGCCCACCGAGCCACGGTGGTCACCGATGATGGGTCCACGGCCCGCACCGAATGCACAGCGGCACCCACCCTCACCGTCTCGGAGGGCTTCAGCGCCGCCACGCGCCGGGTCCAAGCGTCGGCGTCAGAGTCGGCGAACCGGCGCTGGATCGGCGACGGTTCGTCGTAGCCATCGGGGCCCAGCCCACCGTGGAGATAGCACACGTCGAGCAGCGTGAAGCGAACTCCGGCATCTCTGGCCGCCGCCAGAAGTGCTTCCCCCATGGCGTTCGGATTGGAGTACTCGGATCCATCAACGTCGTGATGTACGTAGTGGAACTCTCCCACGAGCGTGATTCCGGCCTGAGCCATCTCTGCGAAGGTGGCGCGAGCCAGTCGGTGGAGCAGATCGGGGTTCAACGACCCGGCTACTTCGTACATCTGGTCACGCCAATCCCAGAATGTGGTCGTGGACGCCCCCCGACCTTCGGTGCGACCTCGCAATGCCCGGTGAAACGCGTGGCTGTGGGCGTTGGCGAGTCCCGGGATGGTGAGGCCATTGAGCACCTTGGATCCCGGCGGCGGAGCTTGCACCCCGCGCGTGACCTTAGAAATCACCCCGTTGTCGACTTCGAGCAGCACCGAGGAGTCGACCTCGCCTTGCCCCGGCCATGAGTGTTCGAGCCAGTAGGTCGTCGAGGTCATGAGTCTGTTCTCTTCACGAACTCGGTGATACGGGCAACGAAGTCGTCGCGCTGATGGATTTCGAACTCAGGCCACGTCGCCAAGGTGCGGGGGTCGACGCGGTCGCTGAAGAGCACTCCATCGAGATGATCGACCTCGTGCTGCATGGTCGCTGCAGTGAGACCTCTCAAGACCTGCCGTTGTGCCACTCCATGACGATCGAGATAGGACAGTCGAATTTCGACGTGGCGCGTCACATCGCCCCTGAGCGGCACCGAGAGGCAACCCTCGTTGATCACGACCGTCTCATCACCGAGGAGCTCGATCTCCGGGTTGACGAGAACGGTGAGAGGTACCCGCGGCTTGTAGGGGTACCGGGGATTGTCGGACACCTCGACCACGGCGATCCGTATCGCGACCGAGACCTGGTTGGCCGCGATGCCGGCGCCGTTGGCGGCCCGCATCGTGTCGATCATGTCGTCGATGAGCTGCTGCATATCTTCTGAAGCCAGCTCTTGGGAGGACACCGGTGCGGACTGCTCACGCAGCACCGGGTCACCGATCATTGCTATCGCCCGGACTGCCAAGGTCAGGCCTCGTTCATCGGTACACGCACGCCACGCTCGGCGGCGACCTCAGCCGCTCGGTCGTATCCGGCATCGACATGGCGCATGACCCCGGTGCCCGGGTCGTTGGTGAGGACCCGCTCGAGCTTCTCGGCGGCCAGATCGGTGCCATCGGCCAAGCTCACTTGACCGGCGTGAATCGAACGACCGATACCGACCCCACCGCCATGATGGATGCTCACCCATGTGGCCCCCGACGACGTGTTGAGCATGGCGTTCAGCAGTGGCCAGTCGGCGATGGCATCGGAGCCATCGATCATGTCCTCGGTCTCGCGGTACGGCGATGCCACCGATCCGGAATCCAGGTGGTCGCGGCCGATCACGATCGGAGCGCTCAGCTCACCGCTGCGAACCATCTCGTTGAATCGATGACCGAGCCGATGCCGTTCTCCGTATCCCAGCCAGCAGATACGGGCTGGCAGTCCTTCGAACGCCACTCGTTCGCCGGCCATCCTGATCCAGCGGCCCAGCGGTTCGTCTTCGGGAAACTCCTCCAGGACCGCCCGATCGGTGGCGGCAATGTCGGCGGGATCTCCCGACAGGGCGACCCAACGGAAGGGACCCTTTCCTTCACAGAACAGGGGCCTGATGTAGGCCGGGATGAAGCCCGGGTAGTCAAAGGCACGGTCGTAGCCTCCGAGTTGGGCCTCGGCACGGAGACTGTTGCCGTAGTCGAACACCTCGGCGCCGGCATCCATGAAACCGACCATTGCCTCCACGTGTGCGGCCATGGAGACCCGGGCCCTGCGGGTGAGCTCGGCGTGGTCGGACTCTCGAAGCGCCGCGATGGCTTCATCGCTCATGTCGTGGGGCACATACGACAACGGATCGTGGGCCGAGGTCTGGTCGGTGACGATGTCGGCCTCCACACCGTCGGCCAGCATCCGGGGAAGCAGCTCGGCGGCGTTTCCGATCAGACCCACCGAGAGGGGTCGTCGTCGGGCCTTGGCGTCGTGGCAGCGTCGGATGGCGTCCTCATAGTCGTCGGCGATCTCGTCGAGGTACCGATGATCGAGGCGCCGCTGGGCCCGTTCGGGATCGACCTCGACGCAGAGAGCCACTCCGTCGTTCATGGTGACCGACAAAGGCTGGGCGCCACCCATGCCGCCAAGGCCGGCGGTGACGGTGAGAGTGCCCGCCAGCGTGCCCTTGAATCGACGGCGGGCGATCTCCGCGAAGCACTCGTAGGTTCCCTGCAATATCCCCTGCGTACCGATATAGATCCACGAGCCGGCGGTCATCTGGCCGTACATGGTGAGACCCTCATGTTCGAGTCGCCGGAACTCGTCCCAGTTGGCCCAGTCGGGCACCAGGTTGGAGTTGGCGAGCAGCACCCGGGGGGCCCACTCGTGGGTCTGGAACACACCGACCGGCTTGCCGGACTGGACCAGCATGGTTTCGTCGCGGTCGAGCGTACGAAGGGTGCGCAGCATGGCGTCGTAGGCGTTCCACGATCGAGCCGCCCGGCCGGTGCCGCCGTACACAACCAGGTCCTGCGGCCGTTCGGCGACCTCCGGATCGAGGTTGTTCTGGAGCATCCGGTAAGCGGCTTCCTGGGGCCACCCCCGACATGACAGCGAGCTACCTCGCGGTGCGGGCCCGGTGGTGCGACTATCGGCCATTGGTGCGACTCCGATCAGACATTTCTTGTTGCAAGTCTGTTCGTGTTGTGACTACCTTGTCAACTACTGATGAGTGACTTTCATTGTATGAAAGCGGGATCGACGCCCTGATGACCAGCCTCCAGCTCCCCAGATCAGCCGGAAGATCACTGGCGCTTCTCGACCACGTCGTCACGGTCGGCCAGAGCACCCTCACCGAGGCCGCCGAAGCTGTCGAGCTGCCGGTGAGCACAGCCCTGCGGCACCTTCTCGCGATGCAACAGGCCGGGTTTCTCGATCGCGATACCGATGGCATCTTCAGTGCCGGCCCGGGATTCCTGCGCCTGGCCCTCCACGTCACCACCAGCAGCCGCCACGTGCGACTCGCCGAACTGGCCCAGGTCCACCTGAGCCAACTCACCAAGACCACCCAGGAATCGACCTACTTGGCCATCAGAGACGGTTCGAGAGCCATCTACACGGCATGTGTGGAGGGCACCAGAGCGGTGCGACACGTCGGATGGGTCGGTCACACCGTTCCGATCGCCGATTCGGCCGTGGGAGCGGCGCTCACCGCCATCGACCGAGAGAGCGCCCCAACGGTGCGTCCCGGTGCGGTCGAGCCCGATGTCACCGCGGTTGCCGTGCCCATATTTGCCGACAGCCCCACTCCGGTGGCTGCTATATCGGTCATCGGGCCCACCAGTCGACTCAGTGGCCCACGCTTGGACGGGGCCGTGGCCGCGGCCAACCGAGCCCGTCAAGACTTCGAGGCCGCCCTTGTCGGCCGGTCCGGGGACACCATCGAGCATCCCCACGGCAGCCAGGAGGCCTCATGACCATTCAACTCGACGGACCCGGGGTGACCATCGACGACGTCGTGGCAGTCGCCAGGGGAGGGGAGAGGGTCGTACTCACCGCCGGAGCCCTCGAACGACTCGCCGCGGCTCGAGCGATCGTCGAACGTCTGGCTGAAGGCGAGGCGACCTACGGGGTCTCGACCGGATTCGGCTCACTCGCCACAGTCTCAATTCCTCCCGACCGTCGCGCCGAATTGCAGGCATCTCTCGTGCGGTCGCACGCAGCCGGCATGGGGGCGCCGGTCGAACAGGAGGTCGTGCGAGCCATGATCTTCCTGAGAGCCCGCACGCTGGCGCTGGGAGCCAGCGGGGCCCGACCCATGGTGGCCGAGGCACTGCTGTCGTTGGTCAACTCCCAGATCACCCCGATCGTGCCCGAATACGGCTCGCTCGGAGCAAGTGGCGACCTGGCGCCCCTCGCTCACGTAGCGCTGGCGCTGCTGGGGGAGGGCACTGTCGAGTACGGCGGCCAGACTGTGGCCACGATCGAGGCTCTCACCTCCGCCGGCCTTGCCCCCATAGTTCTCGCCGAGAAAGAGGGCCTCGCTCTCACCAACGGCACCGACGGCATTCTCGGAATGCTCTGTCTGGCCGCCCGCGATGCCGCCGAACTGCTCACCCAAGCCGACATCGTGGCCGCTATCACCGTAGAAGGCCTCATGGGCACCGACCGGCCGTTCGCGGCCGACTTACAGGCCCTTCGCCCTCATCCCGGACAGGCCTTGAGCGCCTCGAACCTGAGAAGGGTTCTCGCCGGCTCGCCGATCATTGCCAGCCACCGCTCCGACGACGTGCGGGTGCAGGATGCCTATTCGATTCGCTGCAGTCCGCAGGTCCACGGCGCCGCTCGCGACACCCTCGAGCACGCGACAACAGTGGCCGGCCGTGAGCTGGCGTCGGCGATAGACAATCCAATGGTGCTTCCCGACGGCCGAGTCGAATCTTGCGGCAACTTCCACGCCGCACCGCTGGGTTTCGCCGCCGACTTCCTGGCCATAGCCCTGGCCGAGGTCGGAGCCATCGCGGAGCGACGACTCGACCGTGTGCTCGACAAGACCCGCAACCATGGGCTGTCCCCATTCCTGGCCGAAGACCCTGGGGTCCACAGCGGCATGATGATCGGCCAGTACACGGTGGCGTCGATGTGTGCCCACAACCGACGTCTGGCGGCACCGGCCAGCGTCGACTCGATGCCGACCTCCGGGATGCAGGAAGATCACGTCTCGATGGCCTGGGGAGCCGTACGCAAGCTCCGCTTGGTTGTCGACAACCTGCGTCGGATTCTGGCGGTCGAATTGGTCTCGTCGGCCCGAGCCATCGATTTGAGAGGTCCTTTGGAGCCTGCCGACGCCACAGCGGCGGCGATTTCCGCACTCCGTGAGGAAGTTCCCGGTCCGGGGGCCGACCGACACCTGTCTCCGGAGCTTCTATCCGCGGAGGAGCTTCTTCGAGCGGGGAGCATCACTTCTGCGGTCGAATCGGTGACCGACCGACTGGACTGATCTCGGCCCCAGAAACGCCTGAAATCATCGTTATGTAAAGTGAGGGGTGGGTTTTCCCATTCCAGGGGCCAAAACCCGCCGTTTCAGCGGTTCTGCACTTCCTTGGACGAACCGTGGTAGCCACCCGGATCGCGGTTCATACGCACCACACGCTGCCAAGGCCTGGTGGTGTAGCCCAGAGGCAACGTGACGATGTGTACGAGCCTCGAGAACGGGAACGCTCCCACGAACACGAAGAACGAGAAGGCGTGAAGTTTCAACACGAACGGAAGTGGTTCGATGAATTCAGGTTGTGGGTGCAACGAGAACAACGACCTGAAGTAAGGAACGAATACCGATGTCCCCCAGAAGGAACCCCATCGATACCCCACGGCGATCCAGATACCCGTGATGATCTGCACCGCGACTATCCCGAGTACGACCAGGTCCATCGGCTCGGTGACGGCACGAATCCTGGGCGTCGACAAGCGACGCCACGCCAACAAAGCAATACCCACCGCAGCCCAGATCGCCAGCGCCAAGCCGGTGACCTCGAGCAGATAGAGCCGGATCGGAACACCGTTCCACCACCGGAAGCCCTGAGGTATGGCCAGGGCGGCCAGATGACCCACCAGAACCGTGGAGAGGCCCCAATGGAATGGAATAGAACCCCAGTAGAGGCGACGGCTCTCGAGCAGCTGGGACGACAACGACGACACGCTGAACTGGTGCAGCTTCCATCGGAACAAGGTCACCGCCACCGCCATCCCGAACACGAGATACGGCAGCGCTCCGAACACGAACTCGTTGGTGGTCATCGATGAGGTCCGATCGCGAGGGTATTGAGGTCTTCGATCACTCCACCGGTGGCGGAGAGCAGATGACGGTAGGGATTGTGGGAGTCGGCCTTCACGAGCGTCGAGCGCATCGTGGAGACGGACTCGCCGAGGACTTCCAGGAGGTCGGGCAGAGGCGCATTGGTGGCAGCCAGGTACCGCAGGATCGGTTCGATGTGGTCGGGAAGCTCTCCCAGAAGATCGACCCCGCAGCGCTCCATATCGCGCTTCAGGTCGGCCATGAACTCACCACGCCGGTAGTTCTCACCCCAGGCGACATGGCCGACATAGGGAACGAACTTCGGTTCGAGATCGAGGGTGGCGGTATGAAGTTCCTCCCACTTCCCCAGTTCGAGAGTCTCGATCTCCGTCAGGAATTCATCCATGTGATGGCGAACGACACCGCGCAGCGACGTCTCTGCCGCCTCCTCCAACTCACCGAAATGAAACGGGTTCGGGTAGCGATAGCCGAGCGCGATCACCTCTGGAGCGAGCATCACGGTCCCCTATGGGCCGGCTGGATGTATCCGAGCCCGGTCTCGCCCTTGTGGGCCAACGGATCGTTGAGCTCCTCGATCGCCATCTCACGGTGATAGGGCGGGAACACGAAGCGATCCTCGATGGTGGGAATCGTGGTGAGCCGGTAGATGTCCTCGGCCTCGTTGACCGTGAGCCCCGCCCGCTCGAGCATGGCGATGGTCGCGGCATCGATGACGCCACCGTCGAGGCTCTGGCGCCGCTTGAACGTGCGGATCGAGAGCATGATCCGAAGGATCTTGCGAATCGGTTCCTGATCGCCGATCGAGAACAAGTTGGCCAGATACTGGATCGGGAGACGAGCCTTGTCGAGCTGTTCGAGCAGCTCGAAGTCCTCTCGCTCCTCGGGCAGGTCGAGCTTCACGAGGTCGTTCTCGATGGTGCTGACCACCGGCGACATCGGCGGTATGTAGAACATCATCGCGCCGGTGCGGTACTCCGAGTGAAGCGGCAGAGCCATCCCCCACTCCTTGACGAACTTGTAGACCGGCGACCGGCGAGCGGCATCGATCCAGGGGGCGTCGATCCCCGATGACTCGGCCGCTCGCACCACCTCTGGGTCGTAAGGATCAAGAATCATTCCGAGGTGAGCGTCGAGCAACTCATCCTCGGGCTTGGTCGTCATGTCGGCGATCTTGTCGGCGTCGTAGAGCAACACGCCCATATAGCGGATACGGCCCACACAGGAATGGGCACAGGCCGGAGCCTGCCCGGTTTCCATACGCGGGAAGCACAAGATGCACTTCTCGGACTTGCCGGTGGTCCAGTTGTAATAGACCTTCTTGTAGGGGCAGGCCGCAACACACATGCGCCAGCCCCGGCACTTGTCCTCGTTGACCAGGACCACGCCGTCCTCGCCCCGCTTGTAGATGGCCCCGCTCGGACAAGCGCCCACACACGCCGGGTTGAGACAGTGATTGCAGATCCTCGGCAGGTAGTTGAAAACCACCCGCTCGAGCTCCTCCATTTGGGCGCGAACCGCGTCGTCGACACCCTCCATGGAGAGGTCGTTGCGAGCAAACGTGTCGGATCCACCGAGGTCGTCGTCCCAGTTGGGGCCACTCTCGATTTTCATCTCCTTGCCGGTGATCTTGGAGATCGGTACCGCGGTCACCTGCTGGTCGGCCTCGGGAGCCGAGAACAGATCGCCGTACTTGAAGGTGAACGGGTCGTAGTAGTCATCGAGTTCGGGCAGCGACGGGTTGTAGAACAGCTTTCCGAGACCACCGGCCTTGGAGTGAAGGGTCAGCTTCAACCGGCCCTTGTCGTCGCGGTGCCAGCCGCCCTTGTAGTGATCCTGGTCTTCCCAGCCGGTGGGGTAACCCGTCCCGGGACGGGTCTCGACGTTGTTCCACCACATGTACTCCGCACCCTTGCGGTCGGTCCACAAGTTCTTGCACGCGACCGAACACGTGTGACAACCAATGCACTTGTCGAGGTGGAACAGCATGCTCATCTGAGCTCGAACCTTCATGACACCACCTCCTAGTAGCTCGGGTCTTCGATACGCCGCAGATACACAAATGTGTCGCGGTTGACGCCGGTCGGGCCCCAATAGTTGAAGGCGTAGCTGAACTGGGCGTATCCGCCCGACATCAGCACGGGCTTGAGCCGCACCCGAGTCAGCGAGTTGTTCATTCCTGCCCTCTTCTTGCGTCGGGGCGAGATCGGGATTCCGACGGTGCGCTCCGTTGCGTGGTACACGAATATGGCACCGCGCGGGATTCTCGACGACGTGACGCACCTTTGCACGAACACACCGTTGTCGTTGTAGAGCTCGACCCAGTCGTTGTCGGATATCCCCTGTTCAGCAGCATCCTTGTTGTTGATCCAGACCGGATATCCGCCCCTCGAAAGGGTCATCATCCGGTCGTTCTCGGAGTAGGTCGAGTGGATCGACCACTTACCGTGGGGAGTGATGTAGTTGAAGAGCTTGCCGTCCTGGCCTTCGGCCAGCGACTCCTCGGTCTCCGACAACATGGCGTGATCGGGCCGGGGCTTGTAGACGGGAAGACTCTCACCCCACGAGAGATACTGCTCGTGGTCAAGATAGAAGTGCTGGCGACCGGTGAGGGTGCGCCATGGCACCAGATTCTCGACATTGAGAGTGAACGGACTGTAGGGCCGGCCCTTGGCGATCTTGCCGCTCCATGTCGGTGTGGTGAGCACTCTTCGAGGCTGCGCGATCAGGTCGGAGAAAGTGATACGGGTGTCGCGACTACCGGCGGCCAGCCCGGTGAGACTCAGGCCGGTCTTGGCCTCCTCAGCCTCGAAGGCACGATGGGCGATCTCGCCATTGGACGCCGGGTCGAGAGCGAGAATGGCCTCACAGACCTCGACATCACGCTTCAGGCTCGGACGCAGCGGGCCATCGTCCTCGCGACTCTCCAGATCGGGCTGTTTGCGGGCAAGCTCGTCGTAGAAGTCGTCGACCCTCATGCGGAGACCGTGGGCCCCAACACCGTTGTTGCGAATCCCCAAACCGAGGGAACCCATCTTCTCGCCGATCTTGGTGTAGTCGCGCTTGAGCAACTTGAACTTCGGCATGGTCTTGCCGGGGATCGCCTCGACCTCACCGCTGCGCCAGTCGACAACATTGGGCTGAGAGATCTCGTCGGGGGAATCATGAACGAGCGGCTGCATCACGACGTCTTCGATCTCATCGGGAAGATGGGCCGCAGCCATGTCGGAGACCTTCGATGCCAACTGCTGGAAGATGTCCCAATCGGGGCGCGACTCCCATGCCGGAGGCACCGCGGCCTGCATCGGGTTTATGAAGGAGTGCATGTCGGTCGAGTTGAGGTCGTTCTTCTCGTACCAGGTGGCGGCGGGCAAAACGATGTCGGAATGCAGCGCCGAGGTGTCCATTCGGAAATTGAGATCGACCACCAGGTCCATCTTCCCGATTGGTGCTTCCGGGCGAACCGTGACCTCACGAATTCCATGGTCTTCGGGCTCGGCCGCAATAGCGGTCGAGTGCGTCCCCAGGTAGTGACGCATGAAGAACTCGTGGCCCTTTGCCGACGTGCCGATTGCGTTGCCGCGCCAGATGAACCAGGTGCGTGGCCATGATTCCGGAGCATCCGGATCATCGATGGCGAACTCGAGATCGCGGGACTTCAGTCGCTCGACGATCGTGTCGACGACCTCGTCGTCTGAACTGGCTCCGGCATTCCGGGCCGACTCCACGACCTCAATCGGGTTCTCCTTGAACTGTGGGAAGAAGGGCAACCAGCCCTGACGAACCGCTCGAGCCTGATGGTCGATGGTGTGATCGAACTTCTCGGGGTGATCTGCGGGGAGCGAGTCGTATTCGCGGTAGCCCCGCTCGTAGCGCCACTGATCGGAGTGCACATAGTGGAACGACGGCGAGTTCTGATGGCGAGGTGCCATTCCCCAGTCGGCTCCGAACGCAATCGCACCCCACGACGCATGGTTGACCAGCTTCTCCTGGCCGACGTAGTGGCCCATTCCTCCACCGTTGACACCCACCGAGCCGGTGAGCATCAGGGCGGTGATTCCGGAGCGGTAGAGCAGGTTGTTGTGATACCAGTGGTTGGCACCGGCACCGATGATGATCATGTTCTTGCCGCTGGTTTTCTCACCGTTGCGGCCCCACTCACGGGCGAACTTGATCACGGTGTCGCGGTGGATTCCGGTGTACTTCTCCTGCCACGCCGGGGTGTAGGCGTTGGTGTCGTCGTCGTAGTCGGCCGACTCGTCGCCCGAGAGACCGCGCTTCACACCGAAGCGCGCCATGAGCAGATCATGGATCGTGGTGACAGTGACCGGGCCTTCGGCAGTGTCGATCGTCCGGGTCGGGACGGGTCGTGTCTCCACTCCCCCATCGTCGCCGAACATGTCGAATTCGACCTCGGTGATTCCGTCGTTGTGGTCGGCCAGGGTCAGCGCCGGGTTGATGTCCTGACCCACAACGGAATCGAACATCTCGAGATTCCAGCGACCCTTCTCGTCGTTGGCCCAACGATCACCGATCGCGCCGTTGGGCATGCGAGGCGCGTTGGCCTGCTCGTCCCACACGAGGAGCTTCCAGTCGCCGTTCTCTGTGTCGGCGTAGGGGGCGAGCCGGTTGGCACGGAGACACTTGCCGGCCTTGCCGTTCTCGACCTCGACGAGGAACGGCATGTCGGTGTACTTCTTGGTGTAGCTCTGGAAGTAGTCGACTTGACGCTCATGGAAGAACTCGGTGAGCAAGACATGATTGACCGCCAACCAGAACGCCGTGTCCTGACCCGGATTGGTGGGAACCCACCAGTCGGCGTACTTGGCGACCTGGGAGAAGTCCGGGCTGAACACCGCCAGCTTTGCTCCCGCGTGACGCACCTCGGCAATGAAATGCGTGTCGGGGGTGCGGGTCATGTTGAGGTTGGCACCCATTACCGCGACAAATCTGGCGTTGTACCAGTCGGCCGACTCGTGCACGTCGGTCTGCTCTCCCCAGACCTCCGGCGATGCCGGGGGAAGGTCGCAG
>JAJCXX010000028.1 GCA_029263195.1 Acidimicrobiales bacterium
TGGTGGCGGGGGCAGGATTTGAACCTGCGACCTTCGGGTTATGAGCCCGACGAGCTACCAGACTGCTCCACCCCGCGGCCCAGAACGCTAGCGGCGTGCCCCTGACCTCACAACCCGCACAACACCCGTCACACCGGCCCGCACCGGGTCGCTTCAACTGCCTCGACCGCTGCTGAATGGTCGCCATTGGCACGTTTCTGGCTGACATCGCCTGTCGGTGTGTGTTGACCTTTCAGACACCCGAACGACATCACCTGAGGGGGCGAACATCATGGCAGCAGCAACGATCGCTCTCAGGAGAGACGAAATCAGACCGCTCTCCTCGGCCGACCAGGGCGTTCCTACCGTCGGAGAGAGCACCCGACGACTCGCTCTCGGTATCGCCAAACAGTTCGCTCTGGTGTTCGCGGCGGCCCTCGCCTACTTCGGCGTGCGGGGTCTCACCGAAGGCAGCAAGGAAGAGGCCGTCGGCAACGCCCAGGGCCTGCTCAGCATGGAGCGCTGGCTCAACATCGACATCGAAGCCGGCCTGCAGAGCCTCGTGCTCGACCAACGAGCAATCGTCACCTTCGCCAACTGGATCTACATCTGGGGCCATTGGCCGGTCATCACACTCACGCTCGTGTGGCTCTACCGCCGACACCGCCCCGACTACTTCCTTCTGCGCAATGCCATGTTCATCTCCGGAGCGATCGGCCTGGCGATATTCGCCTTGCTGCCCGTCGCCCCGCCCCGGCTTATTCCCGGCGGCTTTGTTGACACCGTCACCGAACTCTCGACCTCCTATCGGGTACTGCAGCCCCCGGCCCTCATCAACGAGTTTGCGGCTGTACCAAGCCTGCATGTCGGCTGGAACCTGCTGGTCGGTGTGATGATCTACAGAGCATCACGAACCAGGAAGGCCAAGGCGTTCGCGATCCTCGGGCCGACATTGATGGCCTCAGCGGTCGTGCTTACCGCCAACCACTACGTGGTCGATGTGGTGATCGGTGCCGCCGTTGCCCTCACCGGGCTCAGCGTGGCTGTCGTCAGCCAGCGGGTCGCCAACTGCATCCGAAATCACCACACGAGCGACGACGAGGTATCGAGTGGGTCGTGCCTCAACGACGCCGTGTGGGTGCGCCCCGGCTCCGAGTCGGTCGACGAGCTAATACCGGCCGCCTAGATCAGGGTCACCGGTTTCGTCGACCCCGGAGCCGGGGCCCTTGTCGGGCCCCTCCTCCGCCGGTCGGTCGGTGTCTGCTCCCCAAGCCGACCACGAACCAACGAACAAGCGTCCGTTGCCCAGCCCGGCCCGGCGCATCGCCAGCAAGTCGTGACACGCCGTCACGCCGCTTCCGCAATAGACCACAACCGGACGGTCGCCCACGCCGAGACTGTCGAACCGCTGGCGCAATTCCGACTCCGACTTCATGACCCCATCGACCAGGTTCTCGGCGAAAGGGGCGCTGCGAGCGCCTGGCACATGGCCGGGGCGAGGATCAATGGCCGACCCGGCCGCGAACCGCTCAGCGTCGCGAGCATCGAGCACCAAGGCCTCCCCCTGGCGCAGATCGTCGACCTCATCGATGGAGGCAACCCGATCGGTGGGCCATGGCGTAGTGCTGAACCATGAACGAACTGGCTCGGCCGGATCGGTCGAGAGATCGCCGGTCCACTTCCCGATTCCGCCGTTGAGAACCGCTGCTTCCAACCCGAGAGCATCGAGCATCCACCACAGCCGTGACGCAATGGCGGCACCTTCGTCGTCGTAGACCACCACTCTCTGGTTGTCGCCGATGCCTAATAACGACATGGTTCTGGCGAACTCGTCGGGATGGGGAAGCGGATGGCGCCCGCCGGCGAAAGTCGGCTCAGAGGCCAGGTCGCGGTCGAGGTCAACGAACACGGCTCCGGGGATGTGCCCAGAGTCGTAGACATCCTTTGCCGAACGGCCGTCGAGGTACCAGCGGGAGTCGACCACGGTCAGACCGGGGTCGTGCAGATGCTCCAACAACCAGTCGGCCTCGACCACCGGACCGAACCTTGCTGGTTCGTTTGTTGATGCCATATCAGGTTCGTCCCACGCCGATGATCGTCATTCGCGCTCCCCTTTTTCCTTCCAGAGTGGCACGATCAACACATGGATGCACCTGCGCTTCGGACCGAGCGGCTCGTGATACTGCCGCTGTCCTCAGCCGACATCGACGAGGTGGCCGCCCTTTACGGCGACCTCGAAGTCATGCGCCATGTCTCCGGCGGGATCCTGACCAGAGCCCAGACCAACGACGCCCTCGCCACCTCCGAACGGTCGTGGGAAGTAAACGGCTGGGGCCTGTGGGCCATCCGCGACGCGACAACCGGCGGACTTCTGGGTGAGGGAGGGGTCCGGCCCTTCACCGAGATAGCCGACGTCGCGGCCAATTTTGGCGTGACTCTCGGGCGACGCAGCTGGGGATCCGGGCTCGCAACCGAGGCCGGGCGGGCGATTCTCGCCGACACTTGGACACGATTCGCCGGGCCGCTCATCCACGCCGTGGTCCAGCCCGACAACAAGCCAAGCGCGGCTGTGTTGCGCCACCTCGGATTCACCCTCACCGGTGTGCAGAACTCGAGCGGTCAACCACTCCAGATCTGGGTTATCGGCCGACACGGCTGACCGGAAGCGGCTCACAGACTCCTAACAGGTTGCTCGCACTCCCCTCTTGAAGCGCGCCCATCGTGTGATTCATGAAGAAGCAACCCCGCCAACTCCTTCGCCTTTTCGGCCTCACGGTCGTGATCGCCGCGTCTTCCTTGCTGGTCACCGCCTGTGGAGATCGCACCGCCTCGGCCGACGACACCACGTTGCCTTCCCAAGGCCTGAGTCTCGCCGGCGAAGATGCCCCAGCCACTACGACCACAACCACAACGCCAGACGTTGTCGATACCACCACGTCAGCCGCGACCACCGCCGAAACGGTCACAACCACCACAACAGCCGCGACCACCGCCGACACGGTCACGACCACCACGGCCGGCCTGGCCCTCGCCAACACCGACGATGACCAGCAGGCAGCCGCAACTGCCGCAGCAGCGGCCGCCGCTGAGCTCGACGCCTTGCTGGACTCACTGGTCAGCGACATCGACGGCATCACCGCCGACCTCTCAGCCGACGCCGCCGCCCTCGCGGCCGGATGACCGCACCCACTCTCACCACCCAACCAGGAGAATCCAAGATGAAGTCCCGAACACCCCGACTACTCGCAGCCCTGCTGGTGGGCGGTCTCGCTCTCGGAGTAGCCAGTCCGGCTCTCGCCCAGACCGTCTCCACCGACGAGGCCGACAGCGCCGCCTCTCGAGTCGACGTCGCCGACGTCAAGACCCGCTGCATCCAAGCGATCGACACCCGCCTCGAATCCCTCTCGGAGGCCCAGGCCCGACTCGACGCTTCCAGCTTCGTCAACGAAGACCATCTGAGAGAACTCACAGGCATCATCGACTCGACCGAGAGCGGGCTCACCGGTCTCAGGAGCGAGATCGACGCCGCGACCGATCGTGCAGAGATTCGCCGTCTCTGTCTGTTGATCGGCCCCGAGTATCGGGTCTATCTGGTGGTCATCCCCCAGGTCCATCTCACGGCTGCCACCGATCGCATCAACGCCGCCGGTGAGAAGGTCGAAGAGCTCGAGGAGCGCTTCTACGATGCCGTAGAGAAGGCACGCGAAGCCGGCATCGACGTCTCCGAGGCCGTCAACCTCGCCGAGGAAGCCATGGCCCAGTTCGACGCCGCCTCCGACGGAGTCGACGGAGTGGCCGACTCGGTCCTGGCAGTGACCCCCCACAGCTACGACGAGGGCCCCGGTGCCGCCACCCTCGACAGTGCTCGTGAATCGGTCCGAACCAGCCACGGTCAACTGAAGTCCGGCTGGGAGATCGGCAAGGCGGCAGTGCAGTCTCTCAAGGACGCCATCGCAGGGGCCTGACCCCACAACAATCCTCGGCCCTCCCCGAGGGAACCCCAGACCGAACCGTCGTGACCTCCCCAGTCCAGTCACGGCGGTTCGGTTGTTGGCGATCGGCCTCCGAAGACTCCCCCAACCATTAGGTTCACGAACATGACCTGGTGGCTGTGGATCATTGTCGTAGTCGTGGCGTTCCTCGCGGTGGTCGCGCTCCGCGACATCACCCAGAAACGCCACTCCATCCTGCGTAACTTCCCGATCATCGGGCATCTCAGATACCTGCTCGAATCGGCTGGCCCCGAGCTCCGCCAATACGTCGTGGCCGACAACGACGAAGAGCTTCCGTTCAGTCGCGATCAGCGCCGCTGGATCTACGCATCCGCCAAGTCGGAGAACGCCTACTTTGGATTCGGAACCGACAACGACCTCGGCACCGAGGGCTACGTGTTTCTCCGCCACGCCGCGTTCCCGACGATCGATGAGTCGCCCGACCAGCCGAGTCCCAGCACCAAGATCCTCGGTGGATCACACGATCGAGCCCACGCTTTTCGACCGCGATCGATCGTCAACACCTCGGCGATGAGCTTCGGATCACTCTCCGGGCCGGCCATCGAAGCGATCAACCGAGGCGCCAACCTGGCTGGGTGCATGCAAAACACCGGAGAAGGCGGCATCAGCGTCCACCACCGCCAGGGAGGCGACCTGATCTTCCAGCTCGGCACCGGCTACTTCGGCGCTCGCGACGACTCAGGCCGATTCTCCATCGATGCCCTGGTCGCTTCGGTCGAGTCGGCGCCTGTCAAGGCCATCGAGATCAAGCTCAGCCAAGGCGCCAAGCCCGGACTCGGAGGGGTGCTGCCCGCACCGAAAGTCACCAACGAGATCGCCGCCGCCCGTGGTGTTCCCGTCGGAATCACCGTCCGCAGTCCGAGCCGTCACGCCGAGTTCGACGATGTCGCCGGTCTGATCGACTTCGTCGAACTCCTCGCCGCCGCCACCGGACTTCCCGTCGGTATCAAGTCGGCCATCGGCGAGAGTGAGTTCTGGTCGGAGCTCGCCGCGCAGATGGCCCTCACCGGCAAGGGCCCCGACTTCGTGACCGTCGACGGTGGAGAGGGCGGCACCGGTGCCGCACCCGGCACGTTCTCCGACCATGTGGCCCTGCCGTTCCGCAGCGGGTTCCCGATCGTGTATTGGGCCTTCGCCGACCACGATCTCCACGAGAAGATCACGTTCATCGGATCAGGACGCCTCGGGTTCGCCGCCGACGCAACCGCCGCCATGGCCATGGGAGTCGACATGATAAACGTCGGCCGCGAGGCAATGTTGGCGATCGGATGCATCCAGGCCCAGCGATGCCATACCGGTCACTGCCCCACCGGAGTCGCCACCCAGAATCGCTGGCTCACCCGAGGCCTCGACCCCACCGACAAGGGGGTGCGACTGGCGGGCTACGTGGCTGCTCTCCACCACGAATTGAGATCCGTCAGCCACGCCATGGGAGCGTCGCATCCGGCATTGATCGACCCAGCTCGAATCGAGATTCGGGGCGCCCACGGAACGCTCACACCGATACTCGAATCGTTCTACCCGGACCCGAGCCCATTCGATTCATCGCACCACGCCCGTCTCGGCGAGATGCTGAAGGCAGGCGACTAGCCCCAGGATTCGGGGTCGCCTGGCGCGCCACCGAGTTCGATGAAGTCGTCGGGTGCGGAAACCGTTGCACCCTCCGGCCATATCCCGGCCTGTGAAGCGACTTCACCCCGGCCACCGCCGGTGCCCCAACCCACATAGTCGACGATTGCCGTCGACGAGTCGAAGTCGCGGGACGTGTAGATAGCGGCCTCGCCGCCCGCCGACGACAGTCCGCCGATCTCGGAGGCCGGAATGAGAATCACGTCGTCGACCTCGAGCGTGCCCGACAACTCGAAATAGGTCGGGAACTGGCAGAGCCACAGGCCGTCGAGAGAGAGATCGGCGTCGCCGTTGTTGGAGATCTGAACGTGGCCCTCGGCCCCGAACACGATCTCATCGATGTGGAGACCCTCGATACTCGAGCCACCAGATGGGATCGGTGCCGTGGTGGTCGGCCCGGTTGTGGCAGTGGTCGCATCAGTAGAACTCGGCGCCGTCGTGCCTGAGGCCGCTGGGTCTGATGGGTCGTCGGAACCACCGCAGGCCGCCGCGATCAACGCTACCGCCGCAATCAATGCCCATGCTCGCTTGGATCTCATGTGAATTACCTCTCCCCGACCGGTCACTGCGGCGAGGTTAGTTCGACCATGGCCACAAGGTGGTTCAACGACGCAACGGCCGCCCGACCTGAGCCGCCGCCTGCGATCAGGCCTCGACCTCGCCGGCATCGACGGTAGTGGTGGGCGCATCGGCACCGGCCAACGACCGGGCCTGCGCCAAGAGACGATCGAGTTCTTCCTGGGCATCGGCCCATGCCTGATAGTCGGGTGGGTCGGCCGACAGGGCCGCACGTGAAGTCGCCCGCTGGGTCTCGATGTCGTCGAGAATATCGACGATGTCGACAGGGTCCGTCGGATCAGGAACGGTGCCGCCGGGGTCGTCCGGGGCGTCGGGCTCGTCTGCCGGTGCCACGAACGAGTCGTCGAGCACGTCGCTGAAGTCCGCGCCCGGATAGAGCTGAGCCAGGGCATCGCCCAGGTTGCTTCCGAGAGCAATCTGTTCGCCCTCGCCAACGGCCGCTATCACAAACTCGAGTGACGGCACGCTCGTGCCTTCCGCGGCCACATAGAGCGGACGAATCCAGAGAATCGAATTGTCGATCGGCAGAAGCAACAGATCACCGAACAGAACCGTTGAACCCGAATCGTTGAGAAGAGTCAATTGACTCGAGATCTGCTGGTTCTGGGCGATCGCCGATGCCACCAGCACCGGACCGGGTGCCTGCGATCCGGTGACCTCATAGGAAACAAGCCGACTGGTGCCGTCGGGGCGCGTCTCACCGGCGACGAACGCCTCGAGCTCGCGCCGGTCGTCGTTTTCATCGAACGGCACGAAGGTGCGCAAGGTCACGAACGAGGTCTCGTCCTCGCCCGGTAGCTCCAGCAGCGTGTAGTACGGATCGATTCTTGCTTCCCGAGTGGTGACAACCCCCGTGTCGGCATCGACGGTGGTCTCGGCGCTGCCGCCCGCCCTCACCGTGCGGCCCGGGTCCTGGGCAACTGCCCAACGACCGGTACCGATGATGAACGCGGTGGGATCACTGAGCTGGTAGGTCGCCCACATGTTGGTCTGGACCCGGAACAGGTCCTGCGGATAGCGCAGATGGTTCTTGATCTCATCAGGCATCTCGGCGAAATCGGTGAACAGCTTCGGGAACGCCGACCGCCATGCGTCGATGATCGGGTCGTCGACCGGCATTACGTAGAGGGCCACGGTGCCGTCGTAGGCATCAACCACGGCCTTCACCGAATTGCTCACATAGTTGAAGCTTCCCCGGCCCAGACCATCGCCTCCGATACGGCTGTTCTCGGCGCGCTGGGAGTAGGGATAACGGCTGGAGGTGGTGTAGGCGTCGATCACATAGTGGATCCGGCCGTTGGCCACCACCGGATAGGTGTCGGCGTCGAACTTCAGGAAAGGAGCAATCTTCTTGACTCGATCGCGGACGTCGCGAACGTAAATCACTCGCGTTTCGCCGTCGATGAAGTTGGAGATCAGCGGGTCGATCTCTCCGAACCGCAGAGCGAATGCCGCCTTGCGAATGAACGAACCCATCTTCACGCCACTGATGCCGTCGTAGCTCGTTGGCACGTCGAGGCCGCTGACGCTGTCGACATAGTCGACCTCGTCGACAGTCGTGTTGACCAAGCCGTAGCCGGTCATGCCCTCACCGTGGTAGATCTGCGGCTGGTCGAGTGTCAGCTCGATTGTGGGATCGATCTCCGCGGGCAATCCACCCACGAAGAATTCCGGCCGGCCTTCGGCGGTCGACGTATTCGATTTCGCCAGCGCCACCCCGTAACCGTGAGTGAGCCTGACGTGTTCGCGTTCCCAGCTCAGATTGTTGAGCTGGAGCTCTCTGGCCGCGAGAACCACCTGGGTCAGTTGACCGTCGATGACGTAGCGGTCGGTATCGAGGACGCCCGGGAAGTTGTAGAACTCGCGCTCTACTTGGACCCGCTCGAACGTCGGGTCGACCACCGTGGGATCGAGCAGCCTGGCATTTCGCACCGTGTTGGCGTTGGCCTGAATCTGACCTGAGGTCAGCTCGCCGGTGTAGTCGAACGCCGGTCTGGTGAGGTCCTTGCCTGGCACGATGTCGAACGCTTCGCGGGTGGCCTCGATGTTGCGATTGGTGAAGCTGGCCTCACGTGTGGTCTCGTTGGGCTGCACCTGGAAACGTTGGACGAAGGCCGGGTAGATCCCACCAACCACGATCGCCACGAAGGCCCAGAGACCAACGGCCAGGGCCGGAAGCACCCATCCTCGACGTCGAATGTTGATCACGAGCAACACCACGGCAAACAGCGAGATGAGGATCAGCAGGTTGATCGCCGGTAGTTGTGCCTTCACGTCGGTGTAGAGAGCACCGTCGACCACGCCCCGACGCGACACCGTGAGCCCGTATCGATCGAGCCAGTAGTCGCCCGCCTTCACCAAGGCCAGAGCAGCGAGTATCGCCGACAAGTGGACCTTGACGGCCGGGATCACACGCTCACGGCCCGGCACCTGGATACGAATGCCGCCGTTGAGGTAGTGAGCGATTGCAGTGATGATGAGGATGATCACCAGCGAAGCGAAGGCCCAACTGACCACGAAACTCAGGAACGGCAAACGGAAGACGTAGAAGCCGAGATCCTTGTGGAACTGGGGGTCTTCGATGCCGAAGTCCTTGCTGTGGGTGAACAGCAGCCACGACTCCCACTGTCCGCTTACTCCGGCGGCAGCAATGAGAGCAAACAACGCCGACGCAGCGGTGCGGATCGAACGAGAATGGGAGTCGACCACCTCGTGATATCGCACCAGCAGTTCCTCTTCGGGACCCGGCGCGCGGATCGCCGGCGCGACGCGGTCGGCGATCATCAAGTTGACCCACATCAACACGAAGAAAATGCCACCGAAGATCAGAGTGAGCACGATCTTCGCGCCGAGAACGCCCTTCCACACCGAGGTGTAGCCGAGGGAATCGAACCAGAGGTAGTCGGTGTAGAAGCTCGCGATTCCTCGCAGCGATGTCACCAGAACGATGAACGCCACGATGGTGACCACGATGATGACCCGTCCACGATTGCCGAAGCGGCTCCGTCGACGAGGAGTTGGGTCTGCTACTGAGTGCATCAACCAATGACCCTATCGGGCGGCCCTAGGTTGTGACTGGCACCAGACGGCAGGTGCAGGCCACATGAAGTGGCGGGTGGGCCTCACCGGTGGGGAACGTTTCTCCAGTCGCCACCGCGCCGGCGAGGGCGTTGTCGGCGCAGTCGGGACCGCACGGTCCGCTTGGTTCGACGGCCCAGCGAACAGTCGCGGCATCACTTGCCAGCACCACCATGGCGTCGACCGCCACGAGCGCGGCCGATACTGCCTCGGGAACTCGTCGAGATCTCGACTCCCGATACATGGCTCGCACCGCGTCGATCATCTCGATCTCGTCGGGATCGTCGCCGTTGTCGCTGCGGCGGACGAACTCCGACAGACGGTGCCGCATCGGCTCGATTGCAATCAAATGCAGGTGCGACAGGGCATCGGTCAAGTCGATGGTGTCGCCGTCGGTCAGACCGGCCACGTACTCCTCGAGAACAGGAATGGCGACCTCGTCGTACGCATCGACCTGACCAACCGGGTCGTCGACCAACTCTCTCAAGGTGTCGACTCCGTTGCGTCGAACACCGTCGAGAAGAACTCCTTGCTCGTCGACGACAACCTTCTTCAGAGCGCGCGCCGCCAAGACCTGAGCCCGCTCACGCACCTCACCTCCGGCCCACAGTTCTGATTCGGGCTCTGGATTCGTATCCGGCCCGGGCTCCGGTTCGACTCCGAGTTCAGCCTCCGGCTCCGCTTCGGGCTCCGGCTCCGGCTCCGGCTCCGAGGTTCGCAACTTGGCGAAAAGGTCATCGACGCCGTCGCCTGAATCCTCGGCTCGGACCTCTTCCCCTGCCTCCTCTTCGACCTCCGACTCCGATTCCGGCTCTGGTTCGGGCTCCGGCTCCGGCTCCGGCTCCGGTTCCGGTTCCGGAGCTTCGCTCTCGGCCTCCACATCGAACAACTCCGGGCGTTGGCCGACCGAAGGTTCGAACTCCTCGAGGTCGGCGATCAGATCCACGTCGTCGGCCTCGAACGTGGGCTCCTCACCCGGATCGACGATGTCGGCTACGAGAGGATGGCCGACCATGCGCGCCGCCTCGATCTCGGCCTCGAGGTGCGCGGCAGTCGGGGCCACCTCCTCCTCGATTCGCAGGCCGGCCCGATCGGCCGCGGCTCGGGCCTCGGGTACCGATTCAACTAGATCAGTCATCGCGGTATCAAGGCTCTGCTGTACTACAGCCAGAGACTCGAGCAATCGATCTCGGGCCGCTCGGAGCTGCTCGACCTGGGCGCGACCCGCCTGCCGCTTGCGCGACAGGTCGTTGAGCATCCTCTCCCTGACCGTCTGAGCCTCGGCCACCATGTGCTGCCCGTGGGCCCGGCCGTCCTCGATGAGAGCATCAGAGGTCTTACGAGCCGTCTCGATCATTTCGTCGGACTGGGCGCGCGAGGACTCCCGTGTGGCATCGGCGGCTGAGATCGCCTCCTCACGTACCGCCATTGCTTCACGTTCGGCTCTTTCGGATCTCTCGACGGCGGCCAGATGCGCCGCCTCGAGAACCTTGGTGGCCTCGGCCCCGAGTGCCTCGGCAATTCGATGAGGCTCCAGCTGACCCACAGAGACCGTGTCGAACTCTGCCGCGGCCGCAACAAGCCGATCGCTCTCTACCTGAAGCTCACGAATCGCGGTCGCGGCGGCCCTGAGGCGAATTCGAACCGCAGCCGGCTCGAAGCCCCGCCTCACCAAAGGAAAAGTGGAGGACTCGAGACTCGCTGGATCCGCTGGATCATTGACCGATGTCGACACCCGACAATCGTAGGAGCGCATCCGGGCGGGTTCTGGTATCCCCTCGTGTCGGGACTCAGTTGGTGGAGTCGACCGCCACACCTGGCAACACCAGATCCGAGGTTGCACCACCCAGCTCACTCAGCGCATTCAGGGCGTCCTCGAGAGTCTCGACCCCCACGACCGGCATGTCGCCCGCCCCCTTCTCGGCGTCGGCGACCTCGCCGACCGGCACGATGAACAACTTTGCGCCCGCCCTTCGGGCCCCTACCGCCTTTTGCTCGGCGCCACCGACATCACCGACGGTCTCATCGAGCAGGATCGTGCCGGTGACCGCGACCTTCTGCCCTCCGGTGAGTTCGCCGGGAGTGAGCAAATCGATGATCGACAAGGTGAAGGCCAGCCCGGCCGACGGCCCACCGATCTCGCCGGAGTCGATCGAGACGTCGAACGGGAGGTCGTTCTGCTCGGCGCGCGTTGCCACGTTGCCGACCCCGATGAAAGCCCGTTCGGGGTCGTCGGGGTGAGGACCGAGAACCAACGTCTCTTCGCGTATCTCCAAGGTGTCGTTGTCTTCCAGAATCAGGACGATTTCATCACCCGGTCCACGGGCGTCGAGTGCGTCGCGCAGGGTCGTGAAACTGGTGATCGCCGCATCGTCGATCTGGATGATTATGTCGCCCACCTTGAGTATCCCCGCGGCCGGCCCGTCGCTGAGCACCTCCTCGAAACCGATACCGGTCTCATCGATCACGTCGACTCCGAAGTACTGGAGCGCGACCAGAACCGCCGTCTCCTTCGAGACCTGCATCATCTGGAGATTCCTCTGACGGTTCTCCGACGCCGAACGGTCGCCGAACACCACATCGTGGGGAAGAAGCGTCTGATGAGAGTCACTTTCGGCGTCAAGCCACTCGAGGATCGAAACCTGATCGTCTATCGCCACGGTCGTGAACAGAATCTGGCCTTCCGGCTCAAAGATTCGTGATTGATCGATGGCAACCCGGTCGGACACACCTCGGGCCTGACCGGGCTTGAGAGCAACCGGAGACCTGTCGATGATGGCCGTTCCCGGAACGACACTGCCGAGCGCTCCGACCGGAATCACGCTCGCCAGCCCGAGAATCAGAGCGATACCAGCGGCCGACGCGCCGAGGACCCTCACCCAGCGACGATGATGCCATCGGGGCGGCGCAACCGGCGCCGTCGACGGCGGTAGCATCGGCGTCGACGTGTCCAACTTGCTCATCGTGTCTGCACTCGTCCTAGTGGCGGGATACTCAGCCAAGACCGGTCACAGACCGTCATGGGCGGTTCAGCCTGCCACGGCCAGCGCCCGAAACGGTCGCGACAGGCGTATCGGATCGAGCGTTCTACTCGCCGCCGCCAATGCCAACCACGACAACGGCACGAATCCGTTCCTCGAATCGCTTCGGGCCATCGGATTGATACGGCAGCGCGGCCGGCGGCCCGTCGTCGGCCGCAAAGCCTACGTTCGCTGGTGGGAACGGCTTCGAGCCATGGTTGCTCTGGGAGCCATCGTCATTGCGCTCGGTATTGCTCTGGCTGCCGTCGTCGGCATCGTGATCCTCGGAGCTGGATTCCTGCTGGAGCAGGCGATCGCCTGATCGAGTCGCCGCTCAGCGCTCGACTCAGCGTCCAAACAGGCCCCGGCGCGACTCACCCGACAGCTGAGCTTCGTGGATCACGGGCTCCGATTCTGAGGACTCGGTGGCCTCGGGAGGCGACGGATCGGGCACGGGGTCCGAAGTGCCGCCGGAATCAAACACCGACACTGCCGGATCGGGCTGTGTCGGCGCGGCCGGAATCTCGATTTTGAAGTACTGCTTCACCTCAAACTCAACGGGATCGAGCCGAAACAGTCTCGATCCGGCCGAGCCCGGTCCATTGCAGGCATTCTCGAGATGCTCGACCGCGGTATTGATGTCGGCAAACTCCTCGAACGTGGAGTGCCCCGACGAATCAGCATTGATGACGATGTACGACACGAAACACTCCTGGTCGGGAAAACTCGGGCTCAGTCTCCGATCGGATGATCGGTGCGGAGACTTGAGTGGATCGGAATTCGAGGATGAGCCGATCCGCCCAGCGCGGCACTCGCTATTGTCGGTTCATGGCCGCCGACGAACCATTCGAACGTCGCCGCCTGGCCGGGCTGGCCGGACACACCGGCAATGCCCAGGCAGCCCGAAACCATTTCGACGATCAGGCCCCGTCAGTGCGAATATCGGCCCTTCGCTCACTCGAACGCCTCGGTGAACTCACCGAGACCCAACTCGAGACCGCTCTCGCCGACACCGACCATCGGGTTCGGATCGCCGGTGTCGAAATCGCGGCCACTCGTCTGACACCGTCAATACTTCATCTTCTCGACGACTCCAGTTCCTCGGTTGCCGAAAGTGTGGCATGGGCACTCGGCGAGCGACTCCCGTGGGCCCCGGGCACGATCGAACGACTGTCGATCATGGCGACCGACCACGACGACCCTCTCGCCAGAGAGTCCGCGGTGGCCGCGCTCGGAGCCCTCGGAGACGACGCCGGTCTTCCGGCGATCCTCCAAGCAACAACCGACAAACCCGCCGTCAGACGTCGCGCCGTGATCTCTCTCAGCGCATTCGAAGGTCCGGAAGTCGACGCGGCATGGCAACGAGCCCGCACCGACCACGACCGTCAGGTGCGCGAAGCAGTCGAGGAACTCCTCGGACCGGAATGATTCAGCGAGCCCACTCACCCATGAACATCGACTTCCCTGCTTCGAACGACTCGATGCACATGCCTGCGCCGACCACCACAGTTTCGAGCGGAGCGTCGACCAGGTGAACCGGCACTGACGTCTCTGCCCGCAAGCGTTCGACCATGCCCCGCAGCATTCCTCCGCCACCGACGAGATTGATGCCCTCGATGATGAGATCCTGAGCCAATTCCGGAGGGGCCTGAGCGAGACAACTCACGACCGAATCAACCATCGCGCCGACCGGCTCCGCTATCGCCGTTCGAATCTCCTCAGGGGTCAAGACCACTGTCTTGGGCAGGCCGCTCATCAGTTCCCGGCCACGAACCTCGGCACACATCTCGCCCTCGGTTGGCGCGGCCGAGCCGATCACCAGCTTGATCTCCTCAGCCGTTCGCTCACCGACCGCTATACCCCACTCCCGGCGAATATGTGCCTGGATGGCGTTGTCGATGTCGAACGAACCGACTCTCACCGCTTCGATCGCCACCACGCCGCCGAGCGAGAGGATCGCCGACTCGGTGGTGCCTCCACCAATGTCGACAACCATGTTGCCGATCGGCTCGCTGATCGGCAGGTCGGCGCCGATGGCGGCAGCCACCGGCTGTTCGATGAGTCGGGCATCGGCCGCTCCGGCTCTTCGAGCCGCCTCGGTGACAGCGCGACGCTCCACCGCGGTGATCGCCGACGGCACGCAGATCACGACCCGCGGACGGTTGAACTTGCTGACCCCGACTCGTTGAAGGAGGAGCCTGATCATCCGCTGAGTCACGTCGAAATCGGTGATCGCGCCTTTCCGCAAGGGCCGCACCGCAACGATGTAACTCGGCGTGCGTCCAATCATTTCCCAGGCCTCGCTGCCCATGGCGATGACATCGTTGTTGCGCCGATTCAGCGCGATAACCGACGGTTCGTTGAGGACGATGCCCTCACCCCTCGCGTAGACGAGAGTGTTGGCGGTGCCAAGGTCGATCGCCAGGTCGCGTGCCAGGGCTCAGGTCTCCTCGTCGATGGGGTCGAGGGTGACAATACCGCTCGGCTGATCGCGACTCACCCGACTCGGGTTGAACGCCAAGGCCTGCATCTGCTGATCGAACGGTGTTTCGCGTCGGCGACGACGCTGCGTTATGGCATGAAACACCCACAACACGATCAGGCCGACGACCGCAGCCACCAGCGCACCGGCCAGAAACAGCGCAGCACTACTCATGCGCGACCTCCGATATGTGCTGAGTCTCCAGACCCCACGACTCCCCGTCAGCCCAGGTTTCCCGTTTCCAGATCGGAACCGTCGCTTTCAGCGTGTCGATGGCGTATCGGGCTGCTTCGAATGCCGCCGACCGGTGTGGTGACGAGACCACGACCACAACCGAGGATTCGCCCACCGGCACCACTCCCACCCGATGCAGAATGGCGATTCGGCCGATGTCGGGCCATGACGCCCGCATCTTGGAAGCAATCTCGGCCAGCCGGGGCACGACATGCTCCTCGTATGCCTCGTATTCGAGACGCTCCACCGCATCGCGTCCGGGAGCGTGGTCGCGCGCTGTTCCGCTGAACATCACCAGCGCGCCACAGGAAGGCAGAACCGCCCAGTCGGAAGCGGCACCAACCGGAAGACGCTCACTGCTGAGTCCGAGCCAGGTCGGGTCTTCGGGTGGTGACAGCACAGCGTCATCGTAGGTCGCCACACGGTTGCGTCCCACACCAACCGTGTCAACCACGCAGGGGCGCGCGCGCCAGCACGACTCCCGAATGTAGCCTCGCGTCTCGTGGGACCGGAAGAAACCGACGACCAGGACGATGTTCGAGGTTGGCTCTTGCCCGCCGAGGACCGCCTCTGGCGTCACCCGTCCGAGCTAGGTCAGGGTGCCGGCAAACGGCGCTCGGCGAACCCGACCACCATCGTATTCTCGGCCATGGGCGGGGCCATGCTGGTCGGAGCCATGTGGTTCACCTTCGGCGGCATCACCAAGGTCAGAATGGCCACGGAACGCGTCGCGCTCATCCCGATCGAGTCGGTTGCGCCGCGAATCACCCCGGCCGACGAATGGACCCGCACCGTCTCCGACGTGGCCCGGCCATCAACGGCCGCCGTCCGACAACTCGACGGATCGAGCATTGTCGCCGGAGCTGTCGCCATCCGCGACGACGGCTACCTCGTGACTAGCGGCCGGGCCCTCGCCGGCGCCGACACGGTCATGGTCACGACCAGTTCGGGCACCGCACAGGAAGCATCGGTCATCGGCACCGATATGGTGACCGACCTCGCGGTCCTTCGAGTCAGTGACGAGATGACCGCGGCGGTGATATCTGAGGCCGGCGCCCCGCTTTCCGGCGAAACCCTTGCTGTGGTCAACGCCGCCGGAGACGCCCAGAACCGACTCGTCATCTCTGGTGCGGCCACCAGTGCCGCCAGCGACGGATCCCTCTACGTGGGAGTGATCGCTCTCGACGGATCGGTCGGCGAAGTTCTCCCCGGCAGCCCCGCCGTCGACACCACGGGCGCGGTCGTCGGGATCATCGCCTCCACCGCCTACGACGCTCCGGCCGCAGTGGTGCCGATCGACCTCATCCGCGCAATCACTCACGACCTGATCGCCAACGGCTGGGTCGATCACCCAAGGGCCGGCATAACTGCCCGCGACGTCCTGCCCACCGACGACAACACCCAACACTCCGGGGCGCTCGTTACATCGGTGGAAGCCAACGGACCGGCTGCCGACAGTGGAATGCTGATCGGCGACGTGGTGGTGAAGGTCGGCGAATCCGGTGTCACGTCGATGGCCGCCATGGTCGCAGAATTGCTGGTTCACCAACCCGGCGAGACCCTCGATTTTCTGGTGATGCGCGACGGCCACGAAGTTGTCTGTCAAGTCGTTCTCGATGCGTCGATCGAGGACGAATCCTGATCAGCGATTCCGTCGTCTGATCCTCACGACCGCGATCGCCACTCCCACGAGCACCGCAGCCAGCGCACCGGCAGCGAGGCCGAGTGCCAACTCTTGCCGGCGCCGAGCCGGCAGACGATCGAGCCGACCTGGTTCGTGGGAAGCGACCCAGGCTTCCTCGTTGGAGAAGTTCGGATTCCAGCCCAGAGCCCGCAGTCGGTCGTTGGACACGACCCAGGAGTTGGCGGTATAGGGAACAACCCCCGGAGGCGTCGGTGACCAGCCCATGCGCCATCTGAGAGCCGCCAGCCCGCGAGCGGCCCATTGCGGCACCCTCACACGTGCGGACAAGCCTTCGAGTTCGTGGAGGGCGTCGGGCGGTATCCAGCCGTCGGGTGCGACATTGGCGACACCATCAAACTTGGCCATCACGACAATTTCGATCGCCGATACCAGATCGTCGACATGCAGATACTGCACCGGCGGGTCGCCTTCGGCCGCCACTCCCCGCCTGGCCGCATGCAGAACCCTCGCCAGTTGACCGAGATCGTCGTTGGACACCACCGAGGTCGGACGCAGAACCGCCACTCCGGCCCCACGGTTGGTTTGTCTCCACTCCACCGCCAACTTCTCGATCTCGGCCCTCAGGTTGGCCCAGCCGAAATCCGGGTTGGGCCTGATCGACGCGTTTTCGGTAATGGGAACGGGATTCGCATGCCACGCCCCGTAGACCATCGCGGTCGACAACACGACTACATGTTCGACCCCGACCGACGACGCAGCGTCGAGAACCCGGCGGAAGATCGCCACCTCGAGTTCGCTGGCCAGCGGATCAGGATTGTCGGGGCTCGTCGAAGACGCCAGATGAACAACAGTCGTCGCGCCGGCCAGCACGGTGGTGAGATCCTCGGTTGACAAATCCACTCTCTTGAAGCCCACACCGAAGACATCCGAGGGCTGGTTGATCCGATCGACCGCCAGCACATCGAGATCGGCATCAATGGCAGCCAACCGCGCCACCACCCGTCGACCTATCGCTCCCGCTGCACCTGTCACAACGATTCTCACGGTTGCTCCAACCTCGACTCACCGGCCCGCACTGCAGAGGAACGGCCCCTGCTCTCATCTACCATGCCGTCATGAGCGACGCCGGTCCACCCGGAGAAGACCCATTCGACGGAATTCCTTTCATCGGCGAGTTGATGCGCATGATTCAGGGGCAGGGCGCTCCGGGCCAGGACGCTTCCCGACAGATCGCCCACAGCATCGCCAACGAGGGCCGCACCGAGGCCAATGTCGACCCGATCGACCGAATGGCGGTCGAGGAGCTCATTCGGGTGGCCCAGCTTCAGGTCAGTGCCAAGACGGGTCTTGATCTCGAAAAGAGAGGCCCGATGCGTGTGGAGGTCGTCAATCGTTCGCAGTGGGCCGACCGCACCATCGATGACTACCGCCCGATGTTCGAGACTCTTTCGAAGTCGATGTCGGCCGGGCTGGAACTACCCGACGATCTCCCGGCCGACGATCCCATGGCGGCGATGATCCAGGGAATGAGCCAGATGATGGCGCCGATGATGTCGAGCATGACCACCGGAACAATGGTCGGAAACCTCGCCCATCGTTCGATGGGCGGCTACGACCTCCCGGTCCCCAGGCCCGAAGGCAAGCCACTCCTCATTGCTCTTCCCAACGTCGATCTATTCGGCTCCGAGTGGTCACTCGAGCGCGACGATCTGCGCCTCTGGGTGTGCCTCCACGAGACGACGTCCCATGCCGTGCTGGGGATTCCCCACGTCAAGGCCCGCTTGGAAGATCTTCTGCAGCGACATGCCGCCGCCTTCACCTCTGATCCCTCGACTATCGAGGACAAGCTGGGTGGTTTCGATCTGTCAGCCGGGCCGGAGTCGTTGGCCGACATCCAGTCTCTTCTCGGCGATCCGGACACTGTGCTGGGTGCGGTTCGTTCACCCGAACAAGAAGCCATCCAGCCTGAACTCACCGCCATAGTTGCCGCGGTCACCGGCTACGTCGACCATGTGATGGACAGCATCGGCCAGACCCTGATCGGTTCCTACTCGATGCTCACCGAAGCCCTCCGAAGGCGCCGAGCCACGGCCGACAAGTCCGATCGTTTCGTCGAACGGATCCTCGGGCTCGAACTCGACCATTCTCAGTACGACCGAGGCACGGCCTTCGCGGCCGGGGTAGTGGAGCGGGCCGGAGACGACGGGCTGGCAAGACTGTTCGCCGAACCCGAGAACCTGCCCACTCCCACCGAAGTCGATGCCCCGGGACTCTGGTTGGCGAGGATCGATCTCCCCGACTGACCTCTATTCGAGATCGGTGCGGCCTGCTGGACTCTCGCCCTGGTCGGGGTGGGGCGTAGCCGGAGGCTGGACGTGGTCGACATCGACCCCCTCAACCGGTGAGACGTAGGGCACAGGAGCCGAGTCCCAGACCGCGTCGGTGGGGAAGTTGCGAGTGGCCGACGGTGGCTGCGGCTGCGAGGGCCGCAGATCGTCGTCGGTGATTTCGTCGGATTCGGCCTCAACGGGTTCGGAACGCGACAGATTCGACTTCACGAGCCGACCGCTCTTCACCCCTGACCGAACCCCTGACTTGAGCATGGCCCCAACTGGTCGACCCACGATGTAGGACGCCAATGCCAGCCCGGCCGCGCTCGCAATCGCGGTGCCGCCGACCTGGGTGTTGAGCGGAATCAGGGCCGGGAAGATGGCACCGAACACCCATGCGATCTGGAACCTCGCCTCGAACTTCGCGAAGGTACGGCCGTAGTTCGCGTCGGGGGCTTCCCGCTGCAACAGCGACTCAAACGCGAGTTTGCCGGTGGAAGCCGAAATCGCGACCGTGAATGAAATCAAGGTGGCGCCCGACAGGCCTCCGGCGAAGGCTGCAAAAACACCACTCACCAGGGTCGCCAGCAAGGCCGCCTGGAGCATCTTCTCCTCGTTGAAGCGTGATCGGAGGCGAGGAGCGAACCGCGCCCCCATCAGCGCGCCGATGCCGGCCCCGAGAAGCACCACCCCGAAGTGCCAAGCCGGGGCAGACGGGTCGCCGGTAATGTCGATTCCGCGGACTGAGGCGGTAGCTCCGCCTACGGCCGCGCCATCGGCGCCCACGTCGAGGCCGTCGGTTCCGCCCCGAAACTCGAACGCCAGAAAGAATGTCACGAAGCCCACAATTCCTCGCAGCATGGCTGTGGCCGAGGCGGCCAGGATCACGGCTGCGTCGCGCAGTTCGGCTCGTTCGAGCTCTTCGGGTGGGCCGGCCGCCACCACAATTGGCGGAAGCTGGAAGGTGAGGACAGCGGTCACCATGAAGCCGACCATGGCGATGGCCGCCGCGCCTGCCGGACCGGCGATCAACGAAGCGATTCCTGCCAGGACAGCTCCGGTCATTCCCGAAAGAGCGCTGATGAGCGCCAGCCGGCTGTTGAGGTTGACCAAGTCGTCGTCGTTGCGCGCCAACTGTGGAACAACGGCGCTCTTGGCCACCGCGTAACCCTTCTGCATGATCAGAAGCCCGAAGGCTTCAGGGAAGAGCAGAAGCGAATCGAAGTGCTGAATGATCAGGAATGCGATCACGGCCCGACCGATGACGGTGACGATGATCATCAATCGGCGCCCGCCACGCAAACGATCGATGGCCGGACCGATCAGCGGCGTGACCACAGCGAACGGAGCCATGGTGACGAGTAGGTAGAGCGCAACCCTCCACCTCGACTCAGCGGGGCTGATGGAAAAGAAGATGGAGCCGGCGAGTGTCACCGCTATCGCAGCGTCGGACGCCGCAGAGGCGGCATGGACCCGCGTGAGACGAGCGAACGGCGTGATGGCGAAGCCCTCGGCGCCAACCGTCCGGCGAATCTGATTGGATCGGCGCAGTGGCCGCCATCCTTGGTCGTTCACGTCGTCATCGTAGGCGTCGGGAGAGACACCATCGGTAGCGGGATATCGGCCACGCGTTACCTCAGAGCCCGGCCAGGATCACTGGCATCGAACTGCGCAACAGTTCTGCATCACGCGAGTAGTCAAGCTTCGCTTCGGCATCAGTGGGACTGAGCCATCTGACCGAATCGACCTCCTCGTTGCTGCGAAACTTCCCATGGTCGACGGTCATCACCCAGTAGACCACGGCCTTTCTGCGCTTCTTCGCATCGCGGTAGGTGATCGTCGGGAGCCTCTCTCCGAGTTCGCACGCGAATCCGGTCTCCTCCAGGACCTCCCGAATTGCCGCAGACTCAAGCGATTCGTTCTCCTCAATCTTTCCCTTCGGGAGCGACCAGTCGTCGTAGCGAGGTCGATGGACCAACAGAATCTCCACCCCTCGTTTCGAGGAGCGTGCAACGACACCGCCGGCGGCCCAGACCTCGACGTCGGGGTGTTCGGTTCGAAGGCGGCTCAGAAGGTCAGACACTTGCTCTGGCGCCGGCCATCTGCTGCATTCGCACGTGGGTGTCGATTCCGGCCGGGCCATGACGCTTGGTCCAGGTTCCGTCGCTGGCCAAGGTCCAAGCCAAGCGATCGTCGGTGAGTTCGACCTGGAGAAACTCGGCCAGGCGACCCTCGAGCGTCGGGTCCTCCACCGGAACCAGCGCCTCGACTCGACGGTCGAGATTGCGACCCATCAGGTCGGCCGAGCCGATGAAAGAGCGCCCTTGGCCCATCCCCACGGCGTTGGCGAAGTGGTAGATCCGGGAGTGCTCGAGATATCTGCCCACGATCGAACGCACCTTGATCCGGTCTGACATCCCCGCGACTCCGGGGCGAAGACAGCAGATCCCCCGCACGATCAGATCGATGTCGACGCCCTGGCAGGACGCCTCGTAGAGCTTCTCGATTATCGCTTGATCGACAAGACTGTTCATCTTCATGATGATCCGACCGCGGCCCGACTCGACCTCAGTGTCGATCAACTGATACATGGCTTTGCGTAGATGCTCCGGGGCCACCAGCAGCCGCTGGAACTCGATCGACCGGCCGTAGCCAGTGAGAGAATTGAAGAGGTCGGACAGATCAGATCCGAGTGCCGGCGACGAGGTGAGAAGCCCCAGATCCTCGTAGACGCGGGCCGTGCGGTTGTTGTAGTTGCCGGTGCCTACGTGGCAGTAGCGGCGCACTCCGTCGGGTTCCTCACGAACCACCATCGCCACCTTGGTGTGGATCTTCAGGCCGGCCAACCCGTAGGCGACGTGAACGCCCGCCTGCTCCAGGCGTTTGGCCCAACCAATGTTGGCCGCCTCGTCGAACCTGGCCTTGAGCTCGACCAGAACGGCCACCTGTTTACCTCTTTCGGCGGCGGCGATTAGAGCGTCGATGATCGGACTGTCGCCACTGGTTCGGTAGAGCGTGAGCTTGATGGCAAGCACGGACGGATCGAGCGAGGCCTGATGGACAAACTCCACTACCGAACTTCCGAATGACGCGTAGGGATGGTGCGCCAGCACGTCGCCCTTGCGCAGGACATCGAAGAAGTTGACGGTGTCGTCTTCGCCATCGAGTGCCGGTTCGGTGATGCTGCGCCACTCCGGCCAACGTAGTGCCGGGCGGTCGAGCGAGGCGACGGCGAACAACGATTTGGGATCGAGCGGACCCGCGCAGCGGTAGACATCGGAGGCCGCCACGTCGAGTTCGCGCATGAGTAGGTCGAGCACCTCGTCGGAAATGTCGGAAGCAACTTCGAGCCTGGCGGCACGGCCGAACCGACGGCGGCGAAGCTCCATCTCGACCGCGGCCAACAAGTCGTCGGCCTCTTCGTCTTCGAGGGTGAGGTCGGCGTTGCGCGTGACCCGAAAGGCGTGGTTCTCGAGGACTTGCGTTCCCGGGAACAGTTGATCGAGATGGGCCGCTATCACTTGTTCGAGCGGCACGAATCGAGCACGGTCGTCGATCCGCACCCACCGGTCGAGCGTCGGAGGAATCTTCACACGAGCGAAGAGACTGCGCTCGTCGGAGGAGTCTCGGAGCCTGACCGCGAGATTCAGCGACAGATCGGAGATGTAGGGGAAGGGATGCCCGGGATCGACCGCCAGAGGGGTCAGAACCGGAAATATGCGCTGGCGAAAGCGAACCGACAGCCCATCGCGTTCGGTCTGTTCGAGGTCGTCCCAATCGAGCAACTCGATGCCGTCGACCGCCAGCTGCGGCCGGACCTGGTCGAGATAGCAGCGTTCGTGTTGATCCAGCTGTCGCTCGACGACGGATCGAATCTCCGCCAACTGATCAGATGGTGAGCGCTCATCCGGGGTACGCCTGGTGATTCCGGCCGCGACCTGATCGTGAAGGCCGGCCACACGCACTTGGAAGAACTCGTCGAGATTGCCGGCATGTATCGCCAGGAATCCGAGTCGTTCGAGCAACGGTGTGGCGGGATCGCCGGCCAATTGCAACACCCGGGCGTTGAAGCTGAGCCAGCTGATCTCACGATTGAAGTAACGGGTTTCGTTGTCGTCGTGGCCGCTGATCGAAACGGCAATCGGAGCATCCGTTGCATCGGCGAGTCGGTCGGGAACGCTCACGTTGCGCTGCCCCGCTGCTCGCCGCGGATCATTGCTGTGGCTCTTCCTCGGGGTAGCCGAGATCCCAGTTGACCTTGATGTTCTCGCGTTCACCGTCGCGGTTGACCCGTTCGCGATTGCGTCGGAACTGCGGATCGTGAGGCGGGAGCAGCATCAGCCGTGCGTTGATTCGCGACCGGAACGAGTCGATGACCTCGCGCTCCCCGTAGACACCACGAATCTCCCAGTGGGGTGCGACCGGCCCCAGATAGGTAATGGTGGCCTCCGCTATTGGGGCTTCGTCTTCAGTTTCGACGGTGTCTGTCATGTGTGCTCCCGGGCGATCCAGCCGGCAAGGGCCAGTGAGATCAACAGTGTAACGGGCCTGGACCGGCGCCCCGAGAGTGAAACCGATCAGACAATGGACTCGAGTTCGTCGAGAAATGTTCCGATGCGACCTTTACGGGAACTTTCGACCTCCTGTGAACGTAGTAGTAGTGCACAGGCGGGCGGTTTGGGCGTGATTTCCCGACCTAGGAGAGGCAAATGGACACAAAATGGATGGCAACCGGCAACTGTGCCAGCCACCCCCCGACCACATTCTTCCCGTCCGATGGCGTCGGAGTAGAAGTGGCTCGTCGTATCTGCAACGGTTGTCCCGTGCAGGAAGGGTGCCTTGAGTACGCGCTGCGGAACCGCATCGACCACGGGGTGTGGGGCGGATGCAGCGAACGTCAGCGACGACGGATTCTCAAGTCCCGCCGCGAGACAGCAAGAGTGGCCTGATCACGAAAACAGCCGCCGTAGCGACCCTCTGAATCAGGTGTCGCTGTCTTCGGTCTTGCCTTCGGTCTTGTCGTCGCTCGAGGAGTCCTGGAGTCCGGTCTTGAATTCCTTTTGGGCCTGACCGAGAGATCGGGCAAGCTTCGGCAGCTTGGCTCCGCCGAACACCAGAAGGACGATCAACAAGATCACGAGCAGTTCGGGGGTTCCGAGGTTCATACCCAGAAGGGTAACCGCCCCGGGGTGCAGATTGTTTGAGGGGTCCCGGGGTAGGCAGCAACCGGGGTGGATCAGGCGGTGATGGACGCTTCCTGCGCGGCAGTTCGGGCCAGGGCCCGCTGACGACGGATGCGACGCCGCTCGCGTTCGCTCATTCCTCCCCAGATACCGAACTTCTCTCCGTTGCCGAGCGCGAACTCGAGGCAATCTTCACGGACCACGCAGCCGCGGCAGACCTCTTTGGCCTCTCGAGTGGAGGCACCACGTTCGGGGAAGAACAGGTCGGGGTCGACTCCGAGGCAATTGGCCAGATCCTGCCAAGTCTTCTCGGCTGTTTCGATGTCGAGTTGTAGGGCCATTGTGTAATCCTCCGAGCGGGCACGGCGGGATCCGGTCGGACCCCCTCCGCCAACTGCCACGGCCGTAATTACACCACTGTAATCCCCTTATGTAAAGGCCGGGAGGGCATATTTTCGCCTCGGTTCCGTCACCGTCGCGCCGACGATCCCCGTCGGAGGAGCTTGCGCTTGTTCTCCACGAAGTCGACGAGGACATAGTCGCCGAGATCCTGATTCGTGGTGAAGAACGCCCGACCTCCGTTGAGCCGGGACACTTCCTCGATGAAATGGGTGAGTTCGTGCGTGGCATCGAGAACGAACGTGTTGATACGGATGTTGGCCCGAGTGCACTTGATCACCTCCGCGAGAGTGAGGTCGACCGTCTCCTTGGTCGGCGGATAGTTGAAGACGGGCTCGCCAAAGCTCGAAATATGGGCCGTGGGTTCTCCGTCGGTGATCATGATGATCTGTTTGGTGCCGACCTTCCCGGCCAGCATCCTTCGGGCCAGCTGAAAGCCGTGCTGCATGTTGGTGCCGTACACGTAGTCCCAGGACACCTCCGGCAGATGCTCGGGTCGGATCTCACGGGCCACTTCCGAAAACGACACGAGCCCGAAGTAGTCACGGGGGTACTTGCTCGTGATGAGGGCGTGGAGCGCCATCGCCACCTTCTTCGCCGGCAGAAAGTTGTCGCGCATGGGCATCGACAACGACAGGTCGAGCATCAATACGGTGCTCGACCGAACCTGCTGCTCGGTTCGTTCGATCTCGAAATCGTCGGGATGGAGGCGGATCGGGATTCCCCCGCCTGTTCTCGTCACCGCATTGCGAAGTGTTCTCTCGATGTTGAGATTGAACGGGTCGCCGAACTCATAGGCCTTGGTCTCGAAATCTCGTTCGTGCCCCAGACCCGTGCGCCGCACCTCGTGCTTGCCGAGAGCATCGGCTGACATGCGCTTGAACAACTCCTCGAGAGCGCCGTTACCGATTCGTCGGATGGCCCGGGGAGTGAGTTCGTAACGACCTTCCCGGTTCTCGATGAGACCGGCCTCCTCGAGTAGCCGCGCCACCTCCGCCATACGTTCGAGACTCTCGGCCGACTCATCACCCAACAGATCCCTGGCCCGATCGATGTCGACCTCGGCCAACGCTCCCGGGTTGGTGGCACCTCGCAGCAGGTTGTCGAGCTGATCAATGTCGCCGAGCTCGCCCATCATGTCGACAGCTTCGGGCAGGTCGAGCGGGTCCATACCTTGGAAGCCATGGCTCTGACCCCAGCCCTCCCCCGGGAACTGGTCGCGAAGATTCTCCGACAAACGCGTCATCTGCCACTGCAGATCCATGTCGTCCAATAGCTGGTCCGACAATTGCTGCAGCTGGGACCTCTGCTCCGGGGTCATCGAGTTGAGCATCTGTTGCATGGCGGCCATTCGCTTCGCCATCACCTCGAGGAGCTCGTCGAGGGTCTGAGGATTCTCCGGGAAGAAGTCACCGAAACGCTCCATGAACCCGTCGAAGTCGGGATCCTCACCCGCTGCTCTCTGCTCGAGCATGTGATTGAGCTCGGCGAGCATGTCCTTGGTCCGTGCCATGTCGTCGGGCGACATGTTGTCGACTCCCTCAGCGACCTGATCGAGATACTGCTGCAGCACCTGCTCTCGTAGCTTCTCCAGCAATTGCTCAAACGCTGCTTGGGCCTCGGCGCTCTCGAAGTCGTAGTTCTGCAATCCCTTCACCTGACCGGCCAGGTCGGGCGGGAGCATGTCGAGTTCCATATTCTTCAATGCAGCCGTGTCGGCAGTCAGTTCGCTTCGACGCTCGTCGCCTGACTCTTCGGCCTCGGAGACCATGTCGTTGATCGCCGACCGTTCCGACTCCACCACATCACGAAGCTGGTCGGCGATGTCGTCGAACGCACCGCCCAGGTCGTAACGATCAAGTATCTCCTCGCGCTTCTCCCTGAGCCGCTCGAGCATCTGCCGAATCCCGTCCATCTGACGGCCGTCTCGGTCGGTCATGCCGCTCTGCATCAGACGTCTCAGGGCGCTGTTGACATCGCCGTGATAGAGCAGATCGTCGGACAGTTGATCGAACACCTCGTCGGCGCCGACCTCGAACCCGGATTGGGTGCCGTCCCACCGCGAGTACGCGAAATGAGGGGGATCCCTGCGTGATTTTCGTCGGCGACGGAGGCCCATCACCGGAACCTAGCGTTCCGGCGCGACCCAGCGCACCGCCGATTTGTTAACGTCCGTAAACATGACTGGTGAAGGGACCGCAAACTCGTCGGCCGACAAGGGAGGACGGCGTCCCTCCAACCGACGCGAGTTGATACTCGAAGCGGCCATCGATCTCTTCCACCAAAACGGCTATCCCGCCACCGGAGTCGACGACATCGGAAAAGCGGTCGACGTGAGCGGGCCCGCGATCTACCGCCATTTCTCGTCCAAAGAGGACATCCTGCTCGAGGCCATCCGACACGCCGCCGACCAGGTCCACGACGCCAACAACGTTGCGCTCGCGTCGGGAGCGCAGTCCGGCGTGCTTCTGGAGTCGTTCATCAGGGCCTACGCCAGGGTGGCGATCGAACAGTCAGCGCTGATCTCGGTATGGACCACCGAAGCCCGCCACCTCACCTCAGCGCGCCGCTCCCCCATGACCAAACGTCTCCGGGCCTGGCGCGACGAATGGGTCGAGGTCCTTCAGATCGTGAGACCTGAGATCGGAGCCGAGCAGGGGATGGCCCTGGTCACCGGCGCCATCGGCCTGATCACCACGCTTGCCACCTCAAACACCGACGACGACCTGGTCCGGGTCGAGAATCGCGCCGTGGCAATGGCGCTGGCGACACTGCGAACCGAAATCGAGTAGACCGCAACAACTGCAGACGGAGATCGAAATGGCAATCAACCCCGAAGCCGCCGGCACCGTGGGCGAACCCCGGGAGATCAGCTGGACCTCCACCGACAGTCTCCTCTACGCCCTCGGCGTGGGGGCCGGCCAAACCGACCCCACCGGTTTTGAACTCGAGTTCACCACCGAGAATTCCCAGGGCATCGACCAGTTGGCGTTCCCGACGCAGGTGGTGGTGATGGGCACCGGAGGCATGCCCGACTTCGGCGACTTCAATCTGGCTGCACTGCTCCACGGCGAGCAACACATCCAGCTGCATCAAACCGTGCCGGCGGCAGGCAAGGCCGTCGGGCGGGGCAACGTCGGCGACATCTACGACAAGGGCAAGGCCGCGCTGGTCTACATCGAGACCGAGGTCACCGATACCGAAGGCAGCCCTCTCTGGACCAGTCGGTCGGGTCTCTTCATCTCCGGGGAAGGCGGATGGGGCGGAGATCGAGGACCGTCGACCACCTGGCAACTCCCCGATCGGCCGGCCGACGAGATCAGCGGCTACGACACGCGAAGCGACCAAGCGTTGCTGTACCGCCTCAACGGCGATCGCAATCCACTCCACTCCGACCCGACCTTCGCGGCAATGGCCGGGTTCGACCGGCCGATCCTGCACGGCCTCTGCACCTTCGGAGTCACCGGGCGAGCGCTGCTCCACACCCTGTGCGACAGCGATGTCGACCACTTCGGGTCGATGGGTGGGCGATTCAAGTCCCCGGTCCTGCCCGGTGAGCGTCTCGACGTCCACATGTGGAACGAAGCCGAACAGGTCCTGTTCCAGACCCGAGTAGGCGACCGGGTGGTATTCGACACCGGCGTGTTCACCAAACGCTGACGGCAACTCCGTGAGACGCCTGTCAGCCCGAGCCGGTGTCCGGCGTATCAGAGCGCTTACTCGACGACGGCTCGATGCCGCCACCGTCGATGAGGCCATGGCTGCCGTCGACACCGCCTACGTGGAAGTCCTCGGTCGCCACATCGACCCCGACGGCGCCGCCACCTACCGAGACCTGATCGCCACCCACCAGCTCACAGCCGACGACGTGCCCGGAATTCTGATTGAGAGTCCCGAGTATCTCCTCGGCCGGTCCGGTTTCTATCACCTACTCCATGCCTCCCGAACCAACTGGTGCTCCCAGCTACCGGCATGGGACAGGATCCTCGACATCGGCGGCTCGAGTCCGACCCACGAACTCGGGGCGCTCCTCGAACTCGGTTACCCCCACCACCCGTCCGAGCTACACATCCTCGACCGGCCCGAGGACGATCAATTCCACGGCCGGCCCATCTACGACCAGCGCATCGTACGGAAGCGCGAGTGGGGGACGGTCACGTTCCACCACGGCGACGCCGGGATTCTCGATGCCGTGCCGGACCTCGGCGGACGTCGATTCGACGCTGTGTTCATGGGCCAAGTCATCGAGCACATTCCGACCCACGAGCTGCCCGGAATGCTGGCTCAGATCAGATCCCACCTCGTCGACCGGGGTGCGTTCGTATTCGACACGCCCAACCGCTCTATGACCAAGCTGATCATGGGCGAAGCCTTCCTCAGCGGCGACCACACCCACGAATACGATCCCGAGGAGATGGTCTCGATTGTCTCCCGACACGGATTCACGGTCGAGAAGGTCGTGGGAATTCATCACATGCCCACAACCCGGTCACTCGGTGTATTCGACCCCAAGGAGTCAGCCCACAGCCCCGACGGGGCACCGGCCGACGAGTGCTTCTGTTTCGCTGTGCACTGCCGAGCCGACTAAGTCCGGCTGGCCCTCATCGTCCCCGGAATTGGGCCCTGCCGCCGGCGGCGTCCTTGTTGAGTCGCTTGCTGAGATGGAGTCCCTCAAGGACGAGTTCGGCAGCGCTGGCGATCATGGCCGGGGACTCGGGTTGGTCCTCGCCGGCCAACAACGCCTCCACCGGGATTCTCAGGGCTGGCATCGTGTTGAGCAGCAGGGTGTAGGCGGCATCGGTGACGTCCTCACCGGTGTCGACCACAAGTTCGCTCTCGAATGCTTCAACCACGGCCCGATGCGATTCGGGCGGCACCCGCTGCTTGAACACCGTGAGCACAGCGGAACGGATCAAGTTGCTGAGGATCTCAGCGTCTCGCCCCTCGTCGAGTGTCTCGATCTCCACCTTGCCTGCGGTCGCCGCGGCGAGGGCCTCGAGATCGATGACCCGCGGCACGGTATGGGATTCGCCGGAACGAAGCGTCCGGCGCATGGCGTTGGCGACCATGACCTCCTCGTTGGCGATCGAGAGGCGCACCGACACCCCCGAACGCTGAGACACGTGGGCACTTGCCCGAGCTGCGAATGTCAGATTCGCCACGATCTCCGTCATGAATGAAGGCACCGAGATCTCGAGATCTTCCGTTTCGGGATGGACTCGTTCCTGCTCGATGATCGCTATTTCGGTGCTGATATCGAGTGGGTAGTGAGTGCGGATCTGAGAACCGAAGCGGTCCTTCAATGGCGTGATCATCCGGCCCCGGTTCGTGTAGTCCTCAGGGTTGGCCGAAGCGACCAACAGCACGTCGAGAGGAAGACGCACCTTCTGACCACGGATTTGCACGTCTCGTTCCTCGAGCACGTTGAGAAGACCAACCTGAATACGTTCGGCGAGATCTGGAAGTTCGTTGATGGCGAAGATTCCACGGTTGGTGCGAGGGACCAGCCCGTAGTGAAGTACCAGTTCGTCGGCCAGATATCTGCCCTCAGCCACCTTGATCGGATCAACCTCGCCGATCAGATCGGCGATGGACGTGTCGGGCGTGGCGAGTTTCTCGCCGTATCGGTCGGAGCGATGAACCCAGGCAATCGGGGTGCGGTCGCCGTGATCGGCAACGAGATCCCGCCCGCGACGGGAAATCGGAGCGTAGGGATCGTCGTTGATCTCCGACCCGGCCACTATCGGCATCCATTCGTCGAGCAGTTCGGTGAGACCACGAATCATCCGGGTCTTGGCTTGTCCCCGCTCGCCCAGGAAGATCACGTCGTGGCCGGCCAGCAGAGCGTTCTCGATCTGAGGGCCCACGGTATTCTCGTAGCCGAGCACGTTGGGGAACACAGGCTCGCCGGCGCGAATTCGAATGATCGCGTTGCGGCGCATCTCGTCACGAATCGGTATGGACTCCCATCCGCTCTCGCGCAACGCGCCAAGTGTCTCTGGTTTCGACATGGCGGCGAGGCTAGCCCGCCCGGCTACCGTGCCTGCAATGGATCTTTCGGGCTCATGGAGGGCGGTTGCCGCCCACGAAGAGCTACGCCGCACGTTTCACGAACCTCAGCTCGACGACCGGGCCTGGTGCGACGTGAACGTGCCCGGACACTGGTCCGACGTCGACGGACTCGAAGGGCATCTCAACGTGCTTCATCGAGTGGGATTCTCCACCTCGCCGCCCGCTGACGGCCGCCGCGTCTGGTTGGAGTTCGCAGGCATCTGCCAGCAGGGTGATGTCTGGCTCGACGGCGCCTATGTCGGCGACACCGAGGGCTACTTCGTCCCCCACTCGTTCGAGATCACCAAGCTCGTTCGGGCTCGCAACGAGCACCTCCTGGCCGTCGATGTGTCAACCCCGAAGTTCGGGGATCCCGACTCCCGCAGCGACCTACTCGGGGCCTACATTGATCCCGAACTGAGCGGCGCCGCGGGCGCCAACCCGGGCGGGATCTGGAGACCGGTCACGATTCGCGAGACTGGAACAGCCGCCATCAAGCACTTCCGTGCGGTTTGCGCCGACGCCAACGACAGCAGAGCGAAGGTCACCGTCAGGTGCGTCTTCGACTCTCCCGAGTCGGGGCAAGTGACCCTCCGAACAGTAGTCGCGGGCCACGACCACGAACTCAACCATCCAGCGGCCGCCGGCGAGAACCGCGTCGAATGGACCTTCGAGGTGCCACAGCCCGAACTCTGGTGGCCCCACTCCCTCGGCGACCAACCCCTTCACAGCCTCACATGCAGTCTCGTCATCGACGACCAGACCCACGACTCCCGCACCCGGGACATCGGCTTCCGTTCGATACGAATGAACAACTGGACGATGTCGGTCAACGACACCCGAATGTTCGTCAAGGGCGTCTCGACCCTGCCCATCACGCCCCGTCCCGCCGACACCACCGTCCAACAGATAGCCAGTGACCTCACCGCTGTTCGCGACGCCGGGCTCGATCTGGTTCGATGCCACACCCATCTGGCCCGGCCGGAGTTCTACGAGTGCGCCGACCGGTTGGGTCTGCTGGTCTGGCAGGACCTTCCCCTGCGCGGCCTCATGGCCCGCGGTGTGCGCAAGCAGGCGGTGAGACAGGCACGCGAAGCGGTCGACCTGCTCGGCCATCATCCATCGGTGGCAGTGTGGTGCGGCCACGACGAACCCCACCGCCGACCCGAGCAGCCCCTCACGACTCCGCCGGTTCTGAGCCAACAGATTCCGTCCTGGAATCGAGCCGTTCTCGACAGTTCCGTCAAGCGGGTGATCGAGCGCACCGACGGATCCCGTCCCATCGTCGCCCACACCGGCGTCCCACCACACCTCCCGCAGCTCGACGGCACGACGAGCAGCCTGTGGTTCGGCTGGAACGGAGGACGGGTCTCCGACATCGCGGCGTGGATGGCCCGGTTGCCACGAATGGCCCGATTCGTGTCGGCATTCGGATCGGCGACAGTCAGCCCCTCTCTGCCTGAACTCGACGACGTCCTGTGGCCCCACATCGATTGGGATGCCCTCGGAAGGTTGATCGGTGCGGACGCTTCGTCGCTGCAGCATGTGGTTGCGCCACGACACATCAGCAACGGCACCGACTGGGCTCAGCTCACCGTCGCCGCCCAGGCCGACATCGTTCGTACCACCATCGAACACCTGCGCCGGGTCAAGTTTCGCCCCACCGGAGGGTTCATTCACCACTACCTCGCCGACGCAACACCTTCGGGGGGCTTCGGGGTTCTCGATGCGTCACGATCCCAGAAGCCGGCTTGGAACGCTCTTGTCGAGGCGTGTCGACCGGTGATAGCGGTGGCCGACTCCCTCCCCGTGATGAGCCACCGCGGCGACCGACATCATCTCTCGATCCACGTGATCTCCGACCTGCACGAGCCGCTCGAAGATGCCGTCGTGAGCGCCACGGCCACCATCGGAGAATTCACTGTCGACACGATGCGATGGGGTGGCACGATGCCGGCCGACGAGTGCTCGTCGGTGGGATCGTTCGTGGTGACCGTGCCCGACGAACCGGTGGACGAATCGAAGGAACTCAAAGTGGTTCTGAGGATCGAATCGGGACCGATCGACGTCTCCAACCACTACATCTCACAGCTCATCTGACCAGCGTTGAGACCGGTCCGGCCGGACTTGCGCCAAGGGTCTCGGACGGCACTACGGTGGCTCCGACAGAGGCAGACGACAAGGAAGTTCGGGCATGGCACAAACCATCTCGCGATCCGATTCACGCGGCCGGGTCAAACCACTGCGTAGGCGCACCAGAGAGCTGCCGTGGCCGGCCAACCTCTACCAGACCGCCGTCGGCAAGAAGTACGTCATGGCCATCACCGGCATCGGGCTTCTCGGCTTCGTAGTGGCTCACATGATCGGCAATCTGCACATCTACCAGAGCCCCCTCGAGATCAACGAATACGGCGAGGCCCTACGCGACCTCGGCGGCGATCTCATCCCGCGCACGTTTCTTCTCTGGCTGCTGAGGGTCGGCCTCGCCGGAATGTTCGTCATTCACATCCACAGCGCCTACTCGCTGGCTCGCATGAGCGAGACCTCCAACGAGCGCTACGAACGCAAGCAGGACTACATCGCTGCCAACTTCGCCAGCCGAACCATGCGCTGGACCGGCCCGATCATCTTGCTCTACCTCTTCTTCCACCTCGCCGACCTCACCTGGGGCTGGTGGCTGGGCGACACCTACCTACGCGGCGACGTCTACCACAACGTGGTGGAGTCGATGAACTCCGTGCCGATTGCGATCATCTACGTCGTGGCCAACGTGGCTCTCGCCGTGCACATCTACCACGGCACCTGGTCTCTCTTTCAGTCTCTTGGCATCAACAACCCGCACTACAACGCGGCCAGGCGGGGCTTCGCAGTGGGCATCAGCGCCATGATTCTGGCCGGCAATCTGAGCTTCCCGATCCTCGTGCAGGTCGGAGTGATCGACGAGGACGACCGCACCACACCGCCGGCCGGTTCGGTCGAACACGAAGCCATCGCCCCGCTGTCTGCCACCACCGTCTTGGAGGTCCGATCATGATCAACCTCGACTCAAAGGTCCCGGACGGACCACTGGCCGACAAATGGGACAACCATCGGTTCGCGATGAAGCTGATCAATCCCCCCAACAAGCGCAAGTTCAAAGTCATCGTCGTCGGCAGCGGCTTGGCCGGGGCCTCCGCCGCCGCATCCCTCGGCGAACTCGGGTACAACGTCGACGTCTTCACGTACCACGACTCACCCCGGCGGGCCCACTCCATCTCGGCCCAGGGCGGAATCAACGGCGCCAAGAACTACCAAAATGACGCTGACTCGATTCATCGTCTCTTCTACGACACGGTGAAGGGCGGCGACTACCGCTCACGCGAAGCCAACGTCTACCGACTCTCCCAAGTGTCGGTCGACATCATCGACCAATGCATCGCTCAGGGCGTGCCGTTCGCCCGTGAATACGGAGGCCTTCTGGCCAACCGCTCCTTCGGTGGAGCCCAGGTCAGCCGGACCTTCTACGCCCGGGGACAAACCGGACAGCAGCTCCTGCTCGGGGCCTACCAGGCCATGGCCGCCCAGATCGCCACCGGAAAGGTCACTCTCCACAACCGATCCGACGTTCTCGACATCGTCACCAAGGACGGCGAGGCGTGCGGGGTGGTCGTGCGTGATCTCCTCACCGGCCAGGTGAGCTCTCACAGCGCCCACGCTGTGGTGCTGGCCACCGGCGGCTACGGCAACGTCTACTACCTGTCGACCAACGCTCTGGCCTGCAACGTCACCGCCTCGTGGAGGGCTCACCGCAAGGGGGCGGCCTTCGCCAACCCGTGCTTCGGTCAGATCCACCCCACGTGCATCCCAGCCGGCGACGAGTTCCAGTCGAAGCTCACCCTCATGTCGGAGTCGCTGCGAAACGACGGCCGGATCTGGGTGCCACGCGACATCGACGAATCACGCTCCGCCGACCAGATCTCCGAGGCCGAGCGCTACTACTACCTCGAGGAGAAGTATCCGACCTTCGGCAATCTCGTGCCGAGAGATGTCGCTTCGCGCAACGCCAAGACCGTGGTCGATCAGGGCCACGGCGTTGGCGAACTCAAGAACGGCGTGTACCTCGATTTCGCCGACTCGATCGGCCGCGAAGGCATCGACGTGATCCGCGAACGCTACGGGAATCTGTTCGACATGTACGAACGCATCACCGGCGAGGATCCCTACCGACAGCCGATGCGGATCTATCCCGCTTCGCACTACTCGATGGGTGGTCTATGGGTCGACTACAACCTCATGACCACGGTTCCGGGCCTCTACGCCCTCGGCGAGTGCAACTTCTCCGACCACGGTGCCAACCGTCTCGGAGCGTCAGCGCTCATGCAGGGACTGGCCGATGGATACTTCGTGCTTCCCTACACGATCGGCGACTACCTGGCTCCCAAGCTGGGTAACGCCGCCATTCCGACCGACGACCCGGTGTTCACCGAAGCCGTGGCCGAGGTCGACACCCGAACTCGCCACTGGCTGTCGAAGTCGGGAACAAAGTCCGCCGATCACTACCACCGCGAACTCGGAACCGTCCTGCGCGACTACTGCGGCATGGCCCGAGACAAGACCGGCCTCGAGAAGGCTCTGTCGGAAATCCCGGCCATCCGCGAAGAGTTCCGCAAGGATGTCAAGGTCCTGGGATCGGCCGACGGTCTCAACCAGTCGCTCGAGAAGGTCAACCGGGTCGACGACTTCATGGAGCTGGCCGAGCTGGTGGTGCGCGATGCCCTCGATCGCGAGGAGTCATGTGGCGCCCACTTCCGCGACGAAAGCCAGACCGACGAAGGTGAGGCCCTGCGCGACGACGACAACTACTCCTACGTCGCGGCATGGGAATGGAAGGGTCCCAACCAACCCCAAGAGCTCCACAAGGAGCACCTCGAATTCGAGAACATCGAGCTGACCCAGCGGAGCTACAAATGAGCAAGAACCTCGACCTCAAGCTGCGAATCTGGCGACAGGACGGACCCGATGCGCCGGGCTCGTTCCTCGACATCGAAGCCAAGGGAATCTCGGAGGACGCTTCGTTTCTCGAGATGCTCGACACCGTCAACGAACGGCTTCTCGACGACGACGTCGAACCCATCAACTTCCCTCACGACTGCCGGGAAGGCATCTGTGGAACTTGCGGGATGATGGTTAACGGCCGGGCTCACGGGCCGGAGAAGGCCACCGCCACATGTCAACTCCACATGCGCAAGTTCGACGACGGCGACGAGATCACGGTGGAGCCTTGGCGGGCCGCTTCATTCCCGGTGATCAAGGACCTCGTGGTTGATCGCTCGCCTCTCGACCGCATCGTGGAGGCAGGCGGATTCATCAGCGCCCCCACCGGCACGGCCCCCGACGCCAACCAGATCCTCATCCCGAAGGAGGCGGCCGAGATGTCGATGGACGCGGCCTCCTGCATCGGCTGTGGTGCGTGCGTGGCGTCGTGTCCCAACTCGGCCGCCCAGTTGTTCACAGCGGCCAAGCTCACCCATCTCAACGTGCTGCCCCAAGGACAACCCGAGCGGTGGAAGCGCACCGAAGCCATGGTCGAGACCATGGAAGAGTACTTCGGGGCATGCACCAACCACGGCGAGTGCCACGAGGCCTGCCCGAAGGAAATCCCACTCGATTTCATCGCGTTCATGAACCGCGACTACATCAAGGCCAAGATCAAGAACCGGAGCCTGGCCAGTCAGATCAGCTGACGATCGGGAGTGGCGCCCCACCCACTCCGAGAGGGCGATGGTCACGCTGCGAAGTTCTTCTTGACCTCGGGCCGATCCGGCGCGACTCTCGACTCATCACAGACAACGGGTTGGTCAGGAACACCCGCTCGAGACAAAGGTCTCGACTTCCAACCAACCCGGTGATGAAGGGAGGTTGGAGGCGCACCGACGACGGACCGACCCGGCCAGCGGGGAACGTCGCAACTGGTACGCAAAACTGACGCCGCTTCATCACACGATCGGGACCGCTCCCACGAACTTCTCGCACCCCAGTGTTCCGACGAACACCTGGAGAAGCGCCTTGAGAGACGACCCGGATCCGAAGACGACTCGGCAGACGTCCTCCCTTCGTGGGCGAGGCGCTCCAGCCCCGGGGCGCCTCGTTCCGCGTCAGGAATCAGAGATGGTCGGCAGCCCGTTCACTCTCTGACAGATGAAGCCTCAGCACCGCCCAGAGATCGTCGAAGAGGCGATCGGGAAATTCGTGACCGAGCCCTTCGACTTCGATCAGCACCGCACCAGGAATGCCCTCAGCCAGTACACGGCCGTGCTGGGACGGATACACCGGGTCGGCCGAGCCGTGCACCACCAAGGTCGGTGCCGAAATCGAGTCGAGCACATCGACCCTCGAATCCGATGAGTGAACCGCCACGCCGTGACCGGTCTCGGGGGCCCAGCCGGTGACAATCTCGGCTCGGGCCAGATCGTTCTGTGCGACATCGTCGAACGGGTAGAGCGGGCCGCACAAGATCCGTTGGAGATCGACGATCCACTGCTGGCGAACATCGTCTTCCGACGGCGGTCCCTCGAACAGCCGGACCATCATCTGTTCGACGAAATCGTCGTCGGGACCCGGAAGGCGTTCGTCTCCGGCTCCGGCGGTGGTGCCCACCAACGTGAGCGAAGCGACTCTGCCCGGGTCGGTCATCGCCATCACCTGGGCCACCATTCCTCCCATCGAACGGCCGATGAGATGGGCGCGATCGATGCCGAGTCGGGTCATGAGAGCCAGGGTGTCGGAGGCGAGATCATCGAGTTTGTAGGCGGAATCCGGTCCGAGATGAGTGGACCGTCCGCAGTCGCGATGGTCGAATCGGACCACCCGGTAGCCCTCCGCCAGAAGCGGTTCGACAACCGCCGGGGTCCAGCGGAACCCGGGGCTGTCGGCGCCGGCCAGCAGCACGACCGTTGTTGCATCGTCGGGGCCACACACGTCGGCCCAGATGGTCACCGGGCCGACATCGACCGGTGTCCCTCGGTCTGCATCGGATGCCGCGTTCAACATTGGTGTCGACGGTACCCTCGGCCCTCGTGATCCCCAAGACGGTTTCTCAGGTCATACGCGGCTTTGCCATGGGTTCGGCTGATGTCGTCCCCGGTGTCTCGGGTGGCACCGTGGCACTGGTTCTGGGAATCTACGAGAAGCTCCTCGACACGATCCGCGATGGCGCCAGGGCCCTCGGAACCCTCCTCCGAGGTGACTTCACCGGGTTCCGTCGACGCCTTGGGGCTCTCGATTTCGGCTTCATCGTGCCGCTGCTCGCCGGAATCCTGTTGGCGGTGGTGAGCCTCGCTTCGGTGATTCAGACCCAGCTTCACGACAACCCCGAGAACATGGCCGGCTTGTTCTTCGGGCTCGTTCTCTCATCGGTGGTGGTCGCATTCCGGTTGCTACCCGACCGCAAGCTCACCGACCTCGCCCTCATCGCGGCGGTTGGTGCTGTGGTGTTCGTCGCCCTCGGCTCGCAGTCGGGCCCAATTGCCAACCCCTCGCCCTTGGCCTTTCTCGGCGCCGGTGCGCTGGCCGTGTGCGCCATGATCCTGCCTGGCATTTCCGGATCGTTCATCCTTCTCATGCTCGGCATGTATTCGGCGGTGATCGGGGCCGTCGACGATCGGGCGTTGGGAGACGCCGCCCTCGTCGCCATCGGTGCCGTGATCGGACTCGCTGTTTTCTCGAGCTTTCTGGCGTGGATCCTCGAACGCTCCTTCGGCCCGGTGATGGCCATCCTGATCGGGATCATGGTCGGCTCGATGCGGGTGTTGTGGCCCTGGCCCAATGGGGTCGGTGTAATCAGCCGCGACCAGACCGATGTCGTGTCGGGCACCGGTCTCGACTGGCCGGGCTCCGGTGAGTGGTTCCAGCCCACCGCGCTCGCCGTAGCGGCAGCGGTGGTGGTGCTGGTGTTCGCTCACTTCGCCGAATCGAAGACTCCGGTCGAGTCGGCCGGCACGACATGACGGCGTCGCCGGTCAGCAACACGAGCTTCGATCGCGACACCGCTGTGCAGCCGCTCGGTAGCGGATCTTACGGTGCGATGATCTCGGAGTCCTGGAACATCGTGGCTGGACCCAACGGCGGCTATGTAGCCGCGATCATCGCGCGTGCCATGGCCGACGAGATCGACGACCCCGACCGCACCCTGCGCTCTCTCACCGTGCACTACCTTCGCCGCCCGTTGTTCGAACCGGCGACCGTATCGGTTGTGGTGGAGCGCTCCGGCCGCTCGGTGAGCAGCGTCTCCGCCATCATGAAACAAGGCGACGACCTGCTCTGCACCGCTCTTGCCGCGTTCTCGGTGCCTCTGGATTCTGCTCACGCCTGGAACAAGGATCTTCCTACCGATGCCCACGAGGCCGGCGTCGAGCGAGCCGGAAACCTCCCCCCGGCGGCCGACAATTGGATAACCGATCTTCGGTTCGACGCTCCGTTCTTCAGCGGGGAAGGCACCGCCCGGATTGCCGGCTGGATCCGGACCCTCGATCCGCGCCCGATCGACGCCCTGGCTCTGGTCGCCATTTCCGATGCTCTTCCGCCCGCTCCGTTCCCCAAGGTCAACACCGAAATGATGGTTCCCACCATCGACCTCACGGTTCACATAAGAGCCGATCTACCCCATCTCTCCATGAACGACGACGACAGCGTCTTTGCGGAGTTCACAACCAGTCACCTCGCCGACGGGTTCAACGACGAGGATGGTTTCATGTGGGCTCCCGATGGCACTCTGCTGGCCCAGTCGCGGCAACTCGCCATCGCCCGCTAGCGCACACCTATTTCAGGAACTTGCTCGTCGTGTTGTCGGCGAGCTTCCGGCCATCGGTCTGGCATGTCGGGCAGTAGGCGATCGTGTAGCGGCGGTACTCGATCGACAGGATCGTGTCGCCACACACCGGACAGTCCTCCCCTATTCGGTGGTGTACGTCACTCGGCCGGTCGCGTGATCTTCCGAGATCATCGAGAGTCCGCTCATGGTCGAGGCTTGTCGTGACTTTCGATCCGATCGCGGCGTGGAGTCGGTCGATCTCGTCGTCATCGAGTCGGGCTGTGTTGGCGAATGGTGATAGCCGTGCCGAGTGCAGGATCTCATTGGCCAGCAAGCGTCCCAAGCCCGCCATCCGACGTTGATTTCGGAGAAACCCGTGCAGTCGCTCGGACTCACCGGCCAGTATCGCCGCAAGCTGCGTGCGGCCGACAGTGTGAGCATCGGGGCCCAAGTGATCGAGCGGTTCAACGGAATCGGGATCTCCCGCGACGAGCCACACGCCTGCTCGGTGTTCGGTGCCGGCCTCGGTGAGCAGAAGGGCGCCACCGTCTTCGAATTCCCAGCGGGCCATGCCGCCACGGGGCCGCTTCGACTTCTTCGGATCGGGTCGGAGCCGGCCGCCCTGCATGAGGTGGACCACGAAGGTGAGCGGGTCGGGGCCCGAGAGCCTGATCAGGATCAGCTTTCCTCTATGGCCCACGCTGGTGACAGCCAGACCGTTGGCAACGTCGGGTGATGGATCGAATGACTTGAGGGCCGCTATGTGGAGAGCACGAAATCCGGTGATGACCGCGCCGCTGAAACTTGCATCGAGGCGCTCGGCGTGAGCTCTGACCTCGGGCAGTTCCGGCATGGGTCAGCGCCTGACCGGAAGAGCTGCGATCAGATCAGCCCGAGTTCGGCGACCGTGGAACGCTCGGAATCGAGCTCGGCAACCGAGGCATCGATTCGGGCCCGGGAGAATTCGTCGAGTTCGAGACCTTGCACGATGGAGTACTCGCCCCCGGCACAAGTAACCGGGAACGACGACATGAGGCCGGGGGCCACGCCGTAGCTCCCGTCGGAGGTGATGGCCATCGAGACCCAGTCGCCCTCAGGCGTGCCGTGGACCCACGTGCGGACGTGATCGACAGCAGCGCTGGCCGCCGACGCTGCCGACGAAAGACCGCGGGCCTCAATGATCGCAGCGCCGCGCTTCTGCACGGTGGGGATGAAGGTGCTTTCGATCCAGTCCTGGTCGCCGACCAGGGCGGCGGCGTTGGAGCCGTTGACCTCACAGCGGAACAGGTCGGGGTACTGGGTAGCCGAGTGGTTGCCCCAGATCGTCATGTTGGTGATGTCGTTGACGGTGACGCCGACCTTGGTCGCCAGTTGGGCCATGGCCCGATTGTGGTCGAGCCTGGTCATGGCGGTGAAACGGTGATCAGGAATGTCGGGGGCGTTTTCCCGCGCAATCAGCGAGTTGGTGTTGGCCGGGTTGCCGACCACGAGAATCTTGATGTCGTCGGCGGCGTTGTCGTTGAGTGCCTTGCCTTGAACGGTGAAGATTGCCCCGTTGGCCTCGAGAAGATCCTTCCGCTCCATGCCCTTGGATCGGGGCCGCGATCCGACCAACAACGCGATGTTGGCGCCGGAGAAGGCCGCGTTGGGATCGTCCGACGTGGTGATGTCGGCGAGCAGTGGGAAAGCTCCGTCGTTGAGCTCCATCACCACACCCTCGAGAGCGCCCATCGCCGGCGGAATCTCGAGTAGTTGCAGAATCACCGGCTGATCGGGGCCGAGCATCGAGCCACTGGCGATTCGGAAGAGAAGGCTGTAACCGATCTGGCCGGCTGCACCGGTGACGGCTACGCGAACAGGGTCGTTCATGATTGTCTCCAGAGACGATTGATGGTCGAACCGTGATGAACAGTACCAGCGGATTCGCCCGGCTCCAGCAGCGGAAGTCGACCCGATATCGACAACTCAGCAACCCCCTCCAGCGGAGGGTCGATTGGGTATCGACGGGTCGATCACCTCGATGTGGACATGGGGCCAGGAGGGGTTGGCGGTGAGGTCGTCGACCTGTGAATCGAAGGGCAGGAAGGCGGGGTTTGTTCCCAGAATGGTGACGCCGGCCTCGACTCGATCACCCGGGCCGACGGCGAGCCCCTCGAAGTGAAACATCTTGACTTCCCAGCCGGGATGACCGTCGGGATCTATCACCACGAAGTCGTCGGTGTACTCGCAGTAGAGGATGTAGGTGCCCGCCCGGATAACTGTGCCCGTGACCGGCGATCGCAGCTCGGAGTCCGGATCGACGACGATGTCGGCGGCGGTGCTCGAACCGGTGCCACGTTCACGCGTCTCGAGAATGATCGGCCTGGCCGCGTCGACCAGGAATTCCATCTGACGGGCGCCATCGCGGCCGGCCTCGTGAAATCCAATTCGTTCGATTGTGGTTGCCGGGTAGAAGATGGTGAGGTCGACGGCAGTGGCGAACGCCGTGCCCCAAGGGTGTTCGGAGACGAGACGCTCCCTGGACTTGGTGGTGGTGGAGGGAGCAATCACCGAGGCGACCGTCGTCGTGGTCGTGGCCACGGAAGCTGTCGTCGTGACAACAGTCGTTGTGCTGGAGGTCGAGTTGACGGGGACCGGCGACGAGGACTCGGGTGGTGCGGAATCCGTCTGGTCCGAAGATGCGTCAGCGCCCACCCCCGAACATGCCGTCGACGCAACCGCCACGGCCAACAGCAGCCACCAAACTCTCACGACCACGACGGTACAACATGCGGTTGCCGCCTCCGGCTCGGCTCAACCCCGTTCCGGCCAGACCGTGGCTAGCGTTGGCCGGGTGAGCCCATCCAGCGCAATCGACGATTCCAACTTCATTCGAGCGTGCCGGGCGCTGCCCCATGACCGCGTTCCGGTCTGGTTCATGCGGCAGGCCGGACGTTCTCTTCCCGAATATCGGGCCATCCGCGGGGAGGGAACGATCCTCCAAGCAATCGAGAATGTCGACCTTTCGACAGAACTGTCACTTCAGCCGGTGCGGCGCTACGGCGTCGACGCTGCGATCCTCTACTCCGACATCGTCGTGCCGGCCTATGCCGTGGGGTTCGGTCTCACGGTCACCCCGGGCGTGGGCCCCGAGGTCGAGTATCCCTTTCGATCACGCGACGACCTGGCCCGTCTCCGGCCGCTCGACCCCGAAGCCGACACTCCCTATGTCATCGAGACCGTGCGCCAACTCGTTGCCGAGCTCGATGTGCCGCTGATCGGGTTCGCCGGAGCGCCGTTCACGGTGGCGTCCTACCTGATCGAGGGTCGACCCTCGAAGGACCATGCCAGAGCAAAGGCCCTCATGTTGTCCGAGGAGTCGCTGTGGCACGATCTGCTCGATCGGCTCGCCGATCTCGCCATCGCCTCGCTCACCTCCCAGATCGATGCCGGTGCGTCGGCCGTACAACTATTCGACTCCTGGGCGGGATCTCTCAGCCCCGCTCAGTATCGACGCTATGTCCTGCCTCACTCTCAGAAGGTTCTGACCGCCATCGAGCCGAGCGGAGTGCCCCGCATCCACTTCGGTGTCGCCACCGGCGAACTCCTCGACCAGATCGCTGAGGCCGGGGCCGATGTCGTCGGCGTCGACTGGCGGGTGCCGCTGCGCGACGCACGCACGCGTGTGGGCTCGGCGAAAGCATTGCAGGGCAACCTCGATCCCACGGTCGCGCTCGCCGGAGTCGACGCTGCCCTGGCATCGACTCGCGACGTCCTGGCCGACAACGACGGCCACCCCGGTCACGTCTTCAACCTCGGACACGGTGTGATTCCCAACACCGATCCCGACGTACTCGCAGAGGTCGTGCGCACCGTCCATGCTGAGGGGCGAACCGACGGCCCCACCGCGTGAGCAAGCCGGTAGTGGTGGTGGGCGGGGGGATCACCGGCCTTTCGGCCGCTCATGAACTCCATCAGGCCGGTCGCGAGTTCGTGTTGCTCGAATCGACCGATCGGATCGGCGGGAAGATCGACGGAGGGCCGATCGGCCCGCTCGACGTTGATTCGGCCGCCGATGGTTTCCTGGCCCGCCAGCCAGAAATGGCCGAGCTCTGCGTCGAGATCGGCCTGGGCGACGACCTGGTTAGGCCCTCGGGAGGGCAGGCATTCATATGGGCCGATGGCCGACTACGTCCGATCCCGAAACCATCTGTGCTCGGAGTGCCGCTCGACGCCGACGCCGTCGAATCGTCGGGGATCATCTCCGAGAGTGGCCTGCACGATCTTCGTGAAGGCCTCGATGGCGAGCAAGCCCCTCTGACCGGGGATGCCACCGTCGGAGAGGTGATGCGTCCCGTGGTGGGATCAGAGGCCTTCGAACGGCTCGTCGACCCCCTGCTCGGCGGCATCAACGCCGGCTCGGCCGACCACATGAGCATTTTGGCCGGCGCAACGCAGTTGGCGACAGCCGCTCGACTCGGAGGAAGCATCCGCGACAATCTGCTCGTGCAAGCGGGTGAGTCGGCGAAGACTCCGGGACCTGTCTTCATGGGTGTGAACGGCGGGACCCGACGCATCGTCGATCGTCTGACGGAACGCATGGGGGATTCCATACGGACCGGGACCCGTGTCGAGGCGATCGACCGCGACGGCGGCGCTTGGGTCGTGCGCACCTCCGTTGGCTCCGAGCCGGCACAACAGGTGATTCTCACCACACCCGCTGCGGCGACCGCCCGACTCATCGAGCCCTACTGCCCCGACGGCGCCGCGACGCTCGACGACCTCAACTACTCGAGCGCGGTGCTGGTCACATTCGTGATCGATCGCGAGCGAATCGAACACCCTCTCGACGGATCAGGCTTTCTGGTGCCCAGAGACCAGGGGCTATTGATGACCGCCTGTTCCTGGTCGTCGTCGAAGTGGGCTCATTACGACGACGGAACTCACGCCGTTGTCAGGGTCTCGGCCGGTCGAACCGACGACCTGCGGTGGCTGTCGCTCGATCGAGAGTCCGTCGTCGCCGCTCTCGCCTCAGAACTCGAAACCACAATCGGCCTCACCGGTAATCCGACGGTGCGGGTCACTGAATGGCGCGACTCACTTCCGCAATACTTCCCCGGTCATCTCGATCGCGTCGACGCCATTGATGCCGAACTGGCCAAAACAGCGCCGGGACTGGTCGCCACGGGAGCGGCGTTTCGAGGGCTCGGTTTGCCAGCGTGCGTACGGCAGGGGCGGTCCGCGGCAAGACGCTGACCACGACTACGCACAGCGCTGAAGCCCCCACATGTGACACCTGTCTCAATATTGCATTTGTGTTGCGAAACAGAGCTACGGTACGCCCGCTGAATAGAGACGTGGGTCGATCACCCTGCCAATCTGCCCTGCGAACAGAGCTTCGCCTGAAAGATCGACCCATCAACGTCTGACACGGACATCGTCCGAGGAGGCAGCAATTCCATGCGTACACACCTACGCGTAATCGCACTGGTGATAGCAACCCTTGTGGGGGCATCCGCCTGCACCCCCGGAGAGATCGTTCTATTCCTCGAGACCACCGCACCAACCCGCGACGTACTCAGCGCCGACCAACTTCTGCGGCTCCGTAGTTGCGAGTCGACCGACAACTACGAAGCAGTCAACCCGTCGGGCACGTACCGCGGTGCTTACCAGTTCGACCAGACCACTTGGAACGGCGTCGCCAGTCGGCACTACCCGTTCCTCGCCAACCGTGATCCGGCAACGGTCGAGCCGTGGTGGCAGGACGCCATGACCCGTGCCCTCTGGTCTGAGCGTGGCTCACAGCCATGGCCGATCTGCGGCCAGAAGGTCTGAACAGGCCCTCCAACGGCCGGCCCCGCGCGACCTGACCGAGGTCAGGGTCGGGGCACGGCGTAGCATCGCCCGCCGTGAGACGCTTTGCGCCACCGATACTTTCCGGTCTGCTCATCGCGGCCGCTCTTCCCCCATGGGGATGGTGGCCCGCGGCGCTCGTCGGTGTCGCTATCTGGTTCCACCGGATCGACGATCCATCTCCGCGAGCCCGCTTCATCGAGTCGCTGATCGTCGGACTCTCCTGGTCGATCCCATCAACGTTGTGGATGTTCGATCTCACTGCGGCCGGATGGCCGGTAGCAGTCCTCGTCTTCTCGATCTTCGTCGGGCTGGTCGGAGTCGTGACCCCGGCCGAACGGCCGATACGCCGCGCGGTCTTCCCGGCCGGCGTCGTGCTGGCCGAACTGGCCCGTTGGTCGTGGCCCTTCGGTGGTGTCCCCTTGGCCACTCTCGCCATGGCCGAGGTCGCTTCTCCCCTGGCGCCGGTCACACGACTGTTCGGATCCCCATTCTTGGTGATGATCACCGCCGTCACCGCAGTGACATTGGCCGATATCGCCAAGCGCCAACGAGCCGGGCTACCGGGCGCCGCCGTGGTGCTCGTCGCCGTCGTCGCCGGAATGATCGCCGTGGCCAACGGATCCAACTCGGCCGACCGAATCGACGTCGCTGTCGTGCAGGGCGGGGGCCCTCAGAACACTCGGGCCAATCTGTGTGAGAACCGAACCGTCTTCGAACGGCACATGGCGGCCAGCCAACTGATCGATCAGCCCGTCGACCTGGTGTTGTGGCCGGAGAACGTGGTCAACCCGGTGCCCGACGGCGAATCGAGCTCGCTGTGCAGTGAACCGCTGTTGTGGCATTCCGAGGCAGCAGATCGTCTCACCGAGCTGGCTGCCGACCTCGATGCGGTGCTCGTGTCGGGCTGGTTCGAGCGCTCCGCCGACAACCTCTACAACGAGAACTACTCAATCGCGACCTCCCCCGACGGAACCGTGACCGGACGGTACGACAAGGTCAGACTCGTCCCCTTCGGGGAGTACGTGCCGTTCCGATCTCTGATCGAGTCGTTCAGCGGTGAGCTTCCGGCGCGCGACACCCGCCCTGGAACCGGGCCGGCCGTGATCGACTCGGCGGTCGGGCGCCTGGGCGTGGCGATCTCGTGGGAGGTCTTCTTCGACGGTCGAGCTCGCGACGCCATCGGAAACGGCGGCCAGGTTCTGCTCAATCCGACCAATGGCTCCAGCTATTGGCTGACGATCCTCCAGAGCCAGCAGACCGCGTCGAGCCGACTGAGAGCCCTCGAGACCGACCGGTGGGTGTTGCAGGCCGCCCCGACGGGTTTCTCCGCCATCGTCTCGCCCGAAGGCGACGTGATCAACCGCACCGCCATCAGCGAACAGAACGTGCTCTACGCGACCATCGATCTTCGCGACAGCCGCACCCTCGCGGTGAGATGGGGGGCGTGGCCTACTCTTCTCGCCAGCCTCGCCGTGATCGCCTGGGTTTGGGTGCCGGTGCTCGAGGCGGGTCGTTTGGGTCGATGGGTCAGATCTCGACGCTGACGGTCACCGGCCCGTCGTTCACCAGTTCGACCAGCATCTCGGATTGGAACGAACCCGTGGCGACCTTCGCTCCGAGTTCGGACAGATCGGTGACAAGGGCCTCGATCAGCGGTCGGGCCACCTCGGGCCGAGCCGCAGCCGACCAGCCCGGGCGCCGACCGCTCGACGTGTCGCCGTAGAGCGTGAATTGACTCACCACGAGAATCTCGCCCGTGGTGTCGGCCAGCGAGAGATTGATCAGCCCGTCGGTGTCATCGAAGAGTCGGATGTGCCACAGCTTTTCGGCGAGCTTGCGGGCTTTCGTCTCCGTGTCGTCGTGGGTGATCCCGACGAGAGCCAGCAGGCCCGGGCCGATCTCGCCGACGACCTCGCCATCGACGGCAACCGAAGCCCGGGTGACTCTTTGAACCAGTGCTCGCACAGCCCGACGCTAGCGGCCGTTGCTGGGAGCACTCAGCGTCCAGCACCACTCGTGCAACCCCGGGCCCACTCGATACGGAGGCAGCGTGTCGGGCCCACAGGCGCCGGTACCCAGACCGCGGACGGCCTGGTCGATGTGTACCTCGACCGTTGATCCGGCGCGGAGATCGGCGAGGGTCGTCGCTGCGGTCAGCTCGGTGTCGTGGTGACGACGAGCCGAGAAGTCGAAGCGCCGGTCCGACTCGACTCGGAATCCGTCATGGTCTTCGGAGGTCAGAGTGAACCAGCGGGTGTCGACGTGATTGCCGTGCTCCTGGGGGTAGGTGAATGGGTGGTATTGGCCGTCGACCGTGGATGACCACACCCCCACAGTCGCGGCGCTACGCCGGTCGGGGTACGTCTCGTCAGGTCCGAATCCGAGCCACTGCAGGTGGCCCAGCCGCGCCGGGCATTCGAAGCGAATCCCCACTCTCGGCAGGTCGTCCCACCCATCAGGAATGTCCAGTTGCTCTTCGAATCGGACGTAGTCAGCCGAGACCAGGATCCGCGTTTGGTGTCTTGCCTCGTCGGTGCGGCCCACCAACCTTCGCTTCAGTTCTATGCGGGCACCTTCGGCTGTCTCTTCGACGTCGGCCGAATCAGTCACGTACCCGATCGAGTCGAGTCCCCAATCGAGCCAGCGGCGACGTACGCCCGACACTTGGCTCATCCAGCCCTGACTCACGCCATCGTTGTCGGTTGGTGGGCGCCACAGGTTGGCGGTGATGTCTCCTTCGACCACCACGGCCCCGCCGATGGTGATTCCTCCCACGCCCACATCCGGCACGATCACCACCTCGATGTCGCCTGCGGTGACGACCGCCCGGTCGTCGTGGGCCGACACAGTCGCAGTTCTGGTAGGGCGGGACTGATCCCGGGGCCGGGTGGGAGGAGACCCGATCTGTATCTGGTCCCAGCCGACCACAAGACCGGCCGACGCCCAGTCAGAGTCGTGCCGAGTGGTCCACACGAGGTCGAGATGACATTCCGAGTCGGGCGCGGGTTCCACCGAGTTGGGGTGATCAAACCCAACGGTTTGCCCCGGGGCGATCACGCAGTCGAGAACGCCCTCCTCGGCCACGACCCCATCGACTCGCAGCTTCCACGACAGCAGCAGGTCGGATGTGGAGGTGAACACCCTCCGATTCGTGAACTCGACCTCCCGGCGGCCCGAGACGGCTGAGACCACGGGCCGAAACGCCCACTGCAGTTCGCGAAGACCGGGATGGGGTAGAAGGTCGGGTCCCACCAAGCCGTTGATGCAGAAGTTCGCGTCGTTGGGTTCGTCCCCGAAATGGCCGCCGTAGGCCCAGTAGGAGCGTCCTTCGCTATCGGTCTCGGCCAGTCCTTGGTCACGCCAGTCCCACACGAACCCGCCGGCGAGGGCGGCGTGAGCATGGAAGGCCTCGACATATTCGGCCAGGGAACCGTTGGAGTTGCCCATGGCGTGTGAATACTCGCAAAGCACCAAGGGCCGGTCGTCGAGTTGGGTCGTCTCAGCCCATTGCGCCCATCTCACGATCACGTCGATCGCGGTGTACATCGGGCATACGAGATCGGTCACGAGCCGCTCGGACGGCGACGGGGCCTGACAGCTGAGCTGGTCGGCCCCGACCGGCCCGTGAAGAGAGAATCGGGGTTCCAGGGCGCCTTCGTAGTGGAGGAACCGGGCCGGGTCGAAGTGTCTCACCCATGCCGCGGCGGCATCGTGGGCCGGGCCATGGCCGGACTCGTTGCCGAGCGACCATCCGATCACGCTGGGGTGATTGCGGTCGCGCATCACCATTCGCCTCACGCGATCGACGATTGCGTGGTGGTAGCGATCGTCGTTTGCCAGCGAGCGGAGCCGAGCGTGCGACTCGACGTTGGCCTCGTCGATCACCCACAGTCCGAGTTCGTCGCACAGGTCGAGCAGGTGGTGATCGTTGGGGTAGTGGGCGGTGCGCACCGCATTGATGTTGTGACGCTTCATCGCCACGAGATCGGCCTTCAGTTGGCCAACGGTCAGCGTCTTCCCGGTGATGGGGTCGTGATCGTGACGATTGACTCCGTTGATCAGCACTGGTCGACCGTTGACGAGCAGGCGCCGGTCGCGGACCTCCACGCGCCGGAACCCGGTGGCGACGATCGTGGCCTCGATCACCCGTCCGTCGGGGTCGAGCAGCTCGACCACCACGCGATAGCGATTCGGGCTCTCGGCGGTCCAGGGACTCGGCTTCTCGATCGTCGCGGCAACATGCGCCAGTTGGCCCCCGAATCCGTAGGCCGCGAGCAGCTGCTCGAAGTGCCCTCCGGTTTCGGTCCGCTCGAATCTGGCAGTGGAGACCTCGCCGACGGCTTCGCCGGACATCGTCTCCAGCGACACTCTGAGCGAGACCTCCGGGCGATGGCCTGAAACTGAAGCGACCACCGAGAGTTCTCCGCGGCCGGTCGATGGGTCGTAGTCGGCGGTGACGTCGAGGTCGCCGAGCGAGACGGGGCCTCTGGCCTCGAGGTGGACGCTGCGATGCAAGCCGGCGTGCCACCAGTGATCCTGATCCTCGATCCAGGTGGCGTCGCTATACCTCACGACCATCACCGCCAGTGTGTTGTCGCCGGGGCTGACCAGCGAAGTGAGGTCGAACTCCGATGGAAGCCGCGAGTCCTTGCCCATTCCGACGAAGGACCCGTTGCACCACACGACTGCCATGCTCTCAGCGCCGCCGAGATGCACGACCACGCTGCGGTCCGACCAATCGGTGGGGAGATCGAACGAGGTTCGGTACAGACCGGTGGGGTTGTGCTCGGGAGTGTCGGGAGGGTCGAGTTCCGGCCAGGGCATGACCACGTTGGTGTAGTGGGGAAGATCGCCGACCCCTTGGCGGGTCCAACACCCGGGCACATCGATCTCCACCCACCCCGAAACGTCGGCATCTCGATCGCCCCAACCAGATGGAGCGTCGTCGGGAGAGTCGACCAGCAGGAACTTCCAGCTCCCGTCGAGACTCAGCCTCCAACGGCTCTCGGCGCCGGACCGCGCCTCCTGCGCGTTCGGATAAGTGACGAACGAGGCACGCGCCGGGAGGCGATTGAGCTCGGTGAGCTCCGGCACGAGAAGCTCCTTGACGCCCAGCACCGCCGCATGTTCGCGCCACCTCGTCGTTTAAGCCAGTCGGAGCGACTCGCGTCACGCCTGGTGGGGTTGGGGATATCTCGCGGCATTATTTGACGTCCGATCTATTGCGGGTGAAGCCTTGTCGTTCATGTCTGATCAGCGCACGCTGCGCATAGCTCTACTCACCTACCGTGGCAAGCCCCACGTCGGCGGTCAGGGGGTCTACGTGCGGCACCTCTCCAAGGCCCTCGTCGATCTCGGGCACTCGGTGACGGTGATCGCCGGCCCGCCCTACCCGAACCTCGACCCGTCGGTCTCCATCGTCGAACTTCCTAGCCTCGACATCTGGTCGGAGCCCCATCCCATGCGCAAGCCGCGTTTCTGGGAATGGAAGGACTGGACCGACGCCCTCGAACACCTCTCGTTCGACACCGGCAACTTCTCCGAACCAATGGCTTTCAGCATGCGGGCGTGGCGTTACCTTCGCACCCGCCGCCACGAATTCGATGTCATCCACGACAATCAGACGCTCGGCTGGGGAATTCTCAAGCTTCACCAAGAAGGCTGGCCGATTCTCGAGACCATTCATCATCCGATCACGGTCGATCGCCGTCTCGAACTCGAGCATGCCCGTTCACTCTGGGAGCAGTTCGGGAAGCGGCGCTGGTACGCGTTCACCAAGATGCAGACCCAGGTGGCGAAGCGACTGCCGAGAGTGCAGACCGTGTCCGAGTCGTCCAAGGGCGACATCCATCGCGACCACAGAGTGCCGCTCGATCGTCTGCACGTCGTTCCGGTGGGAGTCGATCCCGACCTCTTCAAGCCGGTTCCCGGAGTCGAACGCATCCCGGGCCATCTCGTCACCACGGCCAGCGCCGACGTGGCCATGAAGGGACTCCGGTTCCTGCTGGAGGCCATCGCCAAGCTCCGAACCGAACGGCACATTCAGCTCACGATCATCGGAAAGCCGAACCCCGAAAGCGAATCAAGCCGCACCATGACCAAGCTGGGTCTCGACGACTGCGTCACGTTCGTGTCGGGAGTTCCTGACCAACGGATCGTTGAGCTCTACAGCGAGGCCGAGCTCGCCGTGGTTCCCTCTCTCTACGAGGGCTTCTCGCTTCCCGCGATCGAAGCCATGGGATCCGGCGTTCCTCTGGTGGCCACCACCGGCGGCGCCCTACCCGAAGTGGCGGGGACCGACGGAGAAACCTGTTTTCTCACCGAACCGGGCGACAGCGAGGGTCTGGCGTCGACCATCCGCTTCGCTCTCGACAATCCCGAACTTCGCGCCAAAGTCGGCGAGGCCGGACGCAAGAGAGTCATCGAGCACTGGTCCTGGCGACACACCGCAGTTCGAACCGTCGAGCAGTACAACGCCATCCTCGACCTCGACGACGGTCGCTGATGCTCACCGTCGACTACGACCGTCTCGACCTGAGGGCCGGCGATCTGCTGCTCGACCTCGGTTGCGGATTCGGCCGTCACACCTACGAAGCACTGGTGCGGGGAGCCGATGTCGTGCAATGCGACATGGCGATGCCCGAACTCGCCAACATCCGAGACACCTCAGCACTGCTCGCAAAAGAGGGAATGTTCGACGGGAAGCTGTTGGTCGCTCCAGCCCAAGGCGACGCCACACGACTGCCCTTCGCCGACCACAGCTTCGACCGGATCATCGCCTCGGAGGTCTTCGAGCACATCCCAGACGACCTCGCGGCCTACGACGAACTGGTCAGGCTTCTCAAGCCCGGCGGCACCGTCGCGGTCACCATCCCTTCGTGGCTGCCCGAAAAAATATGCTGGAAACTCAGCGACGACTACCATGCGCCGGCGGTCGAAGGGGGCCACGTGCGCATCTACACCGAGAAAGAAGTCCGTTCGAAGATGTTCGACGCCGGACTCGAGCCCGGTCAGTCGCACCACGCCCATGCGCTGCATTCTCCCTATTGGTGGCTGCGCTGCGCTGTCGGCCCCAACCAAGAGATCGCCAACAACCGTCTTGTCAAGACCTATCACCGGCTGCTGGAGTGGGACATCGTGAAGAAGCCATTCATCACGCGGGCCGCCGACCGAATCCTCAATCCCGTGATCGGCAAGTCGCTTGTCGTTTACGCAACCAAGCCCTCCGTTATTCCCGCCGATTCAGTTCGGAGCGCCAATGCAGCCTGAGATCACCGGCCTGCTCACCCCCGAGCAGATCACGGCAACCTCCGAATCGATAGCGGCCTGTCAGAACCCCTCAGGGATGATCCCGTGGGTCGTGGGCGGCCATGCCGACCCGTGGAACCACATCGAGGCCGCCATGGCGCTCGACATCGGTGGTCACCGCACCGAAGCCGAAGCCGCCTACGCATGGCTGGCCGGTATCCAGAGGCCCGACGGGTCGTGGTTCCAGTACTACATCGGCGACGAAGTCGAGCAGGACAAGCTCGACGCCAACGTGATCGCCTACGTGGCCACCGGCACCCTGCATCATTTCCTGACCCATCGCGACACCGGGTTCCTTGAAGAGATGTGGCCGGTGGTCGAGAAGGCGATCGACTTCGTTCTCGAACTGCAGCAGCCCCGCGGTGAGATCCTCTGGGCCCGCCATCCCGACGGCACGCCGTGGCCTTTCGCATTGCTCACCGGTTCATCGTCAATTGCCCACAGCATCCGCTGCGCCATCGCAATCGCAATCGAGCTCGGCCATGAGCGTCCCGACTGGGAGCTTTCCCTGGCCCAACTGGCCGATGCCATTCGCAACCACCGCGCCGAGGCTTTCTCACCCAAGCACCGCTGGGCCATGGACTGGTACTACCCCGTGTTGGGGGGTGTGCTCAGCGGCGAGGTCGGCCGAGCTCATCTCGACGAACGGTTCGATGCCTTCCTCCTCGAGGGTGAAGGAATCCGGTGCGTCAACGACCGTCCGTGGGTCACCGCCGCCGAGACCTGCGAATGCGCCCTCGCCTACCTGGGAGTCGGCGACACCGCCCGGGCCGTGCAACTGTTCACGCTGGCTCAGCGGCTTCGTGAGCCCGACGGCCGCTACATCACCGGAATGGTGCACCCCGAACGAAATCTGTTTCCACGAGACGAACGTTCGACCTACTCAGCGGCCGCGGTGTTGCTCGCCGCCGAGGCACTCGAAGGCACCAGCGCTGCGGCCGGCCTGTTCGCCGACCACAACTTCCTGCCGGCGATCATCGACATCAACGTCGCCGACGAACCCGCCCGCGACTGAACGACGACGGCGTGGCCCGAAGGGTCCGCGGCTGGTGGCTTCGATCTGACCGGTCCGATCCGGCTACGCTCTCGGTCATGATGTGCTCCATCTGATCCTCACCCCCGGCGCAGGCCTATGGCGGTCTCGCGCCAACCCATGAAGATCAGTCGGCCTCCACAGGCTGGCTCTGACAACAGCGCTAGTCCACGTTCCCCATGGCGTGTGGGCACCCGCAGATGGAGTTTCAAGTGTTCAATCAACTCGAGAAAATTGGCGCGCGCCCGGATGTCTTCGGCGCCTACACGGCCGCGGATCTCTGGACCGACCCCCATATCTCAGAGCAAATGCTCGGCTACCACCTCAACGGCGACGTCGCCTCGGCATCCAGGACAACTGCATTCATCGGCGACTCTCTGAATTGGCTTGCTGCCTACCTCGATATTGGCCCTCGAACGGGAGTGCTCGATCTCGGTTGCGGCCCAGGGCTCTACACCAACCCACTCGCGATGCTGGGCGCCCAGGTAGTCGGAGTCGATTTCTCGAAACGGTCACTTCACCACGCACGCTCCGCCGCACCCAAGGAAGGCGCGCCACCGACGTACATCCACGGCAACTACCTCGACGTTGACATACCCGGCACATTCGACCTAGTGCTCATGGCAATGTGCGACTACTGCGCGCTGAGCCCATCGCAACGACGAACATTGCTGGACCGCGTCAGTTCGTTGCTGCGACCCGACGGACGATTCGTGTTCGACGTCTATGGGTTGGCCTCGATGCGAGGGCGAGAGGAGACGGTGATCTACGCACCAGAATTGATGGACGGCTTCTGGTCGGCCGAGCTTTACCACGGCTTCCATCACACGTTCGTGTACGAACGTGAGCGCGTCATTCTCGACAGGTACGAGATCGTCGAGGCGACTCGATCACGAACGATCTACAACTGGCTCCAACACTTCGATTCTTCGTCGATCGAGCAGGAGCTCAACGCATCCGATTTCGAGGTCATCGCGCTCTTTGGTGACTTGACCGGAGCCAATCTCATTCCAGATCCCTCCGAATTTTGCGTTGTTGCTGGGCCGATGTGAGGAGATGAGAGTGGAGTAGTTCTCATTCCCCGACGCGCTCGAGTACCCGCAGGGAACCGACGGCTTCGATCTCCGCGAACGAACCCGATTCCATGGCACGCGTGTAGATCTCGAACGGCGGTCGGCCTCCGTCGGCCGGGTCGGGAAACACGTCGTGGATCAGTAGGCGGCCCCCGATGACCACGTTCGGCACCCAACCCTCGTAGTCGAGGTGGGCCGGCTCCGAGCCGTGGCCGCCGTCGATGAACAGCAGAGCCAGCGGTGTCTTCCATGCCGCGGCCACTGCCGGCGAATCGCCGACAAGAGCTACGACGGTTCCTTCGAGGCCGGCATCGTGGATGGTGCGTCGAAACGTCGGGAGGGTGTCGATGCTGCCGATCTCAGAGTCGACGAGATCGGGCTCGTGCCATTCCCACCCTTCCTGGTTCTCCTCCGATCCCCGGTGATGATCCAGCGCGAAGAGAAGACGACCGGTCTGCTTGGCAGCGGCACCCAGATAGATCGACGACTTGCCGCAGTAGCTGCCAACTTCGAGCATCGGACCGTCGACTTCGAGGTCAACGGCTGACCGGTGAAGTGCCAGACCTTCGTCGTCCGGCATGAAACCTCGTGCTGCTTCGGCCTTTGACCGAAGAGTCGGGTCCATTCAGATCGCTTCGGCGGGTTCGGACGCCCCATCGGCCCTGTCGCGGCTCCACATGAGATTGTCGATCACGAGGTACTTGACCACCCAGACGACCCCGTAGGCGCCGAGATTGCCCAGCAGGATCGCAACCGTGCTGTCGGTGATGCTGGCAACTATCACCACGACCAACGTCGAGAACGCCAAGCCGGCCAGCGCCAGCATCCAGAACGGCAATATCTCGGCCGAAACGCTGTGGCTTCCGGTCTTCTGCCAGACCCAGTATCGGCTGAGCAGATAGGCCGGACCGGTGCTCACCACCCACGCGCTCACGCTCGATGCGACCGCTGACCAGCCGAGTACGGCATGGCAGAACGCGAGCGTGGTCATGCCAATCGCCACGTTGACGACCGACACACCGCAGTACCGGAGCAGGCGAAATCCATGCTCTTCGACTATCCGCAGGAGTGCCGTCGGGGCCGGTTTCGACATGGGAGAAGATGTTACCGTCATCCCTCTAGTTGTCGGTCGGCACCTCGAATACTTGAAATCGAGGCGCCTCGACACGCTGAGCGGCCTTCCGCGGCATCATGTGCTGATGCAGCAAGACGTCGCCGATCTCGTACGCCTTCTCGATCTCGAAGCGATCGAGGTCAACATGTTCCGTGGTGTCTCACCCGACGAAGACCGGCAGCGCATATTCGGTGGTCAGGTGGCAGGGCAGGCCCTCGTTGCCGCGGCCCGCACCGTGGAGCCCGAACGGTCAGTTCATTCCCTGCACGCCTACTTCCTCCGGCCCGGTGATCCCAACTGCCCCGTCCTCTACGACGTGGACCGGATTCGAGACGGCCGATCATTCACCACGAGACGAGTCGTGGGGATCCAGCACGGCCGGGCCATCTTCAATCTCGCGGCGTCGTTCCAGATCCACGAGGAAGGGTTCCAGCATCTCGACGAGATGCCCGACGTGCCCGCCCCCGAGAGTCTCATCAGCCGCAAGCAGGACTGGGCCGATGCCGGACTCGAGGAGGAATGGGCGAAGCGCCCCCATCCGATCGACTTCCGCTACGTGACGGCCAGCCCCTTCAATCGCAACGAGCCGCTGCCTCCCGTGCAACAGGTGTGGTTTCGCACCGACGGCGAGCTCCCCGATGATCCCGTTCTCCACGCCTGCCTGCTCACCTACGCCTCCGATATGACCCTGCTCGACACCACTCTCCTCCCCCACGGCACCAGCTCGATGGACGGGTCGATACTGATGGCCAGCCTCGATCACGCCATGTGGTTCCACGGTCCGTTCCGTGCCGATGAGTGGCTGCTCTACGACCAGCGCACACCGGCGGCTCTCAACGGTCGGGGTCTTGCCACGGGGCGTGTCTTCACGCAGGACGGCTGCCTGATCGCCTCGGTGGTGCAGGAAGGGCTCATTCGGCGAGCCAAGCCGTGAGGTCGACCGCAGCTGTCGCAATCGCAGCTCTCGGCCTGGTAGCTGCGGCGTGTTCCGATGTGCCGAGTTCTACCCCCGCCGGCACCACGACGACCGCGACCGTGCCGTCGACCACAGCGGACACCGCCACGGTCCCGGATGCAGCCACGACTCTGCCCCCGTTGCCCGAGTCATCTACCGCGCCCGCCACGACATCGCTTCCGCCCGGTGACCCCTCACAGGCCTCCGTCACCGCGACCGTGATCGCCACACTCGACGAGCCGATCGCCACCGCTATCGCCCCCGATGGCGGGGTCTGGCTGGCCCAACGAGACGGGCGAGTCGTCGAGTTCGACCCGACCACAGGTGAATCCGGAGCGACGATCCTCGACATCTCAAGTCTCACAACGGCCGGAGGCGAGCGAGGGCTCCTGTCGATCGCAGTCGACGCCGACCACCTCTACGTCGACTACACCGACCAATCAGGCAACTCCAACATCGATGTCTACGCCCTCGACCCCGACGGGACACCCGGCGAACGACGACCGTTGCTCCAGCTGGATCAACCTTTCGCCAACCACAACGGCGGAGGCATGGCGGTCGGACCGGACGGAATGCTCTACGTGGGATTCGGCGACGGAGGAAGCGGCGGCGATCCCCTCGGGTCGGGTCAGGACCCGACATCGCTGCTGGGATCCGTGATCCGTATCGACCCGACACCCGACGGCGATTCGGCCTATTCGATACCGCCCGACAACCCGTTCGCCGATGGAGCCGAGGGACGACCCGAGATCTTCATCACGGGCCTTCGCAACCCGTGGCGGTTCGCCTTCGACCCCGTCACCGACGATCTCTGGCTGGCCGACGTCGGGCAGGACCGTTTCGAAGAGGTCGACTTGATGCTCGGGTCTGACGGTTGGGGCCGCGGCGAGAACCTCGGCTGGAACGATCGTGAGGGCTTCCACGATTTCGCCGGCGGTGACTCCGAGGGCTTCATCGAGCCGGTGTTCGAATACCCCCACGACGGAAACCCCGGAGGATGCAGTGTCACCGGAGGGCTCGTCTACCGAGGGGGACAGATCCCCGAACTCCACGGTGCCTACCTCTTCGGCGACTTCTGTACCGCGCGGCTTTGGGCACTATCGGCCTCCGACGACGGCTTCGCCTTTACCGACCTCGATCTCGAGGTTCCGGGTGGGGCGCTCACCTCGTTCGGGGTCGACTCGAACGGTGAGGTCATGCTCCTCTCGCTCACCGGACAGATCTCACGACTGGAGCCGACCGACAGCTAGAGCTGGCCCGGCACCAAAGCCGGCTTCGCTCCTTCATCGACGAGCGAAGAGACCAGTGGCCCGTTTTGGCGTTGAGCGCAGTCGATAAATATCGTCTCGCAACGGCTGGAGGGCGTGCGATGGATTCAGAGACGGGGGAGCCTCAGGGCATCGAGGAGCAACGCGACTCGGATCAGCCGACGAAGCCACCCAAGTCCGTTCCGGCATGGGCCGCGCCGTCATCATCGGTTCCCCTGCCACCCCCTCCTCCGATCGCCGCCCGCACCGAGCCTCCGGGCAATGTCGAATACGTTCGACCGCCTACTGGGATTGAGCTTTTTCGTTCGCCGTTGAGAGTTGCACGCGTCCTTCAGTTCTTGCTGGGCGCCTTCACGATCATCTCGGGGATCGCATTGGCCTCCAGTCTGCGGCAGGTGTCAGCCATCTCGAGCGTCGTGGACGATCCACTCTCGGTCGGGTTCACCGAGCTGGTGTCGGCCCGCGATCGACAAGCAGCCATGGACCTCGTCCAAATCATCGCCTACCTGGTGGTGGGTGTGGTGTTCATACTTTGGACCAGACGCCTCTACCGGAATCTCCAACCGATCGGAGCCACTCCTCTCCGCTTCTCGGAGGGATGGGCTGTAGGGGCCTGGCTCGTGCCGTTCCTGAACTTGGTTCGACCGAAGCAGATTCTCGACGACATCTGGAAGGCGAGTGAACCCAGCCACGAATCTGTCTTTGGTCCCTCGTGGAGGTTCGGCCGGGTCTCGCCACTTCTCCACTGGTGGTGGGCAGCGTTTCTGGCGAACGTAGCGATCGGCATTATCGGCTCAAGTCAGGATGTGCTGGTTGAATCCACAATCGAAGATTCGCTCACCGCAGCGAACTGGTTCGCCATCCAAGACGCAGCGGTTGCCGTGTTGGGAGTTGTTGCCTTCATCGTGGTTGGGCGAACGACCGATCGCCAGGTTGCCCGAGCAGACCAGATCCGCAGGATTTCTACGCAGCAACCCGAGCCACAGGACCACCAGGCCAGCCGCGGAGCGCGTTCGTTGGCGGTCTTGGCCGGCATTGTTGCCACAACCTTCGTTGGCGTCGTAGCGGCGTCCCTGGTCTTCGAGAGTCAGGACGGAACCAATGACGCCAGCACCGAAATCGCCAGCAGCAATCCCGGAGCCGGAGTGCTACTCGACGATCTCACCATCGGGGATTGCGTGGATCTTCCCAGTGATCTCGAACCCAGCAGCGACTCAGCTCCGCCTCTACTGGCGATGAGGCAATTCGGATGCGATGTCGGTCATCATCTGGAGGTGATCGCGATCGTCCAACACCCCGCAGAGATGGCTGCCGAGTTCCCCGGAGAACTGGAATTGGCCAGCTTTGGCGACGCCGCCTGCATCGGCGAAGTGGGCGACTACGTGGGGGCACCTTGGCCCGGCACCGGTCTCGACGTGCAGGCAATCCGACCCATACCTGAAGGATGGATCATTGGTGACCGTCGATTCATATGCTTGGCCTCGTCGATGGACGGTGAGGCCATGACCACCACGATCAAGGGCTCTGGTGGGATCATCGGCCCCAGCCAGAGGACGCCTTGGAGCCTCGAGAATGGAGACTGCTTCAACGATCCGCCATCGGTGGAGAAGATTCTGATGACTGTCGTTTCCTGCGACGTTCGCCACAACTACGAGACCTTCGCCGTCGTCGACCATCCAGGTCTTCCCGCAGACGGTTACCCCGGCGATGACGCGATGACTGAATTCGTCGACCAGGTGTGCAGCGAGGAGTTCGAGGCTCGAGTCGACGAGTCGGCAAGGGATCAGCTCGACTTCGGCTTCTACGGCAGCCCGTTCCCCGGTTCGTGGAGCTCGGGGCATCGATCGGTTTCTTGCGTCGTGTGGGATGTCGACTTCCCTCAGATCATCGGCACCGTGTTGATCGACTAGGTGTGGCTCTGCGCTGATTAGCCTCGGGACACTGCAACCGACGTAGGAGCGCTCCATGGTCGACATCTCCATCGCAACCGAGGTGACCGACGAGCTCGTCGACGCGTTCGATCGGCTGGTGCCGCAGCTCTCGAACTCCAACCCCCCTCCCTCGCGCGAGATGCTCCAGCAGATCGTCGACAGCGAAGCATCCACACTCCTGATAGCGCACCATGAGTCGATGATCGTCGGCACTCTCACCCTGGCCACGTTTCAAATCCCCACGGGTGTTCGTGCTTGGATCGAGGACGTGATCGTCGACGGCGCTGTACGCGGGCGCGGAGTGGGACAATCGCTCAACCTGGCCGCTCTCGAGCACGCCCGCACCTTGGGGGCCATCACGGTTGATCTCACGTCTCGGCCATCGCGGGAGGCCGCGAACCGGCTCTACGCGCGACTCGGATTCGTGCAGCGTGAGACCAACGTCTACCGGTACCAGCTCTGACCAGTTGGTCCGACAAAGGTCCGGACAATTACGTCCGTTGTAGAGCAGACAACCGATTTTTCGCAATCTATGCTGGACGAGCGGACGAGTCGCATTTCGGGGCGACTACGACAGGAGACAAGGGTGAGTTCCGAGCTTCACACTGGCGGATATGTGGTTGCGAATCGGGTTGATCGCGAAGAAGCCGACCGGCTTCGAGCCGAACTCGATGGTGCTGTGGTGAGCAGAAATGCCGACGGCACATACCGAGTGACCCGTACCCGCTGACCGCCGATAGCGTTCCGGTCGTGTCGTCGCGGCCCGATCACCAAAGCCATGTCGAGTGGCTCGATTCCACGCCAGCCCTGCGCGATCCGATTCTGATCGCGGCGTTCGAGGGATGGAACGACGCCGGCGATGCTGCCACCATGGCCTTGCGCCATCTCGCCGACGGGTGGAGGGCCCAGCCTCTGGCCGAGATCAAGTCCGAGGTCTTCTACGACTTCAGCACCGCCCGTCCGCTGGTGACTCTCGACGAACTCAATGCCCGTAGCCTCACCTGGCCGAGCAACCTTTTCACGACCGCCCACGTCCCCGACGCCCCTCACGACGTGCTGCTCCTGCTCGGTCTCGAGCCACAACTTCAATGGCGGACATTTTGCGAGGAGGTCATCTCGGTCGCCCAGACGCTCGGCGTCGAGCGTGTGATCACGCTGGGCGCGCTACTCGCCGACGTTCCCCACACCCGCCCGGTCGAGATTTACGGCGCCACCGACGACCCCCAGCTCATCGAGAAGCTCGGCCTGTCGCCATCCACCTACGAGGGACCAACCGGTATCACGGGCGTACTCACCACGATGTGCACCGATGCCGGACTCTCCACCACCTCGTTCTGGTCGGCCATCCCCTCCTACGTCCCGGGCTCACCGTCGCCGAAGGCCGCTCTCTCACTGGTCCACAAGGTGTGCGAGGTGGTGGGCGCCTCCATCTACGACACCGATCTCGAAATCGCTTCGGTCACCTACGAACGACAGGTCGACGAACTTCTCACCGAGGACGAAGAGACGGCGGCCTATGTGGCCGATCTCGAAGAGGCCTGGGACAGCGAAGACCCGGCTGAAGACGTCGATCTCGAAGCCGACCCAGCTGAACTCGTCGCCGAAGTCGAGAAGTTTCTACGCGACAACGAGTGATATCGGCGGCCTAGAGCTGAACCAGTTGCTCGTCCATCCATTCGATCGACGTAGCGACAATCTCCGGACCCGAAGGCTCATTGAATATCTCGTGGCGCAGACCCGGGTAGACGATCCGCTTCACATCGGGCAGGCCCTCCAGCAACTGTGACGCCGACTCGGGTACCAGACCGTCGTCGCCGCCGTGCATGACCAAGGTCGGGATTGACAGCCGGTCGATTCTGGCTCGGGTCGTGTCGATCGCCCCGAGAAGAGCCCGGCCCAGTGATGCAGTGGGATAGGGAACTCTCAGAGGGTCGGCGTAGAACTCCTCGCCGATCTTCGGGTCGGTGGACAACAGCGCCGGGTCGCCGTCCTCCTTGATCTCCATGCGGGGGAAGAACCGGCCGAGCACTGGCGCCACCAACCGCAGGAACGGGCTGATGTCAGCACCCAGAGCGGGACCTGAGAGCACCAACAGGTCGGGAAGAGGGCGGTCGTCCACGCAGTAGCTCGTGGCGATCAGTCCGCCCATGGAATGCCCGAGCATGATCGTGGGCAACTCGAGGGAACGAATCTGGAGGAGTTGATCCTCGACATCATCGAGATATTGCGCCCAGTTGTCGACATGGCCGCGGCGCCCACCGGTCTGCCCATAGCCCCGATGGTCGATTCCGACCACCTCGAACCCGGCCGCGGCCAGCTGGTCACCTACCGCCTCGTAGCGTCCGGAATGCTCGGCAATGCCGTGGAGCAGGAGCACAGCCGCCCGAGCCGGGCCGGCGGGCTCCCAACGTCGTCGTAGCTGAACGAGGCCGTCGCGCGTGGTCCCGTGATCAATGATTGCTGTCACTGCAGCTCCGTATCTGTCTGGGGATCACCGCGCCAAGGGGGAGAACGCGGATGGTCGAAATCAACCTCGACATCCTCGCCGCGGATCGCACGAAAAGCATGATCGGCCCACGACTCCGCTCCCGCCACGGCATCGGGAAGACCGTGCTGGGGAAAGAAACCGACGTCGTCGCACTCGAGAGGGTGGGGCCGAAGCGAGCCTCCCGTCATTTGACACTGAAACACCAGCGACACCAACGGGATGCGGGTGAACCCGCGGCGAATGCCGTCGACCACAGCAATCAGTCGAACCACCTCGCACTCGATGCCTGTCTCCTCGGCCACTTCCTTCACCACCACCTCGGCCGGCGAATAGCCGACATCGGCCCAGCCGGTCGGAAAGAGCCAGATCCCCGTATCGGCCCGCTTCACAAGGAGGATCTCGTGGTCGTCGTTTCCGACCACAGCGCCGACCGTGACCTTCGGCGTCACGTATCCGGGTACACCGTGTCCGACCGATTCGAGCCAGGCCTCGACCTGCTGGTCGGGGTCGATCCCACCTTGCACATGGGATCGGATGTCGGCGGCAATCTGGAGCACCTCTTCGAACCGTTCGCGCTCGTAGAGATTCTCGGTGAATCCCATGCCCGTCCGCGCTGTGGCGGACAATGCCTCGGCCCAACGGATGAGGTTGCTTTCGTTGGCCGGCTCGGTCGTCACTTGGGCACCCTACGCGTCGGCAACGATGGCCGTCAGAATCGCCAGCTCGATTTCAGTCATGTAGGTGTCGCCGCTCATCTTCGTTCCGTTTGGTGGGTTCACGTAGAACGTGTCGACGACATCGTGGCCGAGGGTCTGGACCTTGGCTTGTTTGATGTCGATGTCGAGATCGGCCAACGCCCTCGTGATGCGGTAGAGAAGCCCGATCGAGTCGGGGCCACGAACTTCGATCACGGTCGCGACCGCCGAGGTCTCGTTGTCGAACACGACCTGCGGGTCCGATGGTCGGGCAGTCGTGACGCGCTGGAATCGGTAGGTACGAGACCGCTGCAACAACCGCGCCCGAAGGGCGATTCGGCCGGCTATGGCATCCTCGACGTCGCTGATGACCTTCTCGGGTCGTTCCTCCAACCCGACTCCCCTACCCAGTCGCATCAGATGGAGCGACATGCCGTCGGCGGTCTCGACATTGGCTTTGAGGATCTCGACACCATTGAGGGCCAATGCCCCCGAAACCCTGGAGAACATCCCCGGGCGATCGAAGGTCACCACAGTCAGCTCGTGTCCGTCGATGGCGACCACCACTTCGCCGGAAGTAAGCAACTCGATGTGTCGGTCGGTGGGGAACGTCTCGGGGGGTTCGCCGGGATCGCCCTCTCGAAGGAACCGGCAGCTGCGTTCGGCGAGCTCGTCAACCAAACCGGCCTTCCAAGATCCCCAAGCGGCCGGCCCGGTTGCGATCGAATCGGCCTCAGTGAGAGCTGCCAGCAGCTCGATCGTGTTGATCGAGCCGGCCTGATCGACGACGAATCGGATGGTGCCGGGATCGTCGAGATCACGACGCGAGGCAACGTCGGGCAAAAGCAGATGGTGGCGCACCAGCGCGGCGAGGACTTCCACGTCGGATGGCGAGTATCCCATCCGGGCCGCAATGCGACGCACGAGCTCAACCCCGACAACGCTGTGGTCGCCGGAGTAGCCCTTGCCGATGTCGTGGAAGAGCGCGCCGAGCACCAGCAGATCGGGCCGCTCGACCCGATCGGCGATGGCAGCGGCTTCGGCGGCGGTCTCCAACAGGTGCCGGTCGACCGTGAACCGGTGATAGGCGTTGCGTTGGGGGCGGCTCCGATTGGGCGCCCACTCGGGGATGATCCGACTGATCAGGTCGACCTGATCGAGGGCCTCCAATACCCGAATGGCATCGCTACCGGTGAGCAGCAGGTCGACAAGAACGTCGCGGGCGTCGTCGGGCCACGGGTCCGGAAGGACCGGGCTCTTTTCGGCGAGCCGATCCAGCACGCTTCGTCGCACGAACGCGTCGTGGCGGGCGGCGGCCAGAGCAACTCTGAGAGGCAGAACCGCATCTCCCTCGATATCGGCCTCGTCGGTGAGATACAGGGTGTCGTCGAGGACCTCGATGCCGTGGCCGCAGCGAACCGGCTTGCTTCGAAACCGTCGTCGGCTGTCGCGGACATGGAGCCGATGGAGCACAGCATCCTCGATCCATGCCACCGACCTGCTCGCCACCGCGATGTCGGCCATCAGGGCGTCGGCATCGGTATAGCTGAGGAGCGGGGCCACCTCATCCTGCTCCTGAAGCAGCAACACGTCGTTGGCTCGTCCGGTTCGCCGATGTAGCTCGACCCTCGCTGCAAGCAAGGTGTCGTGGGGTCCGGCCAGTCCCGCACTCTCGCTGGGCCCCAGAAGCGACCCATCAACCTGATTCATCCATCGAAGTGAATGAACATCACGCAGCCCGCCTCGAGCCTCCTTCAGGTCGGGCTCGAGCAGGAATGCCACCTCTCCGAATCGGCTGTGTCGTTCCCGCATCGACTCTCCGAGCATCGGAAGCATTCGGTCGGCCCGGTCGGTCCACAACGCCCCGGCCCTCTCGACCAGGTCGGCGAACATCCTGCGATCGCCGCCCAGCCACCTCACGTCGAGCAACGAGGTGGCCGTTTCGAGATCCGTCGAGGCCAACTCGATGGCTTCGTCCACCGTCCGCACGGCATGACCCAGCTTCATGCCGGAATCCCAGATCGGATACCAGATCCGCTCGGCTACCTCGGCGACCGAGCCCGAACCGTCGTGGATGAGCAGCAGATCGAGATCGCTGCACGGGCTCAGTTGACCACGGCCGTAGCCGCCTACCGCGGCGATGGTCACCCCGGGAACCTCACCCACTCCCGACACGATCGCACTTACCCAATCGTCGATCGCGGCAGTCCACGCTTTGGACAATCCGGTGCCCACGAGCGACATGTCGTCGAGAAGATGAGCGGTTGCCGGGCCGGCAGTCATGGACTCACTCTACGGACACCGACACAATCGGTCCTCAGTACGGCCAGTCCGAACCAGCGTGACCGAGCAGTCGGGTGAGCGGCTTGAGCCTCAAGGTGAGGAGCACCTTGATGGTCACGTTTCGTAGAAACCAAGGAAGCTGCAGGGTTTGACGAAGCAGGTTGCGAACTCTGTCGAGTGGGCCCAGTTCAGCCCGCCGGTATTCGGCCATCGACTGATTCCGACCCATATAGCGCCAGCGGCCACCGCCAAACGTCGTGGTCAACAAGGCCATGGTCACGCCGATCGAACTGAATGAGTCGTGAATCAACATGGTGCCTTCGGGACGGACCCGGTTGCCCCAGTCGACGATATCGGAACGCGCCGGCCCGAACCGATGGGCACCGTCGATGTAGAGAAGCGCGACGTCGCCACCGACATCACCGAGCGCCGAACTCGACAACTTGCGGATGTGGCGCACACGATCGAACACTCCTGCCTCGCTGAGATTTGCCGTGAACACCGCGTGATCCTCATCGCCTCGGGCCTGGTCGGGACTGATCTCCTGCGGGCCTCTATCACCGCCACCGTGCGGGTCAATGGCGATCACCTCGACCTGCTCGTCGGCGGCCAGCGCCACAACGATGATCGAACGCCCACGAAAGCTGCCGACCTCAACCATCTTCTCCCCCGACTTCAGGAGAGACGCCTGGTCGTGGAGCTGTCGGGCTTGGTCGTCGGTCATCCAGCCTTCGACATCGACGACAGCTGTCAGCACCGTCTCGAACGTCGGTTTGTCTGACACGGTGGCGGATTCTACTGGTGAGGCTCCGCGCCCGTCCCGGCGCTGGAGATGAACGTGGGCACGAGCGGCGCCCCAAGTGATTCCGGCTTCTTGAAGCGACGGGTCGATATCGGAGAAGGCGGCCGGGCCGAGCTCGTAGGTGTCCTCGGGAAAAATCTCGACTGCCACCCGGTCGCGTCGTGGCGGAGCGGCTCCGATCTCGCTCAACAGCCCGTTCAGTGGGCCGATACCGTCTCGCAGGACCGCCAACGGGCTTCCCGTGGGCTGGTCGACATCGGCAGAGATGGCCTGACGCACCCGAGGCTCGAGATCGGCCACCAACTGCCGGACCACCGCCACGATCCGCTCATGGACCTCACCGGATGGGTCGACGCCTCCCTGGACCGATCGATCCACAGCAATGCCCACCAGCCAGCCCGAGAGAGCCTCCGACACGGAGTTCGCGAACTCGCCGGAGATCAACCGCAGTCGGGTCTCGTCGCGTTGGTCCACGGCCGCTCATACTACGGTTCGCCACGTGCCCCTCGTCCTCGACGACTCTGATCAGGCTGCGCTCGACGGAGATCGCGGACCCGCCTGGCAGCTGGCCATGCGCGTGATCGTGCGCATCGCCGAGGCCGTCGAGGCTGATCACCTGCTCGACATCTCCGCCGCCCACATCGATTCGTGTCTCTACCACGGCCGATCTGGGCTCGATTTCGCCGACCGGCTGGCTGATGCCGGAGCGACGGTGACCGTGCCGACGACGCTCAACGTGGCCTCGTTCGACCTTCGCCACCCCGACCTCTACCGCGGCGATCCCCAGACAGCTGCACTCGCCCGACGGCTCACCGAGCGCTACGAAGAGATGGGGTGCCGACCCACCTGGACTTGTGCGCCCTACCAATTGGAGGAGCGGCCCGAGTTCGGCCAGCACATTGCGTGGGCCGAATCAAACGCGATTGTGTTCGCCAATTCGGTGCTCGGAGCCCGCACCGGGCGCTACGGCGACTTCATCGACATCTGTGCGGCAATCACCGGACGGGCCCCCGCTGCCGGCCTGCACCTGGACGACAACCGCCAAGGGGGGGTGTTGTTTCGACTGGAAGGCGTGGCCGACCGTCTGCTCGACAACGATGGCCTCTACCCGGTTCTGGGGCATTTGGTCGGAGCGGCGACCGGCACGAGGAGTCCGGTGATCGAAGGTCTGCCGGGCGGCTTGAGTGAGGACCGCCTGAAGGCCCTCGGGGCCGCGGCAGCATCGTCGGGCTCGGTCGCCATGTTCCATGCGGTCGGTAGCACTCCGGAGGCACCAACCCTCGCCGACGCGTTTGGTGGACGAACTCCCGGCGAGACGATCGTCGTTCGGCCCGACGATCTGCGCTCGACCCGTGACCGGTTGACCACCGCCATGGGCCGAGACATCGGCCCCATCGAGCGCAGTTCGGTCGATATCGGCGCGATATGTGTTGGCACGCCTCACTACTCGGTCGGAGAGTTCGGGCGCTTGGTCGAACTCATCGCCACGAGCCGAGTCGCGGCCGGGGTGCAGTTCTTCGCGTCGACCGGTCGCGACGTCCTCATGGAGATCGAGCTGCGAGGCTGGGCCGAGCACCTCCGTGAGTCCGGGGTCACGATCGTCACCGATACCTGCACCTACATCACTCCGATCCTGGCGAAGGTCGACGCCGCCATGACCGACTCGGCGAAGTGGGCCTACTACGCCCCCGGAAACATCGGGGTTGAAGTGGTGCTGGGAAGCGTCGAGGACTGCGTGGCGACCGCCGTCGCAGGCCATCTCGTACGAGACGAATCGATGTGGGCTGATGCCTGACAACGCACCCGTTCCCGAATCCAGAGTCCTGGTCGCCGGAGAGGCCACCGGTCCGGTCATGGTGCTCGATGAACCTCTCAGTTTCTGGGGAGGGCTCGACGCCGAGACCGGCCTCATCATCGACCGCCACCACCCGCAGGCCGAAAAGAGTGTCACCGGCACGGTGTTGGCCATGAGCACCGGCCGCGGATCGAGTTCGGCCAGTTCGGTACTCGCCGAGGCCATCCGTCTTCGCACGGCACCTGCCGCGATAGTGCTGCTCGAACCCGACGAAATCATCGTCCTTGGGGCCGTGGTTGCCGAGGAGCTCTACGGGATCAGCGTTCCGGTGGTCGTAGTGGATGAAACCACCTTCGCCCGTTTGAGGTCGGCCCGCTCGGCCGAGATCGACACCGCGGGCCGGCTCGCCCTCACCAACTGACCATCGAGGCCAGTCCGGTTAGGTTGCGGACATGCGATATCTGAACGCCGTGGATCTTCGGGCCGCGCTGCCGATGAGCGATGCCATCGGGGCCATGAGGACCGCCTTCTCCGACGACCGCGAAAGCACCGTCCGAACCAAGTTGGGCCTATCTCTCTTCATGCCAGGCCGGGTCGGGGAGAACACCGGCGTGAAGGTGGTGTCGACCGTGCCCGGCGACCCGGCCGGAGTGGTGGCGGTGTTCGGATCCGATGGTCATCTCCTCGGCCTGGTCGACGGACCCACCCTCACCTCGATACGAACCGCCGCGGCCCCGGGACTGCTCACCGACCTGCTCGCGCCCGCCAGTGCCTCGGTCCTGGTCTTGTTCGGCGGCGGAGCCATGGCGTCCGACCAGGTTGCGGCCATCCGCTCCGTCCGCCCGATCCGCCGCGTGGTGATCTGGAGCCGTTCCGAGGAGACCGCCGCGGCCTGCGCCCAACGGGTGGGGGGCGAGATCGAGCTCGACCCTGATGCTGCCGCCTCGGTTGCCGACATCATCTCGACGGCGACACCCTCGCAGGCTCCGCTGTTTCGTTCAGCGGCAGTCAGACCCGGCACACACATCAATGCCGTGGGTGCCTACACGCCCGAGATGATCGAGATTCCCAACGACATCGTCCGGTCTGCGTTCGTCGTCGTCGACGACCGCGTCGCCGCGAACGAGGAGGCTGGAGATCTTCTTCAGGCCGGCAAGAGCCCCGATGCCGAGGTCGGCGACCTTCTGGCGGGGCGAGCGACCCGCGGAGACCAGCCCTACACGCTATTCAAGTCGGTCGGGATCGCCGAACAGGACGTGGCGACGGCGGTCTTGGCTCTCCGCAATGCCGAACGCGACGACCTCGGCATCGAGCTCGAGTAGCAGATGATTCTGCTCGCAACGATCTCAGGCCTTCAACCCTGATCCGGTCAGAACCACCAGCACCGACTCGTCGTCGGCGATCACGCCTGCATCGCGCAGGCGGCAGGCTCCCGCGAAGGCCACCGCGCTGGAAGGCTCCACGTAAAAGCCGCTGTGGGCCAGTTCATCTCGAGCCGGCGCGATCTCCGACTCCGTCACAGCGATCGCCGAGCCACCGCTGTCTCGCAATGCTGCCAGCATTGCTCGACCTCGGACAGGGGCCGAAGAAGCGATCGCCGAAGCCACAGTCGGACCGGCCGTCACCGCATTCACCGTGTCGTCTCCGCTTTCGAACGCCTGCTGCAACGGTGCGCACGCCTCGGCTTGAGCGGCATGAATGTGGGGCATGTGGGTCAAGGTGCCGGCGTTCATGAGCTCTATGAACCCGACTCGTAGTCCCATCAGCAGCGACCCGTAGCCGACCGGCAACACAATGTGATCTGGCAGGCCGTCCGGATGCTGCTCCAGTAGTTCATACGCCAGGGTCTTCGTTCCGTGAATGAACAGCGGCTGCCAGTTGTGACTGGCATACACCCGGTTCTTGGCCAACTTGCGGGCTTCGGAGGCGACATCCTCGCGTGATCCATCGATGCGAGTGATCGTTGCACCATGAACCTCCGCCTGGAGCGTCTTGGCCTCGGGTGTGGTCGATGGAACCAGCACTTCGCATCGGATGCCCGCCGCCGCGGCATACATCGCCATGGAGGCGCCGGCGTTTCCGGATGAGTCGAGAAATATGTCGTCTACTCCGGCATCGCGTAGCCCGCTGATCAACACCGAAGAACCGCGATCCTTGAACGAACCCGAGGGCATCACGAAGTCGCACTTGATCGACACGCCCCGGGGGCCCGAGACCAATGGGGTTCCTCCCTCACCGAGCGAGACAATCGATCCGGAATCAACCGGGAGGCATTCGCGGTACCGCCATATCGATGGGTCGGCGGACTCGATGGGCCAGACCAACCGGCCGTGATGGGGATGAATGTCGAACGGCTCGCCGTCAGCTTGACACCACGGGATATCGCTCACGACCCGAGACTACGCTCGCTGAATGACCCGACCGATGAGCGCGGCCGATATTCATGAGATTCGAACCATCGGTACGGTGGTTCTCCACCCCGACTCCGGCAAGGTCGTCTACGCCGTCGGGTGGGCCGACCCGGATACAGATTCCAACCGGTCGCAGTTGCATGTTCACGACGGCACCGGATCCCGGCAGCTCACCCGCGGGCATGCCGACGGCTCGCCCCGCTTCTCCCCGTCCGGAGACCGGTTCGCTTTCATCAGATCGGAACCGAAGTCGAAGCCGGTGCTGATGACATCGGATTGGGGCCCCGGCGAACCCGTCGCGGTCGGCGAATTCCCCGACGGCGTGATCGACTTCCGGTGGCTAGACGGCCAACGACTGGTGATCTTGGCGACGGAGCGACCCGAGGACCAAGTAGGCGTCGACGACGAAGAGCTCGAACGTCGTCCCCGCACCGTCCGAACCCTCGACTACCGCTTCAACGGCCGAGGATGGACCCACGATCGCAAGCGCCAGATCTTCGTGATCGATCTCGAGTCGGGGCGACAACGAAGGCTCTCCAACCCTGCCTTTGATCACTCAGCTCTCGCCGTCGATCCCGCCGGAGACCTGATCGCAACCGTGGTGGCATCCGACGACGACTCCGATCTGACCGGCGTCAATCACATCTGGACGTGTGGGGTCGATGGCGGCAACGCCGTTCAGATCACGTCCGTGGCCGGATCTTGGGCCGACCTCTGTTGGCACCCCGACGGGCCTCTGGTAGCGGTTGGTTCACTCACCGCCGATCGGGTCGGGTTCTACTTTCTCCACCGGTTCGATCGCGGAGCCGACCGATCCTGGGCCCAACCCGTGCGCCTTGGCGACGCCGACATCAATGTCGACGTGATGGCCGGGATCTCACCGGTAGTGGTCGACGACGCCATCTTGGCTCCCGGAGACTCCAGAGGGGCAACCGTGATCGACCGTTACCCGCTCGATGGTTCCGCCCCCACGCGGGTTCGAGGTGGCCGGGAGTTGGTCGGCTCATTCGACTCCTCCCGGGATGGGGCACTCCTCGTGGCATCCATCGCCAGCCCGACCCGACCCGCTGAGCTATGGGACCTCTCGAACGCTGAGCCGGTCCGACTCACATTCCTCAACGACGAGCTCCTCGGGGAACTCGACTTGTCGGAGCCGGAGACCGTCAGCATCGAATCGACCGACGGGGCAACGGTCGAGGCCTGGATTCACCGACCGCCGGAGTCGGCCCCGTCGCTCGGCCAGCCCGGCCCGGGTCTCGTCTACATACACGGCGGGCCTCTGGCCCAGTACGGCTACGGCTTCTTCGACGAGTTCCAGTTGGCCGCCGCGGAGGGGTTCACGGTGATTGCCGGCAACCCGCGAGGCGGCGACGGCTACGGCGAGGAATGGGCAACTTGCATCGTCGGCGAGCTCGGACAGCGCGACTGGGCCGACGTGACAGCGATTGCCGACCACCTCGTGTCACTTCCAGAAGTCGACGCCGATCGGATCGGAATCGGCGGCGGAAGCTACGGCGGCTACATGTCCGCCTGGGCCATCGGCCACACCGACCGGTTCCGTGCCGCACTCGTCGAGAGGGCCGTCATCAATTGGGAGAATTTTGCCGGAACCACCGACATCCCGTACTTCCTGCCGATCTACATGAAGGCGACCAACGAGAGTGACGTCGAGGCGATCCGTAGGCAGTCGCCGATCACCTTCGCGGCCAACGCCACCACCCCGACGCTGATCCTCCACTCCGAAGACGACTTTCGGTGCCCGATCGAGCAAGCCGAGCAGTTGTTCGCGGCCCTGCGGCGCAACGGATGCGACGCGACCTTCGTGCGGTTTCCTGGCGAGAATCACGAACTCAGTCGAAGCGGCTCTCCCCGTCACCGTGTCGAACGCCTCGACATCATCCACGAGTTCTTCCGAAGCCATCTCACCTGAGAGTCCGGTACTGTCTCGCAGGTGAAGGCAATTCGTCTCGTTACCCCGACCCAGCCTTTGGTGGACGCCGACCTCGACCCACCACCACTCGGCGCCAGCGACGTCGAGGTGAGAATCGAAGCGGCCGGTATTTGCCGCTCGGATGTCCACTACCGCGCCGGAACCAGACCAGTCCCGACGCTGCCGATAACCCCCGGGCACGAGGTCGCTGGAACAATCGCCGCGGTCGGCTCCGAAGTGTCCGACAGAGCCGTGGGCGACCGTGTCGCGGTGCACTACCTAATGTCATGCGGTCAATGCGACCCATGTCGCGCCGGTCTCGAACAGTTCTGCACCACCGGCACGATGCTCGGTCTCTCGCGAGATGGCGGCTACGCCGAATCGGTAACCGTGCCCGCCCGCAACGCCTTCCAGATACCCGACTCGCTCCCGATCGAGGTTGCCGCGATCATGATGTGTTCGTCGGCTACCTCGCTCCATGCGCTGCGCAAGGGCCGATTCGTACCCGGTGAAAGCGTGGCCGTATTCGGATGCGGTGGCCTCGGGATATCGGCCATCAAGATCGCATTCGCTCTTGGTGCCGTCGAGGTCCACGCCGTCGACATCAACCCCGAGAAGCTTGCCGTTGCCGAGGCCCTCGGCGCCGTTGCCGTACCGTTCGACCGAGCCGATTCGGTCACTGCCGACGTTGCACTTGAGCTGGTCGGCCTGCCGGCCACGATGAAGGCCGCCGTCGACAGCCTCGCAGTGCAGGGCCGCGCTGTTGCCGTCGGAATCACCCACGAACCATTCCCGCTCGACTCGTTCAGTGATCTGGTGCTGCGCGAGGCCGAGGTGATCGGCTCATCGGACCATCTGGCCAGCGAGGTGGCGGAACTCATCGACATGGTCGACCGTAATCTCATCGACCTGTCTGATGTGGTCACCGCAACCGTGCCTCTCGAAGCCACCTCGATCAATCATGCGATGGATCAACTCGAGAACTTCGAGGGTGGCATTCGTACGGTGATCACTCCCTGACCCAGAACACTCGAAGCAGTGGATTGCGAGCCTCTCAGTCGTCGGGAATCCAGTCCTCGACTTCGATTCCGAGACCGTCGGCAATCCGGTTGGCGTAGGCGTAGTAGGCGGTGACCTCGGCGATGTCGAGCACGTCGCGGTCGGTGAACCCGACCTCTCGCAACGTTTCAACGTCGGCCTCGACCATGTCGGCCGGGCTCACCGTCAACTTCACGGCATAGTCGAGCATCGCCACCCGTTGCTCCGACAGATCGGCGGTCCGCCAGTCGGTCTCGATTGATGCCAGCAGATCGTCGTCCCGAAGAAGTCGACGCAGACCGCGCCGATGGTGGGTGAGTCAATAATGGCATTCGTTGATCTGGCTCACCACCAGGGCCACCAGCTCGCGTTCGACCTTGCGGAGCGAGGCAGTGCCGGACATGGCCGATCCGTAGAGACCGACGTGGCCCGCGAGTCCCTTCGGGTTCAACGAGTGGATCGACATGATGTTGTCGACTCGCTGGTAGGTGCGATCGACCACCGACGCATAGAGATCTTCGAGCGGACCGCCCTGCCACTCGTCGTCGGGCACCGTGTTGATCCAGGCCATGTCGGTTTCGCCTCCGAATGTCGTTGCGACCAGATTAGTTTGGTGCCGGACCGGACTCGGCTAGATCGGCTGAACCCCGGCCCAGGAGACAATACGATGAGTTCTGCATCAACCGGACACGAATCACTCGCTGGAAGGGTGGTCGTTGTCACCGGCGCCGGCAAGGGTATCGGGTTGGCCATCGCCGAGCGTTTTGCCTCTGTCGGTGCCAAGGTCGCCATCAACGATGTCGACGAGTCGGCAGCCAGTTCAGCCGCCGCCGCCATCGAGGTCGACGGTGGGATCGCCATCGCGACACCCGCCGATGTTTCCGACAGCTCTCAGGTGGCCGAGATGTTCGATCGGGTGGTCGCCGAATGGGGCACGGTCGATGTGTTGGTCAACAACGCTGCGATCGTGAGCCCGACCCTTCACTTCTTCGATGCCGACGAGGCGTGGTGGCGTCGCATCATCGACGTCAATCTCACCGGACACTTCCTGTGCGGCCACCGAGCCTCGAAGATCATGGCCAAACAAGGCCGAGGGTCGATCATCAACATGTCGTCGGGCGGAGCCACGCGCGCTCACCGTGCTTTCACTGCCTACGACGCCTCCAAGGGTGGAATCGAAGCTCTCACCCGGGCCATGGCGCTCGATCTCGGTCCCTACGGCGTCCGCGTCAATGCTCTCATGCCCGGATCAATCGACACGGTCGGGATGGATCCCGAGGCTAGGGCTCTGCGCGGCGAGAACATTCCCGCCGGCCGGATCGGGGTGCCGTTCGACATGACCGGACCGGCGCTGTTCCTGGCTTCTGACGACGCCGACTACGTGACCGGCGATGTGTTGCGAGTCGACGGTGGAATGCTGTCCCAACAGCGCTCCGCCACGGTCGACATCCACCCACCCTCGATGTTCCCCGATATCGGCAGCATCGAATGACGAAATCCGGCCGCGAGAGTTCGATCAGGCTCGGTGTCGACGTCGGTGGAACCTTCACCGACGTTGCGCTCGACCTAGGTGAGGAGGGCTACGTCTGTTGACGTCTATCGCCCACGGCTACGACGTGGTGATCGCCGGCGGCGCCGTGATGGGAAGTTCCACCGCGTACTTTCTGAGCGAGAACCCCGACTTCGACGGATCGGTGCTCGTCGTCGAGCCCGATCCGACCTACGCGAGATCATCGACCGCGCTTTCGGCGGCAAGCGTCCGTCACCAGTTCTCCAACCCGGTCAACATCGCCATTTCCCAGTTCTGCACGGAGTTCATCGCCGACTTCCACCACAACGTCGAGGTCGATGGCGAATCGCCCGACCTCGGGTTCAGGGAGACCGGCTATCTGTTCCTCGCCACCGACGCCGGGATGGCAACTCTGGACCGCAACCACGACGTGCAGCAGAGCTGCGGAGTCGATGTCTCCCTGCTCACACCCGACGAGACTCAGCGCCGCTATCCCTACATGTTCACCGACGATCTCGCCGGTGCGAGCATCGGCGAACGCAACGAAGGCACGCTCGACGCCAACAGCCTCATGCAGGGCTTCAGACGACGGGCCCGTCACAACGGTGTGGAGTACCTCACCGATTCGGTCATCGGCGTCACGACTGACGGCGGCCTCGTGTCCGGGGTGGAACTGGCATCGGGTCGCTCCACTTCGTGTGGGGCCATCGTCAACTGCGCCGGCCCTCACGGTTCGGTCATCGCTTCGATGGCCGGACTCGAACTGCCGGTGGAGCCTCGCCAGCGCAGCGTCTTTCTGTTCGACTGCCGCGAGCCGCTCGGCCAGACGCCTCCGCTCACCATCGATACGAGCGGTGTCTGGATACGCAGCGAGCCGCCCTACTACCTCGCCGGCGGTATTCCCGTCGACGACACCCGCGTTGATCACGACGACTTCCGGGTCCGCCACGGTGAGTTCACCGATCAGATCTGGCCGGCACTCGCCCACCGCATCCCGCAGTTCGACAAGATCTCGGTCAAACGATCCTGGGCAGGCCACTACGCCTACAACACCCTCGACCACAACGCCGTCGTCGGCCCTGCGCCGGCCGTGCCCAACTTCATCTTCGCCAACGGATTCTCCGGCCACGGGCTCCAGCAGTCGGCCGGAGTGGGCCGGGGCGTCAGCGAGCTGATCTGCTATGGCGAATACCGTTCGCTCGACCTCAGCGAACTCGGCTATCAGAGAATCCTCGAACGAAGGCCATTCACCGAAGATGCCATCATCTAGAGCCATGAGCGGACCACCGAAATGAGCAGCACGACGTCGAATTCGACCGACCATCACGACGCCATTGTGATCGGAGCCGGCGTGATCGGTTGCGGGGTCGCGGCCGCTCTCGCCAAACGTGGGATCAGGCCGCTGGTCATCGACCGATTGCCGGACGCTGGATACGGATCCACCAGCAGTTCGAGCGCAATCATCAGATTCGGCTACTCCACCGAGGCCGGAGTGGCCATGGCATGGGAAGGCCAGCTGTGGTGGCGCAACTGGGCCGAGGTGATCGCGCCGGCCGAGCCCGACGCAATAGCCGAGTTCGTCAACGTTCCGATGCTGATACTCGATTTCGAGGGCGGCTACCTCCCACGTGTTTTACCCAATCTCGACCGCCTCGGTGTCCCCTACGAACGGCTCGACCGCGACGAGTTGTTGGCCCGCCATCCGTTCCTCGACCTGCATCGTTTCGGCCCGCCGGCAACTATCGACGACGACGCGTTCTGGCGCGACCCCGACACCCTTCTCCGTGGCGCAGTGAGCACACCCGACTCGGGGTTCATCTCCGACCCGATGTTGTCGGCCCAGAACCTCGCCGATTCCGCGAGGGCTCACGGGGCCGAGTTCATGTTCAACACCGAGATCGTCGGTGTCGAGTCTTCCGACGGCCGGGTCAGCGGAGTGAGGCTCGCCGACGGCTCAGTCGTGTCGGCCCCGATCGTGGTCAACGTGGCTGGTCCCCACTCGTCGCAGGTCAACGAGATGGCCGGAGTCGGGGCATCCATGAGCGTCACCACCCGTCCCCTGCGTCGGGAGGTGTTCATCGTGCCGGCCGCCGACGACATCGACTTCGACCGCACCGGAGTCATGGTCGGCGATGAGGACACCGGCGTCTACTTCCGGCCAGAGAGCGGCAACAACGTCCTGATCGGGAGCACCGAACCGGAGTGCGACGAACTCGAGTGGGTGGACGATCCCGACGACTACCGCACCACTCTCACCGAGGATGAGCATCAACTTCTCGTGCTTCGCTGTGCGCGCCGCATTCCCAGCCTCGGTGTGCCCCAGAGAAAACGCGGGCTGGTCGACCTCTACGACGTATCGAGCGACTGGATACCCGTCTACGACCGGAGCGACCTGCCTGGCTTCTACATGGCGGTGGGATCGAGCGGCAACCAGTTCAAGAACGCTCCGATCGCTGGGTATTGCATGGCCGAACTGATCGAAGGCGTCGAATCGGGCCGAGATCACGACAGTGATCCGATCGTGGTGATCGGGCCGCGAAGTGGACTACCGATCGACATGTCGACGTTCTCGCGCAATCGTGATGTCAGCGCCGCCTCGACCATGACCGTGCTGGGCTGACCAAGAATCGGCGACTAGCGCTCGTCGCGGCCACCGAGGTAGGAAGCCCTCAGTTCGGGGTGCACGAGCAGGACATCGGCGGTGTCGTCGAGAACCACCCTGCCGGTCTGGATCACCCAGCCACGATCGGCGATCGACAGTGCCATGTTGGCGTTCTGCTCCACCATGAAGATGGCCATGCCGTCCTCGTGGATCTGTTCAATCAACTCGAAGTTGACCTGTACCAGTGCCGGCGCAAGACCCATCGAGGGCTCGTCCATCAACAGAACGCGCGGCCGGGACATCAGCGCACGACCGATCGCAACCATTTGCTGTTCGCCACCCGAGAGGGTGCCGGCCTTCTGGCCGAGGCGCTCCTCGACCCGAGGAAACAGTTCGAAGATGTGCTGCATGTCGGCAGCGATTCCGTCCTTGTCGGATCGGAGATAGGCGCCGAGTTGCAGGTTCTCGAGCACCGACAGACGTTTGAACAAACGACGGTTCTCGGGAACCATGGTGATGCCCCGCTCCACGCGGTAGCTGATCGGTTTGTCGTTGACTATCTCGCCGTCGAGAACGACGTCGCCCGAAGTGGGAGTGACCATGCCCAGCAGCGTCTTCAGAGTGGTCGACTTGCCGCTGGCATTACCGCCGAGCAGACAGACCAACTCACCGGGATAGATGGCGAGATCAACATCCTTGAGTATGTGGACCGCTCCGTAGTGGGTGTTGACCTTGCGGAATTCGAGCAGGGCCGTTCCCTTGTCGGGGGTCTGATCGGCTTCGGGGGTCGGAGTAGTGGAGTCGGTCATGATGCGTCCTGGGCCGGTCGTCCGAGGTAGGCCTCGATCACCTGCGGATCGTTCGACACTTCCTCGTAGCTCCCCTGAGCAATGGTGACACCGTGGTCGAGAACGACCACACGGTCGGACACGTCGCGCACGACACCCATGTCGTGTTCGATCATCACGATGGTGAATCCCCACTCGCTGCGAAGACGCCCGATCAGATTGGTCAGCTCGACCGACTCTTTCGGGTTCATGCCGGCGACCGGTTCGTCGAGAAGAAGCAAACGGGGCTGGGTCGCCATGGCACGAGCTATCTCGAGTCGACGACGATTGGCGTACGACAACACGAACGCCGGCTGGTCGAGGCGATACCCGATCAGGCGGGTGCCGAAGAAGGACAGAACTTCCTCGGCCCTCTCACGGATCTCTCGCTCTTCCTTACGGAAGGCCTTGGTCTGCAGAAGCGCGCCGAATGCGTGCTGGTGGGTGCGGCAGTGTTGGGCGACCATCACGTTCTCGAGGACGGTCATGTTGGGGAACAACCGCACGTTCTGGAACGTGCGGGCGATCCCGATCTCGGTGACCTGATACGGATCAAGACCAAGGATCGACTCACCCTCGAACAAGATGTCGCCGGAGTTGGGTTCGACCAGGCCGGTGATCAGATTGAAGAACGTGGTCTTACCGGCCCCGTTGGGGCCGATCACGCTGACGATCTCGCCCTCATCGACGTGGAAATTGAGATCGGAGAGGGCGTTGAGGCCGCCGAAGCTCACGGTGAGGTCGTGGATGTGCATGATCGGACTCATGCTGTGACCTCCTCGTCGTCGTCGTCGACAATTCCCTTGAGCCAAGCGTCCTGAAGGAACTCCTCCTGATGGAGTTCGTGGGATCGGCGGGCGTTGGGAACGAGTCCCTCAGGCCGTTTGAGCATCATGAAGACCAGCAGGGCGCCGTAGATCAGCAGCTTGAACGTTCCGAGCTCCTGAAGGAGCCCGGGCTGTTTCGGACCACCGAGCACACCGATGAGCACAACCGCACCCACGATCACGCCGGTGATATTGCCCATGCCTCCCACGATCACGACCACCAAAATGATGATCGACACGAGTATGAGGAAGCTCGACGGGAAGATCGATCCGACCTTGGCCGCGAACACCGCTCCGCTGAACGACGCGAGGATCGCACCCACCACGAACGCCATCAGCTTGGCGTTTACCGTGTTGATTCCCATCGCCTCGGCGACCTTCTCGTCTTCCCGAATGGCCATCCAGGCTCGGCCGAGGCGGGAGCCCTGGAGTCGCCACGAAATGTAGATGGCTATCGCGCAGAAGAAGAGCACCAGATAGAACACCGATCTGGGATCGGATCCCTTTACCTCGGCGAACCCGAGGTCGACGGGCGGGATGTTGGTGATTCCCTGGGCGCCGCCGAAATACGGTGAGAGCCAGTCGGACAGGAACAGCAATCGGATGATCTCGCCAAATCCGAGTGTGACGATGGCGAGATAGTCGCCTCGCATTCGAATCACCGGAGCTCCCACCGCCAGACCGATCATCGCTGCGATCACGATCACGATCAGGATCACGATCCCAAAATGCAGCTCAGGTGAGATCCACGGCGAGTTCGGAGATGTGAGAACGGCAGTGGTGTAGCCACCGACCGCGAAGAACGCCACGTAGCCGAGATCGAGGATTCCGGCGAGACCGACCACGATGTTGAGACCGAGGGCCAGCAGCACGAAGAGGCCGACGTTGGCCAGCAATTCGTTCATGATCTTGCCGAGGAAGAGCGGGAGCAGCAGCAAGGCGATCACGCCGGCGAACGACATCGTCAGGTTGGCCGACTTTCGTCGCGGTGCGTCGAGAGCGTCGTACTTCACTCGCAATGCGTCACCCTGGCCCGCAGCAAGCACAGTGACGAGCGCCACGAACACCACCAGGACGATCGTCGACACCACCGAAAGCCCGCCGCGTTTGGCGTACAACGAATCGGTGATGAAGGTGAGACGGAAACCTTCGAGAAGGTCGGTGATCGCGGTCTCGAGAATCGACACCAGCGCCACGGTCATCAGGGCAACACCAACCGCCTTGGCGGTGAGAGCGGGCAACACATGCAGAGCCGATCCGAAGATGCCGAGCGCGCCACCGATCAACAGCCAGATCCCGATACCGAATCCGATTCCGTTACCGAAGTTGAGCTGCTCGAGAGTCTGCGGGCTCCAATTGAGCAAAGGATCACGGAGATCGAAATTGTTGATCAGCACGGCCAAGAGCGACAGTCCCGCGCCACCGATCATGCCGGTGAGAGCACCGGCCAGGAGATCGCGAGGCCCCTTCTTGGCGGAGATGATGCCCTCCAGAACCAATTCCTTGGACACCAGATACCCCATGATCATCGGTATCCAGATCAGGGACAGGTATCCGAGACTGAGGTGACGGCGGATCAGGATCCGGGTGTCGAGCTGCACCGGCATACCGATGAGAGCAATGAACACCAGCGTCAGGGCGCACAAGCTCCCGAACTGGAGAATACGTCGCCAGTCCTGGTCGAGTATCTGTCGGGGAGGTGCCAGCTCGTTCATGCTCGGTCGTCCTCCGAGAGGCGCTCACCGAACAATCCGGCGGGCTTGAAGAGGAGCACGACAACCAGCGCCGTGAAGGCCACGGCGTCGCGCAGCTGGCTCACACCCTTCACCCCGAGAGGTTCGAGAATCACCTGCGGGCCCAGCGACTCAGCGGTGCCCAAAGCGACACCGCCGGCCATCGAACCGCCCAGGTTTCCGACGCCACCGACCACCGCGGCTGTGAAGGCCTTGATGCCGGGAAGGAAGCCGGTGAGGTGGGTCACGCTCCGGAAGCTGAGCCCCCAGAGAATTCCTCCGATGCCGGCCATGGCCCCACCGATGGCGAACGTGAGCACGATGGTGCGGTCGACGTTGATTCCCATCAACGCCGCTATCTCTTTGTCCTCGGCGACCGCCCGCATGGCCTTGCCGGTCTTGGTGCGCTCGACCACCCACCAGAGTCCGGCCATCGAAACCGCGGCGACAACCAGGACCATGATCTTGGTACCGGGGATGTCGAATGTGAGAATTGTCCGGTTCTTGGCGAGCCATTCGGGGAGTTGCGGATACGACTTGCTGTTGGGGCCGAAGAGACCGAGAACAGCGTTCTGAATGAAGAACGAAACACCGATCGATGTGATCAGCGGTATCAGGCGCGGCGAATCGCGTAGCGGCCGATAGGCGACCCTCTCCATGACCACGGCGGTGGCGGTCGATACCAGAATCGCTATGAGAATGATCAGGAGAAAGGAGCCGATGAAGTTGCTTTCCCAATAGCCGGCATCCGACAGTTTGGTGGAAGCAATGAAGCCCGACATGGTGCCGAGCATGAACACCTCGCCATGGGCAAAGTTGATGAATCCCAGCACGCCGTAGACCATCGAGTATCCGAGGGCGATCAGGCCGTACATGGCGCCCTGGGCCACACCGGTGACAAAGAGACCCTTCACTTGGGCTGCTGTGAGTCCGGTGGCGCCGGGGTTGCGCCGCCGGGCGAATGCGTTGTCGTTGTCGATCTGCTGAGCGATGAAAGCCAGCAAGCCCACGACGATCAGAGCGATCAACACAATGCGCAGGGTTGTGAGGAATCGATCCACCCAACTGACGCGGCGAGTAGATCTCACACCAACTGCTGTCATCTATCTCCCCCGAGGAATGCTTGCGAAACGAACGGACACAATCGTGCCCGCCGACCCGTCTGGCGCCCGAAGGCACCAGACGGGATCAGCTGACAAGACAGCGGGCTTACGGTGCGAATTCGAAGACGACGTTGTTCTTTGCGCCTTCGACATCGGTGGGATCAGTGTCCTGAATCACCGTGATCTTCTGGGAACCACAGTCACCGAACGCATCACAGCTCAGGGAGCCGATCAGGCCGGAGAAGTTCGTGACTCCGTTGAGGTATTCACGCACACCAGCGCGAGAGATGACGAGCGAATCGCCGTCCTCGGCCGACGATGCCTTGATGGCATCGAGCAGCAACACCGTTGCGTCGTAGCTGTGAGCCCAGAAGGGAGCCGACGGAACTTCACCGTAGGCCGCTTCGTAGGCAGCCAGGAAGTCGTTGGCGGTCTTGCCAGTGGACTCGTTGGTGTTCTCGCCGTAGCGGACGTCGGGGCCCGAGAAGTACATTCCGGCACTCTCCGGCAACCCCAGGTAGTTGTCGTTGAGGAGACCGTCGGCAGCCATCAGAGTGACGCCTTCGAGTCCGGCCACGCCTCCGACCTGCTGGGCGATGAAATCGCCCTCAGGTTCGAAGATCGGGAAGAAGATGAGCTCCGGAGAACCGCTCGCGACTTCGGTCAGAACCGGAACCATGTCGGTGTCGCCCTTGTTGACAGCGGTGAACCCGGAGACTTCTCCACCCTTCGCCTCGAAGGCGTTCTTGAAGGCGCTCGCCAGACCGTTGGTGTAGGGGTCGCCGTCGTGAATGGCGGCAGCGTTCCTGATACCCAGCTCGTCGTAGGCGAAGGTGGCAGCAGCTTCACCCTGGAACAGGTCGTTGTGAGCGGTGCGGTAGTAGCCCGCAACCCAGTTCTCGCCAGCGGTGCCCTGAAGGTCCGAGGTGAGAGCCGGCGAGGTGTTGGATCCGGAGATCATGACCATGCCGGCTTGGGCGATGAGCGGAGCTGCCGCGGTAGCGGCGCCCGAACATGAGGTACCGATCACACCGATGACGCTTTCGTCGGAAACGATGGTCTGGGCCGCAGCCTGACCACCATCAGCAGAACAGAGATCGTCGAGGCCGGTGCCCATGTTCACGTCGTGTCCACCGATTGGTCCGTAGTCGGCGATGGCGAGAACAGTGCCACGCTCGTTGGGAATGCCCAAGAACGCAACGTCACCCGTGATTGCTTCCAGCGAACGAATCTGAATTTCTTCGCCTGATCCGACCGTTACCAGGCCGAGTGAGTCGTCGAGCGAGCTGGCGGATGCGCCGCCGTCATCGTCGCCACAAGCGGCGGCGATGAGTGTGAACGACAACAAGATGCTCAAGAGCACCAAGAGTCTGCGTGATAGCTTCATATGTGGATCCCCTCCATATGGGATTGCGGTGTATGACGGAACCGCTGGTCCGTGAACATTGCGGCTGGAGTATAGACGCACTACCCGCGATCACGCCTTTTCGTTGGGCGATTCACCGAGTCCGGCTCTCAACCTTGACGTCGCTCGAAATTGGACCGGCGTCTCTCCGGTGAAGCGTGTGAAGTGGCGAGAGAAGCTCGATTGGTCGTAGAAACCGGTCGAGGCGGCGATGATCGCTATCGGTTCGGGTGTCGCCGTGAGCATTTCCGCCGCCGCGCTCACCCTCACCCTCGTGACGTATTGCGCGGCGCTCAGACCGAAGACCTTCTTCATTCGACGTTCGAGTTGCGCGGTGGAGCAACCCGCTATTCGGGCCAGGTCGGCGACCCTGATCTTCTCGTTGAGACGCTCGTGGACCGAGGCGACCACGTGATCAAGCGATTCGAGGGCGATTCCCCGGTCGCTGGGGGTCCGGAGGTCGCGACTGACACTGACCAGACCGGCCACCGATCGATCCGAGTCGAAATGAAGCGGAAGTTTCGTTGTGAGGTACCAACCCGTCGACCCATCGGGCCGCCGTATCAACTCGAGCGCATCGCGCAGCGTCACGTCCATGGTCAGAACCCGGTGGTCCTGCTGTTCGTAGCGCTGCGCCAGCAGTGGTGGAAACAAATCGCGCGCCGTGGCTCCCAGAACCTCGCGCTTGGAGCGCTTCCCGGATCGTCGGACGAATGCCTGATTCACGGCCGTGTAGCGGCCTTTTGGGTCCTTCTGGCAGAACATCACATCGACCAGCGCGTCGAAGAGCGCAACCAGCTGCGCTTCCGAGTCGAGAATCGGGGATTTGTCGCTGAGGTTCGCCATTCGCGACCCGATCGTACAAGACCGACTCGGGGTGAAAGGAGGAAGATGTCGACATGGAAGATGTCGGCGACACCATCACCGAAGAGGCGGTTGCTCTGGCCGGAGCCTGGCTGGAGCAGGCCAATTCCGCCGAGGACCGACATGAGCGAGCCGTATCGAGTCGTCTCGCCACGCTGGTTGGCGACGAATCCGGGGTCGAGTTCACCATGGCCTACGTCGACCGGGTCGCTCGCCATCGATCCAATCGGCTCGCCGCCGTGCAACTACGCGAGTTGGTGGCCGAGTCGGGGCCGCCTGCGTTTCTTGGTCCATTCGACCGGCTCATGTTGCGGGTCGGTGCCCGAATCGCCCCCCTCGTTTCCTGGCTGGTGATGCCGATCGCTCGTCGGCGAATGCGCCAACTCGTTGGCCGGCTGGTCGTCGACGCCGAACCCGACGCGCTGCATCCGCATCTCGCCGAGCAGCGGAAGCAGTCGTTTGCTCTCAACGTCAACCTGCTCGGCGAAGCAGTGATGGGAGAGACGGAGGCAGATAGTCGGCTTCAACGCACTCTCGACCTCATCGATCAGCCCGATGTCGACTACGTGTCGGTGAAGATCTCGTCGGTCACGAGCCAGATCGACCTCTGGTCGTTCGACGAGTCGCTGCACCAGATCAAGAATCGTCTGGAACAGCTCTTCGTGCGGTCGGCGACAAGTCACCCACCGACGTTCGTCAACCTCGACATGGAGGAGTACCACGACCTCGAGTTGACGATGCGCGCCTTCATGGAGTTGCTCGACCGACCGGAGTTCCGTGAGCTCAGTGCCGGCATCGTTCTTCAGACGTACCTTCCCGAGTCATTCGACGCCCTCACCCGCCTGGTTTCTTGGGCCAACGATCGGGGCCGAGACAGCGGTGGAGACATCAAGATCCGACTGGTCAAGGGCGCCAATCTGGCTACCGAACGAGTCGACGCGGCCATGCACAACTGGACCCAGGCGCCCTACGGCTCGAAGGCCGAGGTCGATGCCAACTACAAGCGGTGCCTCGACTGGGTGCTGACCACCGACCGAACCAGCTCAGTGATGGTGGGTGTGGCCAGCCACAATCTTTTCGACATTGCCTGGGCCTCGCTACTGGCCGACCGACGCAGTGTGACCGATCGGGTCGGCTTCGAGATGCTCCAGGGAATGGCACCGTCACAGTCACGTACGGTTCGTGACAGCGCCGGGAACCTTCTGCTCTACACGCCGATCGTCGAACAGGACAGCTTCGATGTGGCCATCAGCTACCTCATTCGCCGTCTTGAGGAGAACACCACCGGCGACAATTTCCTGAGGCATCTCTTCGGACTTCGAGCTGACAGCGAAGAGTTCGTGGACCAAGCCGAGCGCTTCCGAAGGTCGGTCGTCGACCGGCACACGGTCTCCGGGCGTCCACTGCGCCGAGGAATCCAGGCCGACTTCGAGCGCGGTTTCACCAACCACCCCGACACCGACCCGACGCATCCCCAGGTGCAGGAGTGGATCAGCGAGATCAGCCGACTGGAGTCTTCGCCCTGCCAGACCGGGATGACGACCGACCCCGCAGCCATCGATCGCGTCGTGGCCGAAGCTCGAGCCGCCCAACTGCAATGGTGGGACCTCGGTGCCGTCAAGCGTCGCGAGATTCTCTGGACCGCCGCCGAGTACATCGACGCCCGGCGAGGCGAACTTCTCGCGACCATGGCCGACGAGGCCGGCAAGGTCCTCTCCGAATCTGATTCGGAGGTAACCGAGGCGATCGACTTCGCTCGCTGGTACGCCGACCGCGGTCTCGAATTGGGGAAACTCCATGGCGCCGCCTTCACCCCTCTCGGGGTGGTGGCGGTGGTCCCCCCGTGGAACTTCCCCGTTGCCATTCCTGCCGGCGGCACCCTCGCCGCACTCGCCTCAGGGAACTCCGTCGTTTTGAAGCCGACCATCGAGACGCCGAGATGCGCCGAGATCCTCACCGAGGCTCTCTGGGACGCCGGAGTGCCCCACGACGTCCTCCAATTCGTCCGCACACCGGACGATGACTGCGGAGCACACCTGGTCTGTTCGGTAGATGGCGTGATCCTCACCGGTGCCTGGGAGACGGCACAGATGTTCCAGACATGGAAACCCGATATGAGACTGTTCGCCGAGACAAGCGGGAAGAACGCTCTCGTCGTGACCCCCCACGCCGACTTCGATCTGGCGGTCGCCGATTTGGTGACATCGGCGTTCGGCCACTCCGGCCAGAAGTGCTCAGCCGCCAGCCTCGCCATCCTCGTGGGCTCAACCTACGACAGCAGCCGATTTCGTCGACAGCTCCTCGATGCCGCGGCGAGTTTGAGGATCGGGGCGCCTCGAGATCCCGCCACTCGCCTGGGTCCCACGATTCAGCCGGCCGAGGGCAAGCTTCGACGAGCGCTCGACACCCTCGACCAAGGCGAAACCTGGCTGCTCGAGCCCCGCCGACTCGATAAATCGGGTGCACTGTGGTCGCCGGGGATCAAGCTCGGGGTGCAGCCTGGCTCATGGTTCCAGCAGACCGAGTGCTTCGGCCCGGTTCTGGGGCTGATCAGAGCCGACACCATCGACCATGCGATCGACATTCAGAACTCGTCGGCCTACGGGCTCACCGCAGGGATCCACTCCCTCGATCACACCGAGATAGAGCGGTGGACCGATCGGATCGAAGCCGGAAACGCCTACGTCAATCGGGGCATCACCGGAGCGATCGTCAACCGGCAGCCGTTCGGTGGATGGAAGAGGTCGTCGATCGGGCCAGGTGCGAAGGCCGGCGGGAACGACTACCTGCTGCAACTCGGCAACTGGACCCCGAGGCCGCCCACACCCGAGACCGAGTGGATCACCACCACCGACGACACCCACTGGTGGGAGACCCGCTACGGCCGGACCCACGACCCGAGCGGCCTCTTCTGTGAATCCAATCAGCTTCGGTATTTACCGGTGCCCGACATGGTCGTGCGTGTGTCCAGCGAGGCGGCACCAACCAAAATTCGACGTGCCCTGGCGGCAGCGGCACGGGCCAACCCGGCCACCGTGATCTCGGTCGATCCAGGAACAGAACAATCGGCCCGACAGATCCTCGATGAGGGAGTCTGGCCCCCCGGCGATGTTGAGATCGTCGTCGAATCGGATTCCGACCTTGTCGATCGACTCGGCGACCGGCGTTGGGGCCGAGTGAGAATGGTCGGCCGCGCCGGCCCTCGATTGATCGAGGCGGCCATGGCCGCGGAGGTCACACTCATCACCGAGCCCGTCACTCCGAGCGGACGCCTCGAGCTTCGCCACTATTTGCGCGAGCAGGTCGTGAGCCGGACCCTTCACCGGTTCGGCAACGTGGCGCGGGCCGATCAGCGATCATCACGGGAACAGTCGGCCTCTTCGGCTCAGTGAATTCTCGCCATGATCTCGTCGACCGGGCCGACCATGCCCGTGTAGAAGTCGCCAAACTCCGAGTAGACGGCGGAGGCCTCGTCGTAACGCATGGTGTAGACGGTGTCCTTGAGGTCGTCGATTTTCACGCCGAACAGCGTGACCCCCCACTCCCAGTCGTCGAGACCGGTGGACGACGTGATGAGTTGCACGATGCGACCCGCGAATTTTCGCCCCGACGTGCCGTGCTCACGCATGAGCTCCATTCGCTGATCGAATGTGAGCCGGTACCAATTCTGATCAGGGTTGCGCCGTTTGGTCATCGGATAGAAGCACCAAGCCGACTTGCCTTCGGGCGGAAGCTTCGGAAACAGGCGCATCTTCTTCATCTCATCGGGCACGCCAAGCGCATACTCCGACACTTCGGTGATCGATACGAAGCTGTCGATCAGCACCAATCCGCTGCGATTGAGTCCCGACTGGAGATCACGCAGGAGCCAGAGATCGGTGTGCAACGCCATGAAACACAGTTCGGCTTTGTGGCCGACCACCGCGACGGTCACCACCTGAACTCCCGCGGCCTCGGCCGTCCGGACCGCTTCGACGACGGCGTCGTGGTCGGTGTCGGGTGTCGTGACGCAGAACAGGTGAACGACCGAGAGGCCGTCTGAAGTTGTGACCGGATCGAGCATGCGCCGAGTCTAGGGAGCCAGTCGGCCGGGCGACCCGAACCGCGTCGAGGGGTATCGTCTGCAGTCATGACCCGCAGCACCCATCAGGCGATAGCCGACGATCGCAACGCCAGTATCGAGATCTACATCAACGGCGAGTTCTTTCCCCGTGACGAAGCCAAGGTCTCGGTGTTCGACAGCGGCTTTCTGGTGGGCGACGGGATCTGGGAGGGCATCCGTCTGCACCACGGCCAGTTCGCGTTTCTGGAACGTCACCTCGACCGCCTGTTCTCCGGTGCGGCCGCCATCGATCTCGACATCGGTCTCGATCGAAAGGGCATCGTCGACGCGCTGCGCTCGACAGTCGACCGCAACGCCATGGACGACTCTGTCCACCTGCGCCTGATGATCACCCGAGGCGACAAGCGGACCCCGTCGCAGCACCCGTCAAACTCTGTCGGCGGCCCCAACATCGTGATCATCGCCGAACACAAGCTCGCCGATCCGGTAGTGCGCGACAAGGGCATCACCTTGTTCACCGCCACCGTCAGACGGCCGCCCCCCGACACCCTCGACCAACGACTCAACTGCCATTCCAAGCTCCATGAGGTGATCGCCCTGATCCAGGCCATCCATGCCGGCGCCGACGAGGCATTGATGCTCGACCCCACCGGGGCGGTGGCCACCTGCAACGCCACCAACTTCTTCATCGTCACCGACGGTGAACTCTGGACATCGACCGGCCACTACAACCTCCACGGCATCACCCGCGCCGTCACCATCGAGGTCGCAAAGGCCGACGGGATCATCACCCACGAGAAGCCGTTCTCGCTCACCGACGTCTACGCCGCCGACGAAGCCTTCGTCACCGGAACATTCGGTGGCCTCACCCCGGTCATCGAGGTCGACGGTCGCACCATTGGCGTCGGCGGCTCCCGGCCGGTCACCGCTCACCTCCGCGAGCTCTACCACGCTGCGGTGGCCGAGGACGTGGCTCGATGACGCTGCGCATCCAGTGCTGGTCGGGGCCCCGCAACATCTCCACCGCGCTCATGTATTCGTTTCGACAGCGCTCCGACACCACAGTATTCGATGAGCCTCTCTACGGCCACTACCTGGCTTCGTCCGAACGCTTGCACCCCGGGCGCGACGAAGTGCTCACCAGCCAGGACAACGACGGCTACGCCGTGATTCGCGACGTCATCCTCGGCTTCGACGACACCCCGGTCGTGTTCTTCAAACAAATGGGACACCACCTCGTCGGGCTCGACCGGTCGTTCCTCGGCGACTGCCGCAATATTCTTCTCACCCGCCACCCAGCCGACATGCTCACGTCGCTCGCCGTCAATCTCCCCGATGCCACCCTCGGCGACACCGGACTCCCCGAGCTGATCGAACTGCTCGACTCGATCCTCCAGAGCGGTGACTCCCCCGTCGTGATCGACTCGCAGATCCTGTTGTCGGACCCTCGCAGCATTCTCACCGAGGTGTGCGAGCGGATCGGTCTCGACTTCGATGAGGCCATGCTCTCGTGGCCGGCCGGACCCAAGCCCGAGGACGGTAGTTGGGCCGAACACTGGTATGCCAACGTCCACCGATCCACCGGTTTCTCGCCCCACGTGCCCAAGACCGACCCGTTTCCGGTCGAGCTTCAGCCGATTCTCGATCAAGCGCTGCCCCTCTATGACCGACTCATCGAGCACGCGGTGCGCTAACTCCTATGCATCTCGGGGGGTCGAGAGGTAAGATCCCCGGCATTCGGGGTGGGCCGACCCACTCCTCTGGAGGAGGAAACTTCATGATCACTTCACGCAACCGGCTTACGCGCCTTGTTGCCATTCTTTTCGCGGTGGCGATGATTGCCGCGGCATGTGGCGACGACGGTGGCGACGGCGCTGTATCCGGTAACGACCTCGGCGGTCGCACGGTCACAGTCGGCGTCGAGAACGCCTATCTGCCGTTCAACTACGTGCCGGCAGGAGCGAGCGAAGGCCAGGGCTGGGACTACGACGCCTGGCGCGAGATTTGCGACATCATCAACTGTGAGGCTGACTTCGTGACAGCCGGCTGGCCGGCAGTGATCGACCAGGTAGCGGCGGGCGAGATCGACACGGCTGCCGACGGCATCTCAATCACCGCCGAGCGCGCTGAGAAGGTGGCCTACTCGCAGGCCTACATGACCGTCGACCAGAAGTTCATCGTTGCCATCGACGACGATCGCTACTCAAACTCCGACGACATCATCAACAGCGATGCGCTGATCGGCACCCAGGTGGGCACGACCAACTTCGAGTTGGCCAATACCTTGCTCGGTGGCGACAGCCGAATCGACGCGTTCGATCAGTTCGGGTTTGCCATTCAGGCTCTGATCAACGGCGATGTTGATGCTGTGATCATCGATGATGCCGCCGGCCAGGGCTACGTGGGCGAGAACGCCGACTCCGTCAAGCTGATCGACGATGCCCTTCAGGCTGATCCGCTCGGGTTCATCTTCCCGCTCGACAGTGAGATCGTCGGAGCCGTCAACTTCGCCCTCGACCAGATGCGCGACAGCGGCTTCCTCGACGAGCTCGGACAGATCTACTTCACCGACTCGTTCACCGTCAGCTACGACGACATCGCCGATCCCGTGCTCCCGGAGCCCGCAGACGGCTGAGTCCGGCCAGAGAGCAACAATCGATTACGGTGCGCCAGGCAACACGCCTGGCGCACCTTCGCTTTTTGGGGATTCGACATGACCAACATGCCCGATATTGAACTTCCGACACTCAACACCTACCGGAAATCGCGCCGATCGGGTGAGTCGGCATGGCTCTACGTCATGGTGGCGATCATCGGTGGGCTCGTCGTCCTGATCCTTTTCGACGAGGGGTACCAAGAAGCGTTCGGCGAAATCATCCCGGGGCTCAAGCTCACGCTCTATCTGACCATTGGTTCGTTCATGGTGGCGATGCCTCTCGGCCTTTTCATCGGAATGGGACGGCTGTCGAAAAATCGGATCATCAACACGGTCTCTCGGGTCTACATCGAGTTCGTTCGCGGCATGCCAATGCTCGTGTTCATATTCGTCATTGCCTTCGTCCTGACACGCGATGTCGCCGATCTCATCGGGGTGAAGAGTCGCGACATCCCCAATGAGTGGCGAGGAGGCGCCGCCCTCAGCCTCTTCTATGCAGCGTTCATAGCCGAGGTGGTCAGGGCCGGCGTCCAGTCGGTCGAGCACGGCCAAATCGAGGCCGGAATGGCGGTTGGTCTCAACCGCTGGCAAACCAACCGGCGAATAGTGCTTCCCCAAGCCCTACGCAACGCCCTCCCGGCGCTCGGCAACGACTTCATCTCACTCATGAAGGACACCTCGCTCGTGTCGGTGCTGGCGGTGAGCGAGCTCACCCAGGAGGCCCGCATCTACAGCGGAAGCACCTTCCGTATTCGAGAGGCGTTCTTCATTCTGGCCGTCATCTACGTGACGCTCACCCTGCTCTTGAGCTTGGCTCTGCAGTGGTGGGAGCGGTGGCTGGAGATTCCCGGACGCACCGGCTCGGATCATCAGCCCTCGACATAGATCGTCATCAATCCATCGCGTGCGAACCCGGCGAGCTGAATCCCGGCCCTCTCAGCAGTAGCGGTGGCCAGTGCGGTGGGGGCACTCACAGCGACCATGGCGCGGAAGCCCGCGGCCCATGCCTTGTGAACCAACTCAAAGCTGGCTCGGCCGCTGACCACCAAGCCCAGACCGGCGGCCGGCAGACGACCGTCGAGAAGAAGCCGGCCGGTGACCTTGTCGACAGCATTGTGGCGGCCGATGTCTTCGCGGATCGTCGATACCTGACCATCGGGTTCGATCACCCCGGCGGCGTGAACCGATCCGGTCGAGTCGAACAGACCCTGACCGGCTCGGAGCAGCTCGGGTGAGGCCGCCAACACGTCCCAGTCGACCGCCGGTCCTTCGACCCGATCTAGGTGAGCGGCAAGCTCATCGATCTCGTCGGTGCCACAGAATCCGCACGACGAAGTCGTGGCAGTGAGACGCTGCTTGGGCACCGGGGCCAGACCACCAGAGGAAACGCTCACCACGTTGAACCCCGAGGACACCGCCGAACCGTTGGCGCAGTAGCGGACGTCGGTGATGGCGTGACCGGCGAGCAGGCCTTCGGTGTGGCAGAACCCGGCGGCCAGTTCGAAGTCGTGGCCGGGCGTGCGCATGGTGGTGGCCACCCGGACATCGTCGAATTCGATCGCCATCGGTTCTTCCGACGCCAACTCGACGGGGACGCGACCTTCCGTCGCCAGGGTGGACGACCACGGGCGGGCCAGGTGTCGCTCGCTCCGGGATCGTGCTGCCATCAGCCGAGGGTACTCAGATGCTCGCGACTCAGGACCTGGTGAGGCTGGAACGAAGATGATGTGTCATCGGCTCACCCATCGCCGCCATCCACATCTCGCTCACCATCTCATCGCCATCGACGACAATGCGGCGGCGCACTCCACTGACTGCCTTGGCACTCGATGTGGAGGGGACTTCGACCGACTCGATGTTGAGCTCGACCCCGCCGGAAGTCACCGACACGTCGACAGCGTCGATCTCGAGGATTCCGGAAGGTTGCGCCACAACCAGCTCGAACACTCCAGGCTCGACTCCGCGGAGGTAGCCGTACTCGGCATGGAGCGGTGCCGACGTGGAAGCATCGCGGGTGCGTTGTTGCATCGACAGGAACGGCTTGCCCACATGCGCGAACGTGAGCTCCTCGAGATACTCAAAGGCGCTGATCGTCGGATAGTGGCCCTGACCGCTCCCCTTCCACGTTCCGAGAAGGGGAGCCAGGCCGGTGCAGTCTTCGTGCAGGACGGGGGGGTTCGACATGGTGTCGAACCTAGTCGTCGTGCTCAGAAATCCATGTCGGGCATGCCGCCCGCGGCGTCGTCGTCGGGGGCATCGGCTACCACTGCCTCAGTGGTGAGGAACAGCGCAGCGATGGAACCGGCGTTCTGAAGAGCCGAGCGGGTGACCTTGGCGGCATCGATGATTCCGGCTGCCATCAGGTCGATGTACTCACCTGTGTCGGCGTTGAGACCATTGGAGCCTTCGAGATTTCGAACCCGCTCGACGATCACTCCACCCTCCATGCCGGCGTTGACGGCAATCTGGTTGAGCGGGGCCTCGAGGGCCTTGGCGACGATCTTGGCACCGACTCGCTCGTCGTTGTCGGCGATGTCCTTGACCAGATCCTCGACCACGGCCTGAGCCCGCAGAAGGGTGACACCGCCACCGGTGACAACGCCTTCTTCAATGGCGGCCTTGGTGGTGGAGACAGCATCTTCGATGCGGTGCTTCTTCTCCTTGAGCTCGACCTCGGTGGCCGCGCCGACCTTGAGGATCGCCACTCCACCCGACAGCTTGGCGAGACGCTCCTGGAGCTTCTCGCTGTCGTAGTCGGAATCGGAGTTCTCGATCTCGGCCTTGATCTGGGCCACTCGACCGGAGACATCGGCGGAATCGCCGCCGCCTTCGATGATGGTGGTCTCGTCCTTGGAGACGACGATCTTGCGAGCCGTTCCGAGCATGTCGAGGGTGACACCCTCGAGCTTGAGTCCGACCTCTTCGGAAATGACCTGGCCGCCGGTGAGAATGGCGAGATCCTGCAACATGGCCTTGCGACGCTCTCCAAAGCCGGGGGCCTTCACCGAGACCGAGGTGAAGGTGCCACGGATCTTGTTGACGACGAGCGTGGCCAGAGCCTCGCCCTCGACGTCCTCGGCCACGATCAGAAGCGGCTTGGCGCCCTGCATGACCTTCTCGAGCACCGGCACGAGATCACGAACGGCGGTCACCTTCGACCCGACGAGCAGAATGTAGGGATCGTCGAGGACGGTCTCCATGCGCTCGGCATCGGTGACGAAGTAGGGCGAGATGTAGCCCTTGTCGAAACGCATACCTTCGACGAGGTCCATTTCGAGACCGAATGTCTGGCCTTCTTCGACCGTGATGACACCGTCCTTGCCGACCTTGTCGATCGCTTCGGCGATGGTCTGACCAATCTCCTGGTCGGCCGCCGAGATAGCGGCGACGTTGGCGATCTGGTTCTTGTCGTTGGAGACATCCTGGGATCCGGCGAGGATCGACCCGACAGCCGCTTCGACCGCCTGCTCGATACCACGCTTCACCGACATCGGGTTGGCACCGGCGGCAACGTTGCGCAGACCCTCACGGACCATCGCCCAGGCCAACACGGTGGCGGTCGTGGTGCCGTCGCCGGCGACGTCGTCGGTCTTCTTCGCTACTTCCTTGACCAACTCGGCGCCAATGCGCTCGAAGGGGTCTTCGAGGTCGATCTCCTTGGCGATCGAAACTCCGTCGTTGGTGATCGTGGGGGCACCCCACTTCTTTTCGAGAACCACATTTCGACCCTTCGGGCCGAGCGTGACGCGAACGGCGTCAGCGAGCTGGTTCATGCCGCGCTCTAGGCCACGGCGTGCTTCTTCGTCGAACTGAATGGATTTCGGCATCGTTCCTCCGGAGGGGCTGACCCGATCGGGTCGACGGACGTTGGCACTCTCGTACCGCGACTGCCAATTCAATCCGGCTCAGCGCTGGATCACAACCGAAAAGCAGACTTTGGAGGATCAGCCTCCGGCTACCGCCGGGACAATGCTCACCGTCTCCCCATCGGGAACCGCCGTGGCCAAGCCATCGATGAACCTCACGTCGTCGTCGCTCACGAATACATTGACGAATCGGCGAAGATTGCCTTCGTCGTCGAGGATCCTTTCGCGAAACCCGGGGTGCGCTGACTCGAGCGATTCGAGCACTGCTGCGACGTCTCCACCGTCGACGGAGACTTCTGGCTCACCGGCGGTGAGTGTCCGCAGGGTGGTTGGGACTCTGACGATCACGCTCATGTTCGTTCCTTCACGCTTTGAAATCCCGACCGATCGTATCGGGAATGTGAAGACGTGACGCTCGCAGAACGCCTAATCTGGTCGGGTGGCCATCGAAAAGCACGAAAACAAGCCCCGGCGTCAGCGCCCGCCCATCTCGGCGGTGCTCGTCATCGGCGCACTCGCCGCGTTCGGAGCGATCACACTCGTCCAGTGGTTGTTGGTCTCGGTCATCGGGCTCGTGAAGGTGGCGCTCGCCATCGTTGTGCTCGTCGGGTTGGCCGGGTGGGTCGTATCGACCAAAGCGAACCGCTGATCAGCCCAGATCGTCGAGGAGTCGGCCGACGGCCTCACCGACACAATCCAAGGTCTCGTTCATCGCCCGATCGACCCCGAACTCGGCGCTGAGATCGATCATCTCGATTCGATCGGCCACGTTCGCGTCCGACGACCCGACCACCGCCCGGACCGGCACGCCCGCCGCATCCGCCGCCTCGGCCACGCCTCCGACCACCTTTCCACCGAACGACGAGAGGTCGAGTCGGCCTTCGCCGGTGACAACGAGATCAGCCGTCTCGATGGCCTCGTAGAGCTCCAACACATCGGAGATCAGCTCGAATCCGGGCTGCAGTGTTGCTCCGGCAACCAGCAGGCCCCCAGCCAGTCCGCCTGCCGCACCCGAACCGACCACGTCGCGTACCGACACCGCATTCTCAGACAGGTACACAGCCGCCAGCCTCTCGAGCCGGCGTGTCAGCAGCGCCACCTGGGCCGCCGATGCGCCCTTTTGCGGCCCGAAGACCTCGGCTGCGTCGACGAACAACGTCTCGACATCGCACGCGACCTCGAGATCCACCCCCCGGAACCGGTCGAGCGGAGCCATTGCCTTCAGCGCTCCGAGCCCGCCATCGGTGCAGGCAGATCCTCCCACCCCGACGATGATCCGCTTCGCTCCTGACGCCAGTGCCGCCAGTATGAGTTCGCCGGTGCCGGCGGATGTCGCGTCGAGCGGATCATTCCCGTCGGCTCCACCGGCGAGCATCAAGCCCGACGCCCTCGCCATCTCGATCACTGCCACACTCCGACTCAGACGCCATTCCGCATCGACTGCCTCTCCCAATGGGCCGGAGACCGTGTTGACGCGATTGGGTCCACCGAATGCATCGAGAGTTCCCTCTCCCCCGTCGGCCATGGGCACTTGGACACACGACCCACCACGAGCCTCGACCACCGAGGCCATCGCCGCGGCGACGTCGACAGCCGAGGCCGTACCGCGGAACTTGTCGGGGCAGACGACCACGCGCATCCCCCATCGTCGCACAGCCGGCTCCGGTCGACAGATAGCGTGACCGCGGTGGACCGACCAGTCGTGCTCGTCTCGAACCGTGGGCCTCTCACATTCACTCACACCGACGGCGCTCTCGTGGGTCGACGCGGTGCCGGAGGTTTGGTGTCCGGTCTGGCTCCGATGGTTGCCGGCACGGATACGACCTGGTTCGCCGCCGCTCTGAGCGAAGGCGATCGCATTGCGGCGTCCGAGGGAGTCATCGAATCTGACGGGATGCTGGTCCGCACCCTCGCCATCGACCCGAAGGTCCTGAGGCTCGCCTACGACGTGGTCTGCAACTCGATGCTCTGGTTTCTCCATCACGGACTCCACGATCTGAGCCGTCGGCCCGTCATCGACGCCGGCTGGCACCAAGCCTGGGCGTCGTATCGCGTCTACAACCGCTCATTCGCGATCGCCGTGGCCGACGAGGCTCCCGACAACTCGACCGTCCTGATTCAGGACTACCACCTCGCTCTCGTCGCTCCGATGCTCCGCGACCGTCGGCCCGACATCACCGCCGTTCACTTCTCCCACACACCGTTCGCTCCGCCGATGCAGATGCGGGTCCTTCCAACCGAAGTTGCCGTCGAACTGTTGGAAGGCATGGCCGCCCACCATTCGTGCGGCTTCCATTCCCGTCGGTGGGCCGACGACTTCGAGGCTTCCTGTGTCGACCTGATCGGCCGTCGACCCCGCACCTTCGTCTCTCCTTTGGCGCCCGACGCCGACGACATCGGGCGGGTCGCCAACGGCGCCGCCTGTAATCAAGCAGTCGCTGACATCGACGCCACGATCGGTGATCGACAGCTCATCGTCCGGGTCGATCGCATCGAACTCTCCAAGAACCTGCTCCGAGGCATCCGCGCCTACGACACTCTCCTCGCCCGACGGCCCGATCTTCACGGCCGGGTCGTGTTTCGTGCGCTCGGTTATCCGAGTCGTGAGGGCCTTCCGGAGTATCTCGCCTACCGCCAGGAGGTGGTGGCCCTGTCCGAGGTCGTCAATCGTCGGTGGGGCACCGACGACTGGACCCCGATGGAACTCGACCTCACGGACGATTTCCCCCGGTCGGTGGCCCATCTCCGCCGCTACGACGTGCTCTTGGTGAATCCAATCCGAGATGGCCTCAATCTCGTCGCCAAGGAGGGCCCGATCGTCAACGAGCGCGACGGAACGCTCGTACTCAGCCGGGAGGCCGGAATTCACGACGAGCTCGAAGGAGCCGCCATCTCGGTCAACCCTTACGACATCGACCAGCAGGCGAATGCCCTGGCCGAGGCACTCGATCGGGCACCCGATCACCGGGCCGAGGCGGCCGCTGAACTCCGGCGACGGGCCCTGCAACGAACCCCCGCCGACTGGATGGCCGATCAGATCGAAGCGGCTCGCAGTTTCTAGTTTTGTCGTCTAGCCAACGAGGTCACAGACACGGCGAAGGAAGGTCTCTGCTCCCTCGGGGCCATCGACAACGTGATCGGCTCGCTCCAGCAACGACGGCGGTGACTCCTCGGACAAGACGCCGATGCGAAGGGTCGAGACCCCCCGCGAGGCCAGCACGTCGAGGCCGTCGAAGGCCGGTAGATCGCCGACGTCGTCCCCCATGAACACGACGGGGTCGAGCGACTCGGCCAGTTCGAGAAGTGCGGTTCCTTTGTCGCGACTGATCTGAGGGTGGAGTTCGTAGGACTGTTTGGCCGATCGGGCCTCCAACCCGGTTCGAGCTGATTGGGCATCGACCCACCGCCCCATCGACTCGGCCCGCCCAGAGTCACCGCGATAGTGAACAGTGAGCGACAGTCCCTTGTGTTCGACCACCGACTCGCCGAACTCGGCGATTGCCGCGTCGGTGAGATCGCTCACCACGTCGCGCCATTGCTCGGCTTCGTCGAGGGTGTGGTTTACCCCGCCCACCCGCCACTCGAGGCCGTAGAGACCCACGATGTCGATCTCGACCGGGATCATGTCGGCCAGGTAGTCGACTGGCCGGCCCGAGATGATCGTCACCCGACCGAGCCGGGCCTGCAGACACAAGAGCAGGGCGGGAACTTCAGGCCTGACGACTGCGCCGTTGGATGTGTGGGTGATGTCGGCCAACACCCCGTCGAAGTCGAGGAACACCCCAGCCGTGGACGGAGTCGCCACGAACGAGACGAGAAGGTCGTCGACCATCATGAAGGCAGCGCTTCAGCGTTGGATGAAGAGGTCGGGATCAACCGAGGGCATTGTCGTCGCCGATGATCACGAAGATGTGGAAGTCTTCGAGTCCCTCGGGCGACTTGATCAGCGCCAACGGGTCGGCCGGCGCGGCACGAAGAAGTGACAACGTGCCGCCGAGATCCGCGGCCACACCCTTGGCCTCCTCAGCAAAGCCGTCGACGTAATAGACGGATGAGAGTTCGGTGGGAACGACGGCAGCGTCCTTGGCCTCGGCCACATATCCGGCAGTGGTCAGCTTGGTCTTGGCGGCTCCGGCGATACCGGGTGCACCCGTGCCGTTGGCCACCACCACCTTCACCTCGCCAGCCGGCCTTGTGGTGACCGGATCGACCGTGACGTTCCCCTGCGTGGTGGACGTGTCATCGTCGACCGGGATCGTCGTGTCGGTGGTGTCGGTGGTGTCGGTGGTTTCGGAGCCAGCGGTCGTCGTGGTGGGCGCGCTTGGGCCGGCGGCATCGCCCGATGGCGAATCGAATCCCTGAGACAACAAGAAAACCCCGATGACGACGGCGACCGCGATCAGCAGCACACCACGGGCGGCGGCGTTGCCTGTTGAACGGGCGAACGATCCATCTGATGCGGCATATCGTCCTGGGTTCGTCATGTCAGCCGTGCTCCTCCATCGTTGAACTGACGAATCTACGTGCCTGTCGTCGCTCATCACGCATCCTACGCAGGCGATGCACCACCAACGGGTCGTGGCGTTCGGCTGCGGGGGATTCAATCAGCTCGTTGAGCAGCTCGTAGTACCGCGAGGTCGAGATACCCAGCTCATCGGTGATCTCGGATCGCTTCACGGAGACATCGGTCCACCACTCGCGTTCGAGTTCGAGGATCCTGCGATCACGCTCGGTCAACTCCATCTCAACAGCCTTGCAGATCGGAAGGCCCGGGTATGACCATCCCCGCCCATAACCCCTCTACGCTCATCAGGCGGACTTGTCGCCGCACCCGGCCCGAGTAGCTCAGTTGGTAGAGCAGCTGTCTTGTAAACAGCAGGTCGCAG
>JAJCXX010000029.1 GCA_029263195.1 Acidimicrobiales bacterium
GACATGGTTGACCGCCAACCAGAACGCCGTGTCCTGGCCGGGATTGGTGGGAACCCACCAGTCGGCGTACTTGGCGACCTGGGAGAAGTCCGGGCTGAACACCGCCAGCTTCGCGCCGGCGTGACGCACCTCGGCGATGAAGTGTGTATCGGGGGTGCGGGTCATGTTGAGGTTGGCACCCATGACCGCGACGAATCTGGCGTTGTACCAGTCGGCCGACTCGTGCACGTCGGTCTGCTCTCCCCAAACCTCCGGCGAGGCCGGGGGAAGGTCGCAGTACCAGTCGTAGAAGCTCATGACCACGCCACCGATGAGCGACATGAACCGGCTACCGGCCGCGTAACTCACCTGCGACATGGCCGGGATCGGCGAGAAGCCGGCTACGCGATCGGGACCGTGATCCTTGATCGTGTGCACGGTGGATGCCGCCGAGATCTCGAGAGCTTCCTCCCAGCTGATGCGCCTGAAACCGCCCTTGCCACGGGCCCTCTGATAGCGCTCGCGTAGTTCGGGATCGCTCTGGATGCTGGCCCAAGCCGCCACGGGATCGCCGAGAGCCTCGGCCTTGGCCTTGCGATACATGTCGACCAGCACGCCACGGGCGTAGGGGTACTTGACCCTGATCGGGGAGTAGAGATACCACGAGAACGAGATTCCGCGCTGACATCCGCGGGGCTCATACGGGGGCAGACCCTCTTCGAGCTGGGGGTAGTCGGTGGCCTGGAGCTCCCAGGTCACGATGCCGTCCTTGACGAACACCTCCCACGAGCAACTACCCGTGCAGTTCACGCCATGAGTGGTGCGGACTCGCTTGTCGTGTTGGAAGCGGTTTCGGTAGAACTCCTCCCACTTCCTCTCAGCAGGATTGACCGACTCCTGAATCAAGTGATCGCTCATCCCCGGCTCCTCAACTTCTCGACATAGGTCTGACGCATACCGCGCCATGCAATGGCCATTCCGCCAAACAGAATGAGTGCACCGGCGACTCCGCCGAGCAACAGGACATCACCGAAATAGGAAGGCCGTTCCTGGTTTGGAGTGTCCTCGAAGAACGCCACCAAGTCGGCGATCTCATTCGGGGTGAGCGGGTGACGGGAAAAAATGGGGGTCATCGTGGCCGAAGGCGGATTGGCCAGCCAGCTCGACAAACCCTGGACGCCGCCCAACTTCTGGGAAACATCGGTGAGGTCGGGGCCGAGGGAGTTGCCACCGAAGTTTCCGACCGAACCCGCCACGTGACACGACGCGCACGATGCCGCTCCGTTGTCGAGAGCGGCATCACCGCGGAAGAGCTGCTTGCCTCTCGCAGCCACACCGTCGGGGAGAGCGTTGGGATCAAAGACCGGACCGGAGTCGGGACTCTGCGCCGAGAGACTCACCACGTAGGCGACCACAGCTTCGATCTCGCCGTCGGACAACTCAGTGCCCTGGGCCGGCATCGTGTCGTCGTAGAACACGCCCGCCACTTCGATGCGTCCCTGCCGACCGTTCCTGATGGTGTCTTCCACGTAGGCGGCATCGGCGGCATTGGGGTTACCCAACAACGGCGGGAACGTACCTTCGACACCAACTCCGCCCGACTGATGACAGGTCGAACAAGAATTCTCATAGAGCGCCGCTCCCTGAGACTCGAGATCGCTCTGGGCCAGATTCGTGGCTGCCACCTCGCCCGTGGCGGCAGGCTGAACTGCCTGCGCCACAGCCGATGTGGCCACGAACATTCCGGCCAGGAGCACGACGGCAAACAAGCCACCGCCAGCTCGCTTCGCCCTCTTCGCTGAGTTCACCATTGGCTCTCCCGAACCTACTCGACCGACACCAAGGCCAGCGGATGTTCGACCCTCGTGTGCGGGGTCGACATCCCCGGGCGTGATTGCCCGGAGCCATTCTCTCGATACTGCTCTGGATTCACGGGTTCTGGTATTCGGCCTTCGGGCCGAGGTAGTACCACCAGTTGAGAGCCAGACACACGGCATAGAAGATGGCGAACCCGATCAGTGCTACCTGAGGGGTTCCGCCCTTGATCTGCTCACCGAATTCCTGAGGCACAACGAACGCTCCGTAGGCCGCCACGGCTGAGGTCCAGCCGAGAACCGGGCCCGCTTGCTCCTTGTCGAAGATCACGGCGATCGTCCGGAAGGTGGAGCCGTTGCCGATTCCGGTTGCTGCGAACAGCACCAGGAACAGCAAGAAGAACGGGACGAAGAAGTCCTCGGGAGTCTCCGACTTGTAGGCCTCGCGCATGAAGTAAGCGACACCCAGCGCGCTCGCGGTCATCACGATCGCCACGTAGTGGGTGACTCTCGCTCCGCCCACCCGATCGGCAACCCAGCCGCCAAGGGGACGAATGAACGCCCCGATGAACGGACCCATCCAAGCGAAGGTCAGAGCAGATGGACCATCCGGATTGACCACATCGTGGGTCATGACACCATCGACCTCGATGTGCTTGAACCCGAATATGACCTTGATCGCCAGCGCGAAGCCGGCTGAGTAGCCGATGAAGCTGCCGAAGGTCATGGTGTAGATCACACTCATCACCCAGGTGTGGCGATGCTCGAAGATCTTGAACTGCCGCTCGAGGTTGGGCTTGATCTCGCCCCGGATCTGTCGAAGCAGGAAGACCGTTGCGTAGATGACCGCGGCTATGACCGGATACTTGATCCACGATGGTCCGCCGAGTCCGGTCGGGTCGGGAAGGATGACCCACATTCCGAGAGCCGATGTGGCGAAACCGACAAGGAGCATCCCGGTGATCTTCAGGAACGAGGCACCAGCATTCCCGATGTTGGGAGACACATGCTCGGTCCGGATGTTGTTCATCTTGGTCCAAGCCAGAATTGCGAGTGGAACCAGTAGCACCAGCCAGATCAGGCCGGCGTTGTGGATATAGGTTTCGGTTCCCTTCTCAATCGTGCCGATCAAGGTGCCCGATGACGTCTCGAGAATCATGGGGCTACCGGAGAAGACGGCACGGGTCATCACCAGGGGGATCACGATCTGCATCGTGGTCACACCGGCGTTTCCCAGCCCGGCGTTGAGACCGAGCGCCAGTCCCTGCACCTTCTTGGGATAGAAGAAGCTGATGTTGGACATCGAGGAGGCGAAGTTGCCGCCGCCGAGGCCCGACAGGAAAGCCAAGAGCTGGAACACCCAGAGAGGCGTGTCCTGGTCCTGGAGTGCGATGCCGGTACCGATGGCCGGAATCATCAGCAACGCTGTGGTGAAGAAGATCGTGTTTCTGCCACCGGCTATTCGGATGAAGAAGCTGCTCGGAATCCGCAGTGTCGCTCCGGTGAAGCCGGCGATGGCCGTGATCGTGAACAACTCACTCTGTTCGAACGGGAAGCCGAGGTTGAGCATCTGGACCGTGATGATGCTCCAGTAGAGCCACACCGCGAATCCGGTCAGCAGACTGGGTACGGAGATCCAAAGATTGCGGCTCGCAACCTTCTTTCCCGTCTTTTCCCAGAACTCCTCGTCCTCGACGTCCCATTCCTGGATGTCGGCCATGAATGTCAGCCCTTTCTTCTCGAGATCAATGTGTGGGCGCTCGCTCCGAACCGAATCCGCACGTTCATGCTTCGGCTCCTACCGGATCAGGTCCGGGATTGGGACCATCGCCGGCAATCTCCTCGTGCCCGAAGGAGTCGTCGAACGAACCCTCAGGGTCGCGAAGCATGAAGAGAGTGATGACGAAGCTCGCCGCCGCGCCAGCGGAGAGTATGAAGAAGAAGGTGCGGGCGTCGACCAGCGAGAACAGCACCAGGTAGACCACCGCTCCGACGTTGCCGTAGGCGCCGGCCATGCCGGCGATCTGGCCGGTCATGCGCTTGTTGACGGTGGGGATGATGGCGAAGGTCGCACCCTCTGCCCCCTGAACGAACACGGAAGCAAAGACGGTTATGACCACTGCCATCACGAGCCATCCGACACCACTGAACATCGGAGTGACGTTCCTGAGGCCGTCCTCGTCGACTCCTGGAGCCCACTTCGCTATGAATCCCATCAGGAAGAAGCCGACGACGATTCCCAAGATGTAGAACAGCATCGTCCGCTTGCGGCTGGCGAGCCGGTCCGACAGGTAGCCACCCAAGGGACGGGCCACCAGATTCACGAATGCGAACGACGACGCCACGAGCCCGGCGACGGTCGCGGTCACGATCGGCCCACCCATGCTGTTTCGCAGAGGCACGAACGTGTCCTCGAAGAAGGCGGGAAGCATCGAGACCACTGCCAGCTCCGCACCGAAATTGGCGAAGTAGGTGCTGTTGAGAGCGGCCACACTCCCCCAGTGGTACTTCTCTTCCTCAGGCACTCCGGCTCGCAGATACGGAAGGTTGACCGAGAGAGTCTTGCCGGCATGAGAAAGGTAGATGATGGTCAACGCGGCATAGATCAGATACAGCGTCGAGTCCGACATGAGGATCTCGCCGTTGACCTTCACGTTGCTGATTCTCCAGGCGAGGATCCCGAGGGCCCCTACCAACGGAATCGACCAGACCAGGTATTGGCCCAGATCGAAATAGGAGGTGCACAGCATCGGCTCGGTCTTCTTGGAGCGGATGAGCGTGCGGCCCGTCGGCACATCGGTGACCAGGAAGTAGTACATCACGCCGTAGATGGCGAGAACGAGGCCGTTGATCGCCATGGCCCAGCGCCAAGCGCCTTCTCCCACGTCGAGCCAGTTGCCGAGAACGGTCAGGGCGAACCACGGCAGCGTCATGGCGGCGAAGGCCGAACCGAAGTTGCCCCAGCCGGCGTAGAACCCCTCGGCTCTACCGACGTACTTCGGGGGGAACCACTGGGCGACCATCTTGATACCGATGACGAACCCGGCTCCGACACTGCCGAGGAACAGTCGAGAGATGATGAGTTGCGTGAATGAGTCGGCGACTGCGAACCAGACGGTCGGGATGGCCATCACGATCATCAGCCCGCTGAAGACGATTCGTGATCCGTAGCGGTCGATCAGCGCACCCACGATGATTCGGGCAGGGATGGTGAGCGCCACGTTGGATATCAGCAGAATCTTGACATGTTCCTTGGTGAGCCAATCCACGTCGTTCTGCATGGTCGTGGCCAGCGGTGCCAGATTGAACCAGACATAGAACGTCATGAAGAAGGCGATCCAGGTGAAATGGAGCACCCTGATTCGCTCTTGACTGAAATCGAGAAGCTTCGGGGCTTCCGCTGGGTCGGTTCCGGCGGTATCGGTCATTTCAATCCTTGAATGGCTGGATATGGGTTGTGCGAGCCCCTCGGCGAGCGAACCCCCCGTATGGCACAAACGAGCGGGAGCCCCCCTCATCCACGCAGCTCAGGGATGACCCTGCCAGCCGGACATGACGTTTGTTAGAGCAGAAGGTCATTGGAGGAACTATTCTTGGGTCGTCGGGGGAACACGTCGACACCACCGACGCTTCGCTCTGGTTCAAGGCAGCGGCCTCAGCTCTTTCCGAATCGCCAGTTCGGGTTGTCGATACCAGCCTCTTCGAGCGACCGCAGGTACGTGACCACCGATCTGACCTGTTCAGAAGTGAGGGACCCCCCGAAGTCCTGGGACCATGCATCCATCGGCGTTCCGGGTACTCCCACCGAGATCAACAAAGCGATCTGTTCGTCGTTGGCTGCCTGGAGAAACTGCTTGGCGTTGAGGGCCGGAGCGCTGCCACCCTCAGCAGCGACCCCATGACAGGACGAGCAATTCTGATCGAAGATTCGGTCACCTTCTTCGGTGAGCGATGCCAGTTGCGTGGCTCTGGCGTCGTCGCGGTTCGACGGCTCCACCGACCGGTAGAGCGGGAAGACCAAGATCATCAGGACCATGAGGATCGTGCCCGCCAGCATCCACTTGTTGGTGGACACTTCCAGTTCATCGTCGCCGGAGTACTTGTAGGTCATGCGTGGCCTCCTTCGTCGCACGAAGGTCCTGTTGCCGGCTCATCCAGTGTCAATACACCTGGTACCGGACCGTCTTCGCGGGTGCCAGTGTCGATGTAGAGCAGTCCGTCGGCGCCAACCTCGACCGGATGGGTGTCCATGCCCCGCGGCGCGGGCCCTGTCAGGTATTCACCGATCAGATTGAACGTTGTCCCGTGGCACGGGCACTCGAAACGTCCCGACGACTCACAGTAGGGAACCTTGCATCCGAGATGCGTGCACTTGGAGGACAGTGCAATGATGTCGCCTCCCGGAGGCCTCACCAGATAGGCACGAGCTTCGGAGACCTCGGTGACCGAGCCCTCAGTGATGACGGACGCGGCGACCGATCGCACCTTTCCGCCGAACCCGGGAGTGGCGAGGGGCTGGAGCAGATCCCACATGCTCCAGATCCCGGCTGCTCCGATCAAACCGAGCCCGACCTTCCAGGTTCGGGCGAGAAGCGCTCGTCTTGTAAGTATTGAGCTCACAGTTCACCGTGCCATTCGTTCCATGGCCACACCCAGCCCCAATTGGGGCCTCTGAATGCGAAGCCGATCAGTGTCAGGATGATCCAGACCACCATGAAGGTGGTGAAGGCCGTGACGGCCACCTTTCTGGACTTGGTGGCAAGAGAAGGATTGCGATCGAGGAACGGCAGGGCGATCAGGCCGGCCACGATGCCACCCGGAACCAGAATTCCAGCCACCATCGGGTGGAAGTGCGACAAGAGTTCCTGCAACGCCGCGAAGTACCAGGGGGCCTTCTCGGGGTTGGGGGTCAGCTCGGGGTTGGCGATCTCACGAAGTGGAGCATCGAAGAACACCGACACGACCAGCACGGTGATCAAGGCTCCCAGAGCCGCTACCGCGTGCCTCACCAGAAGGTGGGGCCACACCATCACCATGTCCTTCTTCGCCGGCTCCTTGCGTTCGCCGGCGATCGGCTTGCCCGGCACAATGCCCAGCACCCGTTTGCTACCGATGGTCGCGGGCTCGTCGGCCAAACTCACCTTCACCTCGGACTCGTCAGTCATCGCCTTCCTCCCTGGCTGCATCCAGCATCGAATCCTTGCGCCATCTCCACAGATGGATCATCAGCACCGCCACCATTATCGATGGCAGTACCGCTACGTGGAGTACGTAGAACCGAAGCAGAGTGGCCGAGTTGACCACCGGGCCGCCGAGAAGAAGTTCTTGTACTCGGCCACCGATCAGCGGCACGAACGCCGCCATTTCACTTCCGACGGTGACCGCCCAGAATGCAAGCTGATCCCACGGAAGCAGATATCCGGTGAACGACAGCAAGAGTGTCAGAACCAGGAGGATCACCCCGATGACCCAGTTGAACTCGCGGGGCGGTTTGTAGGCCCCTCGGTAGAACATCTTGGCCATGTGGGCCGCCACTGCCAGCACCATCAAGTGAGCCGACCAGCGGTGGACGTTTCGCATGTACTGCCCCAACGACACATCGGTCTGGAGCGTCTGAATGTTGGCGTAGGCCTGACCCGGTGACGGCACGTAGAAGAACATCAAGTAGATACCCGAGACGATCAACGAGCCGAACAGGACCGCGGAGATGATGCCCAGGTAGTACGAGTACCTGAACGAGATCTCTTTGCGGCGCATCTTGACCGGGTAGAGGTGAAGAAAGAAATTCGACCAATGACCAGCCGCGCGATCCCGAGGCGTGACCCGAGACGGCGAGCGAAACATCGCCTTCCCGACGGCCGTGTCCCGGAATCGATCGACAAGAGTCGAAGATCTCTCCGAACTGATACTCATACTGGAACTCCCAATCCTGACCACATCCCCATGGACAACGCATCCGGGGGACACCGTTCGATGCAAAGCGCACACCTGATGCACTTGGTTTCGTCGATCATGAGTGCCGTTCCGCCCGTGTAGTCGACATCGACCTCTTCCGACGTCACCATCGAGATGACATCGACC
>JAJCXX010000030.1 GCA_029263195.1 Acidimicrobiales bacterium
ATGTGGGGCGGGAAGATCTGGTTCGCGACCCCGATGTTGTTTGCCGTGGGCACGGTCACGATGTTCACCATCGGAGGGCTTTCGGGCGTGACTCACGCCCTCGCCCCGGTCGACACCCAGCAGACCGACACCTACTACATCATCGCCCACTTCCACTACGTCATGTTCGGTGCCGGAGTGCTCGGACTATTCGCGGCGTGCTACTTCTGGTGGCCGAAGGTATTCGGCCACATGCTCGACGAGCGTCTCGGCAAAATCCATTTCTGGGTGGCGCTGGTGGGCATGAACCTCACATTCGGCCCGATGCACATCCTGGGTCTGCAGGGCATGAGTCGCCGGATCGACACTTACTCCTCGGGCTTCGGTTTCGCCCTCTGGAACATGGTGGCCACCATCGGTGCGTTCGTCATCGCCCTGTCGTTGCTGATCTTCTTCTACAACATCTGGGTATCGAAGAGGAGAGCCCCCGACCTGCCGCCTCCCGGCCCCGATCCGTGGGACGCCCGCAGCCTCGAGTGGATGCTTCCGTCGCCCACTCCCGAGCACAACTTCGATGTCGTGCCCGAGGTCAACGGTCTCGACGAGTGGTGGCATCGCAAGTACGGCTACGACGACAATGATCAGGTCGTTCGCATCGCCACGGTCGAGGAGGTTGCCCAGAAGGGCGACGCCACCAACGTGCACCTGCCTTCGCCGTCGTACTGGCCGCTGGTTGTAGCGGTGGGCTTGCCCCTCATTGGCTACGGCCTCATCTTCAATCTCTGGCTGACGGTTCCTGGGGCCTTGGCCGCCGCAGGTGGCCTGTTCGCGTGGGCCATGGAACCGGCCGACGACCCCGATGCCCACCACGGTGGACATGGCGACGACGATGACCACGATGACGACGACGGAGTTCTGGCCACGGCCGGACCCGACACGAGCGAGGAGGGCTGACATGGCTACAGCAACTGCTGCGCCGGTGGCTCACGAAACTCACGAAGAGCACCGCACCTCGACCGGTATGTCCAACACCAAGTTGGCCATGTGGGTCTTTCTCGGGTCCGAGTGTCTGCTGTTCGGTGGCCTGATATCGAGCTACCTGATCTACAAGACCAGGGGCGCCGGTCTTCTTGTCCCCACCGACGTGTTCGACATTCCGTTCACTTCGGTCAGTTCGTTCGTGCTGCTGATGAGCTCGATGACGATGGTGCTGGCGCTCTCGGCTCTTCGTCGAGGAGATGAAGCTCTTTCCCGGGTCTGGATCCTCACCACCGCCATGCTGGGTGGGGTGTTCGTCGGTGGCCAGGTCTACGAATTCACCACGTTCCTTCGCGAAGGTGTCGGATTCACGACAAACCCGGCCAGCTCGGCATTCTTCACCCTCACCGGCTTCCATGGCGTCCACGTGGGCCTTGGAATCGTCATGTTGATGTCGGCGTTTGTGATGTCGAGCAAGGACAAGCTCCACAAGGAGCAATCCGAGACGCTCGAGATCATCGGCCTCTACTGGCACTTCGTCGACGTGGTCTGGGTCGTGCTGTTCACGGTCGTATACCTGGTGCCGGCATAGGGGGCCTGGAGAATCTCATGACTACAACCGATATTTCCGAAGCCGTCGACTCGACCGAGGTCGAGCACGAGCACCCCTCCGACTGGCAGTACATCAAGATCGCGCTGATCCTGGCTGTCATCACGGGGTTCGAGGTGGCGGCCTCCTACGTCTCGCTCGGCGATGTGCTGGTGCCGCTGCTTCTGGGAATGATGGCCGTCAAGTTCTGGCTGGTGATCACCTGGTTCATGCATCTGCGCTTTGATGGCAAGATCTTCAAGCAGCTGTTCATAGCCGGCCTCGTTCTGGCTGTGGCGGTCTATACCATCACGCTGAGCGCCTTCGAATTCTGGGCCTGATCGAACCTCGGCCAGGTCAGCACTGTGACTGCGCCCTATCGGGAGTGACATCGTGACCATCTTGGCCGCTAGCGGGCCTTGGACCTATCAGTTTCACCCTGAGGTCTGGATTCTGCTTGCCATGGGTCTGGCTCTCAGCACCTATTCGGTGCGGGTCATCGGTCCGATGGTCGTTCCGTCGGGCCAGCCAGTCGTCACCATCGCGCAGCGGCGCTTCTTTATCGCCGGGATGATCCTGTTCTGGTTGGCGGCCGACTATCCACTCCACGACATTGCCGAGAGCTACCTCTACTCGGCCCACATGGTGCAGCACCTGCTGGTCACGTTCGTGATCCCTCCGTTGTTGCTGTTGGCCCTGCCGGAATGGCTCGCAAGGTTGGTGATCCTCGATGGTGGGGTGGTCTCCAAGGCATTGCGGGTGTTGACCCGTCCGGTCGTGGCCGGTCTGGCGTTCAACGCTCTTCAACTCTTCGGCTACTGGACGTGGACCGTCAACCAGTCGAGCACCAACGGCAGCTTCCACTACGCGATGCACATTTCGTACTTCCTTCTCGGATTGCTGATGTGGTTCCCGGTTCTGGGCCCCCTCAAGGAACTCCAGATGACGGAGATGGGCAAGATGATCTACCTCTTCTTGATGTCGATCATCCCAACGGTTCCGGCCGGCTGGCTGGCGTTCGCCGGTGATGCCGTCTACCGCACCTACGACACTCCGGAGCGGCTCTGGAACATCGGAGTTCGCTCTGACCAGCAGGTCGCCGGTGCGATCATGAAGGTCGGCGGAGGAATGTACCTCTGGCTGTTGATCGCGATCAGGTGGTTCCGGGTGAGCGGGGCTGAGCGAGCAGCCGATCTCGAGAGCCGACGAGTCCGCACGCCGGGTCATTCCATGACCAGCGGAGATATCGAGCGAGAGTTCGAGAAGGCCGGCCCTCCGGCCCTGGAAAGCCCTCCTGAAAACGATTGAGCGCGATACCGTCGTGCCATGCTCGACATTCGACGAATCCGCACGGATCCAGACGGTGTGAAGGCGGCCATCGCCCGGCGCGGCGATGGCACCGAGTCACTCGACGAGGTGATCACGATCGACGCCAGACGGCGTGAGCTGGGTGCCGAGCGCGACGATATTCGGGCCAGGGTCAACGCCTTGTCGAAGCAGGTCGGCGGACTTCGCCGTGATGGCCGAACCGATGAGGCCGAAGCACTTCAGGACGAGAGCCGACAACTCGGTGAACGCGAGCGCGAACTGAATACCGAGGTCGACGAGATCGCAGGCCGGGTCAGAGATATCCTTCTCACCGTCGGCAACATCCCCGCCGACGAGTGCCCCGACGGCGACAGCGAGCACGACAATGTGATCACAAGAGTGGAGGGCTACGACCCCGACTCCTACGCCGATCACCAGAGGGTGCCCCACTGGGACATCGCCACGGAGCTCGGAATCCTCGATGTTGACCGCGCCGTGAAGATGTCAGGCGCGATGTTCGTGATGTACCGCGGTATGGGTGCACGGCTGGTTCGTGCTCTCATCGACTACGCGTTGGATCGCAATCGTGATGCCTACGAGGAGATTCGTCCTCCCACCGTGGTCAAGACCGAGACGATGATCAGCACCGGTCATCTCCCGAAGTTCGCCGACGATGCCTACCACCTCGAGCGCGACGATCTCTGGGCCATCCCCACCGCTGAGGTGCCCCTCACCTCAATTGGTCGCGACGAGGTGTTCGTCGAGGCCGAACTACCGATGAAGTTCATGGCCCACACATCGTGTTTCCGTCGTGAGGCCGGGTCGGCCGGACGCGACACGCGCGGGCTGCTGAGGGTCCACGAGTTCGACAAGGTCGAGCTTCTGTCCTACGCCACCCCGGAGCAGTCGGCCGAGGTTCATGCCGACATCCTGGCCCGAGCCGAGAGCGTCATGGTGGAACTCGGTCTGGCCTACCGGATTCTCGATCTGTGCACCGGCGACATCGGCAACTCCTCGGCCCGCACTTTCGACATCGAGGCGTATGCGCCGGGGGCCGATCGGTGGCTCGAGGTCTCGTCGGTTTCGTGGTTCAGCGACTACCAGGCCCGCCGGGCCAACATTCGCTATCGGCCAGCCGTTGGCAAGGGCACCACCGTGATACACACCCTAAACGGGTCGGGGCTGGCCGTTCCGCGCGTGTGGGCGGCGCTGGTCGAGACTCACCGCCGGCCCGACGGTTCGATCCGGCTTCCAGAGGCCCTCCACCCCTACCTGGGAGGCCTCACTGAGATTCCAGCGCCCGGCTGACGGCTGAGCGATCGGACCGGCCGGAACCCAGCCAGAGGTTGCGTTGGTCAGGCCGCGGCGAGCCCCAGAGCGGCCGCGCCGACGCCCCCGAGGAATGTGGCCACGCCGTAGGCGACAGCGTTGAGGTGGCTGTGTTCCCAGAGATCGACCAGGTCGGCGACGAGTGTAGAAAATGTCGTGGTGGCACCGATGCCGGCCACGCCGATGACCGTTAGCTCGGGGGGCGACCAGGAAGCGATCAGGCCGAGGGCGAACGATCCGGCAATGTTGACCGCGAGTGTGCCGAGAGGACGCGGCAGGTGAACTCCTGTCTGCCATCGAATCAGAGCCCCGGCTGATGCGGCGAACACGAACGCTCCGGCGGTGATCATCGAACCGGCTCCGGATCGACCAGCCGCCGCACCATCGCTCCGGCCGCAACTGCGGCTACCCCCACCACGACCGACGCGAGGAGATACGAGCCGGCGGTGGCGGAGCGGCCGTCTCGTAGTTGCTCGGCCAGGGAGAGTGCCACGGAGGAGAACGTGGTGAGGCCTCCGCAGAATCCCACTCCGACCCCGAGCCGAATCAGCTCGCGTTGCTCGGTTGGGGCCGGATGAACCAACAGGCCGAGGATGAACGCCCCGACGATGTTCACAGCCAACGTCGACCAGGGAAAGGCGTGATGTCCGGCCTGATTGATCACAAGCCAACGGGCCCCGCTACCTGCCGCGCCGCCGACGGCGATTACAATCGGGCCGTATCTGAGCACCGATGAACCGTAGGCCCTCATGAACGACTTGGCTGCGATGCGAGAGCAGTACAACGACGGTGGACTCGACGAGTCCGAAGCTGGCGACGACCCCCAGCAGCTGTTCGCCAGTTGGTTCGACGATTGGAAGGCCACCGAGCCTTTCGAGGCCAACGTGATGATTCTGTCGACCGTCGACCGCGATGGTTGGCCGTCGGCGCGGGCAGTGCTCCTGAAGGATTTCGACGACAGCGGGCTGGTCTTCTACACGAACTATCTCTCCGACAAGGCTCGTGATCTCGACATTGCAGGTCGGGCCACACTCACGTTCGTCTGGAAACCACTGTTCCGCCAGGTTCGGATCACGGGGACAGCGTCGAGGGTGCCCGAACAGGAATCCGACGAGTATTTCGCCTCGCGGCCTCGGGGCTCCCAGATCGGAGCCTGGGCGAGCGATCAATCATCGGTGATCGCCGGGCGTACCGCTCTCGAAGAGTCGGTGGCGAGGATCGAACATCGCTTCCCCGATGAGGTTCCGCGACCATCGCACTGGGGTGGCTACAGGGTGACCCCGAGAGTGTGTGAGTTCTGGCACGGCAGGGTCAGCCGACTCCACGACCGAATCAGGTTTCGTATCGAGACCGGCTCCGATGTGTGGATCCGCGAGCGCTTGTCGCCCTGACCCGGCGGTTGCGAGAGCAGGCCGGTAGGTCGTTGGGTCGGCGGGTGGGGCTCAGAGCAAGGGCATGACTTCGGCGGCGACCAGTCTGATGTGGTCCAAGTCGGTGTCGTCGAGCACCTGCAGGTAGACGCGATCGGCCCCCTTGTCGGCGAAGCTACGAATGCGTTCCGCACACTGTTCGGGTGTACCGGCCACGCCATTGTCACGGAGTTCGTCGGCGTCGCGCCCGACCTTGGCCGCCCGTTGGCTGATCTCGGCCTCGTCGGAACCGCAGCACAGGACCTGGGCGGCCGAAAAGATCATCGATGCCGGATTCCGATCGCGGGCTTCACAGGCCGCCATGACCCGGCCGCGGGCATCGGCGAAAGAGTCGGGATCGACGAACGGGGTGTTGTATTCCTGAGCGTAGGTGGCGGCGAGTCGTGGAGTGCGTTTGGGTCCGAAACCACCCATCACGATCGGTGGATGAGGTTTCTGAACCGGTTTGGGCAGAGCCGGGGAGACGGCGATGGTGTAGTGCTCGCCACGGAAGTCGAAGGTCTGGTCGGCCGGGGTCGACCACAGCCCTGTTATCACGCCGAGCTGCTCCTCGAGCATGTCGAATCGCCGGCCCATGCTGTGGAACGGGATGCCGTATGCGGTGTGTTCGGTATCGAACCACCCGGCCCCGAGGCCGAGCTCGATCCGACCGTTGCTCATGGCATCGATCTGCGAGACGGTGATTGCCAGCGGGCCTGGTCGGCGAAAGGTGACCGGTGTGACCAGTGTTCCGAGTCGGATCGTGGTGGTGTCGCGGGCCAGGCCAGCCAGGGTGGTCCACGCGTCGACGGGCCCGGGCCCCGGATCGCCATCGCCCATGCGGAGGTAGTGATCCGATGAGAAGAAGGCATCAAAACCGAGCCGCTCGGCTTCTTGGGCCAGCAACATCAGTCGGCGATAGTTGGTTCCTTGCTGAGGTTCGACGAAGACACGTAGCTGCATTCCCGAACGATACTCATCCGCTGTCGGTCAAGCATCCCAGCTGACGACGGCAGCCACTAGCAGGTCGATCAACAGGGCTACCTGAGGGGCGCGGCTGGTGCCGTCGTGGTCCGACCAGTTCGACTCCTCGCGGTTCCATCGGCTGGTGGGCGGCAGTTCGATCTGGGCCCCGCCGTTGCTGGGCCGATTGACGGGATTGTCGGGATGCTGACCTCGCAGACCAGCCGGAATCTCGGCGAGGTCGTCGACCACCCCGAACCGGTCGGGAAGGCCCCCTCGAAGATGGTCGGCCACGTGGGACGCGAGCTGTCGGTTTCCTCCGCCTACCAGCACGTCCCAGAACCGGTCCTCTCGCCCGTAGCCGTGGAGTGAGATCACGGTGTCGACATGGCCGAGGAATCCGGCCAGGGCGTCGGAATGGGCCGGATCGAACTTGATGGAGGGGATGTGTTGACGCAACGGAGATCGTTGAACCACGGCGTAGATCGACGAGTCGGTTCGATCGGCGACCTCTTGGGCGATCACGTCGGTGGTGCGTTCCAGATTGCCGCCGTGAAATGCCATAATCCCGAAACGTCCACGGAGATGGCATACCTCTGAGACGTCTGGTTGGTTGAGGAATTCCCGGAGCATGGCCGAGAAGCTATACCTCTGGAGGCTTGAGAGCGGCCTAGACCGCCACGGTTTGGTCAGGCGAGACCGATCCACTGCGCGAGGCGAGCTTTCGCCGAACCTTGTGCGACAACCACAATGAAAACAAGGCGATGAACGCCATTTCGAGCGGCACCCCGGCTCGGCCGGGGTCGGTGAACCAGTGACCGATGCGGGCCGGCCAGTTGTAGATGAATCGGTAGAGCGGGCCGGCTACGAACTCGCCCTCGTTGTAGCCGATCTCGATCACGAGATAGGCCGAAAGATATGTAACGGTGATCGACAGTCGCTTGATCCGGTCGGACTCGGCGTCGAGCCAGCCGATGAGCAGGGCTCCGAGGATTCCGAAAGTGGCCAGTACGCCGATGCGGGCCGGGGTGGTGTTCTTGATCCACGCATTGACCGAGTTCTGCATCTCCTGGAACTTGTCGACCAACACGTTCTGGGTGGTCGGGTCGTCGAGAACCCGAAGCTCCCAGATGCCGTAGTTGACCAGGTAGAACCCGGACAAGATGAGCACGAACCCGCTCACCCGGTTGACGTAGGGGAGGAACCTGCGCATGTCGCGGGCGATACCCGACTTCGCCATGGCGAGACTGATCGTCAGGAATGTGATCACGGCTCCCATACCGACGGCGTAGGCGATGAAGTTGGCTACGCCATCGGCGTAGCTCTGAGTGGTGAAGGTGTTGCTGACCCCGGCGATGAAGATGCCGACGGTGCACGAGAGCGAAACGACCGCGTAGCTGACTCCGAACATGAACACTGATGGCAGGTCGCGACTTCCACCGCCCTTGTTCATCTTCGGGAGCCTCAGGCTGACGTTCTTGCCGAACAGCATGGCGAGTCCGAGCGGCACCATCAGTACGCCGACAACAGCTGTCACGTAGCCGGTCTTGGATGACACCGTGGAGAGGCTGGCCTGGAACAACACTCCGAATGTGCCGAACACGACGACGAAGCCGGCGGTCAGTACGAGGCCCACCATGATCGCCCGCACGATGTTGGTGAGCTTCGGGGTCTCCTCGTCGCCTCCTTCGAGGCCCATGAAGTAGGAGAGGTAGGCGGGCAGCATTGCGAACCCGCAGGGGTTGAACGCGGCGACTATCCCGAGAGTGAACGGAAATGAAAGGGCGAGTTCCATGGGTCAGGACGTCAGGTGATCTGATCGATCTTGTCGAGGAGGGCGTCGACGTTGAGTCCACCGGAGAATACCTCCACCACCTCACCGGACGAATCGATGAACACCGTCGTCGGCATGGCAAAGCCACCGAACTCTATATAGGCGGTCGTCCTGGGATCCCAACCGGTGTCGTAGGTGATGCCGGTCTGATCGATGAGCTCGAGGGCATCGCGGGCGTCGGCATCGATCGAGAGTCCGACTATGGCCACAGAATCGCCGAGCTGTTGGTGTACAGCCTCGAAATCAGGCATCTCGGAAATGCAGGTGGGGCACCACGCCGCGAAGAAGTTGACCACGAGCGGTCGCCCGACAAATGCGCCGAGGTTTCCAACCTGACCGTCGAAGGTGTCGAAGGCAATATCGAGATTGAGGCCTTCGGGAGTATCCGGCTGCACGTCTTCGATGGCAGGAGCCAGCGGCTGCTCGCCCAGTTTGATGGTCTGAGTGTCCGAGCCACCGCTGCAGGCTGCGGCGATCAAGCCGACTGCGATGAACATGGCACCGAATCGAATCGGGCGGTGGGATCTGGGCGCGGCAATGTGATTTGGATTCTGCATGGGTTCTCCTCACGACGACGGTAGCGGGGTGTCTACGCGTAGCCGTGTCGGCACCGCGGCGACACACCCGCCGAGACGTCGAACCGGGGCTCGCTTTAGCCGTTGCCCGGGTTCGTTCATTCGTCTCGGCGAACAGTGTCGCCGCGGTGTTGGTGCCGCTGCTCGGCGGTCTACGCCGTGAGCCGTCGGGCTTGTTCCGCCAAGTGTGCGGGAACCGATACGACCGGCATGAGGTCGCCGGGTCGAGGTGTCTTGGGTGGGCGCCCCCGCCGGCGCTTAACGGCCAGCATCCTACCGTTGAGGAAGACTTGTCCACCCCAGACGCCCCACGGTTCGCGACGATCGAGGGCGCCTTCCAGGCATTCCGCCAGCACTACGCAGTCAGCGCAGATGCTCTTGGCGTGAGCAATATCGCCGAGATCTTCGCTGAAAAAGATCGCGGCGGCGTTGGTCGCGGTACGGCAAGCCGCGGTGTCCTCCCAACTTCGGTCGGGGAGTGAGGTGTTGAGTTGTGTTGCGACGAGGGATGGCATCTCCTCGTCTCCTTCCGTTGTGGGTCGAACTGTTGCGGGCTGTTGCTGGTTGAGGACTTGTTGCTGAGCGGCGGGGGCATGTGGACGAAAACCAGAAAGGCCGCCGGATTTCCGGCGGCCTTCGAATGCTTCTCTCCCTAGGTGGCTTTCTCAGCCAGGAGGAGCGCCCGAAGGTCGCTGGTGGGCATACGGCTTGGCCGTGAAGAGCCAAGCAGTCGCCATGCCCAAGGTCGAAAACATGTCGACACGCGTGGAGGCATTGGCCGAGATGCGGCTCTCATGCTGGTTGCACGCGTTGGTGAACATGATGTCTCCTGGGTCGACCGGTCTTTCCGGCTTCGACACCGTCGCGAAGAATTCGGGCGGCGTCAACTGATTTATGCCGATTGGGCCGCGTTGGCCGCTTTCGCCAGCGGGTCGACGGTGAAGCGCAGCAGACCCTCGGGGTCGGTGCGGACCGTGGCTTCGCCGGCGACTCTCAGGTGCTCGAGGTGAGCGAAGGTCTCGCTGGCTGCCATCTCTCCCCAAGATCGTTCCTTGAACAAGACCTTCATCCAGGCCTCCACCGGGCCGTCGAAATGATCGTCGGCACTGTCTCTGAGGAGTTGCAGCCGATCTTCGTGGTGCTGGCGAATGTGTTCGGTGCGTTCCCGCAGGGCGGTGAACGGGTGTCCGTGAGCAGGCAGGGCCGCGGTGAGTCCGTCGAACTCACTGACCCGTTCGAGAGATCGAAAGAACGACGCCAACGGATCCGCGAGATCGGTCGATCCCGCGATGTGAGGGGTGATGGTTGGTAGCACGTGATCGCCGCTGAGAAGGACCCCGTCGGTGGGATCCCACAGGCAGAGATGGTCGGTGGTGTGACCCGGAGTGTGCACCGCAAACCAGTCTCGCCGGCCCAGGCTCACCGCCTCGCTGTCGGCAACACGAATCGTGGGGGTTGGTCCCCGGAACCGGCGGGCGGTGCCGTCTCCGGCGACCAGCCAACGGCGGATCGCCTCGTCGGGTGGGGCCTGCTTCGGAGTGCCCCAAGGGGTGGGCCCGTAGCTCTCAAAGCGTCGTTTCCAGAGTTCGAGAAGGTCGTCTTCGCTGGCTTCGAGAAACTCGAGGTCGAGGTCGTCGCCGGTTTCGGCTACCAACGACTTGAACGATTCGTGGGTGAGTATTTCCGATCCGGCTTCTTCCCGGAGTTGGTCGCTTCCACCGAAGTGGTCGGGATGGCTGTGGGTGACCACGACTGTGTGGATTCGCTGGAGAGGAATCCCGGCGCTGGAGAGTCGGGCCATGAGAGCGGTCCACGACTCTTCGCCAGGAAGTCCGGGATCGACAAGGGCGAAACCTTGGTCGTCTTCGAGTGCGTAGCAATTCACGTGACCGAGGCCCGGCATCGAGATGGGAAGCATCATCCGCAGCACACCGGGCGCGACTTCGGTGACTTCCTCCGAGGCCGGTTCCTGTTCCTGCTTGCGGTAGATCGGTTCGCTCACCCGTGCACCATACGGCGGGCGGGTGTGGCCGACTAAACCTGACCGTCGGTGGAGGCGGCTACCAACATGGTGCGGCGGTAGTAGCGGAGTTCTTCGAGGCTTTCGCGAATATCGTCGAGGGCGCGGTGTCCTCCGGCCTTTTCGGGTGCCGCAGCGATGATCTCGGGGTTCCAGCGCCGAGCCAGTTCCTTCAGAGTGGAAACATCCACCGACCGGTAGTGCAGGAACTCCTCGATCTCGGGGAGCTGCTTGGCCAGGAACCGGCGGTCGGTTCCGATCGAGTTGCCACAAAGTGGCACGGTCCGCGCCTCGGGAATGTGTTGGCGCAGGAATGAGAGGGTGGTCTCGCCGGCCGTCGCCAGCGAAATGGTGGAGGACCGGATCTCCTCGAGTAGCCCGCTCTTGGTGTGCATGTTGAGCACAAAATCATCCATGCGGGCCAGTTCGGCATCGGTTGCGTGCACGACCATGTCGGGTGACTCCGCGATTACCTGCAGCTCGTCGTCGGTGATGATCGTGGCAATCTCGACGATCACGTGACGATCAGGGTCGAGGCCGGTCATTTCGAGGTCCATCCAGGCGAGCATCGTCTCAGGCTAGGCGGCGGAGTTGGCTACCATCTCGTGGTGCTCGAACTGCCTGTGCTCCGACTCGATCTTGATCTGCCGCTTCCGGCCTACGCGCGCGAGGGCGATGCCGGTATCGACCTCCTCGCTCGTGTCGGTACGGTTTTGGCGCCGAGGGGGGGGCGGGCTCTCGTACCGACCGGATTGGCGATAGCGCTGCCGCCGGGCTACGCCGGGTTTGTTCAGCCGCGTAGCGGGCTGGCGCTGCGTCACGGAGTCACATGTCTCAACAGCCCCGGCCTGATCGATTCTGGTTACCGCGGGGAGCTGAAGGTGTTGCTGATCAACACCGACCCGTTGGAGGATTTCGTCGTGGCCAGGGGGGAGCGCATTGCTCAGCTCGTCGTCCAGGCGGTCGAGCGGGTCGCCTTCGTGGAGGTCGATGATCTCGACGGCTCGGAGCGCGGCGAGAAGGGGTTCGGTTCTACCGGACGTTGATCAGGTATCTCCGGCCGGGGTCTTGCGGAATCGCAGCCAGCGAAGTTCAGCCCGAAAATCGTATTCGTCGATCATGCTGGCGCATTGTTCGGTGAACCGGCTGATCGACTCTTCGCTGAACGTGCCGGATCCCGACCGGCTCCCTTCCAGCTCGAATCTCCCGGCCGAGAAGCGGTAGATGATGTCGAGCGATCCGTTGCTCTCGCCCCCGTCGGTGGCGAGCAACACCCCGACGGCTTCGTCGACGACATTGCGGAGGTCGTCGATCTCACTGAAGCTCATTCCCTGGTTGAGAGCCAGAGAGGCCGCAGCCAGCCGCACGATGCGGGCGTACGCGATATGGGCCGGAACACTGAGGGAGATCTCGTCGAGTCCGGAATCGATCACCGGATGATTCTGACATGTCTTGACCACCGATCGCTGCCGTCGCGTGACTGCGCCGGGATCGAACTACCGTTTCGCTGATGACTGTGCTGGTCGACAACGCCGTGTGGCCCTGGCGAGGGCGGCTCTGGGCTCATCTGGTGAGCGATGTGTCGTACGCGGAACTCCATGAAGCGGCCCGGTTGATCGGCAAGCGGCGGCTCGGCTTTCAGGGAGACCACTACGACGTCGATGAGGCCGACAGGGAGCGGGCGTTGGCCAACGGTGCGGAGGCGATCGACAGCAGGCGATTGGTCAGACGACTCCGCGACACCGGACTTCGACGCCCCGGGTCGAAGCCGTCGTGGGTCAGGCTGGCGGAGTGGCCGGCGGGCTCGGAAGTCGACGACCCGATGGGGGCGCTCCAGTCCCACGGTGATCCCGGGGCGAGGCTGGCGGCCGGGCTGGAGGAGTATCGGCGGCACCTGACCGCGGTCGGGGTGGCTCTGTTTGCCGACGACGAACGGCTGGCGGCCCTGCTTGAGATCGACCACACCATGTCGATCGCTGAGATTCGTCCGGCCGTCGTCGACGAGATCGTGCACGGAGGGGTCCGGGCGGCCGGCGATCGCAGCATCGAGCTGTTCGTGGCGAAATAGCCGGTCGGCTCCCTTGCACTACCGATAGCCTGCCGATCGTGGCTTTGCTCGTTCAGAAGTTCGGCGGCACGTCCGTCGCCGATCCCGACCGGATCCGAGATGTGGCCGATCATGTGGTCCGCTGTCGCAAACGGGGCGACCAAGTGGTCTTGGTCGTGTCGGCGATGGGCAAGGAGACCGACGAACTGATTCGGTTGGCCGAGGCCGTATCGGACACCAAGCCGGGCCGCGAGATGGACATGCTCATCACCGGCGGTGAGCGCAAGGCGTGCGCGCTCCTGTCGATGGCACTTCACGATCGTGGGGTGGAGGCGGATTCATTCACCGGTAGCCAGGCCGGCTTCGTCACCGACACAGCGCATCGCAACGCCAAGATTCTCGATGTCAAACCCCAACGCATTCAAGACGCGATCGATGCCGGTCGGGTTCCCGTTGTCGGCGGATCCCAGGGAGTGTCCACCGACCACGATGTGACGTTCTTCGGTCGTGGCGGCTCCGACACCACCGCCGTGGCTCTTGCTCACGCAATCGGAGCTGATTCATGTGAGCTGTACACCGATGTCCCGGGGGTGTTCACCACCGACCCGAGGGTCGTGGACGAGGCCCGGCGGATGTCGACCATCTCGTTCGACGAACTGCTCGAGATGACCGCCAGCGGATGCCCGAAGCCGGCCATGCGCTCAGTTGAGCTCGCCCGGACGTTCGGCGTTCAACTACACGTTCGAAGTGCGTTCAGTTGGGCGCCAGGAACTTTGGTAACACAGGAGGATTCCATGGAAGCCGCCATCATCTCGGCCGTCACCCACGACACGTCCGAGGCGAAGATGACCGTGTCGGGCGTTTCTGATCGGCCCGGTGTTGCTGCCAGTTTATTCCGCACGCTCGCTGATGCCGAGATCAACGTCGACATGATCGTGCAGAACGTCTCGGCGGCTGGCGTCACCGACATCAGCTTCACCGTTCCTCACGAGCAGGTGGAGCAGGCCTCGGGTGTGGTCGATCAGATTTCGGAGTCGATCGGGTCGGCTGGAGTGATCATCGATTCCGACATCGCACGGGTGAGCCTGGTCGGGGCCGGCATGAAGACCAATCCTGGCGTGGCCGCCACCATGTTCGAGACGTTCGCCGACGTGGGAATCAACATCGAGATGATCTCGACATCGGCTATCCGGATCTCATGTGTGGTTCGAGAGGAACTGGCTGAGGGGGCCGTTGCGAGCCTCCATTCGGCGTTCCAATTGGAGATGGACCCGGAGGATCGTCGGCCTCTCTGAGTCTGGCACCTACCAAGCCAACTCCGAGTGGGCCGGCTACTCAAATGTTGGTGAGTGTCCGACCGGCATCGACCAAGCCTTGATCGGGGAGCCCGATCAGCCCGACCGGTGGCTCCGAGTCCGGGAACTGTCCGATCCCGAGGGCCACTCCTGCTCCTTCACGTGAGGTTTCCATTCGCTGGTGCCTCTTGAGCACGGCTGCGGTGGTCATCAGAGCGAGGCCGACGACCACGGCCGTCACCGAGGGAACGACGAAGCGGTGCACGGCGGCTCTGAGGGCGACCTCGGCCGTGGACCAGCCGGTGACTCGGCCGCCGATGTAGGGCACCGCGGCCGTCAACGCACCGACGATCGTCCCGGCTACGAGAAGCGTTCGTCCGATCCAGGCGACGACGCGATGTCGGCGGGGGTGCACCACCGCGGCCAGGGGCAGCCCGAGCATGCCGACGAGTGCGACGAGCAGAGCCCGGTCGACGAATCGCATTGGTGCGCTGAGGTTCGGTATCGATTCAGCGTCGAACGTGATGATCTGGCGTTCAGGGGCGGCCAGATCGAACAGTTGGGGCGACTCGCGACTGAGCACGGACAACGCGGCGTCGGTGACCGGAGTGAGGTCGACCTGCGCTCCTTCGGAATCGATCAAAGCGAGTCCGTGGACGGTCACGATGAATTCGTCGAGCGCCGATCGGAATGCCGGATCGTCGAGGATGGCGTCGGCGACGCGGTTTGATTCGGCCGCGACGTCGATGCCGTAGAGTGCGGCGGCCTCGGCGGTCTCGGTCCCGATGAGATTGTCGGCCACCGCGCTGGAGATCTCTTCGTGTAGTTCCTCTCGCGCCAAGGGACTGTCGATGGCAGCGTCGATTGCGGCGAGGATAGGTTCGGGTTCGGCGACGAGATAGTGAGCGCCCGCGAGAAGTCCGGCGAACATGGTCGACGCGATGCCTATGAAGCCGAGGACGGCGGCTGAGACGACACGACGCCGCGGTGACTGATCGGGCTGAGCCGCCGGTACCCGGGGTGTGTCGAGATAGACGCTGCCGGTTGGTTCGAGCATCGGGCACACCTCCTTTCTCGGGGGATTGGTCCTCGAGAATCACGGCCGGGCCTTCGGGCTCAACACGTCGTCATACAAAGCATCGGGTCCTCGGGCGTGGAGATGTAGAAGAAGGTTGGCGGCCGTAGGGGGCCGTTGTGCTCAATTCGGCGCGCGTGCTGGGTCGTTCGACCCAGAGATGCTGTGCGAAACTCGTTGGTGATGAATGGAATTGTCTCGAACCCATCCGACCTGGCGAAGCTTGTCGGCCCGGACCACACGGCGGTGGTCACGATGGAATTGCAACGAGCCGTGGTGGGCGACCTGGCTGCTCTGCCCGACTTGAGGGATGCGGTGGTCTCCACCGGTCTGCTCGATCGAGCCGGAGCGGTGTGCCGCGCGGCGCGGGTGGCCGGAGCTCGGGTGGTCCACTGCACCGTTGAGTTCCGGCCCGATCGTCAGGGGTCGGCGGTCAACTGCCGGATGCTGGCGGCATCGAACAAGCTCAACGACGACCGACTCGACGTGGGCCATCCCGGCACCGAGTTGGTTCCCGAACTCGACCTGCAGCCATCAGATGTGATCGTGCCGCGCCACCACGGGCTCACCCCGTTCACGTCCACCGGCCTCGATCAGAATCTTCGCAACATGGGGGTCAGCACCGTCGTGGCGGTCGGAAGCTCCCTCAACGTGGGTGTGTTGGGGTTGGTTCTGTCGGCCGTGGATCTGGGTTTTCAGGTGGTGGTCCCCGATGACGCTGTGCTGGGAGTGCCGATCGAATACGGTGACGCGGTGATGAGCAACACAATTGCGCTGCTGGCGACCGTGGTGAACTCCGACGATCTGGTCGGACTGTGGCAATGACGACCATCCAGAGGGAGCAACGCCGAGTCGAGTATCGCTGGGTGGTCAACCCGGCTTGGGATCTGCTGATGGCGTTGTCGTGGGTGCCGTTCGTCGCCCTGGCCTTGTTGTGGTCGGGCGACACCTCGCGCATCGAGTGGCTGGTGGCCGCCACTCTCATCTTCTCGGTGTCGCACCAGCCGCTCACCATGCCTCTCGTGTATGCGGATGGCACGGTGTATCGGTCTCGTCGACTGATCTTCGCGGCGACGCCGGCGGTGTTCTTGTTGGCGGTGGTGATCGGCCTTCAACTCGACCCGGTGATCATCGCTGTGATCGCCGGAGTGTGGAACGCCGGCCACACCCTCCAGCAGCGCTATGGCATATCCCGCATCTATGGCCGCAAGGTGGGTCAGTCCGATGGTCGGATCGAGCACACATTGCTCTGGTCGATGCTCGCTCTGTCGGTTGTCTGGGCGGCGGCCGACTCGGCCACACCCGACCGTATTTCGCAGGCGGGTCTCGGAGGACGCAACCAGAAGGGCTTGGAGGTCCTGACCGACGCCGCTCCGGTGGCTCGCTGGGTGCTTCCGGTGATGATCCTGGGCGTTCTGGTGCTGGCGGTGATGTGGATCCGTCAGGAACTCGAGTCGGAACGCACCAACGTCGCCAAGTGGATCTATCTGGGTTCGACCACGTTCTTGTTTGCGCTGATCATCATTTCGCCGATCGCCGGTTTCGTGGGCTACGTGGGTTCCCACGCCGCCGAGTACTACCTGGTCGTCTACAAGCACTTGGGCGACCGTTACCCCGACGAGGTCACTGACGGTGGGGCGCCTCTCGGGCGGGCGGTTCGCAGCGGCGTGGGTCCGCTCGGGCTTATGGTGATCTACACGGTCACGGTGTTCACGGTGGTGTTCGTGTTGCGGTGGTACGCGAGCTGGCAGACCTACGCAATGGTGTTCCTCACCCTCGGTGCCCTTCACCTGTTCTACGACGGCCTCATCTGGAAGCTCCGCCGCCCCGAAGTAGCCCGCAGCTTCAAGATCCCCACCTAACCCCCCGCCCCCGCCCCAATCCCGCCCCCCCCAATCCGAAATCTGTGGTCGTAGGCCACAAGAATTGTGGCCTACGACCACAAATTTCGGATGTTTCTAGGGGGCGGGTCAGGTCAGGTGGACGGTTTGGGTGTCGGTGCCGGAGCGCATGACTTTGCCGGGTAGGGCCTCGTTGGCTTCGCCGTCGACCAGGGTGGTCACGCCGTTGACAATCACTCGTCTGATGCCGGTGGCCTGTGACCAGAGTCGGCGGCTCTCGCCCGGAAGATCGTGCACGATCTCGAGGTCGGTGGCACCGATCTCATCGGCATCGAACAACACGATGTCGGCATGGAAACCGGTCTCGATACGACCCCGGTCGATCAGTCCGAATAGCCGCGCCGGCACGTCGGTCATGTGGTTTATGGCGTTCTCGACGGTGGTGAGTTGGCGGCCGTGGAGACAGTCGTCGATCCAAGCGGCGGTGTAGGGGGCGCCGGCCATTCGGTCGAGGTGGGCGCCGGCGTCGGAGCCGCCGATCATGACGTTGGGGTGCTCCCAGGCCTTGGCGCGCATGCGCCAACTCTCCGGATCGTCGTCGGTGGGGGTGGGCCACAGCACGGTCTGCAACTCGTCGGCGACGCAGATGTCGATGATGGTGTGCAGGGCGCGCTGCCCTCGCTCGCGGGCGATGTCGCCTACTCGGCGTCCCTTGAGGCCCTCGTTCTCGGTCGACTTGGTATCTCCGATGACGTAGTCGTCCCAGCCGGTGAGTCTGGAGAACACGCCGGCTTCGGGCAGCGCGGCTTGGTTCTCCATCCACACTTTGGTGTCGATGTCGCGCAGCTTCTTGATTCGTTCGGGGATGTCGAGTGCGTAGAGGTCGCTCCATTCCGGGAGTTGGAACAAGGCGCAGTACGAGCCGAGGCTCATGTTCATGCCTACGAGGATCGGCATGGTGAGCGCGACCACCCGAGCCCCGGCCTCGGTGGCGATCTCGCAGGCTGCGATCTGATTCTGAAAGGCTTCGGGCCGGGCCGAGTCGACGGTGAGAACGTTCCAGTTGAGCGGTCGCTGCCCGGCGAGTGACATACGGGTCATCAGCGAAACTTCGTCTTCGGAGAAGCCGTTCATGCACCCGTCGGCGACCCATTCGAGGGTGGTTCCGGCGTGATCGGCAACCTCACGACAGAGTTCGAGGACCTCCTCCTCGGTGGCCCAGCGGCTGGGCACCGGCTGGGAGTCCCAGTCGTTGTGGGTGAAGCTGCGACTGGTCGAGAGACCGAGCCCGCCGGACTCGATCGACTCGCGCAGCATCTGGCGCATGTGGGTGACCTGCTCGGCGGTGGCGGTGGCGCCGATGGCGTCGTCCTTCATGGCGACCCGCCGCAGCGCGCAGTGCCCGACGAGGAACCCGACGTTGACCGCGAGGCCCTGGTTGTCGAGCTTGTCGAGGTATTCGCTGAAGGTGCGCCAATCTCCGGGCAGTCCGGCGTCGAGCGCTTCGAGCGACATGCCTTCGACCTTGACCATCATCTTCTTCAGGTAGTCGGCGTCGGATGCGTCGCCGAGCGGGGCGAGAGTGAATCCGCAGTTGCCGGCGATCATCGATGTGACCCCGAAGAGGTTTGATGGTGTGGCGCGGGGATCCCAGAAGAGTTGGGCGTCGTAGTGGGTGTGAGGGTCGACGAATCCGGGGCACACGATGAGCCCGGCGGCATCGATCGTTTCGCGGGCGGGGCCGGCGACCTCGCCAATCTCGACGATGCGACCGTCGCTGATGCCGATGTCGGCCGATCGCCCGGGAGAGCCGGTGCCATCGATCAGCGTGCCACCTTTGATCAACACGTCGAGCATTGTCGGTCCTCCCCAGCCGGTCGGAACATGGTAGATCCGGCCGTTGGCCGCTGACTATTCCTCGGATCAGGTCTCGGGGTGTCGTGGTGGTCGGGTGCTGTGTCAGGATCGGCCCATGACTCAACGAACCGACGACCTCCTGGCGCAGTTGACCATCGAGGAGAAGGTCGATCTCGTGACCGGCCTCGACATGTGGCACACCCGTCCGATCGAGCGACTCGGCATCGGTTCAATGAAGGTGACCGATGGCCCCAACGGTGCTCGTGGTGATGGCCTGCTGGGAACGGGCACCGCCACAGCGTGCATACCGGCCGGCTCGGCCCTCGGTGCAACGTGGGATCCCGAACTGATCGAGCGCCTCGGTGGTCTGCTCGGCGATGAGTGCCGATCGAAGGGTGCTCATGTGTTGTTGGCTCCGACCATCAACCTGCATCGCTCTCCGAAGGCGGGACGAAATTTCGAGTGCTACTCCGAGGATCCGCAGTTGACGGGGCAGTTGGCGGCGGCGTTCGTGCGGGGAGTGCAGTCGCGGTCGGTGGCGACCACGCCAAAACATTTCGTGGCCAACGATTCCGAATTCGAACGCAACACGATCGATGTGCAGGTCGACGAACGGACCTTGCGTGAGGTCTACATGGAGCCGTTCCGGCAGTCGGTCGAGGCCGGGGCGTGGGGTCTGATGAGCGCCTACAACCGGCTCAACGGTGCTTACTGTTCGGAGCACAGCTGGTTGTTGCAGGAGGTCCTGCGGGGCGAGTGGGGCTTCGACGGGTTTGTGGTCTCTGACTGGTTTGCGGTGCGGTCGACCGTCGCCACGGCCCAGGCCGGTCTGAGCTTGGAGATGCCGGGCCGGGGTCATTGGTACGACAAGAGGCTGCTGGAGGCGGTGGAATCGGGCGAGGTCAGTGGCGGTCAACTCGACGCGATCGCGGCTGATGTGTTGTGTGCGTTGGAACGCACCGGTGTGCTCGACGGTGTGGGATCACAGGAGGAGAAGCCGCTCGATCGTCCCGCTGATCGGGCGTTGATTCGAGAGGCTGCCGCTTCGGCCACGGTGCTTCTGCGCAACGACGGCACTCTTCCTCTCGACAGGTCGAATCTGACTTCGGTGGCGGTGGTGGGTCCCAACGCCCTCAACGCCAAGATCATGGGGGGTGGGTCGGCCACGGTCGCGTCGTATCGGGCGGTGTCGCCCTTCGACGCGCTGACCGATCGGCTTGGTTCCGGGGTCGATGTTCGTTACGCCGAGGGTTGCGACATCAACCGGTTCACGCCGGCTATCTCTCGTCCGCTGCTCGATGGTGATGTGACCGTGGAGTTCTTTGCCGGCCACCACCATGAGGGTGATCCGGTAGTGGTGAGCACTCGTCCGGACTTTCGGCTGATCTTCTTCGAGGAGCCCGAGCCCGGAGTGCCGTCGGGGGAGTTCTCCTATCGGGCCGTGGCGACGGTGACGCCTTCGGTTTCGGGACCACACGCTCTGAGACTCATCCAGTCGGGTCGGTGCCGGGCGCTGGTCGATGGCGATGTCGTGATCGATGCCATGGTCGGTGACTTCGGTTCTGGGGAGGACTTCTTCGGATTCGCGTCGGCCGAGATCGAGTCGGTGATCGAGCTCGAGGCGGGTCGGTCGGTTGAGGTCGTGGTGGAGGGCACGAACATCGACGCGGTGTTGTTGTCGGGCTCGAAGCTGGGCCTGGTGGCGTTGGTCGAGGTCGACCTGGTCGCCGAGGCGGTAGAGCTTGCTCGAAAGTGCGACGTCGCGGTGGTAGTGGTGGGCACCAACGACGACTGGGAGACCGAGGGACGAGACCGCGACCTGTTCGAGTTGCCGGGCGATCAACCCGAGTTGATCAGGCGGGTGTCGGCGGCAAACGAGCGCACGATCGTCGTGGTCAACACTGGTGGTCCCCACGCCCTCGACTGGCTCGACGATCCGGCCGCGGTGTTGTCGGTCGGGTTCGCGGGGCAAGAGCTTGGCGAGGCCCTCGTGGATGTGTTGCTGGGTGAGGCTGAACCGGGTGGCCGGATGCCGACCACGGTTCCGGCTCGGTATCAACATCATCCGGCGTATCTCAACTATCCAGGCGAGAACGGCTCCGTCCGTTACGGCGAGGGCCTGTTCATCGGACACCGCTGGTTCGATGCCAGGGGTATCGAGCCAGCCGTGCCGTTCGGTTTCGGTCTGTCGTATACGGAGTTTCGAATCGACGGGCCGGTGGTGGGTGATCAGGCCGCGACGGGCGAGTCGGTCGATGTGGAGGTCACTGTCACCAATGTCGGCGGTCGACGCGGCTCGGAGGTGGTGCAGGTGTACGTGGAGCCGATCGGTCCCCGGCTCACTCGTCCGCTGCGGGAGTTGGTCGGGTTTGCGAAGGTCAGCCTCGATCCCGGGGCCAGTGAGACGCTCTCGATCGAGATCGGTCCCCGAGGTTTTGCCTACTACGACATTGGCGACGTGGAGTGGGACGCGTTGAGCCACGGCGGTCCGGTGCCGGCTGAGGCCGGTCACGAACGTCGGGGCACGCCGGGCTGGTATGTCGATCCGGGGGAGTACCGGATCGTGGTGGGCCGCTCATCGGCCGACTTTGTCGGCTCGGAGCTCGTGAGCCTCGTGGGTGACTCCGTGCGGCTCGACTGACGGACCGCGATAGCGAGGCGACGGCTTCTAGTCTTGGAGCAACCGGGAGATGCCATGATCTTTGGACGCGACAAACAAGCGATGGTCGAAGAAGCTGACGCTCTGCCGGGGCGCCCCGAGCGGATTCCGGGCCATGATGTCGTTCACACCGTGCTGGGCACCACCATCGGCGCTCCCTATCCGGAGGGGCTGGCGAAGGCCATGTTCGGCTTGGGTTGTTTCTGGGGAGCCGAGCGCAACTTCTGGCAGCTCGACGGAGTTCACACCACCGCCGCGGGATTTGCCGGGGGTTTCACGCCCAACCCGACCTACGAAGAGGTGTGCTCAGGCCGCACTGGTCACAATGAAGTCGCGCTCGTCGTGTACGACCCCGATGTGGTCAGCTACGACGACCTGTTGAAGGTGTTCTGGGAGGTGCATGATCCCACGCAGTTCATGGGGCAGGGAAACGATCTCGGCACTCAGTACCGCAGCGAGATCTACGTGTACGACCGAGCGCAGCGCGAGGCCGCCGAGCGAAGCCTCGCGGCGTATCAGGCCAAGCTTTCGGAGGCCGGATTCGGCGAGATCGCCACGCGAGTGGTCGACGCCGGCGAGTTCTATTTCGCCGAGGACTACCACCAGCAGTACCTCGACAAGAACCCGGGTGGCTACTGCAACCACGGGTTCTGTCAGGTCGCTTACTCCTGAGGATCTGACTTCTTGGCTGAAGGCGTTGCTCAGATTCCCTGGCTGGGGAAGCCGGGACCTTCGTGATCGTCGCCGTCCATCGAGGCGTTGAGGCGGGCCTTCGACATCAGTTCGGCGACGACAGGGCCGAGATCGGCGGGATCGTCGGTCTGTTTGGCCACGGGGCCGAGATGCCAGCCTTCGGCGATGCCGAGGTTCTCGCCACGGATGTCGAAGATTCGACCGGTGACGTTGCCGGCTTCGGGGCTGGCGAGCCAGGTTGCGATCACGGCGATCCAACGAGGGCTGATGGCGTCCTTGAGGTTTTCGGGCGCATCGGCGCCGCCCATGAGGGGGGCGGTCATGCGGGTGAAGGCGGTGGGTGCGAGGCCGTTGACGGTGACTCCGTACTTGCCGAGCTCCTGGGCCGCAATGATGGTGAAGGCGGCGATGCCGGCTTTGGCGGCGCCGTAGTTGGTCTGACCGACGTTGCCGTAGATGCCTGATGGGGACGACGTGTTGATGATGCGTCCGTAGACCTCTTCGCCGGCCTTGGCCTTGTTGCGCCAGTAGACCGAGGCGTGGTGTGAGGGCCCGAAGGTGCCCTTCAGGTGAACAGCCATGACCGCGTCCCAGTCGCTTTCGGTGATGGAGAACATCATGCGGTCGCGCAGGATGCCGGCATTGTTGATGACGATGTTGATGTCGCCGTAGGTCTCGATGGCCTGATCGACCATGGCCTTGGCCTCGTCGAAGTTGGCGACGTTGCCTCCGTTGACGCTGGCGCGTCCTCCCATGGCTTCGATCTCGGCGACGACATCCATGGCAGGGGTGGCGTCACCGGCGCCGCCGTGTTCGTCGCCTCCGAGATCGTTGACGACGACGGCTGCTCCGCTTTCAGCCAGCATCAGGGCGTGTTCGCGGCCGATGCCGCGGCCTGCGCCGGTTACCAGGGCGACCTTGCCTTCGAGAAGTTTGCTCATGGCCCCTCCTGAGGGGATCTGGGTCGGATGTGAACGATCGTTAGCGTGCCAGAACTTACGGTGATCGGCTACTCGGGCGACCGATTGCCGGTGGCTCCGCTCGCGAAATCCTCACCGACTACCCTTGGCCCGACTCGAGAATCTGACAGGGGCTGCGATGGGTAACGGATCGGGGAAGACCGCGCCACTGCCGTCGGGGGCCTCGCAACGGATGAAGGATTTTGTCTCGTGCAGGCTCGACGACATCTCCATCGACACCGACAAGCTGGACTGGATGCCAGATGGGCCTCTCGGTGAGTTCGCCCCTCCAATCACAGTGGTGCCGGGGGAGGATCCGAATTCGCTGGTCATCCGCTACGGCAGTCTCGAGATTCCTGTGTCGCGCACCCCTACGGGCGAGCTCAGCGCCGACACTTCGAACCTTCCAGAGTCGGGTCCGCTGAGCCCAATCGGCGAAGGCATCCGTGAATGGGTCGATGCGTTCAACGGCACCATGAAGGCCAACAATAAGAAGTTGCGCGGCATGGGTGTTAAGGGCACCAAGGCCGTGTTCGCCAAGATGCCGGCCGGCGCGGGTTCGGACGAAGACGATTCTCACCACTGGTCGGAGCCTGAGCCGACATTGGTAACCCCGGCGGGTGGTGGGGCCCAACCAAAACCACAGCCGAAGCCGAAACCACAGCCGAAACCGAAATCGCCCCCAGCGCCCAAGGCAACGAACTGGTGGGATCCGCTGGCCAGATTCTGGAAGCTGCTGGTTGGACTTCTGGCGTTGCTCGTGACGATTGCCGTGGTGGCGACCGTGTTGAGCAGCGGGGACGGAGACACATCCGCCGTTGAGACGACACCGACCCCGTCGGCTGTCGGTGGCGGTTCTGCACCTTTGGGAACTGAGGCACCCGAGACGGTGCCGCCGGAGACGGTACCTTCCGAGCCCGAGCCGGAGACCGTCGCGGCGAATGCCGGAACCTACGAGATTTCGGCCCGGATCGCGGGCCCGTGCGGTGATTTCGAAGTGTTCCTGCGAGCGATCCTGTTTCTCAACGGCCAGATGACGGTCGATCAGCTACTCACCGCAGGCGGGAACCCGTTCCAGAGTGCTCTGGGCCGATGGGATTCCCGAGTGGCGGTGGCCACCCACGCCGAGGCGACATTCTTCGAGGCATGGTTCTTCCTGTTCAACCTCGGCGACATTCTCTCGATCTACAACGTGACCGGACCCTCCTCGCCGGTGATCACCCCGGATTCCGAGGCCGATCTCGATGACTATGCCGGGGTGACGACCCCCGAACAGCTCGATGAGGTCACCAACGGCAGCGGGTCGTGTTCGACCGAACTACTCGATGTCGTGTGGAACCACGAGCCCTTCCCGGACTCGACAGGCTGACAGCCTGAAGCCGGGTGCGGCGATCGAGCGTCGCTCAGCCATCGACCTTCAAGATGATGGCATCGCCTTGCCCGCCGCCGCCGCACAGCGCCGCGGCGCCGATGCCGCCACCGCGCCGCTTCAGCTCGTAGGCGAGGGTGATGGCCAAGCGGGCGCCGGTCATGCCGATGGGATGACCGAGGGCAATGGCGCCGCCGTTGACGTTGACGACGTCGTCGGGCAGTGAGAGGTCGTCCATGGAGGCGAGAGCAACCGCGGCGAAGGCCTCGTTGAACTCGAAGAGATCGATGTCGGAGACCGACATTCCGGCCTTTTCGAGAGCGACCATGGTTGATCGGCTGGGTTGGGTGAGCAGTGAGGTGTCGGGGCCGGCCACCTCGCCGAACGACACGACCTCGGCCAGCGGTTCGACGCCGAGTCTGTCGGCGACATCCTTGGTGGTAACCACGACCGCTGACGCTCCATCGGAGAGTTGGGAGGCGTTGCCGGCGGTGATGTTGCCGGAATCGGCGAATGCCGGGCGCAACTTGCCGAGCGATTCGGCGGTGGTGCCGATGCGAATGCCTTCATCGGTGTCGAACGTGATGGCGTCGCCTCGGCGTTGGGGAATCTCGACGGGGACGATCTCGTCGGCCAGCCGTCCGTCCTTGGTGGCTCGCGCGGCGCGGTCGTGGGAGCGGGCCGCCATTTCATCTTGGGGGCCGCGGGCCAGTCCGGCCGATGCCGCGTACTTCTCGGTGCCTGCACCCATCAGGCAAACGTCGAACGAGCAGAACAGTCCGTCGTGGCTCACTGAGTCCTGGACCGTGGAGTCGCCGTAGCGGTAGCCGGCTCGGGCGCCGGGCAGGATGTAGGGGGCGTTGGTCATCGATTCCATCCCGCCGGCCACGACGATTTCGGCATCGCCGAGCAGGATCATGCGTCGGGCCAGTTCGATGGCGTTGAGGCTCGACAGACAGGCCTTGTTGATGCCGGTTGAGGGCACGCTCATCGGTATCCCGCCGGCGAAGGCAGCCTGGCGGGCCGGTACCTGTCCGGCACCGGCCTGCACGACCTGCCCCAGGAATGCGAAGTCGACGTCTTCGCCGCTGATCTCGGACCGTCGAAGGGCTTCGGCGATGGCCAATCCACCGAGATCGGTTCCGCTCAACGGTGACAGCGCACCCGAGAGCTTTCCGATTGGCGTTCTGGCACCGGCGAGGATGACGATTTCGGTCATGGCAACCTCCGAGAGCGACGTTGCTCCGATGCTACGTGCGCAACTGCCGTTACGCGGTGGGTATCAGCTCGGCGAGCGTGACGTCCCAGTCGCTGATCGCACATCCGTTGATGCGATTGGCAACGGTGTCGATGTCGACGCTGTCGAGCGTGCCGGTGATCACCGCGACGTTGGGTCCGCCGTAGATCTCGGTGCAGATTCGGTCGGCCGCCGGTCCGTTGGTCAAGAGAGCGCGAACATCGAGCTGGTTGAGAGCCAGGCACATCACCCCAGCCGAGCTCGGAGCATCTCCGGTGACGGTTGCGGTGTCACCGAGGCAGCTGAGCTGGTAGTCGGCGGTTGCGGCCGAGTCAACGCCGTCGGGGTGGATGGCAAAGGTGAGGTCGGCGATCGGGTAGGGCCCGGCACCCAGGGGCTCGGCGGTGGTGGTCGGGGCCTGGGTGGTGGTCGGATCGTCGGAAGCTGCGCCGACGTCGGTGGTGCTGTCACCGCAGGCTGCGGCGAGCAAGGCGGTGACAGCGACGATGGAAATCAGGGTCGCTATGCGTCGTGGGTGAATGGTCATGATGGGAATCCTTGCGTGGGTATTTCTGATTGTCTCCATATGACGTCGCACGCAGGCGATTGGTTCCCGTAAAGCGCCGCGAATACCCGAGATCAGTCGCAGGTGAAAGCGGCTGCCGCGGCCTCGTTGGCTTGGAGTTCTGTGACCTTGGACTGGGCCTCGGTCATGAGGCGTTGGGCGAGGACTTTGCTCTGGGTCTTGGTGGCTTTTTGGTAGCTCGGGCCCTTCGCTCGTTCCTCCACCCGGTTGGTCTGGTCGGTTTCGACCCAGCGTCCGCCCTGGCAGATGACGATACGAATGCACTTCACGGTGAGGATGGTCGTGTCGATCACCCAACGCATGTTCTCTTCCCTGATGTTCTCTTCAAGTTGTGAGAAGAGATCCTGCAGATCGTCCTCGCCCATCGTCTTGAGCTCGTCAGCGTCGATCAGACCGCCGGGGTAGGTGTCATTGAGCTTGGTCTTGTTGAGTTGAATCCTGACCTCGCCGTCGAGAATCTCGAAACTCTTCTGACTCTCCACCCTGACCTTGGTGGTGCCCTCCAGGCATTCAGGCTCGGTCGTGTCCGGCGGGTCGGTGATGGTCCCCGGCGAGGAGGGGCCACTGCCGCCCGCACCCGGCGTGGTGGGCGGCGTCTCGGTGTCGTCGCCGGGTAGTTCGGGTGCTGATCCCTTGCAGGCCCGGAGGGCCTCGTTTGTCTGCTTGATCAGGTCGGCAGCGGCCTGTAGGGCCTTGACGGCGTTGTCCATGTCGCTCTTGGCGCTCTCCATGTTCTGGCGGGCGCCGTCGAGGTTGTCTTCGGCCCGCTCGGCCTTGGCCTCCCGGGCGTCCCAGCGGGCCTTGGAGTCGGCGTAGGCCTTGTCGCCGTCGGGTCCCTCCGGGAAGGCGCGCACCCGATCAGGCGCGTCGAGTCGGTTCTCGAGGAGGTTCCTGTAATCGTTGTATTCGCCGTTGTAGTGATTGAACTCGCCCGTGTAGTACTCGGCTGCCTTCTTGGCCTTTTCATAGGCGGCCACCGCGGCGGCGTAGGCCGCCTCCTCGGGCTTGCAGTCCTTGGTGCGGGACCGCCGCCTAGCTACAGCGGTGCCTGTTGCGACGGCTAGCAGCCCGATGGCGATACCGATCGGGCCCCACGGAACGCCACCAGGACTATTGTCGTCCTCGCTGGTTTCGCCGGGCACCTCACCGGCCGACTCGTCGTCGCTCCCGCCGTCGTCGGTGGTGGCCTCGCCGCTCGAATCATCGGTTGAGTCGCTGAGGTCTATGAAAACGTATGGACTCATGTCGAACTCGATGGGTCCGCCGCAGCCCGGACCGCTGGCCGGACTCTTTTCGAACTCCCCGGTTCCGTCGCTGTTGAGGGTGAGCGTCTGGGTGGTGCCGGTTCCATCGGCGATGACGGAGACGATGCCGCCCTCCTGAACTTCAGTAGTGCCCGAACTCGACGTGGTCGAACCGAATGAAGGGCCGATCGAGTAGCTCTCCGGGATATCGAAGGTGGCAATACTGCCATCGGGGAACTCGTTGGTGGCCAAGATGTGAATCAACTGGTCGAACAGGGTGCAGCCGCCGCCGGTTTGTATCGGAATGATGCTGCCGCCGCCGTTCTCCTGATACAGGAGTGTTCTGGTGTCTCCGGAGTTGCCGGAAGGGTTGGCGGCACCGGCATCGGCTGGAGCGGTCACCGCCCGTATTTCGACACGGATGTCGTTGGGCCCGTAAGGGTTGGGTACGAGCAGGCGCGCCCCGTCGTCGACTTCGGACAGCACCACATCTCCGCCTCCGGACGGTGTGGAGTAGAACCGCTGGGTCAGGTCGTCGTCGAGCACCCGTATCGGGGCGATGATCACGACGTGATTTCCTTTGACCAGACCGAATATCTCGAGCGGACCGAATGGCCGGATCCCGGCGTCCTCTCTCATCCTGGAGGAGACCATGAACGGCCCGCCGCCTGGGAAGCAGGTCAGTTCGATGACTCGGCTGGCCCGGCCGGCAAGGACGCTGTGGCTACTGTCTCCATATTTATCGAGGAGTGCTTCGGCGGTGAACAGTGGGTCAGGAGCGCTGACTGTTGATCCCACCCATGCCCGGCCCACGTGAGTTCTCTCGGCGCATTCGTGATCGTATGGTTCCGGAAGTTCGATGCCGGCGACAACCTGTACTCCTTCGAGTACTTCGATCGGTCCTTCGACCGGGCCCTGATTGCCGTATGCGGTCCAGCCTTCGAACACCTCGGTGAGATCCATGGCTCGGCCGCGGGCGAATGGCGCGAGCGGCGGCACCGTGCCACTGGTTCCGATCGTGCCGCCGAAGTTCTCCTCGAGCGATATCAGGTCGCCGTCGTCGGTGAGGCCGCTGGGAATCATCTCGAGGCCGTCTTCGCCGAAGGTTGAACTGCCACCCATGTTGACGATTACCTGGAACTGCGTGAGTCCGGTCGGACCGGCGTCGGATTCTCCTTGGAGGTACAGCGATTCGGCTTCCGCGCTTGACCCGAATCCCTCGACGATCCTGGTCAGAGGGTCGAGGCCGGTGAGACCACTGGGGTCAGGCCCCTGCGCTATGGCGGCGGTTGTGGCCATGATCGCGATCGTTGCCGCGACAGCGGACGCTGCAAGAAATCTGCGCACTGAACACCCCCGGTTGCTTACCGCCGGGATGCTACTGCGCGCTCGTTTGGCGTGCCCGAGAACTCACCAGCCTCGGGCGGCCCATTCGTCGAGCTTGGGGGATTCGGCACCAATCGTGGTGTTGTCGCCGTGTCCGGGAAGAACGAGTGTTTCTGGGCCGAAGACCTTGAACATGCGCTCTTCGATGCTCTGGAGAATGGCCTTGAAGCTGCCTCCATCGAATCCGGTGGCGCCGGGCCCACCGGGGAAGAGGGTGTCGCCGGTGAACAACAGCGGGGTGCCCTCGACGCTGAAGGAAATTGATCCGGGGGTATGGCCGGGGGTGAGGTGGGTGCGCACTTGGAGCCTCCCCACTTCGATGACGGTGTCGTCGTCGAGGATGTAGTCGTAACTCGGCAACATGGCGGCGTCGGCGGCGGTGACCCCGACTTCGTATCCGGCGTCGCGTATGGCGGGCACGGCCTGTATGTGATCCCAATGGCCATGGGTCTCGAGCACGGTACGAACGCCGAGGGTCTGACAGAGCTCGAGCAGGCGGTCGTGTTCGTTGGCTGCGTCGAGCAGCACGGCCTCTCCGGTTTCGCGGCAACGAATCACGAAGACGTTGTTGTCCATGGGGCCCACCACGACTTTGTGGACGTCTACCCGGGCATCTGACCAATGGAGTGTCATGGGTGAATCGTATGTGGATCGGCGTCGTTGTGCATGTCGCCGTTTCCGTCATTGAACCGAAACATTAGAGCGGCTCTGGTATGGTCGCGTAATCAAATCGTCATATTGGGCAAACCGGTTGACGGGTCTGTGACGTGTGGAAAGTAGTCCGAGTTGCCACAGCTAATGCCGGCCGCCATCACAGGAAGGGAGAGTCGATGAGCAGAAAACTCATGGTTCTGTTGACGCTCTCTGTGGTGATGTCGGTCGGTGCGGTGGCCGTGGCCGCCGTCGACGGCCCGACCGAGGTGTCGTCAGACCTTCCTGAAATTGTCTCGGTCGCCGATGTGGGCCGGGTGGTCGCCCCGGCGTCGAGCACCACGGTTGGCCTTACCCAGACCTTCACCACGGGCTTTCCCAACCACTTGGGATCAAACGATTCGGCAGCGGTCCCGGCGCCACCCATTGCGGTAGTGCGTCTCGATCCGACAGCAGTCGAGTCGGGGGTCTCCAGATCCACACCAGCCAGCTCGGAATTCCAGGTGATCACGGCCGCGGGGAGCCCGGTGCTGTCGCCGATCGCTACTCCTGCGCCGACCACCGCCCCTGCGCCGACCTCTGTTCCTGCGGCGATCACCACCATCGCCCCCACCACGATCCCTGTTGTCACCGCGGCGCCGAGCACGTCCCCTCCCGCCACTGCCCCACCCACGACAGCGGCACCAGGCGGGCAGTTCCAGTCCGAGACAGCCATTGCGTCGCTATTCGCGTCCGATATCAACCAGCTTCGGGCCGGGTTGGGGGTTGCGCCGCTGACTCGATCAGCCGATCTCGATGCCTTGGCTCTCGAGTGGGCCCGCTCCATGGCTTCCGACGGGGTGCTTCGGCACTCCACGATCATCCACGGCTTGGTGGCCGGGGCGTGGGTCACGGCCGCCGAGAACGTCGGCTACGGCCCCAGCGAGTCGGTGGTCTTTGCTGCTTTGGTGGCCAGCTCTGGGCACTATGTCAACATGGTCAACGCCAGCTACACCCATGTCGGCACGGCAGCGGTGATGGCCGGATCCACACTGTGGACCGCCCACCTCTTCGCGGCCTGAGCCGGACTGTTCCAGCGGGCTAGCCCTGGTCGTCGTCGGCTTCGACCAGCACTGCTTCCCCCCGCGGGATGCCGTCGTGGCCACAGAGCCAGCAGCCGATTTCCGGGCTCGACCGCCAGGTGACGTCGCACTCGGGGCACGCCATCATCTTCTCCCGTGAACGGGTGGCGACAGTCGCTCTATCGGTCACGTCGGAAACCCTAAGCCGACCCAACCTGGTAGGTGGGCGATGCCCACGCCTGTCCGGAGGGGATAGCCCGTCCCGACTCACAACATTTCGTGGCGATTCTGCGTAGCCTCGACAACGCCTGCGCCGCCCGGACGGCGGTGCAGTTGCCCAAGTCCGACGAGAGGAACACCCCGCCATGTCCCCCACACCGATTCCCGCATCCGACGGGTCGAGCCCGGCTCAGCAAAAGTTCGATCAAGAACACGACATGCACATTGATCCGGCGAAGCGCTACACCGCGACGATGACCACGTCGGTCGGCACCATGACGATCGCCCTAGATCCGATCGCCGCACCGAAGACTGTCAACAACTTCGTAACTTTGGCTCGTTTCCACTACTACGACGGCATCATCTTCCATCGCATCATCAACGGATTCATGTGCCAGGGTGGCGATCCGACCGGCACCGGCATGGGTGGCCCCGGCTACAAGTTCGCCGACGAACTCCCCGCTGCCGGCCGCTACGAGATCGGCTCGATCGCCATGGCCAACGCCGGCCCCAACACCAACGGCAGCCAATTCTTCCTCATTTCGGGCCAGAGCGGTGTGGGCCTGCCTCCGTCGTACTCGTTGTTCGGCAAGGTCGTCGCCGGCCTCGATGTGGTCGACACCATGCAGAACGTCGAGACCGGCCGGTCCGACAAGCCCATCACCGATGTGGTGATCGAGTCGGTAGTGATCGAGGAATCCGACTGACATGACGATCGACACGGTTGGCATCGTGGGGGCCGGAGCCATGGGCAGCGGCATCATCGAGGTGGCCGGCCGTAGCGGTCTGAGAGTGATCGCACGCGAGTTCTCGCCCGAGGCTGTCGAGGCCGGGCGAGCGCGGGTCGAGGGTTCGACTGAGAAGGCGGTGTCGCGCGGCAAGCTTGATGAGGCCACCCGCGACGCCGCCCTCGCCAAACTCACCTGGACCACCGAGTTCGCCGATCTCGCCGAATGCGATCTCGTGATCGAAGCTGTCGTCGAGAATCTCGATCTCAAGCTCGAGATCTTCAGGGCGCTCGATTCGGTGTTGGGTGACGACGCCATCATGGCCACCAACACGTCGTCGATTCCGATCATCGACATCGCCATGGCCACGGGTCGTCCCGAGCAGGTCTGCGGGATGCACTTCTTCAATCCGGCCACGGTGATGAAGCTGGTGGAGGTCATTTCCACACAACGCACCGATCCGAAAGTAGCCGCCGCCGTCACCGATTTCGCCACGAATGTGCTCGGCAAGCGGGTGGTGGCGGCGCCCGATCGTGCCGGGTTCGTGGTTAACGCCCTGCTGGTGCCCTACATCTGTCAGGCCATTGCCATGTATGAGGCCGGGCATGCCTCGGCCGAGGACATCGACGAAGCCATGAAGCTGGGTTGCGGCCACCCAATGGGCCCGCTCACGCTGGCCGACATGATCGGACTCGATGTGTGTCTGTTCACCGAGGAGTCACTCCATGCCGAGTACCAGGAGCGCTTTCTGGCCCCGCCGCCTTTGTTGCGGCGCATGGTGTCGGCCGGAATGCTCGGCCGCAAGACCGGCCAGGGCTTCTACAGCTACTAATCCGTCGGATGTAGGCGTTGCGGGTTGATCGATGCCGAATAGGGCGTGGCCGGCATCGGTGTGGGCGGGTCGGGGCGCACTGCTTTGGCGAAGCTGATCGACCCGGCTGAGATCACGCCGAGTATGGCGACGGCGGCGGCGATCCCGAGGATGGCGTAGAAGCGTTCGGCGCTGGAGTCGTTGCTGATGAGGCCGGACAGGATGCTGATGCCGGCGGCCGCGCCGATCTGTCCGCTCATGTTGAGCATTCCGGTTCCGACGCCCATGTCCTGCTCGCCGACGGTGCTGGTGAGCGCGGCGATGATGGGTGGCCGGGCCATGCCACTGCCGGTGCCGGCGAGTCCGGCGCCGATCAACACCAGCCAGACGGAGTGATCGACGGCTCCTCGTCCGATCACGAAGAGGGCGACCGCCACCAGCGAGGTGCCGGTCATCACGACTGCTCGTCCGCCGAATTTGGCGACGGCTCGTCCAGCCATCCACGCACCGGCAGCGAACGCGATCGGTCGGGGGAGTATGAGCAGAGAGATCTTGGTGGTGTCGAACTCGAAAACAGTGCCGAGCATCAGCGAGGTGAGAACCAGGCCGGCCATGTAGGGGCCGTTCATGAAGATCTGGCTGAGCAGGGGCAGCGAGACGTTTCGTTTGCGAAGCACTGACGTGGCCACGAGCGGGTGTTCGGTGCGGCGCTCGATCCATACGAACGTGATGAGCCCGAGTGTTCCGCCGCTGAGTGCGGCGTAGAGCCACCAGTTGTCCCAGCCGACCACTGCGGCCCGGTTGATCGAGATGAGGATGGCGCCGACGGCGGCGGCGAGGACGAGACCTCCCTTGAGGTCGAAGCTGATGCCGGACCGGCGTTCGGTGGTGGGGAGCACGCGGATTGCGAAGATCACCGCCACGGCCGCTCCGGCTCCTTGGATGAGGAACAGGATGCGCCAACTGGTGAGGTCGATGAGGGGGCCGCCGAGCACCACTCCAACGGCGGGTGATGCCGCCAGCACGGCGCTCCAGGTGCCGGCCACCGAGGTGCGTTTCTCTTCGGGGAAAACCGACATCATGATGGCGAGAGCCGATGGACCGGTGGAGGCCGAGGCGCTCTGGGCGAGTACCCGTAGGGCGATGAGCGATCCGACGTTCCAGGCGAATGCCGTGGCGATCGAGAGCACTGCGGCGGCCGAGAATCCCAGGAGGTACATGCGCCGGTGGCCGTGGAGGTCGCCGAGCTTGCCGGCCATCGGGGTGAACACGGCGAACGCCAGTAGCGGCGCGGCGATCACCCAGGTGATGGTGGAGTTGCTGGTGCCGAGATCGTTGGCGATGTCGGGGAGTGCCGCCGACAGCACGGTGATCGGGAATGAGGTTGCGGCCACTCCGATGAGCGCAACCACCTGCACCGTGCGCGGTGAGTATCGGGGCGCGGCGTCGGCGGGGGGCATCGGATGAGCGTACGTGAACGATCGTTCACATGTTGAAACTGGCCGCCCATGCATCGGCTTCACGTCGGGCCTCTACCTCGGTGGGAATGGCGAGGTAGGCGGCGCGGTGCCGGCGGAGTCGGCGCAGGGCCAGCAGGTAGTCGCGCCCATACCGGATGAGGAATCTGGTGCGGCCCTGCTGGGCGAACTGCCTCACATGGACCAGCTCGTGGGCCAGCAGCGGATGTCGGCCGCTGCGATCGGAGTCGTCGACGAGGAACACGTGGCGTCCGAGGGTCATGCCGTTGGATCCGGGGGCGAGCGCGGGCACTCGCACGACCCTCACCGTGGCGAGGAGGTCGTCGTCGATGTGGTCGTAACCGACCATCTCGGGTCCTTCGAGTCGCCGTCCGATCATTGCTTCAGGTCCAACCTCGGATCAGAGGTGGGAGCTCGGATATGTCGGCGAGGGTGGTGATGCGATCGAGGTGGTCGTCGTTGTCGAATTCGTGGTCGGATTCGTGGCTCCAGGTGACGTGGTAGGGCACGTGTACGGCCCGGCCGCCGAGCTCCGCCACCGGGGCTATGTCGCTGAGCATCGAGTTGCCGATCATCACGAATTCTTCGACGGGGATCTGGTGACGATTGAGGATCTGGTCGTAGGTGTCGGGATCCTTGTGGGCGACCACCTCCACCGACTCGAAACGCCGAGAGAGTCCACTGCTCTCGACTCGGGCGAGCTGATGTTTGAGGTCGCCTTTGGTGATGATCAGGAGACGGTGGTCGACCAGCGAGTCGAGGGCTGCCTCCACTCCGTCGATCAACGCAGCCGGCCGGTCGAGCAGGCCGTGGCCGAGGGCGATGATGGCCGACACGACCTTGCCGTTGGCTTGCCCGCCGGAGATCTCGACCGCCGTCTCGAGCATCGAGAGGGTGAACGACTTGACCCCGTAGCCGTAGCGGGGGAGGTTGCGCATCTCGGTGCGGTAGAGACAGGCATCGACATCTTCGGCGGTGGCCCACGGCGCCAGCACCGATTCGAACTCGCGGTGGGCGAGCTGAAAGTGATCTTCGTTGTGCCAGAGGGTGTCGTCGCCATCAAACGCGAGGAACATGTGGCGATCGTACCTACCTGTGGTCTTCGAGGTCTTCGCGGCGTTCGATACCGAGTCCGGGGGCCTCGTCGGGCCTCAGCGGATCGAGCGTGAGGTCGAGGGCGATCCAGAACAGCTTGGCGGTGGGGTGGATGGCGATCGGCACGATGATGGCCACGGCGACCGATATCGCGGCGATCGGGAGGAACGGAACGTCGGGGAAGGTGACGGCTACGCCGACCACCGCGGTGATTATGAGCAGCCCGAAGGTTACGACGGTGCTGACTCCGATGGCTCCGACGTTGTGGCCGGGGGCCCGTTCGAACTTGAAGCCGCACTGGGGACAGTGTTCGGGCATGACGAGCCAGCGGCGAGTGAGCCTTCGGCGGCCGCAGGGCGGGCAGGCCCGGGTGGTCCCACGCCAGAACATCTGGGTTCGGGTGGGGATCGGCCGGGCGTTCATCCCGGCCAGCCTATGGCTGCAGATTGGTCACTGGGTATGTATTGATGCCCTGGAGTGTGGTGCTCGAGTCGGCGCTGGCGCGCTCGGTGTAGATGACCAACTCGTCGACGTTTCGCGGTCCTGCGGTGACTTCGGATCCGTCCGAGGTGATGCCGGCAGGCAGGTTCAGTATCAGTTCGCCTGAGTCGGACCGTGACAAGGGGCCGCCGCTGAACTTGACCGAGCCGGTGTCGCTGGTGGTCGAGTCGAACTCAAGGTCGCTGTCGACGTCGGCAAAGCCGGGGCCATAGAAGATTGTGCAGCCCTGCACGTTCGAGCAATCGACGACGATCAGTTCGTCACCGTCGTTGACGACGAGTTCGAGCGTCACATCGGTGTCGGCGGGGGCGCCGTCGAATCCGATGTCGAGTATTGCGGTGCCATCGGTTCCGGTGGAGATGGACACCTTTTCGGGATTGAGGCAGTCCTCTGCCGACTCGCCGGTGTTGCGATCGATGCACTGCTGGTCCTCGGGCGGCAGTTCTTTGCCCAACTTCACGCAGTTGACGGCTTTGCTGACATTGATGAAGCCGAACCCGCCCCATTCGGGGATCGCTCGTATGGCATCCGGTGAGAGCCAGGTTGATTCGATACTCAGCGCTCCTTCGAATCTGACGCTGCCCGTACCTTCGTCAATACACGTGGCGCGTCCTCGCCGGCCGGCGGTGATGAATGTTTCGTCAGCCTTGAGCCCTCCGCGGTCAGGTGTCTGGGTCAACCCTTCGGTTTCTCCGGTTGTGAGTGAGAGCCAGAAGTCGAATGACGAATCAACCTCGGCCTCCGCCGGGGCGTTGAGAATCACGTCGAGAGCTGCTCCGTTGCGCAACTCGATCCGTGTGAAGTGCGAGATCTCCCCGACTAGCTCAAAGGAGTCGTCGCCGCCTTCCAAGGTGAGTTCAATCGCCTCGAGGGTTCCATCGGTCGACCTGGAAGCGGCGAACAACCCGTCGGCCAGGTCATCGGCCGAGACGCTGAATCTGAGTTCGACGGCTTCGGTGAAGGTCGAGCCGTCTGGTCCGAGTTCCCAGGCGTGCAGTGATTCCCCAATTCCGGACAGCTCCTCTATCGGGTTGGCTCCGTCGATGGTGATGGGGCCGCTGCCGGCGGGCGCAGTGACGGTGAGTACTCCGTCGTCCGATGTGATCGTGCCAGTTTCGGCCCCGGGCGCTGGGTTCTGGGAGTCGGTGGTGCTGGTGGAGTCGACTGATGCTGTGGATGGGTCGGCCTCGCTGCTCGAGCAGGCTGCGGACAGCAGCGTGAGTATCAGAACCAGGCTGAAGATTCTCGGACGGCTGGGCATGGAGGGCTCCTCGGGGAGATACCTCTCCAGCTCTATCAATGGGGGGTCATCGAAACGTCATCGACTCGGCCCGGAGGGCGCCAGAGGGTGGGTTCCGGCGGTTCAACCGATCGTCGATGTGACCACGTAGCTGGTCACGTGAGCCGCTCCGGGTAGCGACGGGATTCGGCGGCGGATGAGTTCGTCGTAGGCGTCGAGGTCGGCGATGTCGACCCTCACGAGGTAGTCGACGTCGCCGGTGACGTGATACACGTTGGTCACTGCGTCGAGTTCAACCAACTCTCGTTCGAAGTCGGCTAGTTGGTCGGGGTCGAAGAGGGCGATCCTGACGGTGACCCACACGGTGAGTCCGCGGCCGACGGTGTGGGGGTCGATGTCGGCGTGGTAGCCGCGGATCACGCCGCTTTCTTCGAGGCGTCGGAGCCGTCGGAGGGTGGGGGAGGGCGACAGCCCGACCCGGTCGGCGAGATCGTTGACCGAGATCCTGCCGTCGGCCGACATGACGTCGAGGATGCGGCGGTCGATCGAATCGAGTGGCTTGGTATCTGGCATAGGTGTAATCCTGCACTGTAACTAGCTAACGCGCATGGATTCTGCTCTTGTGGCGAGTTTAGTGCCGAATAGGACCGCACATTGCGCCTCCTATCGGTCATCATCGTCGGATGACCGATCGTCGCACCGCCGTAGAAGCACTGATGGTGATGGCCGCCGCAGGGGCACTGTGGGGCAGTTCGTTCGCGCTTGTCGATCTGGTGGGCGACACGTCGCCGTTGTTGCTCACGGGATTGAGGTTCGGCACCTACGGCTTGTTGTCGGCGGTGGCCCTGTGGCTCACCGGAGGCTTCGCCGGCATCGACTGGCGGGTGGCGCTGTTCCATGCGGCCACCGGCTACGTAGGCATGTATCTCGGTGAGGTGGTGGCTATCCAGTTGGCGGGCCCGGCTCCGACGATCGCGGTGATCGGGTCGGTGCCGGTCATCTACGCCTGGCTCGGTGCTCGCCGCGACGGAATCGATCCACGAATCCTGCTGCCGTCGGCCGGGGTGCTGTTGGTGGCCCACCTGTTGATCAACGTGTCGTCGTGGTCGGCTGGCGACCGTTCGCTGGTCGACATTGTGCTCGGCATGTCCGCAGCCGGACTCGGTGTGGCGTCGTGGTGTGTCTATGCCCTGCACAACACCAATCATCTGCGGACCTCGCAGGCGATCAGCCCGCTGCGGTGGTCGAGCGCGGTCGGAGTGGCGAGCGGATTCCTGGCGGTGCCGCTGATGATCTCGGGTGTTTGGTTTGGTGGCTCGAGCGACCCGGCGCTCGGACTGGCGGCAGTGGTCGTGTACCTGGCGATTGGTCCGTCGTGGCTGGCAGCCGCCCTGTGGAACCGGGCTTCGGTTCGGGTGCCGCGTGCCCTGGCCGGTCAACTGATCGTGTTCGAGCCGATCTGCGGGTTCGCTCTGGTGCATGTGCTGTCGGGCCGGGCCCCGAGCGCCGTCGAGTTTGCTGGCGAGGCTCTGCTGGTCGTGGGTGCGTTGGTGGCGTTGGGGAGCCTGTCGCGGGTACGCCTCGAGCCGGAGCCGATTCCGGAGGAGGATCAGCCGGTGGGGGCGGGAGTTTCCTGACCGAGCTCCACTGCCGGGAACGAGGCCACGATCGCGAACCAGAACGACGATCGGTTCGGCAGCGGCCGGCCGGTGTCGGTGTCGACAACGGTGGCACCGGTGCCGTCGAGGGCGACGGTGACGTTGTGGCCGCCGACCTCACTGGTGATGGTGCGGGCCGGTGTCACCGGCCAGGCCCGGGTCTCGTCGCCGACGGTCACAGCCACGACGGTGGCTCCCGGGGTGAGACGCCCGTCGGCGAGCACCTCCGGGTCGATCTGGCCGGGGGCGAAACCGGAGTCGAGGCCCTCGGCGAGGGTGGAGAACGGGTCGGGAAGGGTCTCTTCTCCGGGTTGGCGGGCCAGCACCGATCCGTCGGGGTGGGCGAGGCGCCAGTCGCCCCAGCGTTCGGTGGATGAGGCCAGCGGAGTGAGTTCCACGCCGGCAAGCGGGCCGACGAGCCCTCGTCCCGGCACCTGCCACCAGTAGCTGCCGGTTTCACGGTCGACCATCACGAGGTCGAATTCGTGCAGGGCGCTGGTGTTGGAGAACGACAGTTCCTGCCCGTCGACCAGGCGGTCGTAGACCACTCCTGATCCGCAGAGCGGGCAGTAGCTGATGAGCAACGGCTGGCCGGCTAGTTCGTCGTTGACGATCTCGTGGAAGTTGAGGATGCGAATCGGGTAGGCCCAGGCCCCGCCTTGGTCGTCGATATAGGAGACCACGACATCGTCGTCGGGAATCCAGGTGTTGGCGGCGTCGACGGTGTCGTAGTCGGGGGCGTCGATCGGGGGGATCAGGTCGAGGAGGTCGTCGATGGTGTCCTGGTCGGCGACATCGAGCCCGATCGATCCGCCGTCGAACGTGTCGAAGGCGATGCTCGACAGCTCAACCACCGCGGTAGTGAGGTCGAGCGGCGGGATGCTGGCCGGGTCGGTGAATTCGAGGGGACGGGTAGCTCCGGAGCCGCTGTCGGCGGCGGCGCTGGTGGTGGTCGGTGTGGTGATGATGTTGTCGGAGCTGCAGGCGACGGCCAGTACGGACATCGCCATGAGAGGCGCTACGAGTCGAGTGATTGCCACGTGGTTGCAACCCGATTGCGTCGGTAGGTGTTCCGATGGCGGGGTCAGCCAGTGGGGTCTGAGACCGAGAAGCCGAACGCCCCCGGCGTGGGGGTGACGGTTAGGCCGAGCCGTCGGAGGGCTCCGGCCGCAGCTTCGGCCAGCGGATGTACCGGGTCTCGTTCCGGAAGATCGGCCTCGGTGACCTCCATTGGGTCGTCGAGGTAGCCGGTGAGGGTGTCGATGGCGCCGGAAGCGGCGGAATCTGCGCCGCGGAGTCCGATCAGGTTCATGATGTGCATCGCCGCCCCGGCATCTGGATGGCTGTCGAGTCGGCTCAGCAGTTCGGCGTCGATGTCGATGTCGGCGTCGGTGGTCGAGTCGGTGTCTCCCGATGAGCCTCGGCTGTCGAGGTCGGCGTAACCCAGCGCGATCAGGTACCAGACCTCGGCCGCGGCCGGAGCGGTCTCGCGACGAGCCAGGATCTCGGTCTGGGCCCCGGCGGTGCCCATTCCGGTGGCGTAGGCCTCGAGCAGCTCCTGTGACTTGGTGAATCCGGCGCCGTTGTCGCCGTCGATGGGGTCACCCACCTCGGAGTCGAGCGCTTCGCCGAGGAGTTCGACCAGGACGGCGGGCTCGGGATCGGCGGCGTAGATCCCATAGACGGCGGTGTAGCGATCCTCGGGGGCGATGTCGATGAGGCGAGGCAATTCGTCCGGCGCGGCCACCGTGACCGGGGGCGCCAAGCCGGTGGGGCCGTCGGTGTCGGGGGCATCGGTGGCGTCTGATCCGGCGGGGGCTTGGGTGGTCGACGAAGAAGTCGGGGCGCCCTCGCTGGTGGCTGGATCGCCGTCGTCTCCTCCACATCCGGCCAGGAGGGTTGCTGCCGCCAGCAGTGCAATGGCGACTCGGGTCCACAGCTTGGTGCCCATCACGGGTGCTGACTTCCGGGGGCCGCCCAGTCCTGCTCGTCGATCGAGTCGATGGGCCAGTAGGCGCCGGCCCAGTAGGCGATGCAGTGCTCGTCGCCCCCCTTGAACAGGAGGTAGTGACCGTAGATGTCCCGGCAGGACTGGTACTGCTGGGGGTCGAGCGGGAAGGCGGTGAGTGGAGGGTTCAGTTCCACGTCGTCGGGGACTTCGTCGCCGTCGGTGTCGATCTTGCATCCGGGGGCCTGATCGGGCTTGCCGTCTCCGTCGGTGTCGGTGCAGCTCGGCAGGCGACCCCACGTGTCCCAGTTGATCCTGTGTCGGTCTTCGTGCAGGACGGTCACGGCCGCATTGTCGATGTAGTGGGAGGTGATGCCAACGACCGGATTCACGTTGTAGTTGGCCGCGGAATCACAGAGGAAGATCTTGGACAGTCCAGGCCTGAAGTAGCCGTCGGCTTCGTCGCAGGGGCCACTCTCGGCATATTCGATGTTGCCCACGCCGTTGCGGGCCGGTGTCTGGAGCCAATACCAGAACCAGTTGGCGTCACCGCTGGAGTTGCCCTTGGCGTTGCGAGGGAAGAACAGTTCGAACTCCACCGGAGTGACCTCATCGCAGAGATTGGCGGCTTCGCCGTCGAGTTGAACGTTGGCGGTGTACTTACCGAACTCTTCGTTGGTCTCGGGCAGCTCATCGAATCTGAAACGGACCTCCGGACCGACGAGGTCTGGGGGGTCGTAGTTGTCGAACTCTCTCGGGCCGAACTCCCAGGTCGCGTTGACGTCGAATTGTTCGGGAAGGCCCGACAGGTTGCCCTTTCCGCTCAATCTTCCCGAGGTGCCGTCGTCGTAGACCAGTCGTTCTCCCTGCTCCGGTGAGGTGATATTCGGGGTGCATCCGGAGAAATCGACCGAAGCCGTCACGCTCAGTCCGCCGCCGAGAGGATCGGGCACCTGGTTGGAGAAGTCGACGGGTTTTGAGATGTTGAGGATCACTCCGGACGCCGAGTAGGAGATCGCTCGCCGCTCATCTTCGAAGATGCCTTCGATCAGCGGTTCCATGCCGATGTCGCGGGTCGATCCGAACGGGGTGGTCGCTTCCACCAACATGTCGGGGCCGGCCCGTTCGATGGTGAGTTTGGCCGACTCGGATTCCCACACCGAGAGTCCGTCGGTGTCGTCGGGGTGGCTGATGTCCATCTCGAACTCGTAGCGGTTGTCTCCCGATTCGTCGGCGCTGGTGTCGGGGAGGATTCTCACCAGGATGATGTCGACACCGGGCAGGAGGCTGTCAGTGCCGTCGCCGCTGTAGTTGTCGGTTATGGATCCACCGTCGTAGACAATTTCGGCTTGGGTCATCGATGACCAGGTGACCGAGCCCTTCGTCAGCGAGTAACTGTTGGATCCCGGTGCGGTTTCCTCGAGGGTGAAGTCGACTGTCACATCGTGGGTGGCCCTTACCGGCAGCGCTTCGTCGGGGTAGGAGTCGTCGAGCAGCTCGCCGATCTCGGTCAGGCTGGTGTCGGCGAATCCCGTGAACAGATCGAAGAACAGGCCGTATCCAATGGCTGCCGCCGATGTTGCGATGGCCGGTGCGGTGGATCCGACGACGAACCCGGTTGCCAGGCCGCTGTTGGCGGCGGCCGGGCCGTCCTGCACGTAGTGAACCCGGCCGGTCATCCGCTGGGGTTCCGAATCCTGAGCGCGTGCCGTGCCGGGCAGAACCGACGCGGCTAGCAACAGGCCGGTCATGGGTACGACCAGACCCTTGGCGAGCTTGACGGATCTCGGTCTCGACATACCGCGCTCCTGATCGGAGATGACTCTAGATTCACGGCTCTCGCGGCGACCAGCCGGGAGTGGTCCGGTGGGCGCGACGATCTTGGGACTGTTCCTGCGGGGAACGTCGGGATTGCATATGGTCGAGTTCGTGACCTCCCCCGACCCCTTGTCTCCTGAAGAATGCCGAGTGATCGCCTGTCTCGTCGAGAAGGGTGCCACCACTCCGGACAGCTACCCGCTGACCACCAACTCTCTTCGGTTGGCGTGCAACCAGGCGACGAGCCGTGACCCGGTCGTCGACTATTCGGATCGTCAGATCGATGCGCTCATGTTGACCTTGCGTCAGCGGGGTCTGGCCCGCACTCTCAGCGGCTCGGGTCACCGGGTGAGCAAGCATCGCCACATCGCCGATGAGGCCTTGGGATTATCGGGGGCCGAGGTGGCCGTGTTGGCGGTGCTGCTGCTGCGTGGCGCGCAGACCGTGGCCGAGTTGTTGTCGCGTACGGCGCGTTATGCCGACGGCCCCGAGGATGCCGCTGCGGTCGAGTCGGCGATCGATTCGCTGGCGGCGCGTGAAGAGCCATTCACTCGGCGGTTGTCGAAGCGGCCCGGAGAGCGCGAGCCGAGGATCGAGCAGGTGTGGGCTCCGGCCGCGGCAGCTGAGTCCGCGCCCGAATCCGCCGAGTCGGCCCGTCCCGAGCCGGCGACGGGGGATGCCTGGGTGCCTGAGGTTGAGGAGCCGGTGGCGGTTGGGGATGCGTGGGCGCGTGGGGTTGAGGAGCCGGTTGCGGCCGAAGCGCCGGTATCGGCCGCGGAGTCGGGCGGTCTTGAGGCCCGGGTCTCCACGTTGGAGGCGGCGTTGGCGGAGCAGACTCGCCGACTCGATGCGTTGCTGGCTCAGCTGGGCGACTGATCAGACCGTCGAATAGGGGGCTACCGGAGTTGCTGCACGGCTCGAGCGGCGATCTCGACGGTCTCGATGGTGATCGGGTCGAGCACCAACTGGACGTGATCGATGCCGGCCTGATTCATACCGGCGAGTGCGTCGGCCATGGCATCGGATCCGACGATCGGGTTGCGCGAGTCGCGTCGCGTTGGTTCGCCCTCGAGGTTCACCAGCAGGGCCGCGGTCTTGGCGATCTCCTCGGTGCGACGGCCTGCGGCCAGAGCGGCGGCGTCGACGACGGCGATCCGATCGGCCAGCAGGCCGGGGTCGTTGTCGAAGTCGTCGTACCAGATGTTCCAGGCGTCGACGTGGGGGATGGTGATCGCCAGCATTCTTGGTCCCGATGATCCGATCATCAATGGAAGGTCAGGTCGGGCCGGCGGATCGAGTACGCAGTCGTCGATTTTGTAATGGCGGCCGGAGAAGTCGGAGCGCCCGTGGCGTACCAGCGTCCGGATGATGGCGAAGGCCTCTTCGAAGCGGTCCACCCGATGGTCGAACGGAAAACCGAAGGCGGTGTACTCGCGTTCGTTCCAGCCGGCACCGAGACCCACCATCAGTCGGCCCCCCGATATCTCATCGACGGTGGCGGCCTTTTTGGCCAGCATGGCGGGGGAGTGGAAGCTGGTTGAGGCGACCAGTGGGGAGAGCATCACCGATTCGGTCACCGCGGCCAGTCCGGCCAGGAGCGACCAACACTCCAAAGGGCCGCGAGTGGATCCGTCGGGTAGGTCGTAGAGCAGATGGTCGCCGACCCAGAGCGAATCCAATCCACCGTTCTCGGCTGCCATGGCTATGGCGCGGTATTCGGGCCAGCCGACCCGTCGTTCGACTTCGGGGACCTGCACACCGATCTTCATCTCCACGACCGTAACCGACTCGGGATCAGGTGTTGAGTGCGGCGATTCCGACGGTGAGAACTAGCACGGCGAGTGTGACGGCCATCGCCATGACCGCGAGCACGACGGCTCGGCTCATGGTGTGAAAGTCCGGGGCCAGCGCTGTGATCTGGCTCTGAAGGCCGTCGAGCCGGTTGTCGAGCTTCGTGTCCATCCGGTCGAGTTTCTCGTCGACGCGGGCGAATTTGTCCTCGATGCGGTCGAATCGAAGGTTCATCTCGCTCTTGCGGGCGATGTCGGACCAGTCGAACGGCGGCATGGTCTCCAGTATGGCATCGGCGGTTGCCTCGGGGTCAGGTGTCGATGACCTGCCAGGTGATGGGGGGTTCGCCGGCGCCGGGGGTGTAGCTGCAGCGCAGACCGGTGAGGATCGAGCGGTCGAGGTGGGCGGCGAGATCCGGCGCGACCGCGGCCAATCGGTTGATGGCGTCGCGGATACGGGCGCTCACAGCCTTGCGGGCTCGCTCGGCCGGGTCGTTGGCGACGTTGCGAACCCGGCCGCCGAGACCGGTGCTTCGCCTGACCTCGGCCAGCAGAGCCTCGCGCTCTTCCTGGAGGATCTCGACCCTTCCGAGGTCGGCGGCGTCGGTGGCTTCGTCGAGCTCTTGGTCGATCTGGTCGAGGCGGGTCCGGTAGGCGGCGAGAGCTTCGAGGTCGATCACCGGTTCGATGGCGGCAGTGTCGGGTGCCGACGGGTTGGCGAGTTGCAGCGCCGAGATCTCGGCGCCGGGTCGGCGTACGAGCTGCACGATGTCACCGATTCCCTTGACGTCGCGGACGCTGCCCGACTCGTTGCCGCACTGCACCGACCAGATGCCTCCGGTGAGGCGAAGTGTGGCGACCGCATCGGTGACGCCTGTCCGAGTAGGGGAGGTTGATGGGCTCGGTTCGCCGGATCGGGCTGGTCGGTCGAGCTCGGTGAGCGATTCGTTACCGACTCGCGCCCAGACGTTGGCGCCGAGGCGGTTGGCTGTGGCGATCGACCGGTCGAGTAGCAGCCGGGCGCGTTCTTCGTCGCCAAGGGCGGCAGCCAGAATGCCGGCGGTGTGGTCGAACGGGCCGGCGAACGCCACGACCGCGCCGTTGACTCCGCAGGTTCCGGTGAGCGGTTCGACTTCTTCGAGCAGCGCCTCACACAGCGGCAGGTCGGCGACCGCGACAGCCGCAGCTGCCAGGTGGGACACGAGCACGGACCTGAGGTAGGAGCCCTCGCTTCGCCATCCTCCGGATTCTGCCACCATGGCTACTTGTTGGGCGGCAGCGTCGTGGTCGCCGGCTGCGGCCAGCGCACCGGCGGCCACCGAGTGGGCGTGGACGGGGGTTCCGGTCCAGTGGGCGACGGCGTCGATGGCGAGGCGTCGATGTTCGTCGGGGTCGTCGACGGCTCGGGCGAAAGCGACGCGATGCGACATGAGCACGTTGCCGGTGTCGGGCTCGTGGATGGTGGCGCCGACCACGGCTGCTTCGTGCATGAGAGCGTCGGCGGCGTCGGTGCGGCCTTCGATGAGGGCGAGAGCGGTTCGACGGGTGAGGACCATGTAGAGGTCTCGTGGTTGGTCGCGGCGTTCGAGCAACCCGAACCACCGGTCGAGTACCGGCCGAAACGATGGTGAGCCCGACTCGAGGAGTCCGTTGGCCTGAAGCAGCAGGCCCTCGACGTGGCGGTCGGTGTCGTGGAGCCGAGCTCCGACTTCGGCGATTTCGCGGCCGAGTTCGGCTCGCTCCTCGCCGGTTCCGGGTCCCCAGAGGGCATCGTGGCGGGCGAGTAGGCAGTCGGCGAGGGTGGCGTCGTCGCCGACAGTGCGACCGAGTGTCAGGGCGGTCTCGCTGAGCGGGGCGGCTCGAAGGCGATCCTCGGGCACGGAGTGTTGGAGTTCTCGGGCCAGCGCGGCGGTGAGCCGGGCTTCGAGCACGGGTTCGGTTCCAGCGACGGCGGTGAGGGCGTCTTCGAGCTGGGTGATGATCTCGTCTCGGCGGGCCGCGAATGTGGCTCCGAGTCGTTGCACCGCCAGCGCCACTTCGGATTGTTCGCGGGGGTCGGGGGCGATGGTGGCGGCGTTGTGGAGGATGGTGCGGGCGATGTCGGGGGATCCGGCGCGGGCCATGTCCTCGGCTTCGGTTCTGAGCAGCGCCGCCAGGGTGGCGGGGTCGATCGTCAGGCCGGCGTTGGTGGCGGCGTCGCGGGCCCGGTTGAGGTGGAAGGCGGCTTCTCGGAACGCCGATCGGCGTCGTTCTGCGGTGGCGGCGACTAGTGCCCAGCGAATGGCTGGTTCCACGCCGGCGATTGCCACGGCGGCCGCGGAGTGGCGGGCGAGGTCGCCGGGTTCGGTTTGTCCTCCTCGGCCGGCCCGGAGTTCGAGGCCTTCGGTGATGCGGGAGTGGAAGGCGATTCGTCGGGAGTGGTCGAGCTTGTCGTAGAGGGTCTCGCGGAAGAGGTCGTGTTCGAACCAGAGCGCGGAGTCGGGTCCAGTGCGGACTACCCCGGCGTCGAGGGCGGGGCCGAGGGAGTTGGTGGTGTCGGTCGGTGTCGTTTCGGTGGCGTGGGCGATCACGTCGACGAGGATGCGGTTGCCGAGCACGCTGGCGGCGTCGATGGCGGCGCGTGTGGAGTCGGGCAGGGATTGGAGGCGGCGGGCCACGGCTTCGGTGACCGCGGCGGGAAGGCTGCGGTCGCCGATGGCGGCGAGTCGGGCCAGTTCGGTGACGAAGAGGGGATGGCCGCCGGTGCGAGTGTGGAGTTGCGTGGCCTGTTCGGTGGTGAGGGCGGTGCCGCCGATGGTGTTGGCGAGTTCCTCGACTTCGGTTGGGGAGAGGCCTCCGATGTGGATGTGGTCGGCTCGGCCTGCCATGTGGGCCAGTCGGGGTCGTCGTTCGGCGTCGATCTCGTCGTGTCGGTAGCCGCCGATCACGAGCAGTCGGGAGGCGGGGGCCGACGCTGCGACCTGTTCGAGGAGGTCGAGGGTGGACGGGTCGGCCCATTGCAGATCGTCGAGGACGATGATCACCGGCTGGTCGTGGGCGAGTGCTTCGAGCCAGCGAACCGCCGCGTCGAGGAGCAGTACGCGGTCGCCGTCGGGCACGGCGGCGTCGGGTGAGGTGGCGAGGGGGCGGGCCACCGCCGACAGGAGTTCGCGGTCGTGGCGGGCCGCCCGGATGGCGACTTCCGTGCCGACGGCGTCGATGAGGTCGTCGAAGGCTTGCATCCACGGCCAGAATCCGGGTGCGCCTTCGCCATGCCAGCAGGTTCCCCATCCCACAGCCGGTGAGCCCGGTGCCGTTTCGATAGCGGCGCGCATGAGGGTGGTCTTGCCCATTCCGGCTTCGCCGTCCACGAGCACCACGCTCCGACGGCCCTGGGCTGAGGCGTCCATGGCATCGGCGAGGCGGCGGCGCGGCTCGGCTCGCCCGACCATGGCGTCGCCGCCGGCTGTCGCCATTTCTGTGGGCCCCTTCGTTGATCGGTGGATCGCCAGATCGAATCTGGCGGAACAACCGCGACTCTGGCGCCCTGAGTATGACAGCCGATATTCAGGAGGAAAAGACGGTGTCATTCGATGCAGGCAAGTACAAGAACACCACCCGACAGCAGTGGGAGGATTACGCCGAGGGCTGGAACGCCTGGGGGCCTCTGC
>JAJCXX010000031.1 GCA_029263195.1 Acidimicrobiales bacterium
GGGAGCCTTCGGGCAGACTCCCCCGCTGCCCGACCCACAGGGCCAGATGCCCTCCGGCCGAGTGACCGACGATCGCGACCCGACCAAGGTCGAGCGCGAACTCGTCGGCGATACTCGCCAGGTGATCGACTGCGGCGGCGACATCGGCAAGTGTCCCCGGGTATCCCCCACCCGGATCACCCACCCGTCGGTACTCGAGATTCCACACAGCAAATCCGTTGGCGAAGACGTCGGCGGCCTGCGGTCGGGCGAGCGACAGGTCGTAGCGGTTGCGCCAGAACCCGCCGTGAATGAACACGACAACGGGATGTGGGCCATTGCCGGCCGGCACCATCAGCTCACCGAACTGCTCGGGGGCGGATCCATAGCCGATTCGTTCACCCTGAGGGGGCCGACTCAACTCAGACCAGGTCGGTCTGGTCGGTTTCGAGAACACCCTCAGCGATCAGGGTCTCGATCTCATCGGCATCCCGACCGAGAGCAGTCACCACATCGCGTGTGTGCTCACCCAACGCCGGAGCCGGACGAATATCGGGCCCGAGCATCGCAGTAGCCCTGAACGCGGCACCCTCGAAGGTCATGTTGCCGATCGGCGGCTGGAACAGCTCGACCAGGAATCCGCGGTCCTGATAGTGGGGATCAGTCACTTGTCCCCCTGCAGTGAGCATTGGCCCGGCCGCCACTCCTCCGGACAAACATGCCTCTGTGGCCTGCTGTTTCGTGAGGCCGGCCGTCCAAGCCCCCACACCGGAATCGACGGCAGCCTCTCGGGCCTGACGACCGATGAGATCGTCGAGGTCGACGGACATCGCCCAATCAGGATCGCCCATCACGGTGACGAGACTCCGCCACTCGGCATCGGACCGAGTGCAGATAGCCACCCACTCGTCGTCCCCCGCGCAGCGATAGAGACCCCACGGCGCACCGCGCTCGCTGTGGTTACCCATCGGAACCACCGAACCAGCATCCAGTGACTCCTTGGCCAACAGGTCGGCCATCACCTGCACGACTTGTTCGACCTGACAGATCTCGGTATGGCATCCCCCGTCGCCGATTCGGTCTCGACCCAGCACCGACGCCAGCGCGATCACAGCACCACTCCGGCCCGCGAAGTGGTCCGGGAATATCGACTGGCTCCCGGCCGGCCGATCGAGATCCTTGTAGTTCCACAAGTGGGTCATTCCCCCGGTGACCTGCGTGTTGGGTCCGTAGCCCGACCATGACGCCCACGGCCCCCATGAGCCCATCAATTGGCTCGACATCATCACCACGTCGGGGTTGGCGCCGGCCACCGTCTCGTAGCCCAGCCCCATTGCATCCATCACTCCGGTCGAGTTGTTCTCGATCATCACATCGCTGTCGCGGATCAGGTCGAGCAACAGCTCGCGACCGCGGTCGGTCTTGGCGTTGACACCCATGCTTCGCTTGGAACGCGAGGACGATCCGAACGAGGGCGACATCTCCCCACCGAGTACCACCCGCATGAAGTCGGGGTAGGTGCGAGTTTCGATCTTGACGACATCGGCGCCGTACTCGGCGAACATGCGGCCGGTCTCGACACCCACGCCTCCGTGACCGAAGTCGATCACCCTCATGCCCTCGAGCGGTGGGGCCGGAACGAGCGGCTCGAGCGGGGCCGGTCTCGGATCGGCAAGTGTCGAGAACACCTCATCGGTGTGTTGTCCGACGCGTGGCGCCGGCCCGGTCGGGCCGACCCTTTCGCCGTCGATCTCGAAGAACCCGGAAGCCATCTTCATGGTCCCCGCAGCCGGCCCGTCTTCGTGGATGGCGACATCGTCAAACGTGCCGCGGGCCTCGAAGTGTTCGTTGGCGAGAACGTCTGATGGCTTGAGGATCGGTGTGCAGACGATGCCTCGTTGCTGGCATTCTGCCGCGACCTGCTCCATCGTCATATTGGCGAAGTGATCCCCGTAGAGGGGGTTGAGAACCGCGTCGGCGATGTACATACGCCCCAGAAACGTGTCGAGCTCGGGATCCTGCAGGTAGTCGGGTTCGCCCAACCACTCCCTCATGGCTCGCCAGTGACGCACCGCGATGATCACCAGTCGGACGAAGCCATCGAGACAGGGAATGATCGTGTAGACGGGGCCGGGGCCGGCACGAAGCTCGGGAGGGGCCATGCCGGCGTCGGCGGAGCGAGTCCAGTTCGACAGCGACCAGTCGGTGATCTGGGCGACCGACTCGTTGACCGAGATGTCGATCACCTGCCCAGCTCCCGCCGCCTCCTTCTGCCTGAGCGCACAGAGGATCGCGAATGCCCCGGTCATCGAGGCGGTGTCGTCGGCAATGTGGCCGGGCGGAAGCAGCGGCTCACGCTCGGGCAACCCGGCCTTGAACGCCATTCCTCCCGTCGCCTCGATCACAGCATTGGGGACATCACGTCCGGCGTACGGGCCGGTCCGTCCATAAGCGGTGATTGACGCACACACCAGATGGGGATGACGCCGCGCCAGATCGTCGGCATCGAGTCCGGAGTCGGTCCAGGCTCCCGGCTCGGCCGAGTCGACGATCACATCGCTGTGGTCGAGCAGATCGTGCAGGCGTTCCCGGTCATCATCGTTCGAAAGGTCGAGCTCCACCCCCAACTTGCCGGCGTTGCGAAAGGCGAAGAACAGCGACCGGTTGCCATTGGTCGGGGGCAACAGACGAGACGGCGAACCACCTGGAGGCTCCACCCTGATCACCTCGGCGCCAAGGTCGCTCAGCAACCGGGCGCAGAGCTCACCCCGTTCGATGGTCAGGTCTACGACTCTGATTCCCGTCAACGGTCGACGCGGCACGACTACTCCTTCCTCAGCCCGGCTCGGTGCCGTAGATGCCGACGAAGCTGACCATCTCACCGGGATAGCCACCGAGGTTGTGGGTGAGTCCGAGGGTGCGATCGGTAACGGGGATGCGGCGGTCGTCGGGAGCCTCACCGCGGAGCTGAAGCCAGACCTCGTAGAGCATCCGCAGACCCGAAGCTCCCACCGGATGTCCAAACGCCTTGAGTCCTCCGTCGGTGTTGACCGGGAGACGGCCGTCGAGGTCGAACGCTCCAGCCAACACTTCGCTCCAGGCCATGCCTCGGTCGGCGAAGCCGAGGTCTTCCATCAGCACGAGCTCGGTCGGGGTGAAGCAGTCGTGAACCTCGGCCAGGGCGATCTCGGATTTCGGGTCGGTCACACCGGCTTGGGCGTAGGCGTCGTCGGCCGCCCATCTGCATTCGTCGAGAGTCGTGTAGTCGTAGTCGGGGTCGAGTGAACCGGCTCCGGTGCCCGCGACGACCGAGAGCGCCTTGATGTGAAGTGGATTGTCGGTGTAGCGATGCGCTTCGTCGGCGCGGCAAAGAATGACTCCGGCCGCGCCGTCGGCGACTCCGGCGCAGTCGAACACCGAGAGCCTTCCGGCCACAGCGGCCATCTCGCAGATCTGATCGGCTGAGGTCTCCCGTCGGAACTGGGCCAAGGGATTGCGGGCGCCGTTGTGATGATTCTTCTCGGCGATCTTGGCAACCACGTAGCGGAGCTGGTCTTCGTCGATCCCGTACTTGTTGGAGTACGCGGGCAGGATCAGGCTGAACATGGCGGCCGCGGTGAGAGTTCGTTGGGTGCCGTCGGCGGGAATCGGGAACGCGTTCAGCCCCTGATAGCCACCGTCCTTGACCTTCTCGGCGCCCACCGCCATCACGACGTCGTAGGCCCCCGACGCCACGGCGTAGGCGGCCTGACGCATGGCTTCTGAACCGGTCGCGCAGTAGTTCTCGACTCTGGTGACGGGCTTGCCCTGGATCTTCAACGGTCCGGCGAGGGCCAGACCCGATGCCGCCGATTGCGAGGTGCCGAACCAGAATGCGTCGACGTCTGGCTGCTCGATCCCGGCGGATGCGTAGGTCGACCGTGCGGCGTCAATGATCAGGTCGTCGAGCGATTTGTCCCAGTGTTCGGCAAACTTGGTGCAACCCATGCCGATGATCGCCACTTGGTCCTTGATGCCGTGGGATCCCATGTCAGCGGTCCTCGTCCGTTGCTGAGGTGCGGAGCGGACGCACCTTCCAGAAGTAGTTGTGGATCTCGTCGCTGGTGAACAGGCGACGGAACGTGGGCTCGACCCGATCGCCGATCCGGACCTCGTCGGGTTCGACATCGGTGAGCTCGATCGGGGCTCGTCCCCCGCCATCGAAGTCGACCACGGCGAACACCACCGGAGGGCTGGGCGAATAGACCAACTTGTCGATCGTGAAACTGGCGATCGTGCCGGCCGCGTCGGCCATCGGCGCTTCTTCCATGTCGTCGACCGCTCCGCCCTTCTGCGAGACACGAGCGGGCGGCATGTGGATCATTCCGCTGCTTCGATCGCGGGTTCCGACAAACCCGAACTTCCAGTCGGCCCGCCGATGAGCGGCCGCGGCCGACGGTCGGTTTGGCGCGGGCCGGTTGGGCGGTTCGATGTCGACTCTGCCCCGCCAGCTCAGGAACTTCCCGTAGCTGATCGGAGCGGCTTGGGTCAGCTGGGTTTCGACCGATATGGCCGATTTGTGTGCGGTGATGGCTTCGGTGGCCCGAAGCACGATCACCTCGACGCCATCGGCCAGCATCATCACCATGATCGTTTCACCCGGTTCGGCGTGCTCGAGGGTCGCCGCAAGAAGCAGAGTCGGGTGGGCGGTACCGGTGTTGCCGATCGATCGCGAGAGATCGTCGGCCACCTTGGCATCGTCGACACCGAGACGTCGACGATTACGGCTCACGGCACGTTGGTGCAGGCCGGTCATGATCAGGTGGTCGATGTCGTCGGCTGAGATCGCTGAGTCGGCCAGAGCATCCGCGAAAGCCTGGTCGATGAGCGGGGCGTAGGCGGCTTCGCTGAATCGTTCCTCCCAGGTACGAGATCGACGGCCACCGGGAATCCGCCAACGTTCGAGTATCTCATCGGTGACAACTCCGGAACCGATGTACTCGGCTATCACCGGCCCCGCCGAATCGTCGCCCACCAGCACCGCCGAGGCTCCGTCGCCACCGGCGGCCTCGTCCATTGACGTGACCAGCCCGTCTCGCATGTCGGATGCCACCACGAGAGTGGTTCCTCTACTGTTGAGGGCAGTCCGAAGAGCGCCGATCCCGGATCGGATCGCCCCACCGAGATCGAGCGCGCCGACCGATCGGGGCAGTCTCAATGCGGCGTGAATGGCGGCCGCGTTGGTCTTCTCGAGATACGCGGGCGACGACGTGGCGAACCACAGGGAATCAGCGTCGAAGTTGGTGGAGTCACGCAGAACGCAGCGTGCCGCCTCGGCCCCCATCGTGGTGGTGTCCTCGTCGTAGGACGCGACCGAGCGGGTGCCGCTCCCGCCACCCTTTCCGAAGGTGGCCGTGATCTCGCTGCGATCAAGTCGTCCCCGGGGGATGTAGGCCCCGGCGGCAATGACCCCGCGCATGTGATTCCCCTTGTCGTGGCCCAAATCTGACGCTTCGCCGCAAACCTTAGCTTCGGCCTAGATCCCGGCCGCGATTCCAGTGAGGGCCCTGGGGTCGGCGGCGCCGGCCAGAGCGCCTGATTCCATCACCTCGATCATGTGGGCGTGGCCGAATTGCGAGTGGGCATCATCGAGCACCTCCACGAGATGACCCATCGCCGCCAACTCCTCGGCCAGCCCGACATCGACTGGTGTCTCGAGCTGCACCACTCGTCCAACGCCGGGCTGCCATGTGGAGAATCCGTCGGCAGCCGACGCCGAGTCGAGCCGCCAACGAGGTGCACCCACGGCGCGGCCGGGGTCCCGACCACGAACGAGAGTCTCGGCCAGCAGCTGGAGAAGAATCTGGGGTTGAGTGTCGCCACCCATGGTGCCGAGCACCGTTCTGAGTGATCCGTCCTCACGGGTCACGAGGACCGGCGACAGAGTGTGCGGTGGTCGGCGACCCGGCCCGTACTCAGCCGGATGGCCTGGTTGCAGCGAGAACCCGAGTCCCCTGTCGTGAAGGAAGATCCCGCTCGATCCGGCAATGAGGTGCGAACCGAACCCACTGGCGTTGGAGTTGATCAGCGAGACACCCATTCGGTCGGAGTCGACCGCGCACAAGTAGGTCGTGTCGCCGGCAAATGGAGGCACGTCGACGTCTCCGGCCCGGCCCGGGTCGACCGCGGAACGGCGAGCCTCGATTCTCCCGGGTGCGATCAGCGACTCTCCGTCTGCACCGTCGAACAATGAGGTCGGCCGATCATGACCGGCCTGCGCCGCCGCCTCGATGAGGATGTGCGCTCCCGCCGGGCCGTCGTCGATTTCGAATCCGTCGGCGATCGCTGCCGACAACAACGTGAGATATCCCTGGCTGGTGGGAGGCGGACTCCAGATCTTGTGGCCCCACGCCTCACTCATCAGCGGCTCAACCCAACGAGCCTGGGATCGTGCCAAATCGGCATCGCTGAACTCCTCGGGACCAACCGCGAGGAGCCCTTCACCGAACTCACCGCCGTAGAAGCCATCGCGTCCCTGGCTGATCAGCGCTCGAAGGGCACGGGCCGACCCCGGGCGCCGCACAAGGTCGCCCACCGCCGGAGCGGCCGGCAGCTCGTTGTGTTGGACATGAGCCACCAAGGGCAGAGTCCACGCCAGCAGCGGGGCGACTGTGAATCCTTCCTCGGCGTAGCGAACTGCATCGGCCAGCACCAAAGCCAGAGGGAGTCGACCGAATCGTTCGTGGAGAGCCAACCACCCGTCGACCGCCCCTGGAACGGTGATCGCAGCCACGTGATCGCGAAGCGGAATCCGCGCGAGCCCCTCGGCTCGAACGCGATCGGGGTCGGCGCCCGACCCCGCACAACCAGAAGCGTCGAGGGCGTGAGGCCGACTCTCACCGTCGTGAACGAGGGCCCAAACGTCGCCACCCATCCCACACATGTGGGGCGACGTGACCGCGAGCACGGCGTTGGCCCCGATCGCGGCATCGGCCGCAGATCCTCCGCGCCTGAGCAGATCAATCCCGGTGCCGGTCGCGACATGGTCGACAGTGGAGACCATCCCGTTGGGTGCGGTTCGAGTCACGGAGGCATGGATCACCCGAAGAGTCTCGCGCTCGAGTAGCGAGAACCCCAACCACACGGCAGGCTGCCGAGCCATGGCCCGTTCTCCACTGATCCTGCTGCCCCCATCCGAGGGCAAGGCTCCAGGTGGCGTCGGCGCCGCCTGGACCACGTGTGAGTCGACTCCAACTCTCGATGAGCCCCGCCGGAAGGTGATGGCCGCTCTTCGTTCGTCGATGCGTGGCTCGATCCTCCAGCGTCAGAAGCTTCTCGGGGTGGGGAAGGTTGCGGTTCGCCCCGCCACTGCAGCGAACCTCGCCGTGGAGCAGTCCGGGACCTTGCCGGCCATCGAGCGATACACCGGCGTGCTCTACGGTGCCCTCGACGCGAAATCACTTCCGGCACCCGCCCGCCGGCGCCTCGACGCCAGAGTGCTCATCTCGTCGGGACTGTGGGGAGCGGTGGCCCCATCAGATCCAATTCCGGACTACAAGCTGAAAATGGGAGCCAGTCTTCCGAGGCTCGGCAAGCTGTCGACTTGGTGGCGCAGCCAACTGGACCCGACCCTCGACAATCTGGCCCGAGGGCGCGTCGTGTGGGACCTGCGGCCGGGCGAGCATGCTGCCTCTTGGCGCATCGGCGACACCCCGATCAGCATCATCGACGTGAAGTTCCTCGAGGAGCGACCCAATCGGGGGCTCGTCACGGTGTCGCACTGGAACAAGCTTCTCAAAGGGGCGCTGACCCGTCACCTCGTGACGATCGGAAATCCGACTATCGATTGTCTTTCGGAGTTCACATTCGAGGGGTTCGGGTGGGAGCCCGACTCGACAACCAAATCGGGGGGTCACGTCAGCACCAACGTTGTCAGACGTTTGTGAGGGCGAGAATCTCGTCCTCGACCAACCGCACCACCAACTGGTCCAGCGGGAGTTCGTCGTAGCGATCAGGAGTGATGTCGGTGGCCTCGCCGGTGGCGGCGCCGCCGACCCCATACGACATGAACACGAAGCGGCCGCCGGTCGCGTAGGCCATCTCACGCATGACGTATTCGGCCTGGTCGTCGGTACCCGATGCCGCGATCGGCAGAATCTTCACACCTCTGTTGGCGGCCGCGTTCACGCTGTCGGTGTAGGGAACATCGACCTGCCGGGAGATCTGGGGTGGGGCGTCGGCGATGAGAACCAGCAGCTTGACTGCATCAGCACCCCTCCATGCCGGTTCGGCGAGCGCATCGGCGAGGGCCTCGTCGAGCGCCTCCGGGTAGTCGCCGCCACCATTGGCCACAACCACCGCGAGCGCATCAAGGAACGATTCCAGGTCGTCGGTCAGGTCGAACGTTCGGGTTACGAACAAATCGTCGAGATCGCGGTAGACGGTCAACCCGAATCTCACATCAGGAGTGCTCGGAAGTTCGTCGATCCGGCGGGCGACCTCGGCCATGTTGTCGCGCAGTCGGTCGATCTCGTCCTGCATCGACCCGGTCGCATCGATCAGGAAGTGGATATCGAGAGGAATCGCGCCGGCCAGTCCGCCGGGCATGTCGACCACGACCTCGGTTGTGGCCCCGTCAGCCGCGAGCGGTGTGTTCATTGATTGCTCGTCGACCGATACCGTGACCGTCCACTCTGCGCCTTGGACTGATGTCCCCGGGAAGAAGCGGACGGTGCCGTCGGCCGTGGTGTGCAGCACGGCAGCCGGTTGTGACTGCTCTTCGCCGTCAGCGGTGATGCTGACCTGAGCCCCCAGGATCGGGAAACCGTCGGTGCCGGCCACCGAGATGACTCTTACCCCCGACAGGTCGAGCGGACGCACGACGACCCCAGAACCGGTGATCGAGTCTCGGTATGCCATGTAGGCATCGATGTCGTCGATGTCGTTGATGCTCCCGGCCTGCAGCGATTGGACCTGATTGTTGGGGGCCGGGGTCAGCTCGGACGTGGTGGTGCTGTCCGAGTCGGTCAATCGTGCGGCAGTGGTTGCAGGGGGCGACGACTCCGATTCGGCGTAGGCCGAGATGGCGCCGGAATCCGGAGACTCGGGCCATGAGACATCGCCCGGACCGAGCCATCCTCGTCCGCCGACCACCTCTGATTCGCCACCGGTTGTTGGTGGGGCGGTGACCGACGTGCCCGACGTTGTCGTCGAACCCAGGGCGACAGTGTCGCCGCGGGAACCGGACCCGCTGCAGGCCGAGGCCAGCACCACGAAGGCAGCCGATACGGCGAACCCTCGGCGGACGGATCTGATGTTCGTGTTGTGGGCTGACATTGGCTGACCTCCACGGTGCGACATGGAGTGTGACGATCGTCGCCAGCCGAAAGTTCCCAGGCAACCTCAGCCGGCAACCACCACCCGAGCACCGGCGCTCGGTTTCAGCCGCCAACCACCGATCGCTCCCGGGTCGACCGAGTCGTCGGCCAACACGACGACGCATCCTCCGAAGCCGGCACCGGTGAGTCGCGCTCCGAAAACGCCGGGTGTTCGTTGGAGTTGGTCGACAAGTTGGTCGAGTTCGGGAATCGACACCTCGAAATCGTCCCGGAGGCTGACATGGCTCCGGTTCATGAGGTTGCCGAACTCGGCTGCATCGTCGCGTCGGGTGGCCTCGACCGCTGCTGAGACCCGGCTGATCTCGGAGATCACGTGCCGGGCTCGCCGGCGAATCATCGGGTTGGAAATGGCACCGAGCTCCGAGTTGGTCGCGTCGCGGAGCGGTCCGAGCGTCTGCTCAGCCAATTCACACGAACGCCGACGATCGGCATACTCGGAGCCTTCGAGCCGGCGACTGACCCCGCAGTGCACCGCGTGTACGACCGTGCCGCGAGGAAGTGGCACCGGCTCGACCGAATGATCCCGGCAGTCGATCAACAGGGCAGAGCCCTCTACGCCGGACGTGATGGCGAGCTGGTCCATGATTCCGCTCGGCACGCCGGTGGCGCGGTGTTCGGCTCGCTGGCAGAGTTGGGCCAGCGGCAAGGTGTCTCCGCGGAATCCGACGGCCAGCGCGGTGGCTACCTCGAGCGATGCACTCGAGGAAAGCCCGGCGCCAATCGGCAGTGTGCTGACGATCTCCCCCGAGAAGCCGGCGGTCGTACCCATTTCAGCCAGCACCGCAGCCGGATATCTCGCCCACTCGATCGGGTGGGAGCCGGGATCGCGCACCGGCAACAGAATCTCGGCCGGATCAGATTCCGAATCCGATCTCAGGCCGACGACCCCGGCACGGCCGGCCGCTGCCGGCATCACGTCGATGGTGGTGCCGAGGTCGACCGCCATGGGAAGCACCAGCCCTCCCACGTAGTCGACGTGATCGCCAATCAGATTCACGCGTCCCGGCGCGAACACACGGAACGCCGCGCGGTCCATGTTGCTCAGCCGGTGCGCATCTCGTCGATGCGGCGCCGAGCCACCTGGAGGTCGTCGGGGTTGGTGACACCGACCCATGGCTCATCGGTGGGCACCACCTCTACCGACAGCTCGCCGGCCTGGTGCAGTTCGGCTACGACCGCCGGAAGTAGATACTCGCTCTTTTCGGCGTGGCCGTGTTGGGAGAGAAAGTCGGTGAACCCGGTCTCGAGGTGTTCGAACAACCGGTCGTGGAAACCCCAGAAGTTCATCGACGCAACCGAATCGGCCGGCAATGGTCCGGGTGGTTCGGTACCGGTGATGGTTCCGTCCGGGCGTTGACCGATGCCGTGGGTCTCGACGAGGCCGACCATCTCGGTGCCTTCGATCGAGCAGATTCCTCGGCTCACCTCACCGATCTCCGGAAGTGTGAGGTCGAGTCTGAATCCTGCCAGCAGCGCCTGATCCGGCGCGAGGAGTGCGGTTGCCGGCACGACCGACTGGTAGGTCGATCGGCCGTAGTAGTCGTCGGCGTTGCAGACCACGAACGGGCCGTCGACCTCCGGCTCCGCTACCAGCACCGCCTGGCCGGTGCCCCACGGCTTGGCCCGGTGGGGCCCATGGGTGTCCTGGCAGACGTAGGCGATCTCGACCGCGTGGTCTCGGATTTCGATGTGACGCCGTACATCGTCTTCGATGTCGGTCCGCACGACCAGCACGACCTTGGCGACCCCCGCGTCGGCGGCGTCGCCTATGGCGAAATCGAGGAAGGCCTCACCATCGGGGCCGACCGTGGCGAGTTGTTTGGTGCCACCGAACCGGGATCCCAGTCCGGCGGCCATGACTACGAGGCTGACGTTCACGCCCACAGGCTAGGAGGGGAACCAGTACGACAACGGGACCATGGTCGACCCATCTGATCGACTCGTGGTTCAGCCCAGAACCGACCCGTACATTTCACCCAAGGGGTCGGCGATCAGTTCGATCCGAGCCCCATCGGGATCCTGTAGATAAATCGACGTTTGGATGATCTGGGTGGGCACGCCGGCTTCAGCCAGGCTGTCTCGTTGTCTTTCCCACGCGTCGACGGGCACCGATATCGCAAGATGGTGAAGCCCGCCAAGCACTTCGGCGTAGTCGCCGAGGTCGAGTCCCGGGAAATCGAAGAACGCCAAAGAGTTGCCGTTGCCGATGTCGAAGAACAGGTGGGTGGATCCCTTGTAGTCGCGGTTCTCGAATAGTTCGATCAGTGGGAACCCCAGGAGGTCCTGGTAGAAGCGAATCGTGGTCTCCACGTCGGTGCACAGCAGCGCAACGTGGTGAACCCCTCGGCCGGGAGTCGCCGCACGCGCTTCGGCCGGGGCCAGATGAGCGTCCTTCAGTTCCTGCCATTCTTGAGTTCGGTCTGGAGTTGACATCATCGTCCCTTCATCGGGTGGGTTCGAATACGACCTTGATAGCCCCAGTGGCGCGGCTGCGTGCCGCGCCGAAGGCTTCATCGACGGCGTCGAGAGGAAACCGGTGGGTGATCATGACGTCGGCGATCGCCGGAGTGCGGGCCAGGATCGAGGCCGCAGCATCCACGTCTCGGCCGATGGCGGTGCGGCCGTACATCATCGACGGGATGATCTCGACCTCATTCAGACAGATCGACATGTCGAGGGCAGCCGGCGACCAAATCGTTCCGACCATTCCTATGCGGCCTCCGACTCGGGCGAGTCGGACCGAATCGGCGATGGTCTCGGTGGTCGCCACCGCGTCGAACACGACGTCGTATCGACCGCTGGTGCCGACGGTGGCACCAAGTGTCTCGACCGCATCCTTTTGATGAGGGTGACGGGCCTGCACATCGACCGGGATGCCGTTGGCCGTGCACACAGCAACAACCGCCAGACCGATCGGGCCGGCACCCACCACCGCCACTCGGTCGCCGGCCACCACACGAGCCCGCCGAACCGCGTGGACACCAACAGCCACCGGTTCGACCAAGGAGGCGTCGAGAAGATCGAGGCCGGATGGCAGCGCAACGAGAGCGGCCGGCGGCACGACGATCTGTTGAGCCATTCCACCATCGGCGAAGATTCCGAATCCGATCGATCCCTCTTCACAGTGGTTTCGACCACCCGACGTGCACTGTGCACAGTGGCCACACGATTCGATCGGTTCGATTGCCACGGCCGTGCCGTCCGGGGTGAGGCCGGCGAACTCGTGCCCGAGGATTCGGCCCTCCGCCATGCCGTCGTCGATCATGTGAATATCGGATCCACAAATACTGGCGGCCACGATGTCGATCACGATGCCGTCACGCTCGGGACGAGGCGTGTCGACCAGGGTCGGCGTGCCGTCGATCACCCGCACGGCCTTCATCGTCGTCGTGGCAGTCATCGTGTTCTCACCACTCGATCAGGTCTCTCACGTGGTAGGTCTCGTTGACCGACTTGACCGTGCGCACACCACCCGAGGAGGCCTGCACCCTGGTGATCCCGCAGTAGTCGGGGTTGAGGGCCAGGACCTCCTCGAAACGTAGGATTGTCTTGACGAAAACATTGGTGACCATGCCGTGGCAGAAGACCGCCACGCGCCTCGAAGCGTTGGTATCGATGATGTGCTGAAACCCACGGCTCACGCGGTCTTCGAAGCTCTGGTAACCGTCGCTGAAGATTGTGTCCATCAGGTCGCCCTCGAAGTAGTGGGCGGTGTCGGGATCATCGACCCGGATCTCCTCGGCCGGGACATAAGACCGTGACCGATGATCAGACTCCTTGATGTCGTCGAGCACCTCCACGTCGAGGCCCAGTCGTTCGGCCAGCGGGGCTGCCGTCTGTTGGGCACGGAGCATGGTCGACGACACGATGTGATCGATGTCGGCCGTTTCCAGAACATCGGCGACTCGACCGGCTTGGACCAATCCGGTCTCGGAGAGCTCGGGGTCAGCAGCACCGTTCCCTTCTTTGACCACATGGCGAACGGGAAGACCGTGACGAATGATGAAGAGATCCACGCCGAGAGGCTACGGCGGTGGATCGCAACGGAGCTGGATGACGTGACCGGGTCTACGCTCGTCTGGTGATCAAGCACGTCCTCCGCCGGGAGTCTCCACAGTGACCGGTGTCGTGGCGTTGCTCCTGCCCGGTGGTCCAGAATTCATAGCCGAACTGGTGAGGGCATGGGACAATGGCGACGCCGTGGCTCCCATCGACACTCGTCTGCCGGCGGCCGCGCTGAAAGCGGCGATCGACGCCATCGAGCCCACGGCCATCGTCGACACGCAAGGTCGTAGTAGCCACTCCGGCCGGTCGACCGAGGAGGGCGACGCCCTGGTCGTCAACACCAGTGGAACGTCGGGAGAGCCCCGAGCGGTCGTGCTCACCCACGACGCGGTTGCGGCCTCAGCGGCTGCCACATCGGCGGCCCTGAGCGTCGATTCGTCCTCCGACAATTGGTTGGCCTGTCTTCCGCTGGCCCATGTCGGCGGACTCTCGGTCGTGACCCGAGCGCTCATCACCGGCACCAGTCTGACGGTTCACGACGGGTTCGATGCCGATGCGGTCGAGTTGGCCGCACGCCGTGGAGCCACTCTCGTCTCGCTGGTCGCCACTGCGGCACGACGAATCGACACGTCACTCTTTCGAACCATTCTTCTCGGTGGGGCGGCGGTGCCGGCCGATCGTCCGGCCAACTCTGTGGCCACCTACGGAATGACAGAGACCGGTGGCGGTGTCGTCTACGACGGCATCCCACTGAGAGGCGTTGAGGTTCGTGAACTCGACGGGGAACTGCACATTCGGTGTCCGATGTTGATGCGCCAATACCGCGACGGCGCCTATCCAGTCACGTCCGATGGCTGGTTGCCCACCGGCGACGGCGGCCGAGTCGTCGATGGGCTGGTGCAGGTCGATGGGCGTCTCGGCGATGTGATCGTCACCGGCGGTGAGAAGGTCTGGCCAGCCTCGGTCGAGCGAATCCTGACAACCGACCGGCAGGTAGCCGAAGTTGCGGTCGTCGGTCGTCCCGACGCCGAGTGGGGCAATGTGGTCACTGCGGTGATCGTGCCCACCGAAGCGGACCAGCCACCCGACATCGATCGTCTTCGTGATCTGGTGAAGGCACAGCTGCCGACTTGGTGTGCGCCACGCCGGATCGAGATACGTGATGCCCTGCCCCGAACATCGCTCGGCAAGGTCAGGCGCTCATCGATCTGAACTTCCTGCGACGGGAGTTCTCAGTTGGGAAGAGTCTCGAAGGGATCGATTCCGATTCCCGCCGTATCGGGCACGAACATGCGACCGGCATCCATCTCTGGGGCCGGACCGACGTCGGACTTCAACATCGTGGATGTGGCCAGCCCGTGGGCTCTATCGAGTCCGCTCGCCGCGGCCACGTGCAGGGCATGGGCAACACCGATGGCGCCGTCGATCATGCTCGTAACGACTGCAGTGGCGCCGAACTCCGCGGCGAGACGCACGGCTCGAATTGCCAGATCGGGGCCGCCCAGAGCTTGGGGTTTGACGATCACAACGTCGATCGAACCGGTGGCAAGGCCCGCCGCAATGTGGTCCACCGACCGAGCCGATTCGTCGATTGCCACCGGGATTGCACTGCGCGCGCCCACCGCGGCGATCGCCTCGATGCCCTCCGTCGGCTCCTCACAGAACGAGATATCGAACTCCGCCAGATCGTCGAGGACCGCGACGGCAGTCTCGACATCCCAGGCTCCATTGGCATCGATTCGTAGTTCCATAGCGGGTCCGACCGAACCACGAACCGCCGACAATCTCTCGATGTCGACAGCGGTTTCGGCCACACCGACCTTCACCTTCAGAGTCCGGTAGCCGTCGGCGGCAGCTGCCGCGGCCTGCTCGGCCACGTCGCCGGGCGACATCGCGGAAACCATCGCGTTGACGGCGACAGTCGAAGTGGGCGCGACCGAAAGTGTGGCAGCAAGAGAAAGCCCGGAGCGGCGTGCCCTGAGGTCGGCGATCGCTCCCGAGAGTGCCGCACGCGCAGTCGGCTCGGGTTCGAGATCGTCGAGTAGATGGTCGAGCCTGGGATCATCAGGATCCTCGACGACCGATAGCGCAACCGACACCGTCGCAAGAGCCGCAGCCGACGAGTCGATGTCGGAAACCGACCAGCCCGGCAACGGGGTGGCCTCGCCCCAGCCAACGTGGGTGCCGTCGCCGATCGAGAAGAGCAGCCCGTCGCGATGGAGCACCTCGCCGCGAGCCGTGGTCAACGCTTCACGCAGTGGTAGTCGAAATCTCAGAAGATCGGTGGTGAGTCCTGTCACGAGAGATCAGCCTTCGTCGTGTGGGCCAAGATTATCCCGGCCACCAGGTCGGGCTGGTCCAGGTGGGCGGCATGGCCGGCGCCGGGAACAACCTCCGAGGTGGCGTTGGGGAGCAGGCGAGTGAGTTGGTCGGCAATCTTGCTGAACTTCTCATCGCCGTCTCCGACGACCAACGTGGCAGCGACGTCGCAGCTTGACAGCCGATCGTGGAGAGGCGGCATGGTGCCGGTTCCGCCGCCTCTAAGACTCCATGCCAGTCCCGACGGATTGTTGGAGAGCCGCTGGCGACGAGCTTCGGCCAGGTGATCGGGGCCGAGCATCGCCTGGGATGTGAACAGCGGCTTTGCCATCCAGTCGTCGACGAATGACTCCAGTCCCCCGTTCTCGATCCGAACGGCGAGTTCTTCGTCGTCGATGCGCCGCTGCGCGCGTTCCGTTTCGATGGCGATGCCGGCCGACGCCCCCACCAGGCACAGCGATCTGACCCGATGGGGCGATCCGCAAGCCAGGGTCAGTGCGACCCTCCCGCCCATCGAGTAGCCAACAAGATGGAAGTCGTCGAGACCGAGATGATCGGCAACCGCCTCGACCTGTCGGGCCATTGCTCCGACCTCGTAGAACTCCACCGACTCGGGGACGTCGGATCTACCGTGGCCGATCATGTCGGGGACCACCACGAGATGGCTTGCCGAGAGGCGTTGCGATAGCCCGCCCATGGTGGATATGTCGCCGGTGAATCCGTGGAGCATGAGAAGTGGGGCGCCCGCGCCGCTCACCTCGTTGTGCAGAGTCAGCTCGTCTCCCACTGGGATGTCGAGCCGTCGGATCGCCGTGCCGTGGCTCACGGATCGATCACTGAGTTGACGGCTGTGGCGATGTCCCGATGCTGGGCCACGTCGGTGTCGTGGTCGATGGCGACGACGATCAGGTCGACTCCCGGTCGGGCGCCGGCAAGCGACTCCTTGATCAGGCGGGAGAGCGACGTGTCGTCGTCTGGCTGGTGCACTCTCACTCCGCCAAGGCCATCGAGCCCAGCCAGTTGGATGCCGTGGCTGGTCCGGAAAAGGGTGTCGAAGTCGACATCCGACCCGTGTTCGGCAATCGGAAGCATCGAGAAGATCTCACCGCCGTCGTTGTCGACACACACCACCGTGAGGTGCAGCCCGAGTCTCTTCGCGGCCAGTAGCGCCCCGACGTCGTGTAGAAGCGCCAGGTCGCCGATGAGCAGAACGACCGGCTGCTCAGTCGCGGCCGAAACGCCGAGCGCGGTCGAGGTGACACCATCGATTCCGGAAGCACCGCGATTCCCGACAACCGAGATCGAAGGGGTGCCCGTCGGAACGAACGAATCGAGATCGCGAACCGGCATCGAGTTCGACGTGATCAGCACGGCCTCATCTGGGAGCGAATCGACCACGGTTCGAGCGGCGAGTGGGGCCAGTAGCGGACCATCGAGAATCGTGGTGTCGATCACCGTCCGCGCGTTGTGGTCGGCGTGGCGCCAGGCGGTGAGCCACTCGCCACGGTCGTCGTCGGGTCGCGATCGGCCAGCCAGCAGCGAGGCGGGCTGAGCGTCGATGTGGTCGGTGAGAGTGAAGCTTGGCTCTTGCCAATGACCGGAAGGGTCTATCAGCACTACACGATCCGGTCGATGTCTCTCGATCCAGAGCCTGACCGACTTCGTGGTCGGGGCACGGCCGATGCGTACCACGACCTCCGGAACCATCAGATCAGCGAACCGCTCGCTCCTGAGCAGGTGATCGGCAGTGGCTATGACGGTCGAGCCGGCGGTGTCGTCGATCCGGCGCATCTGTGCCAGGGGCTCGGCTAGTACCGGCCACTGCATGGCTTCAGCGAACTCTCGAATGATCCGCGCCGTTTCGTGCTCGACGGCCAGCCCGACCCCGTCGGACGGCCCGACGACTATCACGCCTCTCTCCATTGTGGAGATGTCGTCGATGACCGTCGACCATCTCGACCCATCGGAAGATTCGGCACGGGATGTGGCGGGCGAAGGCCTGAATTCGGGATCCCTCACCGGTGGAACGGCCATTGGTTCGAGCGGGAGTCGGAACGGCCAGTTCAGGTGGACGGGACCCGGTCGGCTGCGGGTCGCGGCGGCCACGGCACGCATCGCCGTGCGTTCAGCCTGGGGAGCACTCCACTCGCTGGACACCGGCAACTGGGCCGCCCAACGAGTGGCGGACCCATAGATCCCGGTTTGATCGATGGTCTGGCCTGCTCCCCAACCCTGTAGCTCGGGTGGGCGATCGGCGGTGCAGACGATCATCGGCACGCCGCCGTGATGGGCCTCGACGACAGCCGGAAGATAGTTCGCGGCGGCGGTGCCGGAGGTGCACACCAGCACCGCGGGACGGCCGGTGACCCGAGCCATGCCCAGCGCGAAGAACCCGGCTGAGCGCTCGTCGAGATGAACCCACGTTCGCAGATCGGGATGGGCATGAAGAGTGATCGACAGCGGCGTGGATCTCGAACCGGGACTGATCACGACCTCGGTGACCCCGTTGGCCACCAGTCCGGCGGTGAACGCCGCAATGTTGTCGTAGAGGGGGTCGTCCATATGGTGCATCAGCGGTCCATGACGTCGAGCAATGCGCGCAGTTTCACGCCGGTCTCTTCCAGTTCATCATCGGGAACGGAGTCGGCGACGATTCCGGCACCCGCGAACAGGTCGACCCCGGAGGGTCCGGCCAGCGCCGATCGGAGCGCCACCCGCAACTCGCCGTTGCCATCGAGATCGCACCAACCCACCGGAGCGGCGTACCAGCCGCGGTCGAAGGTCTCGTGTTCGCGGATCCAGCCGAGAGCGTCTTCGGTCGGTGTGCCTCCCACCGCTGGGGTCGGGTGGAGCACGCTCGCGATGCGCAACACATCGACGTCGACTCCGCCATCGGCATGACGCTCGACCTTCGCCGTAATCGGAGTGCGGAGATGCTGGACCCGAGCCAAACGAAGCACCTCCGGTACCGGCGAGGTCTCGCCCACCAGGCCGAGAGTGGCGAGTCGCTGGGTGATGTCGTCGACCACGAAACCATGTTCGGCGAGAATCTTGGGTGAGTCGAGCAGCCCTTGGGCGAACCCTTCATCGGCCTCGGGATCGGCGCCCCGCGGTGCTGTCCCTGCGAGCGCCACGGTCTGCACCTGTGATCCTTCGAGGGCCACGAGCATCTCGGGACTGGCCCCGAGGAAGGTGCGATCTCCTACTCCGAACGCGAACACCGCGCAGGTCGGGTAGCGATGACGCAGTCGGTCGAGCACGGTCGCCGGATCCACCGGATCGTCGTGGTGAACTCGGGCCAGAACCACCTTGGCGAGGTGCCCTCCGGCAATGTGGGAAACCGCCTCGTCAACGAGGTCGCGGTACTCGAGGTCGTCGGACACCACGGCACCGACTGACACGGGATCGTCGTCGTCAGCCGCGACCTCATCGGGCAGATCCATCGACTGGAGGTTCGCCTTCAGCCCTTCCAACACTTCGGTCTCGTCTTCGCCGTCCGATACCACCGCCGCGAGGGTCACCCATGTCGCTTCGGGTGTTTCGATGTAAGTGGTGGCGGGGAGAATCCACCTTGAGTCCGGGAAACCACTCCAGTCCGGACTCCGCTGGTCGTCACCGGCCTCGAAGGAGAGTCCACCCACGAGCACGGGCCGAGGAGCATCAGACGGTGCGTGGATACTCACTCGTCCCGCCAGGGCCTCTCGTCTCGCGGATGCCGCGGTGAAGCGACCATCACCGGATGTCTCAATGATCTCGGCTGCTCCGAGGGCGACGATGAAGAATCCTTCTTCGGGTCTGATCCACAGCGTTCGGTGCTCGTCGGTCGAGGAGTGATAGATGCCGACTGGGTCGATTCGATGACCGATTCGACGGGCCACCACCACGATGCCATCAGAGTCGTCGCCCTCGTCAGCGAGCCTCGCCAGCGCCCGGCTCCGAAGAGTACGTTCGAAGTGTCGTCCGACGAGGCTGCTGGCCACCGGCACGAGGCGGTGCATCGTCGCCACGAGATCGTCGCGGTCGCCGCCGCTTTCGTCGCTGTGGTGCTTGAACAGTTCGATGGCGTCGTCGATTACAGAATCGATGTTGCTCACGTGGCGCATCGCCAGCGCTGTGAGCTCGCCGAGAGGCGCTCCTTCACTCACGAGATCACGTGCCGCTGCGAGCATCTCGACGCTGTCGGAGGCGAACCTCTCGTCGCCCGGTTCGCCCGACGACGACAACAGACCGGCACCAACGGCAATGTCGACGATCAACTCGGGGACGTCAGCTCGCCGGGCCAGTTCGGCCCGATCGAGATCGGGGTCCGGGGCATCGGCTTCAGCCAGATCGGCCAGCAAACGATCGCCCTCGGCGTCGGCGAGTTCACGGATCTGAGAGAGTGTGAACCCACGTTGGGCCAGATCTCGAATCTCGAGCAGTCGTTCGAGGTGATGTGCGCCGTACCAACCGACCCGCCCCTCACGGCGAGGTGGGGGCAGCAGTTTGCGTCCTTGGTAGTAACGGACGGTGTCGACGCCCACCCCTGCGGCGTCGGCCAGTTCCTCGACTCGATAGTCCACACGTCAATTGTAGGAGCAATTACTCGTGGAGTGGTGACTCAGACAGCGGACGGTCGATCGTGGTTGCCGCCGACACTCCCACCGTGGACCACCCGACGTGATCTAGCCTGCCCAAATGCGCGACGACGGCTTGCTGGCCGGCCCCCTCGATATCGATGCTCCCCGTCACCAACCGCCGTCCTACCCGACCATCGAAGCCAAGCCGGGGCTGATGCTCCAGCACCGCGACACCGGACAGGTCGGGGCCTTGGTCGATTTCAGCCCACCGCTGCTCGTCCTCCGCGATGAAGACGGTCGCGATCACACCCTGCGCTACGCCGTCGGGGCGGTGCGAGCCAACGTCGCCGGCAAGACCATCCCCGTCTCACTCCGACATCCCACGCCGGATCTCGCTCCCGCCTCGTTGACGGCCTCCGGATCCATCGAGGCCGGAGCGGTGCCGGCCCGCATGGCCCGCGCCAGCCGGATCTGGGTGGAGGGAATCCACGACGCCGAGTTGGTGGAGAAGATCTGGGGCGACGACCTCCGAGCAGAAGGCGTGGTTGTCGAACCACTCGACGGAGCCGACGATCTCGCCGATCGGATCCATGACTTCCGCCCCGGACCCCGACGACGAATCGGCGTGCTCCTCGACCATCTGGTCGACGGCTCCAAGGAGAGTCGCATCGCCGCAACGGCAGCCAACCCCGATGTGCTGATCACCGGCCACCCGTTCGTCGACATCTGGCAGGCGGTCAAGCCGACTCTGATCTCTATCGAGGCTTGGCCCGAGATACCTCACGGCCAGCCGTGGAAGCAGGGCGTGCTCGACTCGATCGGGTTCACGGGGACATCCGGCCAGTTCTGGAAGATGCTCTTGGGCAAGGTCGATTCGTGGACCGACCTCGAGACTCCCCTCCTCGGTGCGGTCGAGCAACTCATCGACTTCGTGGCCCCGCCCGAAGGCTGAGGAATCAGCGTCGGCGAAGCCGGTCGTCGAGTTCGGCTGAGAGTTTCGCCATTCGCTTGCTGATCTCGGTTCGTTCGGCGGTGTCGAGACCGCCGATGTCGAGATCGAAGGCGTCGAGAACATGATCGAGGGTCGAGCGCGCCGACGCCAGGCCCTCCTCGGTGAGTTCGATGAGCGACCGGCGTCCGTCGTCCGGGTCGGCGATTCTGCGGACCAACCTCCGCTCCTCGAGACGACGAATCGTCTTGGTGGTGCCGCCGGTGGTCTGGACGATGCGTGAAGAAATCTCGCCCGCAGACAGCCGGTGCGGCGAACCGTCGAGCCAGAGCGCCGAGAGCATGGCGTACTCAGAGGTGTCGAGCCCCTCGCTCGACACCGTGTCGGCCAGCCAGGCCTCGACCTGACGGCCGGTCCGAAACACCCAGATCAGAACCTCGATCGTTGCTTGCTGGCGCCCCTCCAGGTACGGAGTGAGCGGGGCCAGCATCTCGTCGTCGGCCATCAGACCAGCGGTTCTGGTTGCGGATCGCCCGACCGCATGGCGCCGGTGAACAACAGCGCGACCCGCTCGTCGACCGTCGGGATCGACGACGAATCCAGCAGAGCCAGCAGCCCCGCCAACCCCGACGCACCGGTCGGGCAGACGTCGATCGAGGTGTGGACATGAGCGACGGAGTGCGCCAACCGGAACTGCTCCTCGGTCGGAACCACGGGCCATCCGCCCGTGGTGAGGGTCGCTTCGAGAATGGGCAGCCAGTCGTAGGTCACGTCGTCGAGAATCCCCGACGCGTAGGAAGTCGGCTCATCATCCCAAGGCCACATGTAGGTCTCGGGGCGAGATTCGATCCGGGCGAGTACGGCCCGCACCGCCGCCGAGTCGAGCCGGCCGAGCGTCGCCGCGGCACTGGCCCGGTCGGCGGTCACCTCGGCATCGAGAAGCTCGCCGACAATCAGATCCCAGGCCCGAACGAACGGGTGATTCCCCTCGGGCTGAACCGGGTGGACAACCGGCATGGCCGTCAGCCTCCCTGCGGCTACATCGGAAGCCAGCGCCAGCATCGTCGATGATGCCAGGGCTCCACCGCCGACCTGGATCACAAGCCGATCGAGATGTGTGGTGTCAGCGTTGTCGTGCGCGATGAGAGAATCGACGAGTTCCCAGCCGAGCGTGCGGCCTCCGTCGAGAGTCGACGGGGTGTCGGATCCCTGACAGGAGAATGCGACATCTCCTTTTCGGATCGCTTCGACCATGGCGTGGTGGGAGGGGTCGCCGGGCACGTCGGGGTCGCGATCGCATCTGATCACCGAGCCACCGAGCGCCTCGATGAGGTCGGTGACACCGGAGTCGGCCCAGGTCGGTACGAAGACATCGAGTTCGCGTCCGGTTGCCTTGGCCACGACTGAGGCCGCAAGCGCCGCGTTTCCGCAACTGGCGATGGCGTAGCGCCCCTCCGAGCCTTGTCCGCCGGCCGCGTCGACCAGGTGACGAAGAGCCACTCCGAACAGGTGGCGACCCTTGTGGGATCCCGAGACGTTGTGGGTCTCGTCCTTCACCCAGAGTTCGGACTTGATTCCGATGGCGGAGGCCAGCCGGGACTCGATCGATACCGGGGTCGGCACGAAGCCGCGGCCGTCGATGTCGCTCACCGCCGTGTCGAGTTGCCTGATCATCGACAACACATCCTCGGCGCTGACCCCGGTATCGAGTGCTACCCGATGGGAGTCGAGTCGATCGGCGTGGATTTCGAAGGTGGACCGCTGTTGGGCCACGTCAGTCGTCGGCGCGGGTGCCGGTGCGGCCGTTGAACTCTCGGATCTGCTCATCCCATTCGGCGACGAACCCGTGCATGCCCGTCCAGAACGCCTGGTCGGCTCGCACCGTGAAGTCGCCGAAGTCGGTGCCCTGCTGCTCGACCCACGTGAAGTAGCCGAGATTGAAGATGCGGCGACGTTCGGCATGAGTGAGCTCGAGGTGCTGGGCGGTGTCGCCCGATGCCAGCTCACGGCCGAAATCGGCGGCCGCGGCGACGATGTCGTAGCCGCCGGGGTGGTGTTCGGCCAGGTACGAGTCGCGTTCGGCGTCGTACATCTCAGCGCCGTCGGTTGCGACCGAGACGATGATGTCGTTGTGATCGAGGTCGTGTTCCTTGGCGATCTTGATGGCGGCCAGGGCGTTGCAGCTCGACGAGTAGCCCATGTCGTGGAGCGACTCGACCAGCGCGGGGGCGAGACCGATGTTGTCGACCAGGTAGGCCCGACCGGCCGGCGTGTTGAACAGCGCGTCGAGTGAGTCGGTGGACCGGTCGCTCACGGCCACGACGTCGTCGGTGTTCATGACGTTGTGGATCAGCGGCACGTGCTTGTCGCCGATGCCCTGGATGTTGTGGTCTCCGAACCCGTTCTCGAGAAGTGTCGGACACTCGAGCGCCTCGACCGCGACGATTCGGGCACCGTGGTTGGCCTTGAGATAGTCGCCGGCTGCGAGGGTGCCACCCGAACCGGATGCCGACACGTAGGCGGCCAGGCGCGAATCGGGGTTGTTGCCGGCGGCATCGAGGTAGACCTTCTCCAAGGCCGGACCAGTGACCGAGTGGTGGCCGAGATAGTTGGCGAACTCCGAGAACTGATTGAGGATCTCGATCTCGGGATCCTTCTCGAGCTCGTTGCAGGTGTCGTAGATCTCCTTGACGTTGCTCTCGGTGCCGGGCGTGCGGATAATGTCGTTGGCGGGATCGAGCGTCCACTTGTCGAGCCAATCGAAGCGGGCCTTGCTCATGCCCTCGGGCAGCACGGCAACGCCGCGACACGCCATGATGCGACTGATCGCCACACCACCGCGGGCGTAGTTGCCGGTGGACGGCCACACCGCTCGGTGGGCCGTCGGATCGAACCGGCCGGTCACGAGCCGAGGGACGAGGCAGGCGTAGGCGGCCAGCACCTTGTGGGCCTTGATCATCGGGAAGCGGTTTCCGAAGGCCAACACGATGCGCGCCTCGACTCCGGTGAGCTCACTCGGCAACTCGATGTAGTCGGGCACAGCGTGGGGCCCGCTGCCGTCGAGCTTCCCGAACCAGTTGACCCGGAACAGGTTTCGAGCGTCGGGCTCGTTGCGGTCGAGCCCACTCAACGCTTCGATCCGCGCCGAAGGGATGGTCGAGGGATCGGCCAACTCGGCGAACGTCGGCAGTGCGATGTCGCGCTCGCGGAACCGGTCAACGGTTCTCTGGTAGACGCCCTGATCGGCGATTTCGGTGGTGAGACCCAACGATGCGTGGGCTCTGGCGATCTCTGCTTGGTCTGTCACCGGCTCAGTATCGCGGAAACCTCCACGATTGCGCGCAGCAGGCTCCGAAGACACGATCTACAAGTTGTCTGGCACTAGCGGTCGTCGGGCGCTGTCTGGGGCACCGGCGTGCACCTCCAGACCCGCAGCATTCTCACGCGTTCGGTAGGGAGTGGTCAGAACTGTTCTCGGCTGAATACACCCGTCGCGACGACAGTCAAGACTACGGCCCAGGCCAGCGTCCAGTACACCCCCGAGGCCGGATCGAGTGTTTGGCCGAACACCAGGAACTCGGTCAGAGGCTTGAACGCTGCACCGGAGAGTTCACCACTGACCAGTCCGCCGATGCTCATGCGGTCGATGATGTCGGTCGGCGAGTTCCACAAGAGGATCCAAACGCCGAGCCCGATACCGGCAACCGGTCCCCGGTTTCGGAAGATTGTGCCCATGCACACACTGAGGGTCACGAACAGCACGATGATGACGAACTCGACCCCGACCACGATCAGGTAGCGTCCCATGTCCGGTTGGCGGATCGCCAAGCCTGCCTTCGGGTCCAAGGCCGGGAGCATCCACCAGGCGATAGCAGCCTGGAGTACGACGGCGGGAAGTGCGATCCCGACCAAATCGGACACGATCTTGGACAGGATAAAGGCGGGACCCGAGACGGGCTTGGAGACGACCCACGACAGCGTGCCGCCCTGACGTTCCTCGATCATCGCGTTCTGGGAGATCGCGATCGACCCGAGCGGGAGAGCGATCCACCAGATGTGGATCAGAAGGTCGAAACCTCGCCACTCGGAGTCGTTGGCTCTGGTCGTCACGTACCAGAGCAGGCCCGTGACGAGCAGGGTCCACGCCACCGTGTGAGCGAGGATGCGTCTCCAGTACCAACGCGCCAACTCACCCCGCAGGAGCCCGCCCAAACCGGGCAAGAACCTAGACGGCTGCCGGTCAGTGCTCACGGTCGTTTCTCACGATGGAGAGATACGCGTCTTCGAGGGTGTGATCGCTGGTGTGAAACTCGGCGATGTCGACACCATCATCCAAGAGGAGCCGGTGCAACAATCGCTCGGCAGCCTCGTCGCCGACCAGGCGCACACTCCAGATCTCCGAGTCGCCGCGCGATCTGACGTCGAGGTCGGTGACCCACGGCTCGGCAGTGAGCGCGGCCCGGGTGTCGGCGCTGCAGCCCCGGGTGTGGAGCGTCCACGTTGATTCGTTTCCGGTGAGCAGGTCGGAGACTGGCCCGTCGGCCACGATCCGGCCGCCGCTGATCACGGCGACTCGGTCGCTGACGCGCTGCACGTCGTCGAGAATGTGGGTGGAATAGAAGATCGTCACTCGGCCCCGCAGGGATTCGATGATGCCGAGCACATCACGCCTGCCTTCCGGATCGAGCGCTGCGGCCGGCTCGTCGAGGATCAGCAGTTCCGGCTCCGAAACGAGCGCCTGGGCCAGCCCGAGGCGCTGCGCCTCACCACCTGACAACCCGGCGGTTCGGCGGTCGGCCAGCTCGGCGAGCCCCACATTCTCCAGCAGTTCATCGGTGCGGTCGCGGAGAGCGCCGCGAGGCACTCGGCCCGGATAGAGCCTGGCCACGAACTCGAGTACCTCGCGGCAGGTCCGGTAGGGGTGGAATCGGGCCTGCTGGGGCAGGTATCCGACGAGAGCGCGGGCGGCAGGTCCGTCGCGGTGGACATCGCGGCCGAAGACGTAGGCCCGCCCGGCAGATGGCCGGAGCAGACCCATGACGATCTTCATCGTGGTCGATTTGCCCGCGCCGTTCGGCCCGAGGAACCCGTAGATCGAGTGGATGGGGACATCCAGATCGAGGTCACGCAGTACCTCGGTCTTACCGAAGTGCTTGTGAAGACCTCGTACCTCCAGGGCCAGGTCACGCATCTAGAGCTCCCTCCTGTTGAACCACCAGCTGGCGACGCCCAGCAATCCGGCGATCCAGAGCAAGCCGACGACAACGGGCGCAAGCACGGGTGCGGGATTATCTCCGGCGCCGTCGATGAACGACTCCATCAACCACGCCGGCGTGAGGCTGACGAACTGATGGTCGATCGGGGTCAGCGCCAGAACGACCATCGCGATCGGAATCATCAGCCCGACCGCGAATATTGCGGTCGCGTGTCCCAGCACGCAGCCGAGCAGCACCATCGCAGCCGCGATCACCAAGATGATAACCATCAACAACCCGAGCGTGCCGAGGTGGTCGGCCCAGTCGGGCACCGTCGTGTATTCGCCCCTCGCCGACGGCTCGTTGACGAGCCTCATCACTTCGTAGCCGTTGAACTCGGTTCTGCCATTCCCCTCGGCGGCCACGAAGATGAATCGCGCGACCACACCCGGCACCCCCACCATCGCAACGACAACCACCGGAATCAGGGCTGCGAACTTCGAGATGACGAACGCCGTCTTGCCGACCGGCTTGGCAACTATCCAGGCGGCCGTTCCCTGAGCAATCTCGCCGGCCACGGTGCTCTGGGTGGCGGCCACGGTCATGAGGATGAGAACGAGGACCCAGAGGGTGAGGGAGGAGAGAATCAAGTGACCCAATATCTTGTCCTTCTGGGCGAGCCAGCTGACGTAGTTGCCCACGAGCAGTGCCAGGCCGAGCGCGGTGAACGTCAGTGAACGCCACGGAAACCAACGGGTGGATTCAGCAGCGGTCAGTCCTCGAAGCCCGCGGAACAGGCCGTTGGCCTCGGTCCGCTGCATGCCGTCTCGGGTGTCGAGTGTGGCATCAGCCATGATCATTGGCTCCCACGAGATCGAGGTACGTGTCTTCGAGGCTGCGGCGGGTCGGCCGGAAGTCTGTGACGTGAGCACCGTGTTCGACGAAGGCCCTCAGCAGACCGTGTTCGGCATGCTGGCGGTCGTTCACCGTGATCTCGATCCGTCCGTCGGAACCCAGCTCGATCGAGTCGACCCACGGGGCTGTGCGCAGCAGATCGACCGCGCCGTGTTTAGCCCCGTCGATGCCGACGGAATAGATCGCGGTCGATCCGATCAGGAACGAGTCGACCGGGCCCGCTGCGACGATCGCCCCGTGATCGATGATCGCGATCTGATCGGCGATTCGTTCGACGTCGTCGAGGATGTGGGTCGAGTAGAGGATGGTCGCGTGTTCGCGGAGCCGATCGAGCAGGTCGAGCACCTCGTGGCGACCTTCCGGGTCGAGACCCGAAGAAGGCTCGTCGAGAATCAGCACGTCGGGCCGGCCGACCCATGCCTCGGCCACCCCAAGACGTTGCCGCTCGCCGCCCGAGAGCTTGCGGACCCGCCGGTCGGCCAGGTGGCCGAGACCTGCCAGTTCGATCGTGTCATCGACCTGTTCGTGCAGTTCTCGTCGCGATAGATCGAGGTAACGCCGTGCCGTGAAGGCGAGCACATCGCGCACGGTGAGATGCCGCCAGTACGACACGTCTTGGGGCAGGTAGCCGATCACCGCTCGGGCCTGCATGCTCTCGCGGGCGACGTCGTGGCCCATTACCGATGCCGAGCCGCCGCTCGCGTGTAGCAGCCCCACGAGGACCTTCATCGTCGTGGTCTTACCGGCACCGTTCGGGCCCAGAAACCCGAACACCGAGTTCAGTGGCACCGACAGGTCGACCGAGCGGAGTACCTCGGTACGTCCGAATCGTTTGCGGAGGCCGCGCACGTCGATCGCAGGGGCCTGGAGCCGCTCAGTCATGAGCAATCCTCCAGTTCCGGCACGTCGACGATCGTGTCACCCGAGATCTCGACCTCGAACGCCGCGCAGAGCTTCTTGCTTTCGTCGCCCTCGTGAAATACCCAGGCCCGAACGTCGTATGCCCCGGCGGCCAGCACCGTGAGCGGCAACTTCGAATCGTCGGCCGGCGGGCCGGGCCTCGAGTCTCCCGAGATGGGTTGAAGACCAGTCAGCCAGAACGGGTCGAGGCAGCTCGGTTGACCGATCGGTGGAAGGCGGCCGATCGGGACCTCGATCGGCCGGGATTCGAGTTGCTCGGGCTCCTCGTTTTCGGGTACGAGCCGGACACAGCTGGCTCCTGTCGGGAACACCTGCTCGCGCCCCACCTCGTTGATGGTGGTGCCGGCGGGTAGCACCACCACCCGGAACTCGACGTGACCGCCCATCTTCGAGATCTCCGGTGGTATCCGGTGGTCGGGGAGGCGCACTTTCAGGGTGCCTGCACCGGGTTCCGACGCAGAAACCGGCTCGGAATAGCGCCAGTCGTCGGGGCCGATCGCGATCTGAGTCGCATCACAGGGAGGTATTGCGGGAATTCGAACGTAGGTGTCACCCGATACGGTCATGTCGATCGCCAGGCAATGGGTCGGCTCAGGCAATGGGCCGTCGCCTTGGATCAGCCCTTCGTACTGTGCCGCGACGAGTGTGTAGGCGCCGGCGTCGATCGGATCGCCACCGCCGTGGAATTCGCATGGAGAATCTCCCGCCTCCTCGGCTCGTGTAGCCAGCCGCCAGGCCCACGGGACTGATCGCCTACCCTCTTCCTGGGCCTCGACTCCCCACGGGTCGCGGTCGATCGAGTTGCACATGCCGGCTTCGAACTGCTCGATGTTCTCGAAGTCGGCGTAGGTCGAGCCGAGCGGCCCAACCGCCACGATCAGGTAATGACCTGCCGCTCCGGTGATCTCCGGGAACTCCACGTCGATCGCCCCGGGCCCACCCGCATTGGAGCAGTTGCGACCGTGCCACTGCTCGATCTCTTGGAGAGCCCGGCCCCACACGGGTCGCTGCCCGGCCGGTCGCCGGAGCAGGTCGACGATTTCCTGGTGGAGGTAGTCGGGGAGCTCGGCGCCGTTGCGCCAAGCTTCGACGATCGACTCGATCTCGGCCTTGTCGTTCGGATATCGATCTGGATCTTCTCCGAAGTCGATCAGGGGGTATTCGGCGCCCCGAAACACCTCGAGCGCCCGTTCCATCGCTTCTGGCTGATTAGTCCACTCATGATCGAACTCGTAGCTTTCCCACAGGTCCCACCAGTCGAAGATCTCGGCCACCATCAGGCTCCAGACGGCCCGCAGATCATCGGGCATCAGCAGCGCGACGGCTTCGATCTCGCGCTCATTGTAAGCCAGCGCCCATGGGCCGTCCGGGCCTTCGTAACGGTACTGACCATCGCCGAACTCGGACAGAAGGTTAAGGGCAACCACGCCACGAACGCAGTAGTCGCCACACCCGGTCTTGGACCACTCCTCGATCACTTCGACGGCCGCATCGGCGGCGTCGGCAGCCTCGACCGCCGCCTCGGGACTCCCGAAGGCTTCCGTAACGAGGTCGTCCGAGATGAGGTACTCGTCGAATTCGACGGTGATGAGGACGTCGTATCGGGCGAAGTGGTAGTCGGCGAAGCTGTTCCAGTCGTCGGCGATCTCCGGGGGAACGACGCCATTCGCCTGGGCGATCACGCTGGCCAGCTCTCTCTGCTGCCCTTTCAGCTCGACGCGCTGATTCTCCTCTGGGTCGTCCCGCTCGGGGCCGTCCATGTGCTTGGAGAGGCCGGACAGCGAGAGATTGATGTCGGTCCACAGTTGACAAAACGCCAGGGTGTCGGCGACGGTCTCACCACAGTTGAGTACCGACCACCGGTCGACGGCTTCAAACGCGGTCTCCTGACCGGCCGCAGCGCGCTCCACCTCGGCGATGCTGCCAAATGCTCCGATCATCATCGTTTCGGTGATGTCGTCGGGCTGGAAGCCGACCGAGTAGAGCAATTCGGTCATCTGGTCGTCCCACGCCACGATCGCGTCCCATTCGCCGGCCAGCTCGTCGGGGATGGACCCGGACGCTCCATCGCGGGCGTCAAGGTAGACGGTCAGAGTGGATTCATCGATGACCTCATCGGCATCGACCACCGACTTCATGTCGGCCCACGAGGCGCAGAACGAGACAGCCGCGCTGGTCGATGCGTCATTGGTCTCGCGGGCCTCGCCACCACATGAGCCGAGCAGCAATGCGGCAACAACCACTGGCGCCACGGTCAGGCGAAACGATGCGCCCATAGCTCAACGATGTCACCTCCGCCCTCCTGCCGCTAGAGACGGATGTCACCTCCGCCCTCCTGCCGCTGGAGACGGATGTCATGTTGCGACCCCAATCGTTCACAGCATCGGGAAGATTGGGCCGAAACAATGTGCTTGACGCGAGAGCCTGCCGAGGGACGCAGCTCACCTCCATCGAACCCACGACGCCAGATCAGCGATTCGAAGCGAAGCTAGGGTCTGCTCAACTGCCATCAGGACATCGGAGGGAGAAGTCATGGAGAAGGTGCTTGGTATTGGAGGACTGTTCTTCCGGGCCGACGATCCAGAGGGACTGGCCCAGTGGTATTTGGAACAGCTCGGCGTTTCGCTCGTACCTCAAGGAGCGAATGACGCGCCGTGGGTCAACGCAGAAGGGGTTACGGTCTTCGCTCCGTTCGCGAGAGACACCGACTATTTCGGTGCTGATCATCAGTTCATGGTCAATTTCAGGGTTCGTGATCTGGATGAGATGCTCGCTCAACTCGCCGATGCCGGTCACGAGGCCAGCCATCACAACACCATGGAGGGTGTTGGACGCTTCGCCCGAGTGCACGACCCGGAGGGCAACCCGATCGAGCTATGGCAACCCGCCTAATTGCTCCGCATCACTGACCACGATCCGAACTGGCTGAAATACCCGGAGCCGGACTGGTGGTTCGGGAATGGTTGATGCGATCTCGATTGACACGCTGGATGTTCTCGCGTCAAGGGCGCTGAACCGCCGATTCCGTACTCCCGGGTTGACGTACCCTCGTGCAATGGGCGACAAGCCGAGGACGTTGATTGACGGCATCTTCGATGACCTCATCGTGAGGTACGGATGGGGCATGTACGGCGACTCTTCGGAGCTTCGGAGGAATCCACCAGAGACCGTCGACCGTTTCGTGGACCAACTGCTGGCCATCGACGGCCGCCTGCCGGACCTCGTCACCCGAGCGGACCTCCGGCTCCTTCGCGAAACTGTGAATGACTGGGTGTTCGATCCGTCTGGTCGCGGCGAGAAGTCCGGGCTACCCCTCGTCGAGCGACCTTGATGCTGATTCGGCATGCCGAATCAGCATCGTGACGATCGTTCAGTGTCGGCACACATTGGCGTGCGTCGCTCTAGCCGACGTCGTAGAAGCGGTATGCGATCGTGAGGTGAAGCCATCCCGGTCGGTGTTGCCGGATATGGCCGGCTGACGGAGCTGCCGGCCGTTTCGCACCGAACTCGGATCTCGGGGCACCTGGCCAATTCGTGAGCCGCGTCGGTTGTAGAGTCCGCGCATGGCCCAGGGTAATTTGCGGTCGGCAGGAATTGCTCTCGGTGTCGTGGCTGTCGCGCCTCTGACGTGGTGGTTGACCTTTGCCATTCCGGACGAAGCTCCGCCCGAGGGTCTCCAGTACGCCGACTACCTCTTGAACCCGCCCAATCTCACCGGCCGTGAACGGTTGGGTGTTGGTTTGGTATCGCTGATTGCCGTTGTCGGGGGTGCACTGCTCCTGGTTGATGGCATCAGATCGCGCCGGTTCGCTCGTGGCTGGGTCGGCGTGGTGGTTCCGACTGCCGGCATCGCTGTCTGTACGGGATTTACCTACGGCATGGTGACCAAGGCGGTGTCCGGAGCCAACATCGGCGGGAGCATGCTGATTGTGGTCAGCTTTGCGGTCGTACTAGTGCTAATCCGACGCTCGCTCTCATGCGCTGATCGCCTCCGGTCTCGCCCGATTCGCTGAACACTCTGAAGAGGTCACGCGTCGGCTCCAAGGACTCACCCGACATTGACGATTGAGCCTGCAGCAGGAGCGCCGTCTCACCCTGCTCGACTGGTCAGATCGACTTCTCGTGACCCTCCCAATAGGGATCACGCAGACGGCGCTTGTAGAGCTTGCCGTTGGGGTCACGAGGCATCTCGGTGGTGTAGTCCACCGAGCGAGGCAGCTTCTGTTTCGCCACCTGCGTGCCCAGCCAGGTCATGATCGTTTGGGTGGTCGTGTCGGATGGCTGCCACCCCTCACGCAGTTCGATCACTGCCTTGATCTCCTCGCCGACATCAGCGTTGGGGACACCGAACACGGCCACATCGCCGACGGCATCGTGCTGCGCCAGCGCCCCTTCGATCTCGGCGGGGTAGATGTTGACGCCACCCACGATGATCATGTCGTTGGCCCGGTCGTTGAGGTAGAGGTAACCCTCATCGTCGAGGTAGCCGACATCGCCGACGGTGAAGAATCCCCTCAATCTGGAGCTGAGGGTCTTGTCCTTGTCGCCCTTGTATTCGAACAGGTTGCCCGGCATCTTCATGTAGATCGTGCCGCTCTCATACGCCGGCAAGTCGTCGCCGTTGTCGTCGACCACGATCACCTCCGCTCCGGGCCACGGACGTCCGACGGTGCCCGGGTGGGCGAGCCAGTCGGCGGCACCCACGTAGGTGCCGCCTCCTTCGGTCGCGGCGTAGTACTCCCAGATGGTGTCGCCCCACCATTCGATCATCCGGCGTTTGGTGTCCACCGGGCACGGCGCCGCGGCATGAACCATCCGGCGCAGCGACGACACGTCGTAACGGGCCCGAGTGCTGTCGGGCAGGTGCAGCAGCCGGTTGAACATCGTTGGAACCATGTGGGAGTGGGTGACGCTGCACCGGTCGATCCGTTCGAGAGCGCCCTCGGCCGTCCATTGGTCCATCAGCACGACGGTGTGGCCCATGTGGAGCGACATCGTGGTCCAGTTGTTGACCGCCGTGTGGTAGAGCGGAGCCTGGGTGAGCTGCACGTTGTCGTCGTGGGGCAAAGTGCCGAAAAGCATGAACAGGCCACCCGCCGCGGCCCCGGCCTCGTCGGGCCCGCGCTGGTCGAGCGCTCGCCTCACCCCCTTGGGCCGCCCGGTCGTGCCCGATGTGTAGAACATGTACGAACCGGTGGCGAGAATCTCAGGGCGTTCTCCGGTCTGACCGTCGATCAGGTCGTCGAAAGGCCTGAAGCCCTCCACCTCCCCCACCGAGAACCGATTCTCGGTCGGGGTCACACAATCCTCGAGAACTCTCACCGCTTCGTCCGCGAACTGATCGCTGACGATCAACGCCTTGGTGTCGGAGTCGTTGACGATGTAGGCGATCTCCGGCCCGACCAAGTGCCAGTTGACCGTCGTGACATAGAGACCGCTCTGGAACGCTGCCAGGCACACCGCCACCTGTTCGAGACCGTTGGGCAGCAGCGTGGTGACCTGATCGCCGGGGCCGAGGCCCGCCGCGGCCAGACCCTTCGCGATCCGGTTGGTGAGTCCGTAGAGCTCTCCGTAGGTGACCTCGCGATAGTCGGGCTCGATGATCGCCACATGACCGGGATCGGTCTCTGCGATCTTCCAGAACCCCTTCACATCGGTGTCGGCCATGTCAGATGATCGACAATCCGAAGTGGACGCGCCAATCAGCCGAGTGAATGTGTTCGCCGTCGGAGACGACGAACGGGATCAGACGACCGGCTCGACCGGGTTGATGGCGGTGAGCTCGAACATGTCGAGCTGTTCGGTCCACCACGAGGCGGGAACCATGTTCTTGCCGGGCAGGTCGGCCAGTGCCGAATCGACGAGTTCGACAACATCGGTGCGCTGAGCGGCCTCGAGACGAAGATCCAGCAGCGAATCCATGATCCGCGCCCGGCTCAGCACGTCGCCATCGATGGCTTCGCGCATCAGGTGAATGATGGCTTCGAGATCTCGCATGTCAGTCACAACGCCTCCAAGAGGAAGAGTGTTCCGAGGGAACCAGTGGCATTTGTCATATCAGGTTGGATCTGGGACAGGCTCACGAGGAGTCGGTCCCGGTGGAACCACGGTACCGCATCGAATCAGGGTTCGGGGCACATTCCATCGGCCGGGCGGCCCAATTTTTCACCAACGGCCCCACTATCCCCGTAGCGATTCGAGCCAGCCGTCGGCTGCTTCGAGTCGCCGCCTGAGCGAACGTTCGTCGGCTTCGGCGACCCGTTCGACTCCCGAGCGTCGGTTGAGGTCGGCGTTGACCGAACGATGGTCGAGGCCGGTTGATCTCACCAGCTCGACGACCCGATCGGCGTTCCACTGCCGAAGCTCCTTCTTTCGGGCATGTCGTGTCCGGAGATCCCCGAGAGTCGAGCGGGCATCGGGTTGACGTTCGGGCAGCGGTGGTGCCGGCGGAAGATCAACCGGTTGGCCCGACAGATCGTCAGCCGCCGCCACCAGGTCTTCGTGGGGGTCGATTCCGTCGTCGGCGGCTGCCGCCACCGCTACCGACGACAACGCCTCGAACAGCGACGGCTGCGCTTCGATACGAACGGCCCGGCTCAGATCGTCGAGCACCGATCCGTCCTGCGAACCCGATTCGATTCGTTTCGCGATGCTGTGGTGACGCTGCTCGGCGATGGTTCCGGCATGGAGACGAAGACGAATGTCGTCGGGGATGAAGTAGTAGGCCTTCTGGGAGGCCTGACCGGGAACCCAACGGGCGATTCGGCCGACAGCCTGACGGAAGAACAGCGATGTGAGGGTCGTGGTGGCATGTACCGCAACCCGGAGCCGAGGGATGTCGACCCCCTCGCTGATCATCCTCACCGCCACGATCCAAGGGGTTGTTCCCTCGGCGAATCGGTCGATCACCGCCGAGGCTCGGGGGTCGTCGGAGAGGGCAACCAGAGGTTCCTCTCCGGTGCGCTTCTTCAGCATCGCCGCCACGCCACGAGCATGGTCCTGATCGATCGCTATGACCAAACCGCCGGCGCCTGGAGAAGCCTTGCGGATGCGGCGAAGTTGGTGGTCGGCTCGGGTGAGAACGGTCGGAAGCCACTCCCCTTCCACGCTCAGCGCCGTGCGAAGCCGAGCCCCTCGATCGTCGGCGTCGATGTCGTCGGCGAAGCCGGCCTCCTTGTGGGAACCATCGGAGGAGATCCACTCCATGTGGCCGTCGAACCGGGGGAAGAACACCGGCCGCACCACACCACCGTCGATCAGGGCGCGGCCGTAGTCGTATTCGTAGTCGGCCACTGCGTCGCCATGATCGCCGAGGGTGTAGTTGACGAAGGGGATCGGCAGGTCGTCGGAACGAAACGGGGTCCCCGACAACAGCAATCGACAACCCGTCTCTTCGAACGCCTCGGCCACACCCTCCCCCCACGCTCGGTCTCCTCCGGCGTGGTGGATCTCATCCAGAACGACCAGGCCGCCTCGGGCGAGCGAACGCAACGCCGAAGACGAGGTGGATGCCTGGGCGTAGGTCACGACTATCCCGTGCATGTCGGACGGGATCGATCGGGTGGAGGCATCCCACTCCGGCTCGAGATGCAGCCCCATGTCCAACGCGGCGCGAGCCCACTGATGCTTGAGGTGGCTGGTGGGGGCCACGATCACCAGCGGCAGACGCTCCCCGAGCAGCCAGTGACGGGCGGCGGTGAGAGCAAACGTGGTCTTGCCGGCTCCCGGGCAGGCCACGGCGAGAAAGTCGGGTCGACCGTGGGCGAGAAACGCACCAAGCGCTTCGTGTTGCCATCGTCGCAGTGTGATGCTGCGTTTCATCCCGACAAGGGCCGTTGGTGGGTCAGGACGGGCAAGACCTGCGACGTTATCGACCACGAATGCAGCCGCCACGGCCCAACCGATATAGCGTCGAATCCAGTCCACCAGAACCGAGACACACCCGATACATGACCGACGACCGTCCGATCGAGGACCAGATCAGACTCGAGTTCCGCGGCAAGATCGCGTGGATCACCATCGACCGTCCCCAGGCCGGCAACGCGCTCGATCCGCCGTGTCGCGACCGGCTCCGCGACATCTTCAACCGACTCAACACGAGCCACGAAGCGCGGGTGGCGGTACTCACCGCCGCCGGCGACAAGCTGTTTTGCCCCGGCGCCGATCTCACCCATGTCCACCAGCAGGTCCGAGCGGCCGACATCCCCGATCGGGTGGCCGGCGACGTCCGTCGCATGATGCTCGACGGTCAATACACACTCTTCCCGGCGATCCTCGATTGCGAGATCCCGATCATCGCCGCGGTCAACGGGACCGCCGCCGGGATGGGATCCCACCTGGCCCTGGCGTGCGATCTGGTGATCTGTTCAGATCAGGCCAAGTTCGTCGAGATCTTCGCCCGCCGTGGTCTGGTGCCCGACGCCCTCGGGCCGTGGTTGCTACCGAGGATCATCGGGGTGCGCCGCACCATGGAGTTGATGTTGTTCGCCGACGATCTTCCGGCCCAACGGGCCCTCGAGATGGGGCTCGTCAACAAGGTGGTGCCTCACGAAGAGTTGGCCGCGGCCGCCATCGAATGGGCCCAACGTCTGGCCGACGGCCCCACCCGTTCGTTCGGTCTCACCAAATGGCTGGTCAACCAGAGCCTCGATACCGATCGCCGCACCATGATCGAGAACGAAGCGCTCGCGGTCGAGCTCAACATGCAGACCGTCGACTCCGAGGAAGGGCTTGCCAGCTTCCGAGAGCGGCGGGCACCCGAGTGGAAGGGCTACTGACCCAACGCCCGGCAGTCCTGCTCGGTCCGACCTACCCGAAATCGGCCGGCCGGCCCTCTGAGGCATGAATCGATGACTGCATACGGGCGACCATCCCGGTGTCGTCGAACAGCTTGCTCGTCGACTGACCGATGCCGTCGGGAACCACCCTCGTCTCGCCATCGAGCCCGACCCATTCCGACTCAGGTAGCCGGAGTATGTGCAGCGATATGTCGGCGTTGATCGACCGAAATCGCGTGAAGGGCAAGAAGCTCCCCAGCCCGCTGCCCATGTCGGCCGCGATGGCCAGCCTCTGGAACGGCGTGACTTCCTCCCCCGCGGCGACGCGACATCGAAGCCGCAACCACGCCGACGCCGGAGAGCCGCTCGCCATCTGACCTCGGGTTCTGATGTAGTCCATGGCATTCCAGAAGCCCGGGAAGCTGAACATCTCTCCGGGCGGGGGCGGAAGCGGATCGGTGTCCGGCACCGCGGGGTCGGGGGTGACCCGAACATCGGCCGGGAACTCGAGATCGGCGCCATCGCGAATCAACAGCGCGCTCGCCCGAGCGGCGATTCTGTCGTCGGTGTGGAGTTCGGAATCGATGACCGCTATCTGACGGCCCATCTTCACCACCCTCACCACCTGCCGCATCGGCGTCAGCGGGACACGACTGAGCAGATCGACGGTGAATCGGGCCGGCCTCATCGGCACCTTGGTTTCGATCGTCTCGGTCGCCCGGGCCAGCACTGCCGCCACCGCACTCCCGTGCTGGGCGCCTCGGTCCCACGGCCCTCCACAGAGTTCGGTTGGTCTGACCGTGTCGCCTTCGATTTCGAATAGATAGGCGTCGGGGTCAGCCTTGGACACGCTCGACTCCGGCATCTCGATGCGGACCGGGTCTCGGGGAATCACACTGGGTGAGCTGGTGTTATCTGAGGACAAGGCGTCGAACTCCTTCGGCGCAGCACCGTACCGGAGTAGGTTCCGAACATGACCACTGCATTCGTTCTGTCGGGTGGCAACAACCTCGGTGCAGTGCAGGTCGGGATGCTGCGAGCCCTCGCCGAACGACACATTCACCCCGACATGATCATCGGGGCTTCAGTGGGCGCGGTCAACGGCGGATGGCTGGCCTCAGGATGCAACGTGAAAGACATCGACAGGCTGGCCACCACCTGGGAGAAGATGTCCCGCAGCGATATCTTCCCGCTGTCGCCTCTCGGTGGTTTGCTCGGCTTCTTGGGCAAGCGCGACCATCTTGTTTCCAACGGGCATCTGCGGCGTCTGCTCGAACGCGAGCTCCAGTTCGAGAATCTCGAAGACGCTCCGATACCGATCACGGTGATCTCCACCGATGTTCTCACCGGTCGAGAGACCGCCATCAGCACCGGCAACGCCGCCCAAGCCATCCTGGCGAGCTCGGCCATCCCGGGCGTCTTTCCCGCGGTCGACATCGACGGCCGACCCCAGATCGACGGCGGTGTCGTCAACGACACCCCGGTCAGCCACGCCATTCGTGCCGGAGCCGATGTCGTCTGGGCTCTGCCCACTGGATTCTCGTGCTCGGCCACCCGGGCACCCACCAGCGCCTTGGCGATGTCTCTCCATGCCATCGGCATCATGTCCTCACAACGCCTGGTTCTCGACATCGAGCGCTATCACGCCAAGGTCGATCTGCGAATCGTGCCGCCTCCGTGCCCTCTCGAGATCTCACCGATCGACTTCTCGCAGGCCCCCAAACTCATCGAAGACGGATACACGAGCGCCATGGCCTGGCTCGATGCGGGCCGGCCCGATGTGAGGCCCGACATCACTCTTCAGAGCTGACCCGGCCCCACCGGCTGGTTGGCGAGAGCAGTGGCAATCTCGGCCGCCACCGCGGCGTTGCTCTCGGCCAACGCGAGGTTGGCGGGCACGCTCAGCCCGTCGGTGGCCGCCACGATCGCGCCCAACACCACTGGGGTCACCGCCGGGCCCGACAGATTCAGTCTCGAAACCTCGTCGAGTCCGGCCTCCAGGGCGGCGTCGATCAGCTCCGGATCGAGTTCGTCGGCCCGCGGGATCGGATTGGCCACGAGCACGCCTCCGCGATGGCCGAGACCCTGCGCCGAGCGGAGCATCCGGGCTATCACCGTCGGATCGTCAACGCGGACACCCAACGAAAGGCCGCTGTCGCGAACGTAGAAGGCGGGGAATCGATCGGTCTTCCAACCAACCACGGGTACCCCCAGCGTCTCGAGCAATTCAAGGGTTCGTGCCAGATCGAGAAACGCCTTGGCTCCCGCCGACACCGTGACCACGGGGTGTCGCGACAGCGCCACGAGATCATGGCTCACGTCTCCGCTCAACTCTGATCCTCGATGAACTCCCCCGATGCCACCGGTGGCGAAGACCTCGATTCCGGCAGCAGCGGCGAGCGTCACCGAAGCCGACACGGTGGTGACCCCCACATCGGCGCCGGAGCCCAGAGCAACCGGCAGGTCTCGGGCCGCGATCTTCCGGGTGGCGGTGAGAACCCTGTCGATCTCATCGTCGTCCACTCCGACCACAGCCCGACCATCCAAGACCGCGGTGAGCGCCGGTACTGCGCCCGCAAGTCGGATCGCGGCGACACAGCGATCCAAGCACTCGCGATTGTGAGGATCTGGTAGTCCGAGGCTGCTGAATATTGTCGACTCCAACGCCACGATCGGCTGGTTCGCTGAGAGAGCGTCAGCTACCTCGTCGGACACAAGAAGGCTTGGAGATGACATGTTTGGAGGGTACGCGAGCCGAGCCGATACGGGAGATCTGGCGAAGACCGGTCCCGAAGGTGTATCAATTCGCCCGTGATAGACGCATTCGAATCAACCTGGAATGAACTCACCGCGCCGGGGGCGCCCTTCGCCTGGTCGGTGCACGATGTTCGTGGCCTGCCCATGCGGGTGTTCGACTCGGCCCCACCCCACATGCGTTTGCTGTGGGAGATGTCGGCTCAGCATGGAGACCGGCCCTACATCGTCTTCGAGGACGAGACCTACACCTACGCCGAGGTTCACGCCCAGGTTCGTTCCCTCGCCCACTATCTGCGCGATGAGGTCGGGGTCGTGGAGGGCGACCGGGTGGCTGTCGCCATGCGCAACTATCCCGAATGGGTCATGAGCTACTGGGCAATCACGTCTCTCGGTGCCGCCATCGTCGGGATGAACGCCTGGTGGACCGGCGCGGAGATGAAGTTCGGCCTCGAGGATTCACGCCCCAAGGCGTTGATCGCCGATGACGAACGGCTCGAACGGGTCATACCCGAGCTCGAAGCGATTCGTGAGAGTGGCCCACTGCCGATCATTTCGGTTCGATCCGACCGCGAGCTAGCCGACGACACCGTGCGCTGGACCGACGTGGTGCACCCCGACAGCGCTCCGGATGCTCTGCCCGAAGCAACCATCGAACCAGACGACGACATCTGCATCTTCTACACATCGGGCACCACCGGATTCCCGAAGGGCGCTCAGCTCACCCATCGGGGTTCGGTCCACAACGTGATGCACCTGGGATTCGCCAACGCTCTCGCATCGGTCGGCACCGCCAAGATCGATGCCGCGACCGGAACCCAGACCGCGCAGGCCGCCGAGACCCCACCGGCGGTGTTGGTTCCCACACCGCTCTTCCACGTAACCGCGTGCAACTGCGTGCTCCACCCCGTCACCGCGGTCGGAGCCAAGATCGTGCTGATGCACAAGTGGGACCCGGAACGCGCTCTGCAGTTGGTGGAGCGCGAGAAGGTCTCGGGCTTCACCGGCGTACCCACGATGGCGCGGGAACTGCTCATGCACCCGAACTGGGAGACCACCGACACCTCCACTCTCGCGACTCTGGGAGGCGGAGGTGCCGCACTTCAGCCCGATCTGGTCGAGAAGATCGACAGCGCCAAGGGCGCGGTGCAGCCCACCACCGGCTACGGACTCACCGAGACCCACGGAGTGGCCACCGCAGTGGGACACGCCTTCTTCACCGCCAAGCCGACCTCCGCTGGTCCGATCCTGCCGACCTTCGAGAGCAAGGTTGTCGACGACGAGGGCAGCGACCTGCCATCAGGTTCGGTCGGCCAACTCTGCGTGAAGGGCCCGGCCGTGATCAAGGGTTATCTCAACCGGCCCGAAGCAACCGCAGAAGCCATCAAGGACGGCTGGTTCAACACCGGCGACATCGTGCGGATAGACGAGGACGGATTCGTGCACATCGTCGACCGGGCCAAGGACATGGTGCTCCGAGGCGGCGAAAACATCTTCTGCACGGAGGTCGAGTCGGCGATCTACGAGCATGGCGACATTGCGGAAGCCGCGGTGTTCGGTATCGAAGACGAGCGTCTGGGGGAAGAGGTCGCGGCCGCCATCGTCACAGTCGATGGGAGCACACTCGACCAGGCTGCTCTCATAGCGCACCTCGAGCCTCTTCTGGCGACTTTCAAGCACCCCAAGAGGGTCTGGTTCCTCGACGAACCGCTCCCTCGCAACGCCAACGGCAAGTTCGTCAAACGAGAGCTGCGCGATCGTCTCGATCCGTCGAAATCCACCTGAAGTCCGGCGGGACTACCGCTAGCGTCTGCAGACGGTGCTGACGCGTGGCGCGTTTGGGCCAACACCCCATGTCTGAACCATCGATCATCCGCCGGGGATTCCGGCTCGTAGCCGGCTACGTCCGGGCCCATCCGGGCAGCTTCGCCGTAGCTGTCACCGGGTCGGTGGTCTACGCAGCCGGGTCGGTTCTCTCGACCGTGGCTCTCGGTTACGCCACCAACGAGGCCATCATTCCGGCCTTCAAAGGCGAGAGCCCCAACCCATGGTGGGCGGTCGCCGGACTCATCGGCGTGGCGATTCTGCGCACCGGGGGCGTGATCGTGCGCCGGTACTACGCCGGAAAGACCGCCGCAGCCACCAGGGTCGGACTCCAGAAGGGCGTGGCGCGGCGAATCATCGCCATGCCGCTGGACCGAGTCAGGTCCCGACCCCAGGGCCAGCTTCTCAGCCACATCGACTCCGATACCGAGTCCGCCGTGGATGCCATCCATCCGCTTCCGTTCTCGATCGGCGTGGTGAGCATGCTGATCTTCGGAACGATCAGCTTGGCCCTGCTCGACATCCCCCTTCTCTTGGTCACCATCGGGCTTCTCCCGGTCATCGGTGTCATGAGCTGGCTCAACGCCACCGTCGTTCAACACCCCGCGGCGATCGAGAGGCAGGCCAACAACGCTGTGACCGCGGCGGCGTCAGAGATCATCGATGGCGTGCAGGTGGTGAAGACTCTCGGCCGCGAGGACGCAGAGACGAAACTGTTCGCCGACACAGTCGAAGAGCTCCGAGTCGCCAGGGTGCGGCTCGGAACCAGGAAGACTGCCTTCGCCGTGTCGTTCTCGGCTGTGCCTCAGCTCACCACCATCGTGATCCTCGCGGTGGGCGCAGTGCGGGTCGGCGACGGGCATCTCGACGCCGGTGGTCTCGTTCAAGCAGTAGCGCTGTTCAGCGTTCTGGCATTTCCGCTGCAGGTGATCGGCTTCTTCCTATTCGACCTACCGCCCTCGGTGGTGGGCCACGACCGGGTGAGCCTGGTCATGTCGGAACCCGACGACCCGTTGCTCCACACTCTGGACGGGGATTCTCTACCGTCCGGACCTCTTAGCGCGGCACTCGCCAACGTCACCGTCGGCAACTCCGACCGCCGCCGACTGAGCCACGCCGATCTGGAGATTCGGGCCGGAGAGACGCTCGCGATCGTCGGCCCCACCGCCGGCGGCAAGTCCACGGTGCTCGAAGTGCTGGCGAGGCTCCGACCGTGTGGCGATGGCTCGGTTTCGATCGCCGGCACGCCTCTGTCCGGAATCGACGATTCCGCTTTGCGAAATCGACTCACCCTGGCGACCCAGAACGCCTCTCTGTTCCACGGCACGCTTCTCGACAATGTGTCGTTCGCACGCGACGTCGACGAAGACGATCTGCTCGCCGCACTCCACACCGCAGGTGCCGACGATCTCCAAGGCACGCTTCCAGAGGGATACATGACCATCGTCGGCGAACGCGGCGTGACTCTCTCGGGTGGTCAACGTCAGCGGGTGGCCCTGGCGCGGGCCTTGGCCGGTCATCCCGGGATGGTCCTGCTCGACGACGCCACCTCAGCGGTCGACCCCACCCTCGAGGAACAGATCATCCAGCGCCTGGCCGGCCTCCCCATGACCGTCGTGATGGTCACGCACCGAGTCGCAGCGATGACCGCTGCCGACCGTGTGGCGCTCGTGGCCGAGGGAAGGGTGGTCGAGGTCGGCCATCACGAGGATCTGCTTCGCAATCCGATATATCGCGGGCTCGTCGATGCCTACCTCGCATCGGAGGTGCTGTCATGACCGCCACCGAGCCCGGCACGTTCGACATCATTCGGCGCGGGTTCGAGATCAGTCCCGGATTCAAGCGAGCCGCCATTCTGTTGGCCATCGTGGGTGTGTTCGAGGCGGCGGGGCGGGCCGTCGTTCCTGTGCTGTTCCAGCTGATAATCGATGAAGGACTCCTGCGTCCCGGCGGTATCTCCACTGACACCCTGACCCGCCTTCTGCTGATCACGGTGGCCGTGATCCTGTTCGTGACGCTGGCTTCATTGATCGCAGAGCTGTCGGTGCTTCGGGTGGCGGAACGGGCCCTGGCCCGGCTGCGAGTGCTCGTGCTTCGGCGGGCCATCGACCTCTCGTTGGCCGAACACGCCGATGAGCGTCGCGGCGACCTGGTTTCGAGAGTCACCAGCGATGTCGACACCGTGGCGAGGTTTCTCGACTGGGGGGCGTATTCGTGGATCGTCGACACCTCCGTGGCGATCGGCGCCATCACCGTGATGTTCTTCTACTCCTGGCAGCTTGCGCTGGTGGTGTTGGTGAGCTTCCTCTTCATGATCCCGGTGTTGAAGGTTCTCCAGTACCACCAACGCCGGGGCTACCGGACGATGCGTTCACGGGTCGGGGCACTGCTCGGAGAGGTGTCCGAGACTGTCGGTGGGGCCGAGGTGATCCGGGCGCTGGGGCACGGCGACGCTTCCATCGAGTCACTCGATGTCGCCATCGACGACGTGTACCAGGCGCAAGTCGATGTGAACCGATTCACCGCCGTGTTGTTCACGGTCGCCGACGTCTTCGGCACCGTTGCGCTGTCGGCGGTGATCGTGATCACCGCCCTGTGGGGCCCCGACTGGGACCTCGACACCGGAACCGTCATCGCGTTCCTCTTTCTCGTCCAGTTGGTGATCGCCCCGATATCGGAGCTCACCGAGGTCATCGACCAGACTTCACTGGCGTTGGCCGGGTGGGGAAGGTCGATGGAGCTTCTCGATCGCCCAGCCGCCCTACCCGAGCCCGACGACCTCACCTCGGACTCGATGCCCGATGGGGCCCTCTCGATCGACGTTCAGGGCCTGTCCTTCGCCTACGACACGCAGATGGTGCTCAAGGATGTCGACCTGCACATACCCGCTGGCACATCGGTGGCTGTCGTGGGCGCAACCGGCTCGGGCAAGACCACCTTCGTGAGACTGCTGTGTCGCCTCGCCGATCCCACCGGCGGTGAGGTCAGACTCGGCGGCGCCGATCTTCGCTATGTGACATCGTCGGAACGACGAGACCGGGTCCGCATGGTTCCCCAGGACGGGTTCCTGTTTGCCACATCGGTTCGCGACAACATTCTTCGCGGCCGCGATGGAGCCTCCGATGCCGACGTGGAGGTCGCAGTCGACCGGCTCGGACTTCGCGACTGGATCAGTCGCCTACCGAACGGGCTCGAAACCGAGCTCGGTCCCGGCGGCGAGGGCCTATCGGTGGGCGAGAGACAGCTCGTGGCGCTCATCCGGGCCCAGCTCGCCGACCCCGGGTTGCTCGTACTCGACGAGGCCACCTCGTCTCTCGATCCGGTCACCGAGAAGGCCATGTCCGACGCGCTCGATCGAATCAGCCGCGAGCGCACGACCATCAGTGTTGCTCACCGTCTGTCGACCGCCGAGCGGGCCGATCTCATCGTGGTGTTCGACCAGGGTCACGTGGTCGAGACGGGGTCTCACATCGATCTGGTCGATCTCGGTGGACGCTACGCGACTCTGCACCAGGCCTGGCAGCGCGGAACCGGGTCCGACGACGATCTCAGCGATCAACCATGAACGGGAAGTCTCGCCGGGTTTGCCGCACCACCTCGGGGTCGATGTCGGCGTAGACGATCTGTTCTTCTCCGGCGCTGGCCATCGTCTCCTCCCCCATCGGGTCGATGATGCGGGTGTCGCCCGAGTAGGTCAGCCGGCCCGCCACCCCCACGCGATTCACTCCGATCACGTAGGCCTGATTCTCGATGGCCCGCGCCCGCAGCAACGAGATCCAATGCCAGCTTCTGGATTCCGGCCAGTTGGCGGGGACGATGTAGCAGTCGGTGTCCCCGGCGCTCTCCCAGAACAGGTCGGCAAATCGTAGGTCGTAGCAGACGAACGGCGTGAACCGAGCTCCTTCGATCTCCACCGTCGTGGAGCCCGAACCGGCCGAATAGTGCTCGTGCTCACCGGCCATCGAGAACGGATGAATCTTGTCGTAGGTGTGGCTGGTGCCGTCGGGCGCGGCCATCACCAAGGTGTTGGTGGGAAGGCCCTCGCCCAGTCTTGATATCGGCACCGAACCCGCCACCCAGATGCCGTGGTGTGCGGCGCGCTCGAGCATGAACGTGGTGGTTGGCCCGTCGGGAGACTCGGCGATCCGTTGGGACTCCATCGAGAATCCTGTTGACCACATCTCCGACAGCACGACCAGACCGGATCCTTCGTCGGCGGCTTCCGCTATGAGCGGCGACACCCTCTCGAAATTGGCGGCTGGATCCTCCCAGACGATGTCGTGTTGTACGGCCGCCGCTTTGATCATCGGGCTGACCTCTGGTTGATCGTGGCGAGCCGACGTCCGGCCTCGTCGAGGACCTCGTCTCGCTTGCAGAACGCGAATCTCACGAGACGTCGGCCGGCCTCCACGTCGTCGTAGAAGACCTGGGTGGGCACGGCCACCACACCGCAACGTTCGGGTAGCGAGAGGCAGAACTCGATGCCGTCGTCGTCTCCCACCGATGCAATGTCGACAGTGACGAAGTAGGTGCCGTCAGGAATCATCACCTCGAACCCGGCATCGGTCAGCCCGGCGCAGAGTCGATCGCGCTTCGACCGCATCAAGGTGGTGTAGCCGTCGAAGAAGTCGTCTTCGAGATCGAGCCCGACCGCCACAGCGTGCTGGAACGGTCCTCCACTCACATATGTGAGGAACTGTTTGGTGGTACGGACCGCCGCTATCAGCTCGGCTGGTCCGCACGCCCATCCGATCTTCCACCCGGTGAACGAGAAGATCTTGCCGGCCGACGAGACGGTCACCGTCCGGTCCGACATGCCCGGCAGGGTCGCGATCGGGATGTGGTGGACCCCGTAGACGAGGTGTTCGTAGACCTCGTCGGACACCACCAGCACGTCGTGTTCGACGCAAAGCTCGGCTATCTGGGCGAGTTCGGTGGCATCGAAGACCTTGCCCGAAGGATTGTGGGGGCTGTTGAGGAGCACCATCCGGGTCTTTGAGGTGAACGCGGCAGCCAGCTCATCGGGGTCGAACGTGTAGTCGGGGGTCCGCAATGTGACGACGCGGCGGGTCGCTCCGGCCATCGCGATGCTTGCCGCATACGAGTCGTAGTAAGGCTCGAACGTGATGACCTCGTCACCAGCGCGGCACAACGCCAGCAGCGATGCAGCAATGGCCTCGGTGGCCCCGGCGGTTACCAGCACCTCGGTTTCCGGATCGAACACCTGCCCCCGGAATCGGCGTCGATGTCGGGCGATCGCCTCCCGCAGAGGCTGAATTCCCGGGCCTGGCGGGTACTGGTTGTGTCCGGCCCTGATCGCCTCGATCGCCGCGTCGGACACCTCCAACGGGCCGTCGGTGTCGGGGAACCCCTGGCCGAGGTTCACCGCTCCGGTGCGGGCGGCCAAGGCGCTCATCTCGGCGAAGATCGTGGTTCCGAACTCCGCCATCGACGGGTTGAGATAGCGGTTGTGAGAATCGGCGGAACCCATGACAGCCGATCCTAGAACTCGGCGGCTCACACTTTCCTCACAAGCACTTCATCACATGATGGTGAACGTCTAGGAATCCTCTTACCTTCGGCGACGAATGTGTTCTCCAGAGAGGCGAACCACCCCCAAGAACAATCACCTCAAGGAGAAAGTCAAATGAAGAAGCCACTAGCAGCGACCCTGATCGCCGCAACAACGCTCGGTGGAGTCGCCGCGGGCGCCACCGTGCTGGGTCCGGGATTCGCCGGAGCCCAGGATTCCACCGATCCGGCACCCTCGACCGCCCCGGACTTCAACGGCGAGAAGCCCGACCGGGGCGCCCACCTGACCGAGGCCCTTCAGCCTCTCGTCGACGACGGCACCCTCACCGAGGACCAGGTCGAAGCGGTCGTCGGTGCCCTCGAATCGGCCCGCCCCGAGCGTGGCCAGTTCCCCGGGCAACATAGCGGCCAGGGCCAACGCGGCCCCGGCGGACCCAACCTCGAGAGTCTCGCTGAGGTTCTCGGAACCGACGCACAGTCACTGGGCGAACAGCTCCGTAGCGGCGAGTCGCTGGCCGACATCGCTGCTGAGAACGGAGTCGACACCGATGAGATCGTCGACGTGATCGTCGACGGCATCGAGGAGCGGGTCCAGGCCGGTGTCGACAGCGGTCGCATCGACCAGGACAAGGCCGACGAGATCCTCGCCGACGCCGAGACCAGAGCCCAAGACGTGATCGACGGCAACGTCGATCCTCGTGGTCCTCGTGGTCCGGGCGGACACCGTGGACCCGGCGGCCCGGGTGCTCCGGCCGACGGCGATACCGCCTGAATTCATCTGACTTCGGGCAACACCCAGCTCAGAACCCAAGCAGCGCCGGGGCCCTCGGGTCCCGGCGTTGCCGCGTTCGCTCAGTCGTCGACGGTCGGGATTACGAATCCGACCGCTGCTCCGCCTCCGGGGGAGTCGCCGGCACCGACCCGGCCACCGTGGCTCTCCACGACCTGCCGAACGATCGACAAGCCCAACCCCGACCCGGGCATCGAGCGGGTGGTCTCGGCTCGATGGAATCGATCGAACACCCGATCCCTTTCGTCGGGGGGAATCCCTGGGCCGGAATCGTGGACGGTCAACGAACCGCCGTCGACCTCCACCACGATCTTCGATCCCGGCGGGCTGAACTTGGCGGCATTGTCGACGAGGTTTCGAATGGCGCGCGTGAGAGCGTCGTGTTTCCCCTCCACAACCGTGGAGCTGATCGGCCGTAGCTCGATCGGGCGACCGGTGCGGCGGGCGGTTCGCTCCACCACCGGCGCGGCGAGGTCCTCCAAACGGAGTAACTGTGGCTCCTCGTCGTCGCGGAGATCCGACGCGAGATCGACCAGTTCGGTGACCAGATCGGTGAGCTCGGAGAGTTCGGCGTCGATGTCGGCCACCAACTCCTCGTGCTGATCGGGGCTGAGACCGTAGCCCCGGCCCAGGACATCGACGTTGGTGCGCAGGCTCGTCAATGGTGTTCGTAGTTCGTGACTGGCGTCCATCACCAAGCGACGTTGCTGGCGCCGCGACTCGGCGAGAGCATCGAGCATCGTCGTGAAGCTCCCGGCCAAGCGTCCGACCTCATCGCCCCCCGAGCCCTCGACCTTCTCGCTCAGGTCGCCGGTGGCGGCGACTCGCTCGGCGGCTTCGGTGAGCTGAGTGATCGGCCTGACCGTGCGCCGGGCGATGAACCAGGCCACGAGAGCTGCCGCCGCGGTTGCAAGGAGCCCGATCAGAAGTATCTGTGACCGCAGGGCGGCCAGAACGGACTCGGTTTCCTCCAATGGCCGTGCCAGCTCCACGAAGTTGCCCCCGGGGGCGGGGACCACGACGCTTCGCAGCGACTCCGACCCGTTGTGGTCGGTCGTGATCACTGGCCCATCGAGGGCATCGAGCAGGCGCTCGACATCGGGTTCGCTACCGAAGTCGGGACCGATGGTGAGAATCACATTCCCGTCGGCGTCGATGAACCGGGCCAGCACGTCGAAGGAGACGATGGCCCCGAAGGGATCGGCCCTCGGCACCCCGCCTCCGGGCTGGAAACGTCCGGCGGTGGGCCGAGCGAATCCGCGTGGTTGGCGAGCTACTACCTCTGCTCTCGACATGAGATCGTGGTCGATCTGGGAGAACAGCTCGTCTCTGGTCGACCGGTAGACGGTGAGTCCAACGGCCGCCACCACGACGGCGACCACCGTCGCCACCGCGATCGTGACTCGTGTGCGAAGGCTCATGCTTCGTCGCTCCTGACCACGTATCCGACCCCGCGCACGGTGTGCACGAGCCTCGACTCCCCACCCTGCTCGATCTTCTTGCGGAGATAGCCGACGTAGACGTCGAGCGTCTTCGAGTCGTATTCCAGTTCGCCGTCCCAGACGCGGTCGTAGAGAACCTCGCGAGTCAGTACGACCCCGGCGTTTCGCATCAACACCTCGAGCAGGTCGAACTCGGTTCTGGACAGATCGAGGTGGCGATTCCCGCGCACGGCCCGGCGTCCTGATTGTTCGAGCCGCAGGTCGGCCACGACGAGCATCTCGGAATCATCGACCTCCGACAGCCGAAGCCGGGCCCGAATCCGCGCCAGCAACTCCTCGAGGGCGAACGGCTTGACGAGGTAGTCGTCGGCTCCCGAGTCAAGGCCGGCAACGCGGTCGGGGACCTCATGGCGAGCGGTGAGCATCAGGATCGGGGTCTTGTCGCCCGACTGGCGGATCTTGCGGCACACCGTGAGGCCGTCGGCGTTGGGCATCGACACATCGAGAATCAGTAGATCGGCTGGAGTCTCCGAATGGATCTGCAACGCCTTGATTCCGTCGTTGGCAGTCACGATCTCATAACCCTCGAGTCGGAGTGCCCGGTCGAGGGACTCACGAACCCGACGGTCGTCTTCGGCGATAAGGATCACTGACATCGCTCACCTCCATCGGCGGGACGGACCGCACGATACCCCCCGGAGCGTTACCGACCCGGGTGAGAGAATGGTGAGAACCACCGAATCCCCGCGGATCGTGGGCACGGTGTCGGCAGATAGGGTCACCGGGTGAGAATTCTGGTTACGAACGACGATGGAATCGACTCCGTGGGCCTGCACGTCCTGGCCCGGGCCTTGTTGCCGCTCGGTGAAGTGGTGATCGGCGCCCCCGATCGCGAGTACTCGGGTTTCGGGGCGGCCCTTGGTTCGTTTTCGGAGATGAAGCCCGAGATGCACAAGGCGAACGTCGAGGGAATCGACGAGGCTTGGGCGGTCACCGGGCCGCCGGCGCTGTGCGCCATGTTTGCCAGGCTGGGCCTGTTCGGCGAGATCGACATCGTGGTGTCGGGCATCAATCCAGGCGCCAACGTGGGCCGCAGCATCTATCACTCCGGCACGGTCGGAGCTGCCCTCACTGCACGAAACGGTGGCATCAACGCCGTGGCCGTGAGCCAGTCGGTGGACAACTGGGGGGTCGAGGGCCAAGGCTGGGATGCTGTGCTCGAATCTCAGCAATGGCAGAGCGCCGCCGAGGTGGCAACGACAATGGTCGAACGCCTCATGGCCGACCTGCCCGACGATCCTGTGCTGCTCAACATCAACGTTCCCAACACGCCGGTCTCGGAGATGTTGGGTTGGCGAAGAACCAACGTCGGAGTGTTCCCACCGCGAACCGTGATGACGGTGGAGCGAGAGGCCAAGCCCGGACACGACGGGGCGTTCACGATCAAAATGGCGTGGGGCGATTCGATAGAGGTCCCGACCGACTGCGACGCCGGTGCCGTGATGCGCGGCTACGTGTCGGTCACTTGGCTGGGACGTATCGACGACACCGGAATCGATACCCCACAGTCCTCCGCCGCCGAGGTTGCCCTCGGCTCACTTCTCGACTGATCGATGCTCACCGCATCGGGTATTGCGAAGTCGTACGGACCGCGCCAGCTCTTCAGCGACGTGACCCTCGAATTGTCGGCGGGCCGACGAGTCGCGCTTCTTGGCGGCAACGGCACGGGCAAGACCACTCTCATCGAGATTCTCGTCGGCCTCGAAGAGCCCGACGAGGGCAAGATCACCAAGCCCCGAGACATGAAGCTCGGTTATCTTCCCCAGGATCTGGTCGACACCACCACGGGCACAGTGATCGAGGAAGTGATCGCGGGTGCCGGCGAACTCGCCGACCTGGCACACCGCTTGCATCACCTCGAAACTCAGATGCAGTCCCAGGATTCCTCGGTCGACCAGGACGCCGTCCTGGCCGAGTACGGCGAGGTCCAGGGGCACTTCAGCGCCATGGGCGGCTACGCCCTCGAAGCCGACGCCCGAAAGGTCCTGGCCGGCCTGGGCTTCAGCGACTCCGACGCCGACCGGCCGGTGCGCGAGATGTCCGGCGGGTGGCGCATGCGGGTCGCCCTGGCCCGATTGCTTCTCGCCAAGCCCGACGTTCTGATTCTGGATGAGCCCACCAACCACCTCGACGTGGATTCGGTCGCCTGGCTCGAACAGCACCTCGCCAACTGGGCGGCCGCGCTCTTGTTCGTCAGTCACGACCGCGACTTCATCGACACTGTCGCCGATCGGGTCGTCGAGCTCGCCGAGGGCACGGCTCTCGAGTTCGTGGGCGGATTCGCCGAGTTCGTGGTGGCCCGCGAGGAGCGTCTCCAGCGGATCGAAGCGGCAGCCAGCCGGCAAGCCCGTGAGGTCGCCAAGGTCGAGCAGTTCATCGACCGTTTCAGGTACAAGGCCACCAAGGCCAAGCAGGTCCAGAGCCGGATCAAGACCCTCCAGAAGCTCGAGCTCATCAAGCCCCCCGACCGGAAACAACTCATCGCCAAGTTCGCGTTCCCCGAACCCCCTCGGTCGTCGCGGGTTGTGGCCGAATTCCACGACGCCACCGTCGGCTACGACGACATCCCAGTCGTTTCCAACGTGTCGTTCGCAGTCGAACGAGGCCAGACGATCGCGTTGGTCGGACCCAACGGAGCCGGCAAGACCACGCTGCTCAGACTCATTCTCGGCGAGCTGCAAGCCACGGTTGGCACGGCAGGACTCGGCACCAACGTGAGCATCGCCACCTTCCATCAACACCAAGCCGACGAACTCGACGTCGACAAGACCGTGATCGAGGTGTTCTCGGGCGGCATCATCCCGGGGAAACGCAATCTGCGCACGGTCCTCGGCTCGTTCGGGTTTCCCGGGGATGCCGCCGATCGCCACGTTCGCGACCTGTCGGGCGGCGAGCGAACCCGTCTCGCCCTGGCCCGCACGATGATCGAGCCGGTGAACCTGCTGGTTCTCGACGAGCCCACCAATCACCTCGACCTGCCGAGCTGTGATGTGCTCGAGGATGCCCTCACGGCCTATCCGGGCACGGTGCTTCTGGTGACCCACGATCGGCATCTCATTCGAAACGTCGCCGACGCCCTGATCGATGTGAGGGGCGGGCACGCCACCTGGCACACCGGAGTGCCCGATGCGGTCCTCACGCCCGCCGATCCGGGAAGACTCGGATCGAAGCCACGCAACGGTTCCAAGACCACAGATCCAAGAGCGGAACGACGCCGAGAGACCGCCCGATCGCGGCAGGCCACCAACGATCTTCGCAAGCGAGTCAAGAAGCTCGAGCGCGACAGCGAGATCGCCGATGCCAAGGCCGCCGAACTGGCCGAACAGCTCGCCGACCCGGAGATCTACGCCAAGCACGACGATGTTCATCGGCTCGCCGCAGCTCACGAGAAGGCAATCAAGCTGGCGGAGTCGCTCCTCGCTCAGTGGCACGCCGCCGCTGAGGAACTCGAGTCGAACGACTCCAGCGAGCCGACCAGCAGCTGACCTCCGGACGGCCCTATTCTCCACTGCATGCCACCTATCTGGACACCGTCGCCCGACCGGGTGGCCAGAGCCAACCTCACCCGGTTCGCCGATCAGGTCGGGGTCGACGGGTTCGAGGAACTTCACGAATGGTCGCTGTCCCATCCGGGAGAGTTCTGGGCGGCAGCCTGGGATCATCTGGGAATGATCGGTGAGAGGGGCGACACCCTCATGGACCGCTCCGGCGATCTGGCGGACGTGCGTTTTCATCCCGATGCCCGGCTCAACGTGGCCGAGAATCTGCTGGCCGGGGCGGGCGCAGCCGACGACGACATCGCCATGATCTTTCGTGGAGAAGACACGACAGTTCGGCCCGGGGTCACCAGCCGCGAGATCACCTGGAACGAGCTCAGGACCCTGGTCGGACGACTTCAGCTCGCCATGCGACGGGTCGGGGTCGGCGAAGGCGACCGGGTTGCGGCCTGGCTTCCCAACATTCCGGAGACCTACGCGGTCATGCTGGCCGCCGCGTCGATCGGCGCCGTCTTCTCCTCGACATCACCGGACTTCGGTGTCGACGGGGTGATCGACCGATTCAGCCAGATCTCCCCCACCGTCCTGTTCGCTTGCGACGGCTACCCCTACGGCGGTCGGGTTCACGACCGGGTCGGGCCTCTGGCCGAGGTCGCCGCGGCTCTACCGACGGTTCGCGATGTGATCGTGGTGCCGTTCATGGGAGACGGGACCACCGGAGGAATCGACCGGGCGATCACACTCGAAGGCTTTGTCGACGGGATCGAGCCTCGACCACCTGAGTTCGTGCGGCTCCCGTTCGACCACCCGTGGTACATCCTCTTTTCCTCGGGTACCACCGGAAAGCCGAAGTGCATCGTGCACCGCACCGGCGGGGTCCTGCTCAAGCACCTCGTCGAACACCAGCTCCACTGCGATGTGAAGCCCGGCGACCACGTCTTCTACTTCACGACTGCCGGCTGGATGATGTGGAACTGGCTGGCCTCGGGATTGGCCTCCGGGGCCACCTTGGTGCTCTACGACGGATCCCCGTTCCATCCCGACGGAAACCGTCTGTTCGACCTCATCGACGAAGTCGACATAACTCTGTTCGGGACATCGGCCAAGTTCATCGAGTCGGTGGCGAAAGCAGGTATCGAGCCGATCACGACCCACGACCTGTCGAGCCTCCGCACCATCACCTCGACCGGTTCGACGTTGGTGGCCGAGGGATTCCACACCGTCCATGAGTCGATCAAAGCCGACGTGCACTTGGCCTCGATCTCCGGCGGAACCGACCTCTGCGGATGCCTCGTGGCGGGTGACCCCACCTCGTCGGTGTGGGCCGGGGAGATCCAACGTCCGGCTCTCGGCCTGGAGATCGACGTCGTCGGACCCGACGGCGCGGCGTTGGGCGCAGGCGAACGCGGTGAGCTGGTGTGTCGATCGTCCTTCCCATCGGTGCCGCTGAGGTTCGTGGACGACCCGGATGACCAGCGCTTCCACGCCGCCTATTTCGATCGCTTCCCCGGGATCTGGCACCAAGGCGACTTCGCCGAACGAACCGAACACGGCGGTTTCGTGATCCACGGTCGCTCCGACGCGACTCTCAATCCAGGAGGCGTGCGCATCGGCACGGCCGAGATCTACCGACAGGTCGACAAGGTGCCGGAGGTGCTCGAGGCGATCGTGATCGGGCAGGACTGGGGCGACGACACTCGCGTGGTGCTGTTCGTGGTCTTGCGCGACGGCGAGGAACTCACCGACCCGCTCATCGCGACGATCAAACAGACGGTCCGGGAGGGAGCAACACCCCGCCACGTCCCGTCGGTGATAGCGGCCGTGCCAGAGATTCCTCGCACGCGCAGTGGGAAGATCGTCGAGCTGGCGGTCCGTAAGGTCGTCCACGGTCTGCCGATCGACAACACCGAGGCGATCGCCAATCCCGAGTCCCTAGGTCATTTCGCCGGACATCCGTCGCTCGACGTCGGCTAACTTCACGAGATGTCGTCAATCGAAGCCAACGGGATAACCATCGAGTACGAAGCCCGCGGTGAAGGGCCGCCGGTGCTACTGGTGATGGGACTCGGCGGACAGCTCACCGATTGGCCCGAGGAACTTGTCGACGGATTCGTCACAAGGGGCTTCAAGACGATCGTGTTCGACAATCGCGACTCCGGCCTCAGCTCTGAGACCGACTGGGAGGCACCGGGCCTGGCCGCCACCATCAGGGCCTACCTCTTTCGCCGGAAGCTGAAGGAGGTCGGCTACACGGTCGACGACATGGCGGCCGACGCCGCCGGTCTTCTCACCGCGCTCGATGTCGGACCCGCCCACCTGGTCGGCATCTCGATGGGGGGCATGATTTCCCAAGCCATGGCGATCAACCATCCCGGACTCGTCCTGTCGCTCTGCTCGATCATGTCCAATCCCGGCGACCGGCGAAACGGCTTGATGACCGGGCGGCTGATGATGAAGGCACGCAAACTGCAACCGACGAGTCGCGACAACGCCGTCGAGCAGTCTCTCGAGACATTTGAACTGATCGGCGGAGAGAACTTCGATCCGGTAGCCCAGCGACCACTGGTCGAGCGCAGCGTTGAACGCAGCTACCGGCCCGAAGGTATGTCCCGCCAGACCGCCGCCATTGCCGGCAGTCCCGACCGCACCCCCGGACTCAGGCGACTGAGAGTTCCCACTCTCGTGATTCACGGACTTCAGGATCCGTTGGTGAAGCCCTCCGGTGGAGTCGCCACCGCCAACGCCGTGAACGGGTCGAGATTGTTGATGTTCCCCGACATGGGTCACGACCTACCGGCCAATCGCAACGATGAGACCGTCGACGCGATCGTCGCCAACTTCTCCCGGGCGACCGTTCCCGCTCGATGAGCGGGTCATGATCCGGCGAGCTGCGGAGCCTTCATGACGATCCAGCCTGCGATCATCAGCGATCCTGATGAGGTCACCCCGGAGTGGATGACCGAGGTGATGAGGGGGGCCGGTCACGACGTGCGGATCACCGATCTCTCACGCGAGTCGGTCGGCACCGGACAGATGGCCCACAACGAACGGTTCTACTTCGGTTTCGCCGAAGGCGGCGCCGGCTCGTGCCCGGCCACCGTCGTGGTGAAGTTCCCTTCGCCGAGCGAGGAGAGCCGAGCCGCCGGGGCCCAGGGCATCTACCGCAACGAAGTCCGCTTCTATACCGACCTGGCCGAGGGCTTGCCGATCTCGACCGCGGTCTGCATCCATGGCGCAGTGGCGGACGACTCCACCGTATTCACGCTGGTGTTGGAGGATCTCGCCCCGGCCCGACCCGGCAACCAACTCCATGGCGCCACCGACGAACAG